>CAYRAI010000018.1:0-43509 GCA_964422205.1 uncultured Synergistaceae bacterium | reverse complement strand
CGTTTCGTAAAGTAATATAAAAGCAAATGGAGAGCCGATAAGGCTCTCTTTTTTTGTTCTAACAGCACAAAGCCGGAATAGCAGATAATAGTATGGTTAAAGTTCCTTATCCGCTAAAATTGCAGCTGTATTACATCCAAAAGATGGGCGATAGATGTGATGCAGCGTTGCCAAGTGAAAGCTTTATGGTATACTGACAAAAATTTATGACATTTTTGGTATAGGGGGCAGAACTATGATTAACAAAATAGCTATAGCCGGATGCGGCAATGTCGGTGCGGCTCTGCTGGAGTTGCTTCAGGAAAAAAAATCTGAGCTTAAAAGCAAGTACGGCTTTGACTATATAGTCACTTTTATAGCGGGACGTTCAAAGGGCACTGTAATGAATCCCGATGGTCTTAATATAGAAAACATTATCGAGGAACTGCACGCAAACGGTTCTTTTAAGAAATTTCCTCAGGCGCACGGCTCTTTTTCTGAACTTTTAAAGAAATCTGGAGCGACTATGCTTGCAGAAGCGACACCTACGGATTTGACAACTGGAGAGCCGGGGCTTTCTCATATAATGTCCGCTCTTGAAATGGGCATTGATGTCACAACGACAAACAAAGGACCTATTGCTCTGAAATTTTCTGAGCTTGCTCTTGCCGCTAAAAATTCAGGTGCAAAACTGCGCTACGAAGGAGTAATTATGGCAGGAACTCCAGTGATAAAGGGCATTTCCGAGGGACTTGCGGGATGTAAAATTCAAAAGGCCGAGGGAATATTAAACGGGACTACTAATTTCATACTGACGAAAATGGCAGGAGGAATGACTTACTTATCCGCTTTGGATGAGGCAACAGCGATGGGCTACGCCGAAGCTGACCCAACCGGTGATGTAGAAGGCTGGGATGCTGCTGTTAAGGTTTCTATCATGGCTAGGATATTTTTTGACGAAGATATGCCTGTTTCTGTGATAGACAGAACCGGGATATCAAGAATTACTCCGGATGATATCGCAGCTGCCAAGAAATCTTCCTGCTCCATAAAACTTATAGCGGGAATAAAGAATGACGGAGGCAGACTTTTGGGTTATGTGAAACCGATGAGGATTCCATTCTCCGCGCCGCTGTCATCTATAAACGGAGCCCTAAACGCGCTGACAGTAACGACAGACAACCTTGGAGACGTAACTTTTATCGGTGCAGGAGCGGGCAGAAAAGAGACGGCTCAGGCTCTGCTTGCTGACATTATCTCAATGGCTTAACTCTTTTTAGATTTTTAGATTTTTAGATAGTGTGACGATATGCACAAATGGCTGAGCAGACTATAATATTCACATTGTCTTAGACTAAAGCCCGAAAAGAGGCACAATTATGCTTTATAAGATAGATAACAAACTTACTCTTCTTGGAGAAAAAGAGGAGTGCTCAGCACCTTACGTTTTAATTCTGACATCCGAGGAGTATGCAAAGAAAGATGACCTCTGCGGCTTTGCAGACGTTACAATTCAGCCTGCTGAGCACGCACGTTTTTGCAAGGCTGAGAGACACGGCGGCATTCTATGCGGTACTTTTGTCATTCCAAAGAAAAAATCTACGGAGAAGAAGTCCGCTTTCTCGTACTGTATAACGGAAAAAGCACTGCTCTTTGTTGACGACAGCGGAACGGTATCGTCAGCGGCAAAACTAATTTCGTCCGATGTAACCTGGAAAGAGCCCTCTGTAGGACACTTTATGCAGGATTTTTTTGAGTTTGTAATCATGGATGATCTTAAAACTCTTGAGACTATAGAAGATAAGCTTGCCGAGCTAGAGGAAAGTGTGCTTGAGGGAAGACTTGATAAGTTTAACCACAAACTGATGCTTACTAGAAAGGTGATTCTTGCCAGTTCACATTACTATTCCCAGCTTACAGACTTACTGCAGAAGTTTATTGAGTGCGATATTTTTTCGGCATCAGAAAAAGAATCCCTCTCGATAGTTTATGAGCGAGTAAAGAGACTTTTGGACGAGACACGGATGCTGAGAGAGCTTTCCATGCAGTTGGGAGAGGTCTACCAGGCGCAGATAGATATTAGACAAAATCAGGTTATGAAGATACTGACTATTGTAACAACGGTGTTTCTTCCTCTCTCTTTGTTGGTCGGATGGTATGGAATGAACTTTAAGGAGATGCCGGAACTGAGCTGGAAGTATGGCTACCCCGCCGTCATTCTACTCAGTGCGGCAATTGTCATATACTGTATGTGGATATTTAAAAAGAAAAAATTCTGGTAAAGAATTGACATTAAGGAATGTAAATACGACGCGCAATATTTATGTGCGCGTCGTATTTTTTGTGCTTATTGTGTAAAGTTATCTCTTCAGTTCTCCCGATTTCAGCTTGTAGTCAAAATCTTTCACAAGCCGTTTGAGCTCTTTTGTAAGCAGAAGGAGACCTATAAGGTTAGGAACGGCCATAAGTCCATTAAGTGTGTCCGAAAGACTCCACAGGTTGTTTAGCACTTCAGCTCCGCCCCATCCTCCGAGGACTATCAGCACAACCCACCATACTTTAAGCGGAAGAATGACACGATGGCTTTTGCAAAGATAGACTAAGGCAGTCTCTGAATACCAATACCAGCCAAGAATAGTTGAAAGAGCGAAGAGCGACAGCCCTACGGAGAGAATCATTGTGCCAAGAGTCCCGAGAGTGGAGCTAAAGGCGGCCAAAGAGAGCTGAGAGCCTGTAAGTTCCGCCTGTGACGTAAGAACTCCCGACGCCAATATGGTCATGGCTGTCAATGTGCATATTACGATTGTGTCCGTAAAGACTTCGAAGAGTCCGTAAAGTCCCTGGCGCACTGGGTGGTCGACTTTAGCCGTGCAGTGAACGATAGGAGCAGAACCGAGACCTGCTTCGTTTGAGAATACGCCTCTGGCGATTCCCCTTGTTATGGCGGCTTTAACAGCCCACCCGGCAAGAGCTCCGGGAAGAGCCTGAGGATCTCCGAAAGCTCCGTACAGAGCCATAGATATCGCACCTGGGACGGCGTCGGCATGGCTGAATACAACGGCAAAAGCTCCTACTATGTAAAATATAGCCATGAAGGGAACGAGCAGAACCGTTACGGTGGCTATTCTTGTAAGTCCGCCGAATATTACAAGCCCGACTGTCACGGCAAGGAAGACGGCCGTATATATGTGGGGAATTCCGAAAGCCATTGATATTCCCTCACAGGTTGAGTTTGCCTGCACAGCGTTTCCTATACCAAACGATGCGAGGAAAGCAAAGAGAGCAAATATAACTGCGAGCCACTTCATTCCAAGGCCTTTTTCGAGGATGTACATTGTTCCTCCTCTGAACTGGCCCATTGCGTCTTTTTCTCTGTAACGGACAGCAAGTGTTACTTCGCAGAATTTAGTTGTCATACCGAATATCGCTGATATGAGCATCCACACAAGGGCTCCTGGCCCTCCTAAGTGAAGCGCCGTGGCAACACCGGCAATATTGCCCGTACCTACTGTAGCTGCAAGAGCTGTAGCCATTGCGGCAAAGGATGAAATGCTCCCGTCCTCTTCGCTCTTGTGGCGAATTTTGCCTACAACTTCACGCACCATAAGTCCGAAATAACGAACCTGAGGAAAACCAAGTACAAAGGTGAACCAGACTCCAGTACCAACCAGCAGTGTCAGCATCCAAGGTCCCCAAACAATTCCGTTTACAAAATCATTAAATTTCCACAAAACATCCATGTCTTTTCCCCCATTTGTCCAAATTGACAAGCACACATTTCTAGCCTTCTGATACTGCCAATGCGAACTGAGCTTTTACTGTAAATATATGATATTTACGGTATATGTATTTAAAGTTTTTGAACTTTATCACTGCAGAAGCATTTTGTCTATAGAAGCTAATCGCGGACAATATTTAATAATATATTCAAAAATCCCTTGTCGGCCTAAACATTTCATATAAAATTTTTGCGAATAAGCAAAGAAAAAAACCGTATGGCAGAATAATCATTTAGTTCGCTGTTTCATTTAAAAAAGAAAAAAAATATGGGAGAACCCTTAAGGGTTCTCCCTGTTAAATCTGTCGCGATAAGACCGATGTTATGCTCTGGCCTTGAGGCGTCCCTTCTCATCAAAATCGTCAAGAGCCTTTGAGACAACCTTACTGAGTCCGATAAGTGCCAAGAGGTTCGGGAATACCATAATTCCGTTGAAGAAATCGGCAAGTTCCCAAACAAGGTCGAGCTTAAGAGCCGAACCTAAAACTACGAAGCACATAACCAAGACTCTGTAGGGTGTAAGCCCCTTCTGTCCAAAGAGATACTTGATGTTCTGTTCACCGAAGAAGTACCATCCGATTATTGTCGAGAACGCAAAGAAGAACATGCATATCGCTATAAACGGAAGTCCCCATGAACCGAGTCCTATTGTAAATGCTTTCTGTGTAAGCGTGATACCGGATGTGTGTCCATCGATAGCGCCGGTTACAAAGATAACGAACGCTGTCATATTGAGGACGAGGAAGGTATCGACAAATACGCTCATGATGGCTACGCAGCCCTGCTCTGCAGGGTGGTTTACCTTAGCGACTGCGTGAGCGTGCGGTGTGGACCCCATACCTGCTTCATTGGAGAAGAGGCCGCGGGCAACTCCGTAACGCATGGCTTCTTTCACGCCTGCACCGATAAGTCCGCCTGTAGCTGCAGATGGGTTGAATGCTCCGACAAATATCATCTTGAATGCGGGAATAAGCTGGTCGGCATGTGTCACAAGAATGTAAAGTCCGCCCAAGAGGTAGAATGTAGCCATAATCGGGACAAGCTTTTCTGTGAGTGATGCAATGCGTCCCAGCCCTCCGAAGAAGACGAATCCGCCGATTGCAGCCATTATTACGCCGGTGATAATCTTGTTGACTCCGAATGCGTTATTGAAAGCATCCGCTATTGAGTTTGACTGAACCATGTTTCCGATAAATCCGAGCGCAATAATAAGAGCAACAGAGAAGAATATTGCGAGCTTCTTACTGCCTAGTCCATGTGTGATGTAGTAGGCAGGACCGCCGACAACGCTTCCTGTCTCAGGATCTTTAACTTTATAGGTCTGAGCCAAAACTGCTTCGGCAAAAATTGTAGCCATTCCGCAGAATGCGGCAAGCCACATCCAGAAAATTGCGCCAGGGCCGCCGAGTGCGATAGCAGTAGCGGCTCCTGCAAGGTTTCCTGTTCCGACCTGTGCTGCTATTGCTGTGGCAAAAGCCTGGAAAGAGCTCATGCCGTCTTTGCCTGCACGCTCTCCGAAAAGTGTAAGTCCACCGAAGGTGTACTTAGCGGCAAGAGCAAACTTACGAACCTGGACAAATTTAAGCCTAAGAGTAAAGTAAAGTCCGGTACCGCAAAGAAGCGGAATCAAACAATAGAGACCCCAAATAAAACTATTAGCTTTCACTACCAGAGCAGTAAGTTGATCCATAACATATGCATCTCCAATCAGTCTGTCAAGAATTACAGATTACGCAAAACTTTCACGCAATATTATAAAATTCTGCTTGCGGTCAAGCCCTCCCTTGAAGAACATACTCTCGCTGCTCGGATTATACATCTGATATATTGTTTTGTGAGACTTTACAAACAAGCAATACTACTTAAAAAAACCATACCTATAATAAGCATGATACGCTTGCAAGAAATAAACATAAACATATAGCTCTTATAAGAGCATAAAAAAGAGACCGCGAATGCGGTCTCTTTTTTATGCTTAATTATATAAAATTATTATTATATTTTGTTATTAGGCTTTAATGCGTCCTTCGTCATCAAATTCCTTCAGCGACTTTGCAACGACCTTTGACAGTCCGATGAGTGCCAAGAGGTTCGGGAAGACCATGATTCCGTTAAAGAAGTCGGCAAGTTCCCAAACAAGGTCAAGCTTCAGTGCTGAGCCTAAGAGAACAAAACCCATTACGAGGAAACGATAAGGTGTAAGTCCCTTGGGGCCAAAGAGATATTTAATATTCTGTTCTCCGAAGAAGTACCATCCGATTACTGTTGAGAATGCGAAGAAGAACATACATACTGCGATGAAGGGATGTCCCATTGAGCCCAAGCCAATCTGGAAAGCTTTCTGTGTAAGAGCTATACCACTTGTCTGTCCGTCAATAGCGCCCGTTACGAAAATGACAAATGCTGTCATATTGAGAACGAGGAATGTATCGACAAATACACCGACTATAGCGACAAGTCCCTGTTCCGCAGGATGACTCACCTTCGCAATTGCGTGCGCGTGCGGGGTAGAACCCATACCGGCCTCATTGGAGAAAAGTCCGCGTGCTACTCCGTAGCGCATGGCTTCTTTCATTGTGGCTCCAATAAGTCCGCCCGTAGCTGCTGATGGGTTAAATGCTCCGACGAAGATCATTTTAAAGGCGGGGATGATATTTCCTGCAAACATTACAAGGATGTAGAGTCCGCCAAGGAGATAGAGAGCTGCCATTATCGGTACTATTTTCTCTGTCAGAGAAGCGATACGGCCTACTCCGCCGAAGAATACAAATCCGCCTATTGCGGCAACCACGACACCGACGAGGAGCTTGTTCACGCCAAATGCGTTGTTAAAAGCATCGGCTATTGAGTTTGACTGAACCATGTTGCCTATGAAGCCGAGCGCGATTATTATTGCGACAGAGAAGAAGGCTGCAAGGCCTTTGCTGCCAAGACCGTTGGCTATGTAATACGCGGGACCGCCCACAATGCTTTCGGTTCTTGTGTCTTTAACTTTGTAGACCTGTGCCAGCACGGCTTCAGCAAATATTGTGGCCATTCCGAAGAAAGCGGCTATCCACATCCAGAAAATTGCTCCGGGGCCGCCTATTGCTATTGCTGTTGCAGCTCCGGCCAAGTTTCCTGTACCAACCTGAGCGGCAACCGCCGTCGCAAGGGCCTGGAAGGAGCTCATCCCGTCATTGCCTGCGCGCTCTCCAAATATTGTGATGCCTCCGAAAACCTGCTTAATTGCGCGGCAGAACTTGCGAACCTGAACAAAATTTAATTTGAATGTAAAATAAAGACCTGTGCCGCAAAGAAGTGGAATTAGACAATATAAACCCCATATAAATCCATTTGCTTTTACTACAAGTGCTGTAAGTGCATCCATGAACAACATCTCCTATCTTATTTTGCAAAAGCTAACTTTTGCTTTCGTTCCCCTTTGTATACCAGCTTCACCTCCTTCGGGTACGCATTTTAGCTGAACATGCCTAAATTATACATCAAAATCAGAAAATGACAACTAATTGATTTTTATACACACAGAGGTTATTAAATTAACTAAAAATAAAATAACCAATATTATAAAAAACAATTACCAGTAATATCACTTTTTATTGCAAGTCACGAACACTTAATTTTGCTGTATTTTTGCATCCTGTGAGCCCATATATAAACCACCGCCTCACAACACAAGGGAATCTTCCGCAAAAACATAAGGTAAGAACATCAGCGGTTGTTACTGCTCAAAATCATTTTTTTATAGAATTAAGTTAGATATGATGATTATTCTTTCAACAATGCCCATGAATTTATTCAACAGAACAAATATAATTGAATTTAATTATCAGTAATTTATATACATTTTTTTCTTTGCTTATCGTATTCCTTTTCAAAAGGCTTAAATATCAATATTTTTCTTTTGCGAAAAATTTCTCAATTACAGGATATTATGAAATTATTATTGTATAAATAATATTTTCCGGTATCAAAAAACAGCTCGTCATGCCAAGTATAAATACTGATTTTTTTATAGTTTTTTTTAAATATTTTTCCGATGTTGTGAAAGCAGCCCTCAAACATCATAATTTAAAATCGTTGTGACAATACATAGAGACAGAAAATACTATGATACAGGAGGTATTTTAATGAAGGATTTTGCCGAACTTGCACTTAAGAGGCAAAGCTGCAGACACTACACCAATGAAGCTGTTTCAAAAGTAGATATAATGAAATGCTTGGAAGCGGCAAGACTGGCGCCATCAGCATGCAACAGTCAGCCTTGGAATTTTGTTGTTGTAACATCGGATGATAAAAGGGGCAAACTTGCCGAACTGGTACAGATTGTTGGAGCTAATAAGTTCTCAGCTTCCGTACCAGCAATGATTGTCCTCTGCGAAGAAGAGTCGCCCAATCTTATGCCGGCAGTGCTCAAAAAATGGGGATGCAAGCATTTCGCCCAGGGCGATATGGGAGCCGCTGCCGCTTATATAACTCTTCAGGCCTCTGACTTGGGACTCGGAACATGTATTATGGGAACTTTTAATGAAGAGGACGTAAAAAATCTTCTTGATATCCCGTCTGAGCAGACAGTCAGAACAATCATCGCTCTTGGGCATCCCGAAGCAAACTCGGAGCACCCAAAGACAAGAAAATCTATCGAAGAAATTGTACGATTTGCATAGCATAAAAGTATTGACCTGGCAGAAGTGTTTTTATTCGGAATAAATAAAAGACGCCTTTAGGTGTCTTTTATTTATTCTTCATCTGAGCTGCCTGCGGCTTTTTTACCTGCAACAGAGACTGTTGCTTTTCTAATTCTGTGTTCTCTGATTTCAGTAACTTTTATTTTGAGCTCGCCTATTTCGGTATTAAATTCACTGCCGTCCTCCGGTATTGAGCCGTACTCTCCAAAGATCATGCCTCCAAATGTATCATATTCTTCCTCTGGCATCCTTATTCCCAAATTTTTGGATACGTCTCTAAGAAGAGCAGATCCGTCTATAACCCACGAATCGGAGGTAAGTTTCCTAATTTTCAAGGCATCATACGGAGCTTCTGTTTCGTTTTCTAAGTCTCCTACAAGCTGTTCCAGCAGGTCGTTCATAGTCACCATGCCTGCCATTCCGCCATATTCATCAAGAACTACGGCAAAATGATTTCGGCTCTGCTTCATCTGGCGAAACAGGACATCCGCACATATACTTTCGGGAATAAAGAACGCAGGAACTACTGCATTGCGGATAACAGCTTCCCGTGTTCTGTCCTTAAGTCTGAAGTAATCTTTCGTGTTAAGAATGCCTATTACATTGTCCACCGTCTCTTTGCAGACTGGGTATTTTGCAAATCTGCTTTCACTGATTACCCTTTCCCACTCTTCATCTGAATCATCTGCCCAGAGCATGATTATATCTGTTCTGTGTGTCGCAAAATCTCCAACTATCAAATCATCAAATTCAAAGACGTTTTGAATCATCTCTTTTTCTTCAGGAGCAATAACGCCCCTTTCGCTGCCGACATCGACCAGCATGCGTATCTCTTCCTCGCTGAGCTCCTTGTCTTCCGAGTTAGGGTCTATTCCAAGAAGCTTAAGAACCTGATTTGTCGATGCCGTGAGGGCAAAGACAATAGGCGCGAACATTTTGGATATCCAATATATCATTGCCGACATTGAGAGGGCCAAAACTTCGGCATTCTTCATTGCCAGCCTTTTGGGAACAAGCTCGCCAAATATCAAAGTAAAGTATGACAATATCAATGTTATGAATATTACCGATATAGTATCAAGTGCGGCTGGAGATATAGTAACTCCCAGACCGATAAGAGCCTTCACCATTCTTTCGGAAAAATTGTCCGCGGCAAAGGCGCTTCCCAAGAATCCTGACAATGTGATGGCAACCTGAATTGTCGCAAGAAATGAAGCAGGCTGGGCAGTTAAAGCCGCCAGTCTTTTAGCTCTCTTGTCCCCCTGCGCAGCCATCGAGGCCAGTTTATTGTCGTTTATTGATATAACTGCTATCTCCGCGCAGGCAAAGACGGCATTGAGCAGAATTAAAAATATCTGAAACAGTATCAGCTGAGTTACGTGGTATTCCAATTTTATCCCTTCCTATTCGGCACAGCATACAAAAAAGCACATACACACTCTCAAAGACAAGTGCGGATGTGCTTAAACTTTTTTATTATCTAACATGTCGTCAAAGCTGCGTTGAGAACATTCTCCGTCGCCCATTGCGGCAAAATTCTCCCTAATAAAATTTACACTTAAGATATCATAGGATTATATTTTTTTATATGTATTTTGGTGGATAAAATAATGGTGTATAATTTTAAAAAACTCTATACCATATATAAAGTTATATAGGGGTGTTAATGGTGAATTTTCAAAGACTATCCATTGGACAGATGGCAAGACTCAATAATATATCGGAACAGACTCTGAGGCTTTACGACAGAGAAAAGCTTCTCTCACCAGCCGTAAGGGACAAGGAGAGCGGCTACAGATACTATCACATAATACAATCTGCCAAGCTGGATATGATTCAATATATGAAAGCTTACGGGCTTAAATTAAAAGAGATAAGAGCGTGCCTCGACAGAAATGACCCAAGCGAAATTCAGCGCATTCTCAAAAGGCAGATGCAGTCCATCAACATTAAGATAGATGCTCTGAAAAAGACGCAGAGGGCGATAACAAGAACTCTTGAGAATTATCGCCGCTACGAATCACTGCCGAAAAACGGAATATTCTTCCTCGAATATATGCCGCAGCGCAGAATCTACCGCTACGCCTCCGAAAACAACTTTTTCGAGACAGACTTCGCCGGATATGAATACATGCTCAGAGAACTTAAACAGCATCTTGCAACAACAAACCTTGCAATGACCTACTTTTGTAACGTCGGCACAATCATGAGGCTCCCCCACATTATGTCGGGCAATTTCTACGCGAACGAAGTATTTCTCTTTGTTGACGACGAAATTGACAAGGAGACAGAAACACTGCCGGCCGCATCATATTACTGCGTATGCTCCGACGATTTTTCAAAAGAAGCGGAGAACGCGGGAATGCTCCTGAAAGAGATAGAAAGGGTAGGCTTCGCCGTCTCCGGAGACTATATATGCGAAGTCATAATCGATTTTCCCTCTTTTGAAAGCAGCACAAGAGAAATGTTCTACAAAATACAGATTCCCGTAACTCCCAGATAATTATGTGTATTTTTTCGCAATATTCTCTTGACTCTATACGTGGTATAAAATATATGATACTTTCATAAGTTAGTAAAAACATACGGAGGTGTTCTTTTATGGATCGTAAAGTGAAAGTTGCACAGTACGGATGCGGAAAAATGAGCGCTTATCTTATGCGTTACGCTTTGGAGAAAGGGTGCGAGCTTGTTGCTGCTTTTGATATGAACCCTGCTCTCGTAGGAAAAGATGTCAGCGCCGTAATAGGCGGTGCAAATGTAGGAGTAGCCATATCAAGCGCATCTGATGCCGACAGCGTGTTAAAGATGCTAAAACCCGATGTATGCATAATAGCCACCAGAAGCACAATGGCGGAACTTAAGGAAGCCTTTTCCGTCTGCGCCAAAAACGGAGTAAACGCTATATCCACCTGCGAAGAGGCTCTCTATCCGTGGAATTCGTCGCCCGATATTACAAAGGAGCTTGACATTCTTGCAAAAGAGGGCGGATGCACACTCTGCGGATGCGGTTATCCCGACCTTTTCTGGGGCACAATGGTGACAAACCTGGCTGGATCCTCCGCTTCTATAACAAAGATTCACGGTTCAAGCAGCTACAACGTTGAGGATTACGGCATAGCTTTAGCAATAGGGCACGGAGCAGGACTCACTATCGAAAAATTTGAAGAAGAAATCGGAAACTACAACTCCCTTTCGTCTGATGAGATAAAGGCACTTGTTGAGAAGGGAGATTACATCCCGTCATATATGTGGAATCAGAACGGCTGGCTCTGCGAGCGTCTCGGACTGACCATCACATCTCAGAGACAGAAGTGCATACCATGCACATATCCCAAAGACCTAGAATCAAAGACTCTCGGCATGACAGTCAAAGCCGGAGACGCAACTGGTATGACAGCAATTGTCACAACTGAAACGGCGGAAGGCATCACCATTGAAACCGAGTGCATAGGTAAGGTCTATGCTCCCGAAGAATTTGACACAAATATCTGGACTTTATACGGCGAACCGGAATCAACCGTTGTGGTGAGCCGTCCCGCGACTGTCGAGCTCACATGCGCGACAATCGTAAACAGAATTCCTCAGCTTATAGACAGCAGGCCTGGATATGTGACCACGAACAACATGGAAGATAATTCTTACAGAGTGAAGCCTCTCAATACTTACGTAAAGAGCAAATAAGATTTATGCGGACTTCCCAATGTCGAGAGTCCGCATAATTATAAAACAAAGTCCGAATCGCAGAAGCGGTTCGGACTTTGTTGCTATTTTCTGTCGGGGATTATCTCAAGCCAATATCCGTCCGGGTCTTCGATGAAGTATATTCCCATATCCTTATTTTCGTAGCATATGCAGCCGAGTTTTTCGTGCAGTGCGTGCCAGCGGTCGAAGTCGTCAACTGTAAAAGCAAGATGAAATTCAGACTCACCCAAGTTATAGGGCTCTGTTCTGTCATGCAGATGAGTAAGTTCGAGCTGGAAATCGGTAGCTCCATCTCCAAGATAGACAAGTGTAAAATCATCTTTTTCGACACATCTGACCTGAGTTAAACCAAGAGCCCGTGAGTAAAATTCAAGGCTTCTTCCAAGGTCAAGTACATTAAAGTTGAAGTGAGCGAATGCCGCCTTCATGCAGAATCCTCCTTTTTGCTTTATTTCCAAAGTGAACTGAGTTTTGCGTACTCTGTATCATCATCAAGATGGCGAAGCGAGTGTAAAAATGACCTTCCCTCCGGTGAGGTTCTTTCTTCCGTCAGACATCTGACCTTTGTTCTTGGTATGGGGTGCATAAACTCGCCCTCCACAAACATAGGAGACATAGTGCTTGGCACTTCATATGGCACAGTGTCAAGAGCCCAGCTGAAGTATACAGCATGATTTGTGTGGTCATTTACATCAAGATCCTGCCAGCGCACTTTCCATATTTCTTCAGTCTGAGGCAATGTGACCTCGGGAATCTTTACATCTTGAGGAAGCTCATCCGAGAGCTTAAACATTAATGCGTTCATAAACTCACACTTATCCAGCCTAATCGGCCGCAGTCTCACAATATCAACCATGACCCACCACGTGTATGCGGAACCTAGGTACTCTCCCTTGTGATTCCACATCTTGAATGTGCGAAGAGAGAACAGATTCCTGTATGGTTCGGCATAAGTTCTTATTTTGACTGATTTATCCGAAGCCTCGGGGTACTTTTCTATGTCAACTCTGTACTTGCGCAGAACCCACGTCATATTGTGCTCTAACGTCTGAGCTACTGAAAGGCCGTACTTAGAGGCATCAGAGTCTGCCATTTCCTGAAACATTTCAAGCAGGACTCCGAATTTGACGCGCCCTTTCGGGTCTATACTGCTGAAAGAGAGTGCTTTTTCAGACTCAGTCATTTAAATAATTATCAAAGTACCCCTGTATATAGACAACAGGAGTTCCTTTGTCTCCTGAGCCTGATGTAAGGTCACAGAGAGAACCAATCAGGTCTGTAAGGTTCCGCGGCGTTGTGCCGAGAGTGCTGTGTCCGAATTTATCCATTTTATTTTTTGCTTCGATTGCCTCGCGCACAGCTTCGGTCGGGTCCTTGCCTTCCGCGTTATCTGCCACGTATTTGAATTTGATCTCTTTTGGCATCCCAAGAAGTCCTTCTGTGAAGCCCGGAGATACTACTGGATCGGCAAGTTCCCAAATTCCGCATGCGGGATCTTTAAATGCGCCGTCTCCGTAAACAAGAACCTCTATATCCTTCCCAGTGCGAACTTTAAGCTCTTTATGCAGTTCATTTACAAATATATCGCACTCTCTCGGGAATAGTTTTACGGAATTATCATTTGTATAATTTGAGCCTAAGAGCCCGTACTTTTCATTGAATCCAGCTCCGGGGCGGACAGGAGAGCTGCAGATTTCATCCATTGAAACGACATAAGCTCCAGCCTTTTCAAGGATTTCCCTGTGCAGGCTGCGGGTATGTATGCTGGCTACTATAACGGTCTTTGCAAATTTAAGAGCAGCAAGAGGATTGTTTGCAAAATGTATGACAACTTTGTCAGGGTCAATATTTTTGTAAAGCTGTACATAGTCTATTCCGGTAAACGGGTGTCTGTACTCCCCAAAAACAGAATAAAACTCCTCCTCACCGAAGCATTCTCCAGAAAGTTCAGATGATTTAAGATAGTAATTATATGGGTCAATAACCTTATTGCCGACTTCATCGGAAGGATATGAGAGTATGACATGAAGACGTCCTCTCACTCCGTTTACAATGCCGCGGAGAAGCTGGTGAAAGCGGTTACGGCTCATTATCGGAAAAATAAGAGCGGCATCCCCTTCAGGAACCCTGTTTCGGATATCTTCCGAAATGTCATCAAGGGTCACATAGTTTCCCTGTGAGCGAGCGACGAGAGATTCCGTGACACCTACTATGTCCCTGTCACGAATAGTAAAAGCATCTCTTTCAGATTTAGCCGCTTCCAAAACACTGTCAGAAATAATCTTTACGATGTCTTCTCCCTTTGTGATAACCGGAAGCCTTATTCCTCTTGAAACAGTTCCAACACAGCGCATATTATCGTTCCTCCCCAGAATCGGGTATGTATTCTATAAGCAAACGCTTTATTATAGCATTAAAAAAGGAGGACTGGGGATGTCCTCCTTTTACTGCATGGCAAACTGTATAAATATCGGTTTTAAGCTATTTGATTAGGGAAGCATCCCAGAATTTCCATTCGCCTATCTTGTTTCTCCATACATCTTTAACCTTTGATTGGTTAACAAGGTAGCAGTAATTTCCATAGAAAATAGGAGCTACTACCATATCATCCATAAGTATTTTCTCTGCCGCTTTAAGATGCCCGTCGCGTGTCTTCCCATTTGTTCTCTGTGCAAGGTTTATTTCACTTTCAAATTTTTTATGTGATGCATTGAGAGTTTTATCATGAGGAGCGACAGCTGATTTACGCCATCTCCACTGAGCTTCGTTCCAGCTGCTATCCGCCGCAAAGGCATCAAAGAATGTCATCGGGTCAACATAGTCACCTATCCAGTTTCCACCGCTGACAAGGAAGTTGCCGTTCTTTCTCTTTTCGACAAGAACCTGCCACTCCATGTTCTCAAGTTCCACTTTCACATTCAGGTTGTTCTTCCACATTTCCTGAATTGCTTCTGAAAGCTTTTTGAGGGATTCCTTTGTTACATAGCTGTATGTAATTTTCGGTAAACCTTTTCCGTTGGGATAGCCAGCTTCTGCAAGCAGCTTCTGAGCTTCCTTAACTCGTGCCGCATTGGGGTCTATTCCAAATTCTGGTGCGGGGCGCTTTTTCGCATCAAGCTTACGGCAACTTGTACCATCCGAGAATGAAAGGACAGGAGGGATAAGCCCAGTTGCGGGAGTTTCTCCGCCCTTAAGAGCTGATTCGCAGAGTGCTTTTCTATTAAGTGCAAGTGAGAATGCTTTTCTTACGCGGGCATCGTTAAAAGGCGCTTTGTCAACGTTAAAGATTATGTATGTCGTCTGAAGTCTCGGCGCAAAGACAAGATCCGGCTCTTCAGCTATAAGCTTTGAAACTTCTGCCGGCGGTATTTCTTGATTGACATACAAATCTCCGTTCATAAATGCATTCAGTGCGGTTGTCTGTTCAGTAATAAATTCAAACTTGATCTTGTCGCTCTTTACGAGATTCTTGTCATAAAATTTCTTGTTTTTTGCAAGCATCATATACTCGCCTAGCTTGTAGTCTGCAAGATAGAACGGGCCATTTGATATGCATGTCTTGGGGTTCTTCTCCCATCCATCTCCGTACTTCTCAACTATATCCTTTCTGACTGGCATAAATGCGAAGAAGGTCGTCAGGTTGAGGAAGAAAGGTGTTGGGGTCTCAAGTTTAACTTCAAAAGTCTTGTTGTCGATTGCCTTAATACCTACTTTATCGGCCTTCACCTTGCCGTCAAAATATGCTTTAGCGTTTTTGATGTAAGATGTGCCCATATAGGCATAGCCAGCTCCTGCCTTAGGATCAATGAGTCTCATCCAGCCATATGCAAAGTCCTTGGCTGTAACGGGCTTGCCATCTGTCCAGAATATATCATCTCTAAGCTTAAATGTGTAGGTAAGTCCGTCTTTTGATACTGTATAGCTCTTAGCCTGTCCGTAAGTCAGAGTACCATCTTTCTTATCTCTCATGAGTCCGTCAAATATATTGCCGATAACGGTACTTCCGTCAGAGTCATCAATAGATGGGTCCCATGCTTTAGGCTCCCTGCCGTGGTTAAATATTATTATTTTCTCGGCCGGTGCAGCGACTGCTTTAGATATAGGAGCAAACATTGTGGTAAAAGTGAGCAGCAGTGATACGATAATGCCTATTGCAAATTTCTTTGACATACTAATCTCTCCTCTCATTTTTGCGTTTCTTTATTGTTTACGGCAAAACCATCCCGATAGTTTTGGCCGAAAAACACTTGCTTTGTAAAACAGATACTATGAGAATAGGTGACAGGCTACAAAATGTTCTCCGCCAAGATCCCTAAGTGTGGGTTCCTCTTCGGAGCAAATGTCTTTGGCATATTTGCACCTGGTTCTGAACTTGCACCCGGACGGAGGATTTAGCGGGCTTGGCACATCTCCTTCAAGTATTATGTTCTTTTTCGTTATCCTCGGATTGGGTACCGGAATAGAAGACAACAGCGCCACTGTGTAAGGGTGCAGAGGATTGTTGTACAGCTCGTTTGAAGATGTAACCTCCATTAAGTTACCGAGATACATTACTCCTACGCGGTTTGAGATGTGTCTGACCATAGAAAGGTCGTGAGCTATAAACAAATACGTGAGGCCTATTTCGTTCTGAAGATCTTCAAGCATATTTACAATCTGAGCCTGGATGGAAACATCAAGAGCGGAAATAGGTTCATCGCATATTATAAACTCAGGCATAACTGACAGAGCCCTGGCGATACCTATACGTTGACGCTGTCCCCCCGAAAATTCATGTGGATACCTATTGGCATGATTTTTGCCAAGCCCTACTTTTTCAAGAAGCTCAAATATTCGTTCCTGGCGCTCTTTACCTGAAGCCAGGTTATGTATATCCATAGGTTCACCAATAATGTCGGCTACTGTCATACGAGGATCAAGAGATGCGTATGGGTCTTGGAATATCATCTGTATTTTTTTGCGGTAAGACATAAAATCCTTCTGACTAAGCTTCGCCACATCTATTCCGTTGTATATTATCTCTCCTGCAGTGGGGTCATAAAGACGCATTATTGTCCTGCCGGCAGTGCTCTTTCCGCATCCTGACTCGCCAACAAGTCCTAAAGTCTCTCCCTTCTTTATGTAAAAGCTTATCCCGTCAACAGCCTTTACATTCTGGAGCTTCTTTGTGACAATTCCGACATCTTTTATAAAGTATTTTTTAAGATTTTTTACATCTAAGAGAATGTCATCGTTCAATTGACTCGATACCTCCCTTTTGGGAATTATATTTTTCGTTTGCAGGCGCGTTTTCGTCCGACAGCCAGCACATAGAACGATGTCCTTCCGACACTGTATAATATTTCGGATGTTCTATTGTGCATATCTTCATAGCATAAGGACACCTTGTTGAGAACGGGCAACCCACCGGAGGATGCAGCAAATCTGGAGGAGTCCCAGGAATGGGAATGAGCCTGTGCCTGACATCAGTTGCAACATTGGGGATGGATTTCAGCAGCCCCATAGTGTAAGGGTGCGCAGGGTTGAAGAAAATATCATCCACACTTCCCTCCTCCATCGCGAGTCCGGCATACATTACAACTATTCTGTCACAGACATCGGCTACGACACCCAAATCGTGAGTTATAAGTATTGTTGAAGTTCCTATCTTCTTTCCGAGTTCCTTTATCAATCGTATAATCTGAGCCTGTATTGTTACATCCAGAGCCGTAGTAGGTTCATCGGCTATTAGCAATTCAGGCTGACATGAGAGAGCCATTGCTATCATAGCGCGCTGTCTCATACCGCCGGAAAATTCATGAGGATAACATTGAGCGCGCCTAGGACTGTCAGGAATGCCTACCATTTCAAGCATCTTGACCGCCATTTCGCCTGCCTCTCTTTTTGATACATGCTGATGCTTCAATATGGCTTCTTCTATTTGAAATCCTATCTTCAGAACCGGATTCAAAGATGTCATAGGATCCTGAAATACCATGGCGATATTGTTGCCACGTATTTCCGTCATCTCTTTTTCAGTTTTTTGGAGCAGATTCTCACCTTTGAAATTTATTTCTCCTCCTACAACTTTGCCTGGATGTATAAGAAGGCGCATTACAGATAGAGCTGTGACACTCTTTCCGCTCCCAGACTCTCCCACTATGCCCAGAGCCTCACCTTTTTCCAGGTGGAGATCCAAGCCCCTTATAGCTTTTACCTCACCTAAATGTGTAAAAAACGATGTGTATAAATTTTTAACGTCAAGAATTCTCTCTTTCATGGATGCAGCCTCATACTACTTTCTGAGTTTAGGGTCAAGCGCATCGCGCATGCCGTCACCAAGCAAATTAAATGCGAGAATAGTCACGGAAATAGCAACAGCCGGAAAAAGAAGCTGCTGGGGGTAGGTGTATAGACCTTCGAGAGCATCGTTGCATAAAGTTCCCCAAGATGCTATAGGAGCCGATACGCCGAGACCAACGAAGCTCAAGAATGCTTCTGTAAAGATGGCGTTAGGAATCTGCATTGTCATGGATACCATCACTGGTCCCATAATATTCGGTATCAAGTGTCTTATCAAAATATAACCTGTCGGAGCACCGAGAGATTTTGCGGCGAGTATAAACTCCTGCTCTTTAAGCGAAAGGACCTGTCCTCTTACAAGCCTTGCCATACCTACCCAGTAAGTAAGACC
Source organism: uncultured Synergistaceae bacterium (assembly GCA_964422205.1). Taxonomy (GTDB): domain Bacteria; phylum Synergistota; class Synergistia; order Synergistales; family Synergistaceae; genus CAZNYN01. The sequence goes on along the minus strand of CAYRAI010000018.1, from coordinate 24,686 downwards.
TATCGTAAAGATTATCGTAAACAGGTTTCCATCGTTGAACAGTACCCTCAGCAGTATTACGTAAAGTAGTGTCGGTATTGTGCTGATAATGTCAACGATTCTCATCATGACATCATCAATTTTTCCTCCAATATAGCCGGAGATTCCGCCGTAAAATACTCCGACAATAAAACATACAAGAGCCGCTGAGAATCCTACTGCAAGGGATATTCTTGCTCCATATACGATTCTTATGAATAAATCGCGCCCCAATGCGTCATTGCCGAGAACATAGCTCTTATTTCTGACATTGACAGTTGAAGTAAGCTCCTTGCCATCAGAAGATACTGTATAGCGCTGCATATTTTCCACGGCGGACTCTTCCTGAGCAAGATTTACATCCTCGCCTCGGGCAGCCTGTCTTTTCAGAGAATTAAGCTTTCTCTTGGCCTGAAAATATTCGTTGTAATTTATTTCAACCTCTGTTCCTGCAACATTGAACAACTTTCGCCTATTCATCGGATCGTTAAGTGTGTTTTCAGCCGCATCTCCAAGAACCCCTTCTTTGGAGACAAGAAGAATATTGTAGTCATTTGTAACATAAAATGTGCTACCGCTTTTTGTTTCGTAAAGATTCATCCTATAAGGAACATTTGAGTAAGCAAGATTTTGGTCAGAATAAGTATAATTCCAAACGGATGGAAGGCATAATGCAGCCGCCGTGATAAGAATAATTGCTACTAAAGAGACCATGGCTGTTTTATTCTGTTTAAACCTTCTCCACACATCCTGAGTAAAGGTCAGGCTTTTTCTCTGTATATTCTCCGACAGAGACGAGTCGTGTTCTATCTCCCGCCAGAGAGAAGCATCTTTCAGGTCCGCAGACATGTTGAGACTCCCCCTATTCAAACTTTATTCTCGGGTCGATAAGGACATAAAGAATGTCGACCAGCAGGACCATAGCTACAAGTAGCACGCCGTAAAAAACCGTTACTCCAAGTATCAGCGAGTAGTCGCGGTTAAGTATACTTGTAGTGAAAAGACAGCCTATACCTGGGATGCCGAACACTTTTTCGACCACGAAAGATCCGGTAACAATTGTGGCGACGCACGGTCCCATATATGTTACAGCCGGTATCAGAGCGTTTCTCAATGCATGCCTTGTTATTACAACAAAATTTGTCAGACCTTTTGCCTTTGCTGTCCTTATGTAATCCTGCTGAAGCACTTCAAGCATAGAAGTGCGTGTAAGACGCGTAATAAACGCAAGCGAGAAAACTCCTATGGACAGAGCAGGTCCTATATAGTCACTGAAGCTCTGAGCGCCGTAAGATGGAACAAGTCCAAGTTTTTTGTTAAATACATATAGGTAAAGAGTGGCAAGAACAAAACTGGGTATTGTCGTGCCCAAAGTTGCCAAAAGCATGGAGACTCTGTCCGAGAATTGATTCTGGCGCAATGCGGCATATGCGCCGAAAAAGACTCCAAAACCCATTATTATCGCCACAGACAAGAGCCCAATCTTTGCGGAATACGGAAACCCGCTGTCTATTATGGCTTTTGTAGTAACGCCTCGCTTTAGATAGGAAACACCGAAATCGCCCTTAATAAAGTTGCCAAGGTATGTCAAATACTGTTCTGTTATTGGTTTGTCAAGTCCGTACTTCGCCTCTAGAGCAACTCTTGTCTCATCGGGCAGAGAGCGTGAACCTGTGAACGGGCTCCCCGGCAGATTGTGCATTATAAGAAACGTGATGGTAATAACAAACCATATTGTCAAAAGTGCAGAGACAACGCGTCGTAAAATATATTTCAGCATATCATCATCCCTTTGTGTTCAGTTTTCGACTTAAATAAAGACTTTGTCTAAAGTACAAAAAACTCAAGCTTTGGTACGAAAAAATATTTTGCCGACAAACGATCACCTATATATGTTTATGTTCCGTAAAATTAGCGGAGCGTTATATTGTGGAGTGATTCTGAGACGTTTTTTGATTCTATTGAAAAGACGTGTTGAAATTACAGTACATAAAATACGATAGAAATGTAGTCTTAATTTTTGTCTTAAAGCCTCCTTTTCCTTTTTTGTATTGTTAGAATACATTGTATACTTAAAATTACGTAAATAAAAACAGTTTTATAATGGTACTACCAAGGTTCATCCAAGATGATGTGTAATACCATAAGTGATTTCTCTCTTGTTGTCAATAAATAAATTAAATATTTACAATATATGTTTAATTGAAAAAGATTACTAATGTTTATTTATGTTAACAGACATACTATAATGGATACAAAGAAGCTGTGTAATTTAAGGGGGTTTATTAATCCGGTGGATTAGGACCTGAAGGGTTATCTTCCGTAGGGTTTTCAGTGTAAAATATATAGACAAGTTTGGGGGAATATTTATGAACAGAGACAGCTTAATAGAGGTAAAAGTTATCAGACACGCAGAACAGAATACGTCAAATTGGAGCGGCGGAACAACAACGGAGCTTTCCATTTGGCCTGACGGAGCAGATTACAAAGAACGCCGTTTTGACTGGCGTATAAGCTCGGCAAGAGTTGATTTGGACGAGTCAACTTTCACTGCACTTCCCGGGATACATCGATCTTTGATGATTCTAGAAGGCGCGATACATTTGATTCATGAGGGAATAAGGGAAAGGAATATGACTCCGCTGACCACAGCGGATGAATTTGAAGGCAGCTGGACAACGAAATCGACAGGGCGCTGCGTTGATTTTAACCTAATGACATCTGACAAGTGCAGAGGTGCAATAGAGACGGTAGAACCTAAATGTTCCGCAATAAGACTCTTTGAAGAAGAACACGGAGAAACATGGGAGACATTTTACTGCCTGGCTTCAAGTATCAATCTGACAATAAAATCAGAAAGATACAGAGAAGATATTTGCCTTATGCAGGGTGATTTTCTGAAAATAAGTAAAAAATCGCCATTACAGCTGGAATATAATCTGGTAATCAAGGAAATTTTTGACAAAGCACCTATGGTAAGAACAACTGTATATCGTCTCAAATAAAGGTTTTACAATTTTACCGCTTCTACTTGACATCAAGTTCAAGTGGATGTATCATCGCCACCATTAATTCTGAAAGCACTTACACTGAAGAGGAGGCAACGCTTATGCTTAATAGATCCATAACAGAATCACGCTATTATTACGCATATTACTATCCCTGCTGCCATGCCTCGGGGCAATTGGTGCTTTTTGCAGTTTAGTTTATGTGCAGTAAACAAGTAAACTAAGAGACTTCAAAAGCCGCCGACCCTCGGGTCGGCGGCTTTTTTGTATTCTGAGACAGCACAAAAATATGAAGGGAGTTTTTATTATGATGACAGCAACAGATCTATGGGTTTCAGCGGCAGGATTATCTCTCATTTGGAGCACACTTTGGTCATTGTGCTCAGCAGCAAGGTCGGTGAGGTAAGATGTTCACATTTATTCCTCTTTGGGTATCATATGCTGTCCTTTTGGTGATAATTTCTAAATTTTCAAAGAACAAAGACGCCCTCCTGCCCGGCAAGGTAGGTATTGTTGTACAGGCATTGGCATATGTTGCAACATACATTTCGGCCGTGGCATTGGTTGGTTTCGGAGGATTATGCTATGTATTTGGAATGCAGATGCTTCTTGTTGCCGCAGGAAATGTATGGCTGGGGACGTGGTTTGTCTACAGATTTCTTGCATGGCCAACACGCTTATGGCAGAGAAAGCTTAATTCGCGCACACCAGCTGAGCTTTTAGCAAAGGCTTACGGAGCTCCAAAGCTGCAGGTATTGCTTGGAATTACTTCGTCCATTCTGCTTGTTGTCTATGGTTCGGCTGTTTTTAAGGGCGCAGCAATAATGGTATCTGGTGTAATACCGATATCTGTAAACGCTGCCCTCTTATGTCTTGTTGCTATAGTCGGCGCAAGTGTTATCTGCGGCGGACTTAGGGGTGTTCTCTACACTGAGGCATTGCAGGGTTTTATTATGATTGTAGGAATAGGAGCTCTTTTGGCGGCTCTTTTAAGTAATTTGGGCGGACCATTAAAAGGTATTGCCGCACTAGCCGCCCTGCCGCCCACAGATGCGGCAAACAACGGATTCATGGCTTTGAGCAGCGGTCCTGCAGGACTTAATATAATATTTCTTACCATTGTTACTTCTGTCGGTATTTGGGCTCAGCCTCAGCTTATACAGAGACACTTCGCACTAAAAAGCGAAGCCGACACACGCAGGACAGCTCCTCTTGCGATGCTGGCTCTTTCGATTGTGGTAGGCGGGGCGTATTTTGCAAGCGCTCTTTCAAGACTGGTTCTCGGCCCAGGGATAACCAGCCCGGATACTGTGATGCCAACTCTTGTTCAAGCTCTTCTTCCTGCGTTTGGTCAGCAAATATTCGCACTCGCAATAGTGTCGGCTTCTCTTTCTACTGCTTCCGCTCTTCTGCATATTGCAAGCGGCAGTCTGGGCAGAGACGTATTACAGAAGGACCTTACAGGCTGGAAATGGAAGGGTGTTGTAATCTTATGCGCCACGTGCAGCGGTATTTTCGCTCTTAAAAGCTCTTCAATAATAGCCATAATATGTACCACAAGCTGGACGCTTTTAGCATGCGCAGCAATAGTTCCCTATCTGATGCTCCTTGCCGAAGGGCCTAAAGCAGGAGCTAGGGCAGCATTATATTCATCGGCTTGCGGTCTTGCCGGATCTGTTATATGGTTCTTAGCTGCTTATGCCCCTACATCAATATCAATAACAGGCTTATCCGCCCCTGGAATTATGTCGGCAATTCATCCTATCATTCCCGGAACTACTGCCTCCGTATGTGCTTTCTTTGCACTCGCGGCTCTTGAACGCAGAAGATGCTCAGCAGCCTTAGGCTTCAAGATCACAAAGTAAGCAGTCAGTCAGCAAGAGGCGCAGCTTTGAATCCGGCTGTCCTCTTGCTGACTAATTAGAAATATTATGACTATTTTGCAAAGGACGGATGCTCTGCTTTTTAATTATCAGCTCTATCTTTTTCCTAAATCACTGATCTTGTATAAGCCGCATCCATCACAAAGCCTTTGTGACAGCTATCAGCAAGAGAGGTCAATTTCTTCTGTTTCCCGCTGTAAGCAAGAATTTATAGAGATATTTAAAATCATTAGTATAGACATAATTCCCGTCCAAAGACCAAAAAGTAGAAAATAATCCCTCTGCCTTGGCATTTTTTCCAAGAGGCGAAACTTCCTCCTTAAACATAACCTTAACCTTTTCTTTCTTATATCATAAATTCCTATACATAAACAGCCGTTGTCTTCACGGACGTGCGAGAAAAGTATAAACGCACCGCCAGACGACCATTTGGGCTTCATATTATTCACAGGCGATATATTTTTCAATATGAGGCTCTTGCCGGATGCAGTATCATAAATTGCTATATTTCTTGCATTCTGTTCTGAGTCAGAGGCCGCAGTATAGACAATTTCTTGCCATCTTTTGAGATATAGGCATTCGTGCATCAAAACCGTTTCTTTTCATTTTTGCCGCAAGCGGCAGCAAGCGTCGGATGTAAAAGCATAGACACCTTCCCCTATCCAGCGCAAATAGAGAAGCCTGCCTTCTGCAAAAGCCCCTCCAGAAAAAATAACATTATGAACACTGAGAAAAATACAACTGTTCTGGATTTCATAAAATTATCCCCTGTCAGTTCCACCACTGACATAGCAACCATTGCCACTCTGCACAAGCGCAATAAAAGGATATTTTGTACTAAATATTGAAACTTTAATAAATTATCTATTATACATATTATAACATCTATAATAAAAGTACAATAGAGATATTTTAATATATATATAGGTATATCAGATAATTTATAGCCTTGACATTAAGCCTTGCTTTGTTTTATAGTATCACAGTCAAAAAGAATGTTAATTTTTTCTCATACTATCCATACAATTGAATCTAAAAGAGGATAAGGTAAAAATTAGCTGACAGACAAACGGCAAAAACCGCGCTGCCACGGCAGAAAGAGCGTGGGGTATTAGCAGACAGCCCCGTTCTGCCCCTGTTTGCTCTCCAATTGCAAACAGTAAAAAACGAGAGAGAGGTTATCTACTGTGAAAAAGGATTTTGTAAGTGTATCAAATGTAATCAAATTTGCCGGAGCATTTGTTGCATTCCTTATCGGTTCAGGTTTTGCGACAGGGCAGGAAATACTTCAGTATTACACGTCCTACGGTTTAAAAGGCGTAATGACGGCATCCGTTATGTTCATACTTTTTGTCTACGCCGGAGGAAGCTTTATTTTCGCGGGATACAAAGAAAATTTTCATAAGGGAAGTGACATCTTTAAATATTATTGCGGAGACAAAATAGGCACAGCATATGACTATTTTACCGTGGCATTTCTCTTTATGTCTTATGTAGTTATGATAGCAGGAGCAGGAGCTACTCTCAGTCAGCACTATGGACTTCCAGCAACGGCGGGAGCAGTCGGAATGATGCTGCTTGCCGGAGGCACTGTCATAATGGGGCTCGGCAAGATTGTTGATATTATAGGCAAAATCGGGCCTGTAATAATTCTGCTCTCAGTGGGGCTTGGACTTGCCTCCATAATGAGAGATCCATCTGCTGTTTTCGGCGGAGCGGCTCTTATAGAAGCTCAAAAAGTTACAGTTATGAAAGCCGGAACAAACTGGTTTACCTCCGCATGCTCATACGTAGGCTTCAGCCTCCTCTGGCTTGCGGCATTCTTAGCCGCCCTAGGCAAAAGCGCAAACAGCGCAAAAGAAGCTGTATTGGGCACAACTTGCGGCGCTCTTGGGTTTTTCGTTGGCACACTGCTTCTTACTTTAGGACTTCTAGCAAACATAGACTTCGTGGCCAGCTCTCAGATTCCTTCTTTAGTGCTTGCCGCAAAGATAAGCCCAAAACTCGCAACTGCATTCTCTTTGATAATATTTGCAGGTATATACACGACGGCAGTCCCTCTGCTCTGGCAGGTTTCGGCCAGATTTGCCGATGAGAACACAAGAAAGTTTACACTTCTTACCGTCGCTCTTGCCGTTGCGGGGTGCTTTATCGGTTTGGCTCTGCCCTTTAACAAGCTGGTTAATATAATTTACGGAATTAACGGATATGTCGGAATACTCCTAATGCTTTTCATAATTACAAAAGATATCAGAAACTCATTTAAGCCTGCGAATCTTCCTGTAACAGCGTTACAGCAGGAAGAATAGTATAAAAAAACACATCTAAACTCCCTTCACATCACTTCTCAATGACACCCCCATCTAATGACTCCTTAAGGCGTCTAAGATGGGGGTGCTCTTATGTGCCCACAGTATAAATCAGGAAAACAGAGAGCCTCTTGAGTGTATTCAAGAGGCTCTCAAATCTTATTTGTTTAAGTGGTTTATTACAACCTGTATCGCCTGAAGCGCATCAGGCGGCAGAGCATCCATTCCGCCCTTTTCGGTATCACGTGATTTTACAAATTTCAGTCTGTCGTTCATACGATTGATGAAGAGCTGTTTGTATGTCCAATTTGTGAAATCTGCCTCAAAGCCAGGAATCTTAAGAACTTCTATGCCGGGGATTCCTCCGAAGGGGACAAAATCGGCCTTGTTCTCAACTATCTCTTCAAGAATTGATATTGTTGTCTTCTTTTCGACCTTTTTATCCATGAAGGAGCCTGTATTCAGTATGTAGCAGGCGACACCATCCTCAAAGAGGGAGCGGAATCTGATGTAGTCCATAGCAAGAGGATATGTTCTAAAGGGGTTCGCATAGCTTTCGATGACAAGTGCATCAGGGTCAACTCCCGGTGCAAGACGTTCCGCGGATGTTCTGCGAGTCGCCAATGTTGCTCCCATTACGGCCGCCAGAGATGGGCCTGTCAGTTTTACTACCGGAGGCAGTGTCGGGTCTTTCATAAGCCAGCATATCGCATTAAGAGGCTCGTCAATGCGGTCTATCCTGTTAGGCGTCCAAAAACGTGACTTTACAGCACGTCCGTTGCCGTTTCTGATATCCTCGCTCACTACGACTTTGGTGCCGTCTTCACGGCGCACTACACCACAGTTCTGCAAAGAGAGAAGATATTTGTTATCTTCGCATCCTATTGGGTAATCCTGCATCTTGTCAAAATATGAAGGTTCAAGGGCAATGGCATATTTCTGCTTGACATTAATGACAATTGCATCATCGTGAAGAACGGTGACATCGTATTTGCCCTTGTGCTTTGCGTGAGTTATTGTGGATTTTCCGGAGCCGGAAAGTCCGAATACCGCAAGCACGAAATTTTTGTTGCTGCCGTCTTTCATAGTGTAGCGTTTTAGCCCTCCGTGGCATGAAGCGTATCCGTTACGGGCGGCTGCTCCCCACGCCAAGGTCAGAGTTCCCTTCTTAAATTCACCGAAGTATCTCATACCCAATATGGCGGCGCAGTTTTGCTCCGGTGAGAAAAACGCCAGTCCGAGAGGATAATCGGGATGTGTCCAGTCCGGGTCGGTAAAGACATATATGTCACCGTCGTTTGGAAGTTCTCTCGACTGAGAGTAACGCTCCCTGTACTCTTCGTTAAGGTACTGGAAGTTCAGCATCCAACTGTAAAGGTTGTTTTCAAAACCTTCCGGGAACATAATATTTGCTTTGACCATAAAATCCTCGTCAAGCCCTATAATGGCCTCGGCTGAATAGAATTTGCGGAAACGGGCGTTGTAGACAGCCTCGCGCAAAATTGTGGCAAGATCCGTCACATTCACGTCGGGATATCCGACAATACGGCGTGCCGCGGCACAGCGTCCGAAGACAGCTCCGTCGTTAGAAAGAAGAACATTAGAACCCTCGGGAAGTCCAAGTTCCGTAGGACGGTGAATCGGCATGCCGTCAAGCTCAACAGTACCAGGGCTGTCCTTAGCCAGAGAGTAAGCCTCTCTAAGGTTCTTCACCTGTGTTACATTGTTGCCGTAAAACGCCGTCTCAATAGTGGTGCGTATAGGTATCGAGTTTAGCTTCTTGAAACTTTCGAGATCTGTAAAATGTCCCTGCGTTGCCATTGAGAATATCCTCCCCGGGAAGCACTGAATGTTTGATTGAAACATAAAAAACAATACGGTCAGGTGAGTGACCGTACCGATATAGCTTACCGCAATTATTTAAATTGGCAATACTTAATCTGCAAATTGCACAATTTAACCTCAGAAAAAAAGTGCGGCTCTTTTATTGAGCCGCACTTTTGATTATACCGTATTCTTTCTAAATGACAAGGTTATTTAAGTTTTATAGTGTAGCCAAGCGAAACAAGCTGCGTGCGGCTGTCGTGAATGCGTCCCGATACATAGTCAGCTCCGCCTATATGTGAGTTAACTGTTCTGTCTCCCGCCCATATTGACGTGTAGGCAAATGCCCACTCGCTTCTGTCATTGGGACGATATTTGAATCCTATGCTGACCCTGTTGCGGTCGCCTGTCGGAACGGTGAAGTCCATTGCTTTGTCAGGCACAGGGCTCTCTTCCCATACATAGCCTCCCAAGAGGCTCCACTTGTCGCTAAGTCTGTGCTCGATTCCGAGGCCGAGGCGCCACGAAGCTGCCCAGTCCTTTTCTGAATCAGAAAGAAGACCGTTGTCAAAATTCATCTTGAGACGATCATATGTACTCCAGTTAGTCCATGTAGTGTTAAATTCAACACGTGTCTTACCTCCGTTGAATTTATGACCAAGACCGAATGTTACAGAATCGGGAAGGGTTACAGAACCGTGAGCCATTGTATCTTTTACATAAGGATTTGTTGAAAACGTAGCATCTGCATCCATTGTGTGCTTTATCTTTGTACGGTACACGAGAGCAGCGGACGTGTCTTTTGTAAAATCATACATAAAAGAAACGATTCCGCCTAATCTTACACTTGTACCGTCAATTTTTGTCTGAATGTCATTATTGGGATTCAAAGGAATTGAATGGTTGATAAACGATGGATTTATAGCTTTCTCCATTACCAGGTTCATATAGTTAATATCAAGTCCTACTGCGGCTGAGAGTTTCGGTGTCATCTTCCATGCGTATGTGGGCTGGAATGTTACGCCCTGAATGCCGGAGAAGGTTGTGTCATAGCGTCCCGGCCACTGTTTGTCATACTCTATCTGGTTGCCGTAGCGCGCATAGATGGCAAGTCCCCACCATGAATTTTTGCCTGCCTTTGTCGCGTAATATATACTGGGCACTATCGCGGGACTGTAGCTGTTTGTCCACTCTACGCCTTTACCTGCATTAAGACCCAGCGGCGACATACCCGAGAACGTAGTATTATTCGCAGGGTTTACCCATGTGGCACCGATGCTCAGATATGTTCCGTTAAGGCGTGTTATTGCTGCGGGGTTATAGGCAAGTACAGCCGGATCCTCATCTGCGAACATGTAGTTGTCGCCCATTGCGACACCTGCCGCACTCCACTCATAGACGCCGAACCCCTCGGCAAACGACATTGACGGTACAGCCAAAGCAGAGATAACAATAAGAGCAAGGAGCAGTTTCTTGATTTTCAAAATTGTGACAGTCCTTTCTTTATAATTAATTTTATTTTAGATTAAGATGCCCGAAATTCGGGTGCTTCTGCCCAAGGCTTGGAGTTATTACCGATATTTCAATTTCAACTGGAATTCTTCCCTTATAATATTCCGTAAAATCAGCTAGAGTCCTCGACTCCAGATAGCGAATCAAAGCGCGTGTAAGCTCGTCCAGCATGTCGGCTATAAAGCAGTGATGACCTTTGCAGCCTTCAAGGCCGCATCCAACCGACTCAAATGCACCGCCAAGAAGTTCGAATATGAGTCTGAGCCGAGTTTCTTCAGGGACACAGTTGAGTTTATACCCGCCTCCGGGTCCGCGGAGAGATTTAACAAACCCGCCCTTGTTGAGACGCTGAAGTACTTTAGAAAGGTGCGGTTCCGCAGTGCCCAAAGCCGCGGCGATCTGCTGTGTTGTCATACATCGGTCGGGGTTTTGCGCCAACTGTCCCAATGCGTGAAGACCGAGTACGAGAGGTTCAGGCAAACCAACGATAGGATTCAGAACAATACCTCCATTCATATAATGGAATAGTGGATATTCTATTCCATTATTACGCATTAGTCAAGAAAATTCACACTTTGCCTATTCTCATCTCCCCGAGTTAGTGTATATAATTAATTTTGAACAAGCTGTTCTGGCAATAATCACAGGAAGGGAGGCTCGTAGTATGAATGAAGCTGTAATTACAAGGTTTGACTCACAAAATCCATGCTGGACGAAGGAACTGCTTTTGCTCGCGGGAGAGGATGCGTCGGAGTTAAGCTCCCTTAACGAAAAAGGTTTGCTGTTTTTTGAAGATGGTATATATTCCTTAACCGAAAATGGTGTCGCTGTCTTCAATAGACTAAAGGCTGAGTTTTTTCTCGAAAGGGAGGCTGGAACTCCTAATCCGGAAATCACCAGAAAACGAAGCGCAATGAGGACAAAGCTCGCTTTGCTGCTTGATATGTCTCACACTCAGCGCTGGGGAATTAAAGATATAAAAACAGCCCTGAATCTGCCATTTGTTCCTAAAATTGACGAGGATAAAATTGTTTCCTTATGCGAAGGCAAAGTGAGATGGGAGTATTCGGATAACTTTTTGTACAAAAAACTCGTCGAGGAGTTTCCAATCGTCTTTATTGATGAGCGCAGAACTGATATGGTTCCACAGGAAAATATAGATAAATGGATGAAGGATAACGGAGCAGAGACAGATTATTTAAAAACCGATGTCATATATTTATGCCATTATGATTTTATGCATTACAGAGATTTTACGGGACATCCTAACGATCCGCTGAAACTTATTAATACCGACAGATTTTTGTTTGTATTTCCAAAAGAGAGTATGCTGGACAATTTGGAAGTTGTAGGCAAATTTCATCTGTGGCAGAATTCTCTGCGCCGACTGTACATACCAGGCTATGTTGACAGAGACACACTTGAACAGGACAGTGTGAACTGGCTTGTCTTTGTTACGGAGCGAGATGAAGAAGCAAAAATATTGGCAGAGAGCTTGGAAGCTTTCGGAAAAGATCTTATCGCAAATGCAAATCCCTGCGAGGTTTGGACTCTGTCATTCGAAGCTCTTGAAAATTTAAAAAGTAAACGAGAACTTGTCTGGGAACTTCTCCCCGATATAGGACATTATGCACAAAGGACGCTGGTATAAAAATGTTAAGCAATATTCTCGAAACAGTCATGTTACTCTGCTTTGCCGCCGCATGGCCCGCATCTATTTACAAATCGTGGACAAGCCGAACGAGAAAGGGCAAGAGCCTCTCTTTTATGTTTATAGTCCTTGTCGGCTATGCCGCGGGAATAGCTAAAGTCCTGGCGGGTTCAGGCCCTATTTACATGCTTATTCCCTACACTTTGAATACGGCTCTGGTGCTGTGCGACTTAATGCTTTACTACAGAAACTATAGAATAGACGAAGGACTTTAATTAATATATTTAGTCCAATTTTTATTTTCAACTTCAGATTTTTCTGTTAACTAAAGATGTTACAGTTTATTATACGGGGGTTGTTATTTATCGCATAGTTGACTACAATGCACTGCTAGGTGAAAATCTACCGACAATAATATGCTGAAGGGGTCTTTATAGTTGAGCAGCTGCAAAAAATGTACTTTTGCTTCTTTCCTTGAACGCAAAGGAGTGGAGTTTTCCTTTAAGCGCTACTTCGTTGATGCGCTGGGAGCAATGGGGATAGGACTTTTCGCCTCACTGATAACAGGGCTGATATTGAAAACAATAGGCAGTAAGACCGGAATAACCATACTCGTTGAGTTCGGCGGCCTCGCAAGCTCGATGGTAGGCCCTGCCATTGCCGTAGCCATAGCCCAGGCTCTCAGAGCTCCTGCCATGGTTGTATTTTCCTGTGCGGCTGTCGGTTTTGCCGGCAACACATGGGGCGGGCCTGTCGGGGCGTTTTTGGGCGCTGTTGTGGCAGCGGAGATGGGCAAGATGATATCAAAAGAGACAAAAATCGACGTCATAGCCACTCCTGCCGTTACGGTAATAGCCGGAATGGGCGTCGCAAAAATAGCCGGACCTTCCGTAAGCGCTATGATGACCGGACTCGGGGTGCTCATTATGAATGCAACGGAACTGCAGCCAGGACCTATGGGTGCTGTTGTCTCTGCTCTTATGGGCATGATTCTCACTCTGCCTATCTCAAGCGCGGCTATCGCAGTAGCTCTGAACCTTTCCGGACTTGCGGCAGGCGCGGCTTGTGTCGGCTGTTCAACTCAGATGATAGGCTTCGCAGTTATGAGCTACAGGGAAAACGGCGTTTCTGGGCTTCTGTCCCAGGGTATAGGGACATCAATGCTGCAGATGGGCAATATAGTAAACCACCCGATGATATGGATTCCTCCAACTTTGGCAAGTTTCATTTTAGGCCCGGTTTCAACCCTTGTCTTTAAAATGGAGAACGTGCCAAGCGGTGCAGGCATGGGAACAAGCGGATTTGTAGGCCAGTTCGGAACGATAGACGCAATGGGAAGCTCTCCTGCTGTTTTGCTGCAGATAGTTATAATGCACTTTTTACTCCCTGCCGTTCTCACACTGGTAATAGCGGAGACAATGAGGCACATGGGACTTATAAAAGAGGGCGAAATGAAGCTGGATCTGTAGGCGACCTTTTAAGTATGATGAAACAGAGCCCCATTCGCCTGAATTTGCGGATGGGGCTTATTTATTCCGTTATAACTTCCTGCACTCTGCCAACTTGCCCGTCTGTGAGCATTACCTTTATGCCATGGGGGTGATTACTGCTTTTTGTCAATATCCTCATAACTGTGCCCCTAGTCAGCCTGCCTGTACGCTGGTCACACTTCAAAACTATGTCCACCGTCTGCCCCAAAGCTATATTAGAACGATTATGTCCGTCCATAAAAACACCTCTTTCACCTTTTAAACTATTATACCAGTCAGAGAAAATTACGTACAACTCCGCCTTGCGCCGAAATAAATTTAAGCGATATAATTATAAAAGTTATTAAGAATTGATTTCGCCGCATTTGCAATTCGGTTCGGACTATTGTTACACAACAGCCTAATTTCCCCGAGATTACAAATCAACGGTGGTCTACGGAGGAATTATTATGGCACACAATCACACACACGGCTCACCATATTCCAGACTTGAAGAGAGATTAAACAGATTTCCGCAAGGAGCTCCTGCATCTAAACTTCTATTCGATATTCTCAAAATTTTGATGACAGAGCGTGAAGCAGGGCTTATGGCACAGCTTCCTATAAAGCCCTTTAACGCATCCAAGGCTGCGGAAATTTGGAAGATATCGGAGAGTGAAGCTAGAAAAGTGCTGGATGAACTGGCATCGCGTGCCATTCTTGTCGACATGGAGCAGAATGGAGAGCAGGTTTACGCCGTTCCTCCTCCCATGGCAGGTTTTTTTGAATTTTCTCTTATGAGAATAAGAGAGGACATAGACCAGAAAGCTCTCAGCGAATTATTTCACCAATATATATCGGTCGAAGAAGATTTTATGCGCGATTTGGTCTGCAGCGGAGACATTCAGCTCGGAAGAATTTTTGCACAGGAACCTCAGATTCCAGACGAATACGCACTTCACGTTCTCGACTACGAGAGAGCCACAAATGTAATAGATACAGCCTCCAGCATAGGTGTCAGCATGTGCTACTGTCGCCATAAAGCTCTGCATGCAGGCACTGTCTGCGATGCTCCCATGGATATATGCATGACATTCAACACGACAGCCTCAACTCTCATAAAGCACGGACACGCGCGCCAAATTGACGCAAGCGAATGCAAGGATCTTCTCTCTCAAGCTTATGAACACAACCTTGTGCAGTTCGGAGAAAACGTGCGCAGAAATGTAAATTTTATCTGCAACTGCTGCTCATGCTGCTGCGAGGCTCTTCTTGCGATAAGGCGCTTTGGAGTGGCACAGACAATATGTTCAAACTTTATAACAAAAGTTGTTAAAGAAAAATGTATAGGATGCGGAAAATGCGAGAAAATATGTCCCGTAAACGCTATTGAGATGACAGGAGAAGGTAGAGAACGCAAGGCCTCGGTTATTCCTGACAAGTGTATAGGCTGCGGTGTCTGTATAAGGAACTGCCCCGCAAAATCTCTGCTTCTCGAACCGCGTCCCAACAGAATGATTACTCCGCTTGACACGACACACAGAATTATAGCAATGGCAACAGAACGGGGAAAACTGCAGGAGCTGATATTTGACAACAAAGTCTTATTCAGCCACAGGCTTTTGGGCGGAGTCTTGGGAGCTATTCTCAAACTTCCCGGAATGCAGAAATCTTTTGCTCAGAAACAGCTTAAATCGCGGTATATAGAAGAAATGATCTCACGAGCATCAGGGGAAAAATAAAATAATATTTATGCCTGCGGTACTTTTCCTTCAACATCCGTTATTGAGAACAACAATATTATCTGTTGTTTTTTTAGATTAAGTATATAATATAAAAAGTTATCTGAATATAAATCCTTCTACGAGGTGATACTCTTGTCAAAGAAAATGATCGCTCTTGTTAAAGAAAAACCCGAAGTCGGCCTATGGATGCGCGAAGTCGATGTTCCCAAAGTAGGGGCAAATGATGTTCTTATAAAGATAAAAAAGACATCTATATGCGGTACGGATTTACACATATACAACTGGGACGAGTGGTCTCAGAAAACAATTAAGACTCCTATGACGATAGGACACGAATATGTTGGCGAAATCGTTGAACTTGGCAGTCAGGTAAAAGGATGGCAGATAGGAGAAAGAGTATCGGGCGAAGGACATATCGTTTGCGGAGTCTGCCGCAACTGCTTGGCCGGACGCAGACACTACTGCCCCAATACAATAGGTGTCGGAGTAAACAGAGACGGAGCTTTTGCCCAGTATCTCTCCATACCGACCACAAACGTATGGCGCTGCGCCCCAGATATTTCCGATGACATAATATCCTGCTTCGACCCTCTCGGCAACGCTACTCACACCGCTTTGCAGTTTGACCTCATAGGAGAGGACGTTCTCATCACCGGAGCAGGCCCTATAGGCATGATGGCTGCCGCTATCTGCAGGCACGTAGGGGCCCGCAATGTCGTGGTAAGCGACCTGAACGAATACAGGCTTGACCTTGCAAAGAAAATGGGCGCGACAAGAGTGGTAAACGCTACAAAAGAAAACCTGAGAGATGTTATGAAAGAGCTCAACATGAAAGAGGGCTTTGACGTTGGTCTTGAGATGTCGGGAAGCCCCCAGGCTTTCGCCGGAATGGTGGACGTAATGCACAACAGCGGGAAGATTGCCCTTCTCGGTCTTGTTAAGCCCGGTACTGTCATTGACTGGGATAAAGTCATATTCCACGGACTGACCATAAAGGGCGTATATGGCCGTGAAATGTACGAAACATGGTATAAAATGACAACCATGCTCCAGAGCGGCCTTGATATAAGTCAAGTTATAACACACCGCTTTGATGTACGCGATTTTGAAGAGGGATTCAAAGCCATGAATACTGGTCAGTCGGGCAAGGTAGTTTTAGACTGGCAGAATTTGTAAAAACAGGCCGGTTTTGCGCAGAAGTAATGAGTATCATCCGCAAAACCGGCATTTTTTATATTTAAGGGGGACTTTACATGAAATCGGCAATTGCAAAAATTTCCGCTCTTCTCGATGAAATAAAAGAACAGGGACTCTATAAGTCAGAAAGAATCATCACGACGCCCCAGCGCGACGTGATAGACACAACGGCGAAAAGCGGCGTAATAAACATGTGCGCCAATAATTACCTCGGACTGGCAGACAATCCGCGCATAATTCAAGCTGCAAAAGCCGCATATGACAAGTGGGGCTATGGCATGGCATCAGTTCGCTTCATCTGCGGGACACAGCAGATACACAAGGATCTTGAGGCTGCAGTCAGCAGATTTCTAGGCACAGAGGACACAATTCTTTATTCTTCGTGCTTTGACGCTAACGGAGGCGTTTTTGAGCCTCTTCTGGGCGAAA
This sequence comes from uncultured Synergistaceae bacterium, assembly GCA_964422205.1. Taxonomy (GTDB): domain Bacteria; phylum Synergistota; class Synergistia; order Synergistales; family Synergistaceae; genus CAZNYN01. The sequence goes on along the minus strand of CAYRAI010000018.1, from coordinate 7,641 downwards.
ACGACGCCATAATCAGCGACGAGCTGAACCATGCGAGCATCATCGACGGTGTGCGCCTCTGCAAGGCTAAGAAGTACCGTTACTCAAACAACAATATGGACGACCTGCGCTCAAAGCTTATAGAAGCTAAAGACGCGGGAATTAAACTTATAGTCACTGACGGAGTATTCTCAATGGACGGCTACATTGCCAACCTGAAGGGAATATGCGACTTGGCAGATGAATTTGACGCTCTTGTCATGGTAGATGACAGCCACGCAGTGGGCTTTATGGGAGAAAAGGGGCGCGGAACACATGAATTCTGCGGAGTAATGGGCAGAGTCGACATAATAACGGGAACTCTGGGCAAAGCCTTAGGCGGAGCTTCCGGCGGATATGTCAGCGCAAGACAGGCGATTGTTGATATGCTTCGCCAGCGCAGCAGACCCTACCTCTTCTCTAACACATTGGCCCCTGCTATAGCGGGTGCTTCGCTTGAAGTGATAAAAATGCTTGAGGAGTCCACGGAATACCGCGACAGAGTACACAGCAACACAAAATACTTCCGCTCAAAGATGGAGGCATTGGGCTTTGACCTCCTGCCTGGAGAGCATCCGATAGTCCCCATAATGCTCTACGATGCGAAGGTCGCGTCCGAATTTGCCGCCCGTCTGCTTGAAAAGGGCGTCTATGTTACAGGCTTCTTCTTCCCAGTAGTGCCCAAGGGAAAAGCCCGCATCCGCACACAGGTCTCGGCGCGCCACACAATAGAGGACCTCGACAACGCGGTAAAGGCGTTCGCTGAAGTTAAGAAGGATATGGGACTTTAGCAAAATCACAAAACTGCAAAAAGAATGGGTGCGCTCTTGCGTACCCATTCTTTTTGCCTGTCAGAAAAGCTTCTTTCCTTTAACATACTTTGAAATGATATCGCTTTCGCAGGAAAGATAAATTATACGCTCCAGCCGTTCATGCAGGGTGAAACGGCGCGGAGAGGGTATTCTCTTTTCATCTATTATTACTGCGTCAAATTCAAAACCTTTTTCAAACTTCCCAACTTTTCCGAAGAATGAGCCTCCTCCTGCCGTGGCAAGATAGAAGGCCTCGGGCATTGTAATGGGCTTGAGTGTGTTGTCAAACATCCTAAAACGGAGCTTTGAAGCCTGCACGGCATCGACCATGGCACGAAATATGGACATTGACGAGCCGCCGGCAATATCGCTTCCCAAGCAGACATTCAGCCCTTCATCGATATATCTGCGTACAGGAGCTATTCCCGATGCCAAATTCGTATTTGACTGAGGACAGTGAGCCGCATAGACACCGCGCTCTTTCATCAGAGCTATTTCGGCATCTTGCGAAAGCACGCAGTGCGCCATTATTGTTGGCACATCACCGCCGAAAAGCCCAAACCTGTCATAAGCCTCGGCATAGAAATCACAGGAGGGACACAGCTCCGAAACCCATGCGACCTCGCCCTCATTCTCCGAAATATGAGACTGCACAGGCAGACTATATTCTCTCTGTATATCCATAAGCATCTCCATGAGCTCGTCGCTGCACGAGGGTATAAAGCGCGGCGTCAAGATAGGCTTCACATTTTTATATTTGGAAAGAGTCTTCCTAACCCACTTGACCGTATCACGGGCAGAACTCTCCGCACTGCTCTCGCAGAGGTATGAAGGCGCGTTTCTGTCCATATTCACCTTGCCTATATAGGCAATAATTCCGGACTCCTCCGTCATATCCATAAGCAGCTCCGAGGCATCGCCGTGAATTGTCGCAAATATGGCGGCTCTCGTTGTTGCACCGTGTTTTAAATCATTTACAAAGATAGAATAGGCAGCCTTCGCATATTCCAACGACTCATACCTGGCTTCCTCGGGAAAGGCATTGCTCTTCAGCCACTCAAGCAGCCCCATGTCCATGCCAAGACCACGGAATGTATACTGCGGAGCATGAAGATGCATATCGCATAGCCCAGGAATAATCACCTTTCCGCTGAAATCATGCAGTGGAAGATGAGAGTAAGTTTCGGGCAAAGCTTCAAATACCCCTGAGCAAAGTCCATTCTCACAGACAAGATATGAATTTTCCGAAGTATATATCTTATCCTTCACACCGCTGTAACAGATATCTCCCCTTAAAACAAAAGACTCCATAGTAATCCCTCCGGTGAAAATCATAATCTGAGTATAAGGTATTTTCTTCGATTTAACCATAAAATATGATTTTATTCACCATGTTTTATTTTACCCCAAAAAAACACGTAAGTAACTTACTGAAATTATATTTGCTACATGGTGTTAAATCCACGTATTTTTGTTGACAGCTACTATATTTCGGAGTATTAAATGTATGTTTTGTCTTTATTCTTGCTGTGAGGGATGATTTGCATTTGCGCTATTTTTTTAGTTTTCACCGATTTCTTTTTGTCTGTTATTTTATTCTGCTTTCTTCCGCCTGTGCATCTGGAAGCGAAGCTCCCCTTGCCGTGACCTTTTTTGCTGTCGGAAAAGCCGACTCTATCCTTATCCGCCAAGGTGGTTCCACAATGCTGATAGATACTGCCACTTCTCAGGATGCCCCCTACATAATGTCCAGACTCAGACAGGAAGGTGTATATTCTATTGATGTATTGCAAATAACACATATGGATATGGATCATGTAGGCGGTGCGGCTCAGATTATCAGAAACTTTCCTGTGACACGCGTCTGCCAGCCAAAACATAGGAAAGGGAGCATTTATTACAAAGATTACGCGGCTGCTATGAGAGAAAAATCCATAGAACCGATAGTTCTGACGGAAGATCTGTCTTTCCCCTTTGCATCCTGCGATGTCACAATACATGCCCCAGGAGCAGTCAGGGGCATGGTTCCCAATGATTATTCCCTAATGACATCACTCTTTTACGGCAGCTGTTCCATACTCTTTACAGGAGACGCTACACCTCTGCGCATCGACAAATTTCTTGAGAACACAGTGGGACACTATGATGTACTTAAAGTTCCCCACCACGGAATGTTGCGGACAGCAAAGAGTAACTTCTCCGCACTGCTTCGCAGGACGACGCCGCAATATGCCGTCATTACAGATTCTGTAAGAGACAACCTGCGTGCAAAAGTGTCACTGTTTATTGAATTATTAGGGACAAAAAATATATTCATGACAGACAAAGGCGATGTGGAGTTGCTCTCTGACGGATCAAACATAACAATAAAAAGTTTAGGCAATATTCGTTAGCGGAAAAATAGCTCTGAATATCGTCAGTCTTTCCAGTTCCACCAGCGTTTTCTGTCGTGAGGCAGTTCTCCTCCGTGTTCGGCATAATAGACTGCGAGGCGATAACAGTACAAGACACACCTATCAACGGCACATCCGTGAACTGCACAGTCCTCTGCGTAGATATCTTCAGGATTACTGCCTATAAGAGATGCTATTGTCGGATATCCGACTTTTGTTAAATGCTCTGCCAAATTTACACCAATGCCGGGAATTTGCGTAAGGTCCGATTTCATAAAAATCCCCCTATTTCTGCCGCTGCTGCGCCGATTATAAGACAGCACCCGACTCTTATCAATACCTTGCAAAATTGCTTTTTTGATTGATCAAAAAAATCTTTTTTTTTACGTAAGAGTGATGATATAAAAATACTTTTTCGTGATAAACTTCATTAAATCATTATTTGTGGAGGGCGGATAAATTAATCAATGAACGGAGAACGGCTGTTTCTAACAGAGAGGGAAGAGGATAAGCAAGAGTACCTCAGAGAGATGGAGCTGGCATTAGGAGCCATTGTTGACGCATATCGCGATGGGCGTGCTTATGTCGGTATGGAACCGCAGAAATTAGCGGAATTTATGGCGGAGGATACAATCCTGCCCAATACAGGGCTTGGATTTGATGCCGCACTTGCAAAGATGAAAGACAAAATCATTCCGTACCTTGTACACCCATCCTCAGCAGCATATACGCCGCACCTACACAGCCCCGCGCTTATGGAAACACTGGCTGCCGATGCTGTAATATCTGCCTTTAACCAGTCGATGGACACATGGGATCAATCCCCTGCGGCGACACAGACAGAATGTGAAGTTATCCGCACACTCTGTTCCCTGTACGGCTTTGACGAAAAAGCCGACGGCGTATTCACCTCAGGCGGCACGGATTCCAATTTTGAAGCTCTGCTTATTTCACGTGATCTCTTTTGTGATAAATTCGGCTGGAACATACGCATGAACGGACTTCCCGACGAATTCCGAAAACTTCGTGTATACACTTCTCAGATATCACACTTTTCTGTCAGAAAGAGCATGCACCTAATGGGGCTTGGATACAACAGCGTAGTTCTTGTCCCTGTCGATGAAAATTTCAGAATGGATGCAAAGGCTCTTGAAAAATTTGTCGAAGATGACATAGCATGCGGCAATATCCCCTTCTGCGCAATAGCGACATGCGGCACAACAGACTTCGGCACGATAGACCCGATAGAGGAAATCCACGCTATATGCCAAAAATATGGAATGCGCCTGCACTGTGATGCCGCATACGGCTCGGCTTTGATACTCTCAGATAATTATAGAAGCCGCATCGCAGGAATATCTCTCGCAGACTCCCTCACAGTAGACTTTCACAAGATGTTTATGCTCCCTATAAGCTGCAGCTCCATGCTCCTGAAAAACGGAGACGACTTTAAATACATTGCATTTCACTCAAATTATCTGAACCGTGAAGAGGACGAGGAAGAGGGCTTTACTAACCTTGTCGGTAAATCATTACAGACAACGCGCCGCTTTGACGCTTTAAAAGTCTGGATGTCATTCCAGAGCAGAGGCAGAGACGGCTGGGCAAAACTTATAGACGAAGTCGTGAAAAATTCGGAATATCTCTATGAAAAACTCGATGGCATGGACGGCTTTGAAACCCTAGTCCGCTCCGAAATCTCGTCTGTAGTATTCCGCGTTGACGGAAGCAACGAGCTCAACCGCAGCATACGTCTGGGCCTTCTTGAAAAACACGGCACCGTCATAGGACAGACAAGCGCAATGGGCAAAACATGGCTGAAATGCACAATTCTCAACCCAAATATCACAAAAGAGAAAATAGACTGGCTTTTGAGCGAAATTATTAAAACAGCAAAAGAAGTCGCATAAATATTAATCAATCGGCGGCAGAAACAACTTGCTGCCGATTGATTTGTCTTTAATACAAATTTGCCGCCCTATTAGGACAGCCAATTTTGCAACAAGCTTCCCGCCTATAAGCCCAGATGCAGATCGGCTATCCCCTTTTGCGAAGAATTATAGAAATGAAATTAAGATATTTACCGCCTCCGGCCTCCATTGCCTTTCTGTCTCCTATCGCATATTCATTCTCCTGCTTTAGCCAGTCCGCCCAGACCTCATCGTTGCTTTCCATCTCATTGACGGAAATAACCTCAGCACCGACAGAGCGGCTGACCATCTTCCTCCAATAATCGGCATCGTGCATATATTCAAGCTGTTCGGGAGTCCAGGAAAGCAGTAACTCCTTCGGCAGATTTTCATGACAATCCTTTTTCATTCCCGGAATCGCAATATAAATCAGCCCGCCGTTTTTCACAAATGGCAGTAGTTTCTCATCAAGATACTTAGGATCGCGCCCGAAATAATTGTAAGAATCGATACTGACAACAGCATCAAAGAAAGACTTCTCAAAAGGCAAATTCTCTGCATCTGCCTTAACAGGGATTACCTCCCCCGAGCTGATACCCATTTTCTCAAAGAACACACTATTCTCTGCAGGGTCGCTCCAAAGATCCGCAGCATATACCGTAAAACCGTACTCCTTTGCCATAAACACAGAGGTAAGCCCCTGCCCGCTTCCGAGATCGCAAACAACAGAACCTGCCGGAATCTTATTATCAGACAAAAGCTCCTCCTCCAGCTTAATCGGATTCGGCCCCATAATTTTTGCCATTAATTCCGGTGTCTCATATTTTTTACTGCGAACATATTCCATCTGAAATTCCTCCTATCTTCTGCATTAAATTTTTTAATTGTCTCTCTTTACAAAACCCAATTTATTGCCCTATATCCGAAAACTTTGTCGAAAAAGAGTGCATCTGTGCCGCAAATGAAGCGCAAACAGCAGCCTTATCTTCAGCGCCGTCATATATCCCGTAAAAAAGAAACATCGGAGAGTAAAATTCCACAGCTTTTTTTGCAGAATCCTCTATATTCCAAGAACTGAAAATATCAGCAACATAGCCAAGAGGCCCGGACACAAGATACTGCTGATAAAGTTTTTTATTCTCGTCACTGCGGTACTGCTCCAGCGTCAGCATCTTACGGAAAGATGAGGCAAAGTCGTCCTCCGTCCAGTACCTAAACTGCGCAATGCTAAACTTGATGAGATTTTTCATTGTCGCCTTGCAATATGCATCTTCCATCTCCGCGAGAGTTCCTTCAGGCACTTCGCACTCCTGCGCGCGTTCTGCATCAGCCCGCTCCATGCGCTCCACTATATTGTCAAAAATGTCGCGCTTGCTTGCATAATGCTTATACAGAGCACCCTTTGTAATTCCAAGTTCTCCCGAAATTCGGCTCATGGATACAGCTTCATATCCATCGTTCGCAAACAAGTGCAAAGCAGTAATCAAAATATTTCCCTTTGTCTCACCCACAAAACCGCCCCCATACAAAGTAACCGTTCGTTTACACAAATTATAGTAAACGAACGGTTACTTTGTCAATAGGCGGTATGGATCAATGCAGCCTGCCATTTTTTACATCCTTCTCCAAACATTCAAGCATGGACTCCATTCTCACAATATCATTCTTTTCCCATTAAAAGAATTATACGAAATAAACCCGCCGAGCCCCTTCTTCCGAATCTGCCCCTCTCGCACTGGTACACCCAGAGCCTAGGAAATAAGCCTCTTTACGTCATCCACCTTCACATCCGAAACCTCGTTGCCTCTTTGCATAACCGGCTCATGAGCAAAACGCTGAATACTGTTCAGTTCATTGACATTGTCAGAATTGTAGGCAGAAGATAAATTCTTGACATTCAAATCATCAGGTGCTATGTTCTCGGCATAAGGCTCGCCAGACTCGTTTTGGACGTCCGCCTCAGGGTGAACATTATTCACATTGGGGACCTGGTCAGAGCCTTTTCTTGCTTCAATCCATGAGCTTATCAAAATAGTTCTTTTTCTCTTTGCGTCCGGCACAGCCTCAACAATTACATACGCCCCGTTTATCGCTTTCCTGAATATAACAGTCTGCGCAGGTGTTCCATCGCTATTCTTATAACTTGAATTCCTCTCTCGTCCAAGTTCTATCGTGTCATAATTGTCAAGAACATAAGCAGCCCTAGCCATATCTTCAGTATCTGCAAGCGAGTGATCTGCCAGACCGTCCGCACCGTGACGATTGATAGTATGCTCCGCTGTATTTGGGAAATAATCATGAACTCCGCTTGCCAGATCGATTCCTGTCAATAACTCTATATCCTTAGCTGCTCGCGGCATTATACGTGATACATGGTACTGCATATTACGCTCCCATAGGCCCCGCGTTCCGCAACCCATGAAATTTTATTCCGAAGCAAGTGAGCCCACCGTCACGGCGGCGAGCCCAGTCATTTTGGAGAGACATTATTTCATTGTGCCAGCACGA
>CAYRAI010000017.1:0-46317 GCA_964422205.1 uncultured Synergistaceae bacterium | reverse complement strand
TGCTAAATTTTTGCACTGATATTTTAAACTCAGTGACAGCAATATTATGAGATATATCAGAATTTATGTTAATTAATATTATTGCAATAAAATTGACTTGAATTCATCATATGTTTAGATGTTTTCAGATATTTACACCATTACATACAGTTAAATTATAGTATGCACAGAAAACATAAACTTCAATTGTTTTTTCTGTCTATGTCATAAAATTTTATATATAATTTAGCGCTATCTGATTGACATTCTGAATTGAGTGACATTCCATATTTGCAAGCGGGATGCGCCTTTTTTTCATTGACATTTATTCTATAGAGAGATATATTATAAACATCACGGTGGACAATTACACCGAACCCAACAAACACAAATCTTGAGGAGGCAGTCTATATGATTTTTAAGGCTGAAGTTGTTATCACACCGCGCGAAGGAGTTCTCGACACACAGGGAAAGGCTGTTGAGAAAACGCTTACACATCTTGGATACACAGGACTTAACGAAGTACGTGTCGGAAGAATAGTAAGGATAGACATGGAATCCAAGAGCGCGGAGGAAGCTAAAAAATCGGTAGAGTCAATGTGCCAGGATCTTCTCGCAAACGAACTCATAGAGACATATGCCGTTTCAATAGAGGAATCAGGCAAATGAAGACAAGCGTAGTCGTTTTCCCCGGAAGCAACTGCGACAGAGATGTCCAGAGAGCTGTTTCCGAAACCCTTGACACAAAAGTAGATATGGTATGGCATGAAGAGACGGATTTTCCCGGAACACCAGACCTTGTGATTTTGCCGGGAGGCTTTTCATACGGAGATTACCTCCGCTCGGGAGCTATGGCCGCCCGCTCTCCGATAATGAAAGCGGTTAGGAAACATGCCGAATCCGGACGGATGCTGCTTGGCATCTGCAATGGTTTCCAGGTGCTTACCGAGGCACATCTGCTCCCCGGTGCCCTTCTTCCCAACACTTCCCTGACTTTTATATGCCGCAAATGTTATGTTAGAGTTGAAGGAACTGATAATATGTTTACATCCGCATATAACAAGGGGGACATTCTACAGTTTCCGATAGCTCACCATGAAGGGCTCTACTTTCTGCCCAAAGACGAACTTAAAGCTCTTGAGGACGACGGGCTTGTAGTTTTGCGCTACGCAGACCCTGCCACAGGGGAGGCGGGTGCCGAATACGCACCTAACGGAGCTCTTAACGGCATTGCCGGAATATGCAACAAAGAAGGTAATATTCTGGGACTTATGCCCCACCCTGAGCGCGCCACTGTCAGCCATCTTTGCGGCGGATCAGACGGCGCTTCATTTTGGAAGTCAATAGCAAAAGCATTTGCCGAAAGAGGTGGATTCTAATGGGTTTTCGCGAAGTAGGACTCACCGAGTCAGAATACAGCCGCATTATAGAACTTCTCGGACGCGAGCCTAATGACCTTGAGCTTGAGCTTATAGGAGTTATGTGGTCCGAACACTGCAGTTATAAATCAACTCGTCCCCTGCTTAAAACATATCCCTCCAAGGGCAAGTATGTCCTTCAGGGACAGGGAGAGAACGCCGGAGTTGTCGACATGGGCGAGGGCTGGGGCTTCGCGTTTAAGGTTGAAAGCCACAACCACCCGTCAGCAGTAGCTCCGTTCCAGGGAGCGGCTACAGGAGTCGGCGGAATTATAAGAGATATAATAGCCATGGGAGCGCGCCCTTCTGTTTCCATGGACGGGCTTTTCTTCGGAGACCCCAAACTCAAAAAAACACATAACCTTGCAAAGGGCATAGTCGAAGGAATAGGTGCCTACGGAAATGCTGTCGGAGTTCCCATCGTAGGCGGCAAAACTTTTTACGCTCCATGCTACACGGACAACCCTCTTGTAAATGCTTTCAGCGCAGGATTTGTTCGTCTTGACAAGATGGCTAGTTCCCAGACGGCAAAAGCAGGAGATTTTGCGGTTCTTCTCGGCTCAAAAACGGGACGTGACGGAATAGCCGGTGCGTCTTTCGCTTCGCGTGAGCTTGACGAAGATTCAAAAGCCAGCAAACCGCAGATTCAGATAGGCGACCCATTCGAAGAAAAGCTCCTGATCGAATGCTGCTTAGACCTTCTTGAAAAAGACCTCATCGCCTCCATGCAGGACATGGGAGCTGCGGGAATTCTTTCTTCATCAAGCGAGATAGCTCACAAGAGCGGCTGCGGAATAGACATTCAGGTACAGCAGATTCCTCTTCGCGAGAAGGGAATGGCTCCTTGGGAAATTTTCCTCTCCGAGTCACAGGAACGTATGCTTCTCATAGTTGAGCAGGAGCGCCTTGACGACGTATTCGCACTCGCAAAGCATTATGACTTAGACTGCGCCATAGTTGGCACAATAACAGACAGCCACCGCTATAAGGTCTTCAACGGAGATGAACTTATTGCAGATCTGCCCATAACAATTCTCGGAGACACTCCTGAGGTATTGTGGCCTTCAAAAGTCCCGTCCGATATGGATGAGCGTGCCGCAATCGACAATACAACATTGAAAACTGAAAACCCCGCAGCGGATCTTCTTGCCCTTATAGGATGTGCAAACGGACATAGCAAGCATGAAATATGGGAACAGTATGATTCCATGGTACAGCTCCATACGATAATCGGCCCGGGCAATCCCGTCTCTGCGGTCGAAGTCCCGGATACAAAGCGCGCCTGCATACTGACAATGGAAGCGGAACCGCTGAAATGCCACACTGACCCCTACATGGGAGCAAGCGAAGCAATGGCTCTCTCTCTGCGCGGACTTTGGCTGACAGGATCGGAAGCGCTTGGCATGACAAACTGCCTGAACTTCGCCTCACCGGAAGACCCCGAGAAGTTCTTTGAACTCGAACAGAGCATAAAGGGTCTTGCCGACACCTGCCGCGAGCTGGACTGCCCAGTTGTATCGGGAAATGTCAGTCTTTACAACGAGACAGCGGCCGGACGCATATATCCGACACCTCTTGTCGTAACGGCGGGACTTATAGTTGACAGAGACAATATACAGAACTCCGGTGCGACGAAGTCCGGAGACAGAATATATCTGGTAGGCAATGCGGAAGGCTCTCTCGGCTCTTCCAGATATCAGTATATGAAAGACGGAAAGCCGCTTGGCAAAACCGTCGAACCCAACCGCCAAGATGAAAAACTCTTCCGCGAAAGAGCAATAAAGACGGCTTACGCCCACTGCGCCGATTCGGGCAGAGTCGTTGCCGGAGGAGGTCTTGCCGTCGCTCTTGCCAACGAGGCCGCGGCATCGCAGATCGGCATGAAGATTTCCGCAAAAACGGAAAGCTCTGTCGAGGCGCTTCTCTTCTCGGAAGGCGGAGCTCGCGCAATATACTCCGTACCTGCCGATAAAACAGCCGAATTTGAAAAAATTTGGGAAGGCTTCCCATGCGCAAAGATTGGAAACGCCGAAGGAGATACATTCTCTTGGGAGAATATCTTTGAAGTCGGCATTGCAGATATCAGTATGACATTTATGGGAGATAAATAGTTAATGTGCGGAGTCTTCGGAGCGTACAGTCAAAGCGGCAAACCCGTCCTTGAGGATGTATATCTAGGTCTCTATGCGCTTCAGCACAGAGGTCAGCTTTCTGCTGGAGTTGCATGGATAAGCGATGGTTCTGTACACATAAAGAAAGGGCTCGGACTTGTGCACGAAGCACTTGATCAGAAAGAGCTCTCGTCAGTTGACGCAAGGACCGCTATCGGGCATGTTCGCTATGCTACCTCCGGCGGAGAGAGGCTAGAAAACTCACAGCCTCTCGGAGCTAACTATGCTCAGGGGCCTGTCGCGATAGCGCACAACGGCAATTTGACAAACGCTCACGGGCTTTCGGGATACCTCGAAAATAAGGGAGCCATATTCCATTCGTCATGCGATACAGAGACGATATTGCAGCTCATGGCTCATCAGCCGAGTGTTGTCCAGCTCGAAGCTCTTGAGAACGCTCTCGCAAAAATTCAGGGAGCCTACAGTCTGGCTGTTCTGTTTGACAACTGCCTTGTTGCCGCCCGTGACCCATGGGGATACAGACCTCTTGTGATTGGACAGAAGGACGACAACATATATGTGGCATCCGAATCATGCGCCTTGGATATATTGGGTGCAGAGCTTATCAGAGACGTTGAACCAGGTGAAATTTTAGTAATAGACAACAGAGGCATAATTTCCCGCAAGATGCCAGTCACAACTCAGAGACACTGCCACTGCGCATTTGAGTATGTATACTTCGCGCGTCCCGACAGCGTAATAGACGGACGCTCCGTCTACCGCGCGAGAAAAGAACTCGGAGCAAAACTTGCCAAGGGGCCGGAGCCGGAAAACGCCGTGGTCACAGGCATGCCCGACAGCGGAACCATAGCCGCTTTGGGACTTGCGGAAAAGCTGCAAATCCCCTTTGAGTCAGGAGTGGTAAGAAACAGGTATGTAGGGCGCACCTTCATACAGCCTACACAGAGAGTCAGAGATGCCGGGGTCAAAATCAAACTTAACCCTCAGCCTGAAATATTCAAAGGCAAAGAGGCCGTTGTAGTTGATGATTCTCTAGTGAGAGGAACAACTGCAGGGCGTATTGTATCTATGATAAGAGGGAGCGGAGCGGAAAAAGTTCACATGAGAATAGCAAGTCCGCCCGTTGTCTTCCCATGCTACTACGGTATAGACACTCCGAGCTCAGATGAACTTGCGGCGGCTCACATGGACATAGAGGCCCTATCAAAAAAAATCGGAGCTGATTCTCTGACATACATTACCTGTTCAGAGCTTGCCGAAGCGATAGGACTTCCGCAGGAAGAACTCTGCACAGCATGTTTTGACGGGAAATATCTTGAAAACGAAGATTTTGACAACTTGTTGGAAGTATAAGACTTATAGCGCACGATTAATATTTCAAATTTGGGAGGATAAAATAAATGGAACTTACAAAAAAAGATTTTATATATGAAGGCAAAGCCAAAAGACTTTATACAACAGAAGACCCGGAGCTTGTTATTGTCGAGTACAAAGACAGCTTCACGGCTTTCAACGGTGAGAAGAAAGCCACTATGAGCGGCAAGGGACAGCTTAACAACAAGATAAGCTCAAAACTTTTCGAATATCTTGCATCAAAGGGCATAGAGTCACACTTTGTAAAACAGATTGACGACGTTCATCAGGTTGTAAAACGCGTATCAATAGTTCCTCTTGAGGTTATAGTGCGCAATATCACAACAGGCTCACTCTGCAAGCGTCTCGGAGTCAAAGAAGGCATGGTTCTCGCGCGTCCTATGCTGGAGTTCAGCTATAAAGACGACGCTCTCGGCGACCCTCTTATCAACGATGACCACGCCATTCTTCTGGGATGGGCAACTGAAGAGGAAGTTGCGAAGATCAAAAGTATCGCAGTCAAAGTTGACGAGATACTTAAAGAATTCTTTGCGGCACGCGGAATCACACTTGTTGACTTCAAGCTGGAATTCGGAAAAGATTCAAAGGGCCACCTTATGCTCGCAGACGAAGTCTCTCCCGACACATGCCGCTTCTGGGACAGCTCCACCGGAGACCGTCTTGACAAAGACCGTTTCCGCAAGGACCTCGGCAACGTGCTTGCTGCATACGAAGAGATCTGGAAGAGAATATCAGCGTAATATCATATGAGCGGTATTTTTGGAGCTTACAGCACATTAGGAGAGAAAGTGCTCGAGGAAGTTTATCTCGGGCTCTATGCTCTTCAGCACAGAGGACAGGAATCGGCCGGAATAGCTTGGGCCGATAAAGGACGGGTCAGAACCGCTAAAGGTATCGGACTGCTTCATAATTCGATAGATCAGCAGAAGCTTGCCGGTGAGGATGCCATATGTGCGATAGGACATGTTCGTTACAGCCCTATTGACCACTCACAGCCACAAAACATTCTGCCCATAGGGGCCAACTATGCAAGAGGCCCTGTGGCAATAGCCCACGACGGCTGTATAACAAATCTGGCAGAGCTTACAAAACAGCTTGAACAGCGCGGTTCGATATTCCATTCAACTACAGATTCGGAAGCGGTTCTGCACCTAATGGCCCAAAAGTCACATATGCAGCCTCTTGACGCATTTGTGGATGCAATGAGAAAGATAGAAGGATCAAGTGCAATAATGGTTCTTTTTGAAAATTCTCTAGTGGCAGCACGCGATCCATGGGGATTTAAGCCTCTCGTCCTTGGAAAGAGAGGCGGAACATATTATGTCACATCCGAATCATGTGCTCTCGACATAGTTGGAGCAACCCTAATCCGCGACATTGAGCCAGGCGAAATCATGATAGTAGACGAGAAAGGGCCAAGAAGCCTTAGAATACATGATCAAAATCGATGCGGCCGATGCATGAGATGCTCATTTGAATATGTCTACACAGCCCGCCCTGACAGTATCATAGACGGCCGCTCAGTTTATGAAGCACGCAAGGAGATGGGCAAAAGACTTGCAAAAAAATCTCCCTGTGCCGATGCCGACATTGTTGCCGGTATGCCCGACAGCGGAACTATAGCAGCGATAGGATATTCACAGGAGTCAAAGACACCTTTTGAAATGGCGGTTGTCAGAAACCGCTACGTCGGGCGCACCTTTATTCAGCCGACACAGAAGGTACGTGAGCTTGGCGTAAAGATCAAGCTCAATCCGATATCCGAAGTATTTAGTCACAAAAAAGCTGTCATAGTCGACGATTCTATAGTCAGAGGAACGACGGCTGAACGTATCATATCTATGATAAGAAATTCTGGAGCGGATGAGGTTCATCTAAGAATTGCATCCCCCCCTGTGGTACATCCCTGTATATACGGAATAGATACAAGAAAAGAAGAAACTCTTGCGGCAGTGCGTATGACACTTGATGAGCTGTGCAAAAAAGTCCATGCTGATTCACTTTATTATCTCTCGGAGGAAGATCTCACAGCCGCGATAGGGCTTCCTGCGGATCAGCTCTGTACGGCATGTTTTACGGGCAAATACCTGCCCGAAAAAAACTCTTAGCGGGGGCATGATTATGAGCGAAAAACTCAGTTATGAAAAAGCAGGCGTCAGTATATCGGGCGGAGACGCATGGGTAGAGACAATAAAAGGACTTCTTAAAGCCCGCCCCAAAGACCCTAATTCCGTAGGAGGAGTCGGCGGGTTCGCCGGACTTTATCGTATAGGAGGAGGACAGTGCATAGCAGCTTGCTGTGACGGAGTCGGAACAAAGCTGGAGCTTGCAAAGGAAACAGCCATATACCGCGGACTCGGACAGGACCTTGTCGCCATGAATGTCAACGACCTTGTCACAGGCGGTGCAAAGCCGCTCTTCTTCCTCGATTACGCAGCATGCGGAAAACTTGATGAAAAAATTTTAAAAGAAATAGTGGAAGGCGTTCTCGATGCTTGCGACGAGAGCCTCTGCGCACTTCTGGGCGGAGAGACAGCCGAAATGCCTGGTGTTTATCCATCAGACGGATTTGACCTCGCAGGCTTTGCTGTCGGTATAGTAGATGAGGACAAAATAGTCGACGGCAGCGCAATAAAAGAGGGCGACGTCATAATAGGACTCAGCAGCTCCGGAGTGCACAGCAACGGATTCAGCCTCGTCAGAAGCGCTCTCGGCAAAGACGGACTTAACGCAGACCTCATGTCTGTTCCCGAAGGTTGGGACGAAACAATAGCTTCCGCCGCAATGAGAGCAACAAAGCTCTATGTGAAACCGGCGCTGGCTGCTGTAAAGACAGGCAAGATACACGGCATGGCTCACATCACTGGCGGCGGCATGTACGGCAACATAATAAGGGTTATACCGAAGGGACTCGACATTGACATCGACTTCTCCTCCTGGAAGAGACCCAAAATATTTGACCTAATACAGAGCGCAGGCATAGAAGAGGAAGAGATGCGCAAAGTTTTCAACCTCGGAATCGGGTACGTTTTTATAATCTCAGAAGATGACTTTGAGGAAGTGTCAGAAGCTCTTTCAGTTACGGGAGAGAGACCTTCTGTAATAGGAAAGGTCGTTTCATGTACATCCCGCGCGTAGCGATTCTTATTTCAGGCACGGGAAGCAACATGGAAGTTCTTGTCAAAGCATCTCTGACGGGAGAACTTCCTGCACAGATCTCTTTTGTAGGGAGCGACAGAATATCTGCCAAGGGACTTGACACTGCAAACGCTCTGGGGGCTCAGACAAGAGTCTTTTTCTATAAAAGAGACGGACGCACCGCGTCGGAAGCGGCTATATCACAGGCCATAAAAGAAACTCACACGGACTGGATTGTCCTCGCCGGCTTTATGAGAGTACTGTCTCCCGAGTTTGTAAGGGAATTTTCGGGGCGCATCATAAACATACACCCAGCGCTTCTCCCCTCCTTTCCGGGAGCTCACGGCATCGAAGACGCATGGAACGCCAAAGTAAAAGTGACAGGAGTAACGGTTCACCTTGTAGACGAAGAAGTGGACCACGGCCCGATACTTGCTCAGGAAGAAGTACCGGTCCTTTCAGATGACACAATAGAGACACTGGAAACGCGCATACATAAAACGGAACATAAAATATACAAAGAAGCTCTTAAAAAATTTTTTGAAGAAAATCCGGTAAATATTAATGACTGGGAGGAAGATTAATCATGGAGACAAGAAAAGCACTTATATCCGTGTGGGATAAAACCGGCGTGCTTGACCTTGCTAAAGGACTGGCTGCTCACGGCTATGAAATAGTCTCAAGCTCGGGCACAGCCAAATACCTTGAAGAGGGCGGAGTTAAAGTCACGGAAGTAGTTGATCTCACAGGGCTTCCTGCGATACTCGGAGGCAGAGTAAAGACACTTCATCCGACAATAATGGGTGGCATCCTTGCCCGCCGCGGTATGGCTTCCGATGATGAAGACCGCAAAAATTTCAATATCCCCCTTATAGATGTCGTAGTATGCACACTCTATCCTTTTGAAGAGACTGCAAAAAGCGGCGCAGACTTAGACCATTTGATTGAAAAAATAGACATAGGCGGAGTATCACTCATACGCGCAGGCGCAAAGAATTATTACCACGTCGCGGTTGTTACCGACATAGCCGACTATCCTCGTGTGCTTGAAGAGCTTGAGAAGAAAGAGGAGCTTACACTTGAATTCAAGCAGGAACTGGCTCTTAAAGCCTTCAAAGTGACATCTTCCTATGATGCGACAATATACAAGGGACTCTGCTCTGAACTGGGAGTCGAAGACAATCCAAGCGATGACAAAGTTCTGCCCCTGCGCAAGGTACAGGATCTGCGCTACGGCGAAAATCCGCACCAGCATGCGGCACTCTTCCTCCCCCCTCTTGAGGAAGCCCCCTTTAAACAGCATTCGGGAAAAGAGCTTTCATACAACAACCTGCTCGATCTTGACACTCTGCTCCGCGGCTGCTCCGTATTCCAGGATCAGTGCGCATGCACGATAGTCAAGCACACAACTCCGTGTGGAACGGCATACGGCAAGAACACACACGAAGCTTTTGTAAAAGCTCTCGAATGCGACCCTGTATCGGCATTTGGAGGCATCATAGGAATGACAAGATGCGTCGATATGGACACAGCTAAAGCCATAACAGAGACATTTTTTGAAATAGTGGCAGCTCCATCATATGAAGATGGGGTAATAGAATACTTTAAAGAGAAAAAACCCAACCTACGCGTTCTTACAATAAAGCCCGGCTATGCTCCGAAGCTTCAAATAACAGGCAACCGCTGTGGATTCCTTGTACAGGAAGACATGCTGCCGGCACTGCCTGAGGAAGCACAGGGCAAGTGGGTAGGAGAAGCGAAGTCTGAATTCTGGGACGACCTTATATTTGCGTGGAAGACTGCAGCAATCACAAAGAGCAATTCCATCGTGCTTGTCAAGCATGGAGCCGCCGTCGGCATAGGCGGCGGGTTTACAAACAGAGTTGATGCCGCTGATTACGCACTCAAAATGGCCGGAGAGAGGGCAAAAGGTTCCGTCCTCGCATCAGACGCCTTCTTCCCGTTCCCGGACACAATCAGACTGGCTCACTCAAGAGGTATTGTAGCTGTCATACAGCCAGGAGGCTCAATCCGCGATGATGAAGTCGCAAAGACGGCGGAAGAGCTCGGAATAAGCATGTTTGTCGGCGGAAGCCGCACATTTAGACACTAGGAGAGAAAAATCATGAAGGTCATGGTACTTGGCGGCGGCGGACGCGAACATGCGGTAGTCCATGCTTTTTCAAAATCAAAGGCTGTTACGGAGATTCACTGCTGCCCAGGCAACCCCGGTATAGAAAAACTCGCATCATGCCACAAAGGCGACCCATGTAAGCCTGCGGAGATGCTCTCTCTATGCAAGAGGCTCGGTATCGAATTGGTCTTTGTGGGGCCGGAGGCACCTCTTGTGGCCGGCACGGCAGACATACTAAGAGAAGAAAACATACTTGTAATGGGGCCGGGACAGTCTGGAGCCAGACTAGAAGGCAGCAAGGCCTTCTCAAAAATGTTTATGGCAAGACACAACATCCCCACTTCCGCTTTTGACTGCTGCACGACGATGGAGAGCTGCAAAGAGGCTCTTGCCAAGCGTTCGGCTCCTTATGTTGTCAAAGCCGACGGACTTGCCGCAGGCAAAGGTGCATTTCTCCTCGACACATACGAGGAAGCAGTGACAATATGCTCTATGATGCTTGACGATATGGCTCTAGGCAAGGCTGGCAAGACAATCGTAATAGAAGATTTCGTCAAGGGTCAGGAAATGACCGTTCTTGCTCTCACAGACGGCAAAACCATAAGAGTGCTGCCCTCAAGCCAGGACCACAAACGCGCTCTCGACGGAGACAAGGGCAACAACACTGGCGGAATGGGAGCATATTCACCCGTACCATGGGTTGACGAAGCCTTTATGAAAGAAGTTACCGAAAAAGTTCTGAATCCCACAGTTGATGGACTTGCAGAGGAAGGCATACCCTTCTGCGGCGTCATTTATGCGGGGATAATGGTCAAAGAGGACGGTTCTCTCTCGGTGCTTGAATATAATGTCAGACTCGGAGACCCTGAGACTCAGGTTGTCCTTCCCGTATTCACGGGAGATTTCGGAGAACTGATACTGGCATGCACAAAAGGAGAACTGGAGAAGTTCCCTTGGCCGGAACCGCACAGCACTGCTCTCGGCGTCGTCATGGCATCGGGAGGCTATCCGGACAGCTACGAGACAGGCGAAATTATAAAAGGCTTGGAAAATGAAATTCCCGGCACTTTCGTCTACCATGCAGGGACTAAAAAAGACACCTCCTGCAGCATTGTAACGGCAGGAGGAAGGGTGCTTACTGTCGTAGGGATCGCAAATGACCTGCAGAGCGCGCGCGATCTTGCATACAGACGAGTTCAAACAATAGAATTCAACAAAATGCACTATAGAAACGACATAGGCGACAAGTCGCTGAAAGGCGGTAATTAAGTGATGAGTACAGCTAAAATAGGCATCATTATGGGTTCTGCCTCCGACATTCCCGTTGTCGAAAAAGGGACTCCCGTTCTCGAAGAGCTTATGATACCTTTTGAAGTAGCCATAGCCTCGGCGCACCGCACCCCAGACGATGTCGCGAATTATGCAAAGAATGCGAAAGCAAGAGGCATAGAAGTTATCATAGCGGTGGCCGGACTTTCCGCCGCACTTCCGGGAGTTGTGGCTGCCGCCACCTCACTGCCGGTCATTGGGGTTCCTGTAAAAGGCGGAGCTTTAGATGGCCTTGACGCACTGCTTTCCGTGGCACAGATGCCCCCAGGTGTCCCTGTCGCATCAATGGGACTCAACGGCGCAAAGAACGGATGCCTTATGGCGGCAAGAATAGTCGCTGTGCATGACGAAGCTCTCTCTAAGAGGATTTGCGCGTGGATGGAGAAAGAAGCCGCAAAAGTCATATCAAGCCGTGAAAAGCTCGATAATCTTCCAGCCGCACCGGCGGAAGCATTTAAATAAAAATTCCTTCAAAAAATTAAAAAGTCAGAGCGGAACCTTTTGGTTCCGCTCTGACTTTTTATCCGCAGAATGTACTCAGATATTTATCTCCTCTGTCAGGCTGTACCGTAACAACAACAGAACCGCGCGGCAAAGTTTTGGCTGTCTGAAGAGCGGCAAAGACATTAGCCCCTGTTGATATCCCGCTGAAAAGCCCTTCTTCAAGAGCAAGTGCTTTGGCTGTGTTTATGGCGTCATCGTCAGATACCGTCATATATCTTGAAATGACGGTGCGGTCAAGAGAAGCGGGAATAAAGTTGGCTCCTATACCTTGAATTTTGTGAGCACCGGCTCTGCCTTCTGTAATAAGAGGGCTTGAAGCTGGTTCTACAGCGACAATCTCAATCATTGGAAAGGCTTTTTTCAGAGCTCGCCCTATCCCCGATATTGTGCCTCCGGTTCCGAAGGCTGCGACAAAGGCGCTGATCTCTTTTCCTTTCGGAATCTGTTTTATAATCTCAGGCCCGGTTGTAAGCTCATGAGCTTCCGCATTGCCCGGATTTGAGAACTGGTCAAGCATTACCGCGTTCTTTTCTTCCGCAAGAATCGCCTTGGCCGCATCGACTGCACCATTCATACCCTCTGATGCTGAAGTCAGAAGAAGCTCCGCTCCGTATGATTTAAGTATGGTTCTGCGCTCAACCGACATTGACTCTGGCATTGTCAGTATGACCTTAAGCCCCAAAGCTCGTCCCAAAAGAGCCAGTCCTATGCCGGTGTTGCCGCTCGTAGGTTCTACAATTATACTTTCGTCCTTCAGAAGTCCCTCTCTCTGCGCCCTTCTCAGCATCCCCCATGCGGCTCTGTCCTTAATGGAACCTCCTGGGTTATTTCCCTCAAGCTTCACCATAACATCGGCTCCGTCAGAATAGCTTTTTATTTTATACAGAGGAGTATTTCCTATAAGTCCGATTATGCTCAGTGAATCGACGTCCAGCATGTGTAAAATTCCTTCTTTCTTACGCCAAAGCGGCTTTTAGAACTTTTTCAACAGCTTCTTCAGTAGGAACACCCTCATGAATCTTTTCTCCGTCTATAAAAAATGAGGGAACATAGTAATAATCATACTTGTCCGCTTCATCGGGATTAAGCTTCTCATCTATAACATCAATAACTACAGTTTCATAGGCGCTGTTCTTCTCTTTAAGCTTCTCAATCATTGACAGAGCTTTAGCGCAGTGCGGACAGCCTGCAAACATAAACATTTGTACCTTTTTCATCACACATCAGCAGTCCTTTCATTAGGGAAATTAAATTAATTTTATCATTTGCTAATATACATTAGAGCGAGAAAATTGAAAAGATAATTTTTACTTAAATAGTGCAAAATACCGTTAACACGGACAGAGATGAATACTAGGATTATAACGCATTTAAGTTCACCGGGAGGCCTATTATGAAATATTTTCTTAACAGAGCAGACAGAGACTTGTTTTACAGCAGAAATGATCCCAAAGACAGAAGGCTTGGCGAATTAGTCTCAAGAGTTTCAATAGATGAAATAAAACCAGAGGATGTAGTAATTATAGGCATCCCCGAAGACAGAGGAATTACGGCAAATAAAGGAAGAGCAGGAGCTTCAAAGGCACCGGATGATATAAGAAGACGTTTCTATAGGCTTACGCCCGGATTTACAATGGACTTTAACCGCATAAGCGTTGTAGATGCCGGCAATCTCCGCACCGACGACATGACACTCGAAGAGGTTCATATCGCGGAACAGGAAGCTGTGGCTGATATAGTTTCAAGAGGCGCAGTACCCATAGTCCTCGGAGGAGGCCATGACTTGACTTACCCGGGCGTGGCAGGCTTTGTTCAGGGAGCGGAGCTTAAATATGACAGTATGGGACTTGTAAATGTTGATGCCCATTTTGATGTCAGAACCGACGAAAACGGCATCAACAGCGGAACTTCATTTTACCGCGCTCTCACCCAGCTTCCGAAGCAGGCTCTTTTGGGCGACTCTTTTGTAGAATTCGGAATACAAGAGCAGTATAACTCTCCCTATTACTATAACTGGCTTCGTGAGCACGGAAGCACAGTCCTCACTCTTAAAGAAGTTTCCGAAAGAGTGATGGAGTCTTTTCTTCAGTCTCTTACAATAGTAGGCAGAAGAGGGCACAAGATAGCACTCTCTCTTGACATAGATGCGGTGAGAAGCACAGAGGCGCCAGGAGCTTCCGCAAGCAACCCAAGCGGATTAAAAGCACCGGAGATAACCAAAATAGCCTATATTGCGGGACGCACGTCTCAGATACGCTATATCGACATAATGGAAGTCTCCCCTCCCCTTGATGAAGACCACAGAACAGCGGCGTTGGCTGCTTCCGCAATGTTCTCGTTTTTGAGAGGCTTTTCGGAGAGATAGAAATTTTAAGGTCAGCAGAGAGGAGAGCCGCACCATACGATGCGGCTCTCCTCTGTGTTTTGCATTTATAAATGAATTTCGGTTATTTGCCCAGCATCGGCAAAATGGTATCTTTGAAAAATTTTGAAGCCGTTTCCGGCATAACATTGTATATTTTTCCCTCAATTTCGACAGAGACATTGTTCTCGCATTTTCCCAGACAGAAAGAACCTATTATCTCAACGTCATCGTGGAGAGAGCGTTTTTCTATCTCGTGCTGAAAAAGCTGAATTACGTTGTATGCTCCCTTTAGATAACAGGATGTTCCGCTGCAGATTTTTATATTCAGCATCTAAATATCACCTGCCTTCGCAGATTTTGCATAATTAACGTGCAGAAGCTCGTGAACCTGCCCTTTAAGAAGGCTACTGTACAATGACATCATCAGAGGATTTTCTTCCGAACGCTTTATGCTTGACATTTTGTCCGCAGAGTATAGTCCCTTGCCTCTTTGCTCCTTGGCATCTTTCAGTACGAAGGGCTGACCTGCACCGCAGACACATCCTCCCGGGCATGCCATTACTTCGACAAAATCATAGTGCTCTCCGTTTCTGATTCTGCCAATAATGTCAGAGGCGTTCTTGAGGCCGCTGACCATGGCTATCTTCAGCTCTCTCTCTCCGTACATGATGGATGCCTCTTTGACCCCAGTCATGCCTCGTACTCCCTTGAAGGATATAGCCTGGATAGCTCCGAATGACTTGTCTGCAACGACTCTTCTCAGCACAGCCTCGGTAACTCCCCCTGTTACTCCGAATATAACCCCTGCCCCGCTCATTGTGCTGAACGGCATGTCGACTGCTTCCGGCTCCAATTCGGAGAATACAAGTCCGGACTCCTTTATCATTTGAATA
Source organism: uncultured Synergistaceae bacterium (assembly GCA_964422205.1). Classification (GTDB taxonomy): domain Bacteria; phylum Synergistota; class Synergistia; order Synergistales; family Synergistaceae; genus CAZNYN01. Next base: position 31,051 of record CAYRAI010000017.1, on the reverse strand, counting down.
AGCTCCTGTGTGGTGAGAACATAATCCACATTGGGAGTGCCGTCTTTCTTAAACTCATCCCTTGCTGCTTCATACTTCTTTGCAGTGCAGGGCATAACGGCTACGTGAACATGTTTTCTCTTGGACATCTTGTGATGCTCTTTTATAACGGAGGCAAACATCTGCATGGGCGAACGGCATGTTGAGATGTAGGGAAGAAGCTCAGGGTCATTCTTCTCGCAGTAGCTTATCCATGCAGGACAGCACGACGTGAAAAGCGGCATATTGCCATTTCCGTTTTCGTTTTCAAGATGGTCAAGAAATTCAGTAGATTCTTCGAGAACGGTTAAGTCTGCTCCCGTAGAAGTGTCGAATATTTCGTTAAAGCCCATGCGGCGCATTGCAGCCACAATCTTTCCCATTGCATTCTCACCGTCGGCTATGCCAAGCTCTTTGCCTATTGCAACTCTTACAGCAGGAGCAATCTGAGCACTGACTCTGGTTTCTTTGTCATCAAGAGCCTTCCATACACCTGCCGTATTGTCTCTCAGAACTATAGCTCCAGTAGGACATACTGCGGCGCACTGACCGCAGCCGACGCAGTTGCTTTCGGCAATGGGAATGTCAAACACTGTGCTTATCGTCATCTTGGAGCCTCTGTGGGCAAAATCTATAGCTCCGACATTCTGTATCTCATTACACATTCTCACGCAGTCTCCGCAGAGAATGCACTTATTCGGATCTCTTACAATACAGAGGGAGGACTTGTCCATTGCTGGTTTGTCCGCACCGTTTGGAAAGCGGACCCCGTCTATGTTAAATCTCATAGCCAGCTCCTGCAGCTTACACTTTCCGTTGTTGCAGCAGGTGGTGCAGTCGCGGCAGTGGTCGGCGAGAAGAAGCTCCAATATCATTTTGCGGTACTTTCTGAGGCGCTCCGTATTTGTAAATATCTCCATTCCGTCTTTGGGAGGTGTGGAACATGCGGCATCAAGCCCGCCCCATTTGTTCTCCACCATGCACATTCTGCATGCTCCGTATATTGAGAGTTCGGAATAGTAGCAGAATGTAGGGAGGTTTATTCCCGCTTTGCGGATAAGCTCAAGAAGATTCTTTTCTCCGTTTATCTCAACATGTATGCCATCTATTATCATACTGCCTTTATTCATATTTTTACGCCTCCCTTATAGCATGGAAAGAACAAGATGTAAGACACGCGCCGCACTTAATGCACTTCTTTGGATCTATTTCAAAAGGTTCCTTGATTTTTCCGCTTATAGCTCCGACAGGGCATACTCTGGAACATTTTGAGCAGCCTTTGCAGAGTTCCGAAACTATTGTTATCCTCTTTAACTTCTGGCACGCTCCGACCGGGCAATATTTTTGATATACATGAGCCTCATATTCACTGCGGAAGTTTTTAATCGTGCTTATTACCGGAAATGCGGCTGTCTTTCCAAGTCCGCAGAGAGCGGTAGAAGAAATCATATCTGCAAGCTCAAGCAGCAGCTCTATATCTCCGTCGCGCCCTTCCCCGGCTACAATTCTTTCGAGGATGCCGAGCATCTGTTTTGTGCCTCCGCGGCAGGGAACACACTTGCCGCAGGATTCATTCTGCGTAAAATTCATGAAGAATCGCGCGACTTCAACCATACATGTGTTGCTGTCCATGACAACAAGCCCGCCTGAACCTATCATGGCCCCCATTGCGTTCAGTGAGTCAAAATCAAGAGGAGTATCCAAGTGTTCCTTAGTAAGGCATCCTCCCGACGGGCCGCCTATCTGAACGGCTTTAAAGTCAGCTCCGTCCCTCATACCGCCTCCTATGTCAAATACAACCTCACGCAAAGTCGTACCCATAGGCACTTCTATAAGACCGGTATTTACTATATTTCCTGTAAGAGCGAAAGCTTTTGTTCCCGGGCTCTTTTCCGGACCAAGCTGCTTATACCATTCAACGCCTTTATTTATGATAAGGGGCACATTGGCAAATGTCTCGACATTGTTGAGCACTGTCGGTTTTTCAAAAAGCCCCTGTTCCACAGTGCGCGGCGGCTTTACTCTCGGCATTCCGCGCTTGCCCTCTATTGAGGCAGTAAGGGCGCTGCCCTCTCCGCAGACAAATGCTCCCGCGCCTCTGTTAATATGCATGTGAAATGAGAAATCTGTTCCCAAAATATTGTCGCCGAGAAGCCCGAGCTCTTCAGCCTGAGCTATGGCGTTTTTAAGCCTGCTGACAGCCATAGGATATTCGGCACGGACATATATGTAGCCGTTCTGAGCTCCGCATGCCGCTCCTGCAATCATCATCCCTTCAAGCATCCTGTGGGGGTCTCCCTCCATGATGCTTCTGTCCATGAATGCCCCTGGATCGCCCTCGTCTCCGTTGCAGACAATGTATCTTTCTTTGACCTTCTGTCTTTTTACTTGAGCCCACTTGCGTCCTGTCGGGAAACCTCCGCCTCCGCGTCCGCGAAGGGCCGATTCCGTTACCATGCCTATTACTTTATCCGCCTCTATGTCAAACAGCACCTTTTCAAGTGCGCTGTAGCCGCCGATAGCAAGGTATTCCTTTATAGATGTTGCGTCAATGTGCCCGCAGTGTTCGAGAACATGTCTTGTCTGTTTTTTATAAAACGGTATCTCATCCTGTTTCTTGTATATTTGACCGTCTTTGGAATATGCAAGCCTTTCGATATGCTCGCCGTGAATTATTGTCTTTTTTACAATATCTTCACAGTCTGTAAGTTTGACCTTTGTATAGAGATAGCCGTAAGGCTCAATGCGAACCAACGGTCCGCACTCGCAGAAACCGTGGCAGCCTGATTTTTTAAGTCCAACCGAGTCTTCATGCGTCTCTTCCTGAAGTTCAACGGAGCACTTAACTCCTTCTCTTTCAAGGATACCCTTCAGTTCGTCAAAAATTTCAAGAGATCCGCTCGATATACAGCCTGTTCCGGCGCAGACAAGAATCTTCTTCTTCTCCTCGTTCAGGCTTAGCGCATATTTTTTTCTCAGCTCTATGAGTTCATCTCTTGTGCGGATAGTATTCATACTAAAGCTCCTCCTTAAGCGATGCCAGAAGTTCCGACGCCTTGTCAGGAGTCATGGCTGCATGAACTGTGTCGTTTACGGTAATTACCGGGGCAAGTCCGCACGCTCCGAGGCAGGATACTGTCTCGACAGTAAAGGAAAGGTCGTCTGTGGTCACTTTTTCCTCGGAAAGCGAGAGTTCTTTGCGCAGACGCTCAAGAATAGGGATAGATTTTCTGACATGACAGGCTGTGCCGTCACAGACTCTTATGACGAATTTGCCCTTTGGATTCAGAGAGAAGTTTTCATAAAATGTAGCAACACTGTATATACGTGCCTGACTTATTCCGAGTTTGCACGATAAATATGGGAATATCTCTTTCGGAAGATACCTGTAATGCTCCTGAATGCTCTGGAGTATGGCGATTACTGATGATGGGCCACCGCAATGCTCCCGTAATATTGCATCGATTACCGCAAAATCAAATTCATCATTCATCTTGCAACAGCTCTTTTCTTTGTCAGGTTATTTATATCATTGCACTAAACTTTTTAAGTTCCTTTTTCATGCGAAGCCGAGTCGAAAGTCCCGCAAAGGATGCGCTTAAATTTTCGTTGTCAAGAATAACATTATCAGGAACAATCAGGTGTGTAGGAGCAAAATTCCACACGGCCTCTATTCCGCCTTCTACAAGACGGTCGCAGACCCACTGAGCGTGGGGCGCAGGTACTGTTATTATTCCTATGTGCACCTTAATTCTGTCGCATAGCTCGGAAAGTTTTGAGACATCCAGGATGTCCTTACCGTGAACCGTTGTCCCTATTAAATCAGGATTTGAGTCAAAACCCGCTATGATGCGAAGCCCGCAGTCCTCAAAAGTCTTGTATGACATAAGGGCTCGCCCAAGATTCCCGACTCCGACAAGAACAGCTTCGTTCACATTATTGAAGCCAAGAAAATCCTCTATGTCAGATATCAGACCGTCAAGAGAAAAGCCTATCCTGGGGTTTCCTTCAACAGTGCTTACTGAGGCCAGATCCTTCCTGACCTGTACCGGATGCAGAGAGAGAGTCCCTGCGATAAGTGAAGATGAAACATTGGTATCACCCGCTCTTTTGAGCTTTTTAAGCAGCTCAAGATAGAGAGGCAGACGCTGAAGTGACTGTCTTGAAATGCTGAGACTTCCTTCTTTTTCGCTGTTCATTTGCGCTCCTCCTATCGATATCTTAATATCGATAATATTATATCGAATAATCGATTTTGGCAATATGATTTTATTGTCTGTCTTTTCTGAATATAAGACAGACAATAAGTGGAATACTTTACTTTAGAAGAGAAAAAATAATTACCAGAGCTCCCAAGATGGGTCGGGTGAAAGTGAGAGGTCACTGCGGCGGCCGCGCATATATCCGTTAAAGCCAGCGGCGGCTATCATTGCCGCATTGTCGGTGCACATTGATACAGGCGGAAGAAAGAGTTCGCATTTCTCTTTTTCAGCCATCTTCAGAAGGGAGGCCCTCAGTCCGCTGTTGGCTGCTACACCTCCGGAAAGAGTCAGGCGTCTTACTCCGCTCACATCTATTGCAAGTTTGATTTTGCAGAGTAAAGAGGCAATGACGGCTTTTTGAAAAGCTGCGCAGAAGTCTTCAAGGATTAAGTTTTTGTATTCTCTCTCATGCTTCTTTATGAGAGTAACTGCTGCGGTTTTTAGTCCGCTGAAGCTGAATTCTATTTCCTTTGTATTTGAAAGGGGGGTCGGCAGAGTGTAGGTTTCGGCATTTCCCAGTGAGGCAAGCTTGTCTATCACAGGGCCTCCCGGATAGCCTAGGCCCAATATTTTTGCTGCCTTATCATATGCTTCCCCAGCAGCATCGTCCCTTGTGGAACCGAGAAGCTCATAATCACCGAACTCCCTAACGAGAACTATCTCGGTATGGCCGCCTGAGACTATCAGAGATAAAAAGGGCGCTTTCAGCTCCCTGTTGGCCGCGACATTTGCAAATATGTGTCCCTCTAAGTGGTTAACACCCAGAATTGGGACATTCCAGCCTTGCGAAAGAGCCTTGGCTGTCATAACTCCCACAAGCAGAGAGCCCATTAATCCTGGCCCAGATGTAACGGCTATAAGATCTATCTCTTTTGAAGGATTTGTTATGCCCGACTTGTGCAGAACTTCCGACAAGAGAGGCAAAATTGCTTCCTGATGCATACGAGATGCCAGCTCCGGCACGACGCCTCCATACTGGGAGTGCTCCGATATCTGGCTTGATATCATTGAAGCAATCACTTCATAACGGCTGCTGAGAACTGCTATAGCAGTGTCATCGCAGCTGGACTCTATGCCCAGAGTTATAAAATTGTCACTCATAAACTGCTACCTCCGATTACTCGTGTGAAACATTAATATTATGTGGCTTGTGTACAAAATCAGTGACAGGAGCAAGAACCTCCGCAGGAGGCGCAGTTTCCTCCCCCGCATGAGCAGCCCTTGCCTCTGCGCATCTCGCCTTCTCTGTGTATCAAAATTTTACAGCGGCAGTGGGGACATTTTACGGCAAAGTCTTCTGTCGTAAAAACAGCCCCGCAGCCTGCACACTTGTATGTATGAGAAGTTATCTCGGTACTTTCCATTTTATAACGTCATCTCCATATCCTATTGCTACCTCAGAGCCTCTTTTTACTTCTACTGCAGGAACGGCAACAGCCATCTGCGCCTTTATCCCGGATTCAAGCGGCCCTATAGGGTTTGTCCAGCTCGGCGATAAAATATCATTTTTGGTAAGGCTGTAACTTCCTACTTTAAATTTCGATATTTCAACATCCCATGGTTTGTTTGTCTCAAGCTGTATCAAAAAGATGGCTTTTTTCTCCGTCCCCGGGGAACCATAATATTGATTTAAATCGTCTGCCCACGGTGCAAGACCGTGGTCGTCCTTTATAGCATTTGACATTTTTTCATCCAAATATACAAATGTAATACTTCCCCTCGACCCGAGAATCAGATCTCCGAACAGGGTTCCTTCCACCCAGCATATTACCTGGCGCGAATCCAAAAGTTTTTGGACTTCTTCCGTAGTCCTTGCGGCGAATGCCGGCGAAATAAGTGATAAAGTGAGAATCAACAGAGCAGCAGCTATTTTCTTCATTTTACTCCTCCTAACCTTTAACTGTTTTTTTGCGCTTTAGGGCGTCTTTTATCCACTGCCATTCAGGACAGTGCAGCAGAAGTGTTGAGACAGTATATACAGCGGCAGCTGATACCATTGCAAAACCAAGCCAAGCCGCCCTCACAAGCAGCTTTGCTTCCTGAGGATATGGCATTAGCAGCCTTAGCATTAAAAGCGAAATCATCATTGCCGCAGATGAAGAAGCTATTTTTATAAGCCATTTTCTGTCAAAGACAGCAAGCGGTGCCTTTAAGTTGCGCGAAAGTGCGCAGCCTCCATAGATACTTGCAGCGGTAAAAGCCGCGGCAGTGGCTGTGGCAAGCCCGGCATAGGCAAACTTTGGCATAAAGAGCAAGCTGGCGCACAGGTTAACACAGACTGTAACTGCGGTAACAGTAACAGCGGCGCGGGGCATTCTTCTTGCGTACATGGCTCTGAGTATGACTGTGCTGCTTGCCATTCCAGGCAGTCCCAATCCGTAGAGAGCAAGTGCAGTGGCTGTTGCGTGCCAAGCCCACTCGGAAAAAGCTCCTCTGTAGAAGAGCAGATGTATTATTTCGTCTGACACCATAAAAAGACCGATAGCGACAGGCAGCACGACAAAGAGGTTGAATCGCAGAGCATCTCTTATAAAATCGCGGAATCCGATGTTGTCTTTGGGATCCTGACGCGAGAGCATCGGCAAGACAGCCTGAGATATAGCTATTACAAACAGTCCCAGAGGGAGCTGAAGCACTCTGTCAGCATAGTTGAGAACAGAGATTGAACCTCCCTCAAGGAATGACCCCAGCATCCTGCTTATTACAGGGTTCACCTGATTGAGAGAGAGTCCCGCCGCATAGGGCAGGAAGAGAGTCATCATGCTTTTAAGCTCCGCGTTATCCTTTTTTGGAATGGAGGGAGTAAGGACTATACCCATTTTGCCTGCCCAGTACCACTGCATAAGCATGTGACAGCTTCCTCCCAGAAGAACTGCGGCTACAAGATTCCAGACGGAAAGATTTTTAATAGTGGCAAGGAGGAACAGTATATATGCGACATTGCTCAAGGCTGGGGCCACAGCGGGAACAAAAAAACTTCCCATGCTGTTTAGCACTCCCATCGCAAGTGCGCCGACAGATATTAGGAGCAGGAATGGGAAAAGTGCCCTTGTAAGAGAGATTGCAAGAGTTCTCTCCTCGGGAGCAAAGCCGGGCGCCATTATTCCCACAAATAGAGGTGCCATAAATATTCCTATAAGGACAACAACAGTTCCGCCGAAAAGCAATACGCTGAGAGCTTGTTTTGCCAGTTCTCTTGCGGAATCCTTGCCGTTTTCCGTCAGTGTACGTGAAAACACGGGAACAAATGACGCAGAGAGAGCCCCTTCGGCAAGGAGCTGACGAGATAGGTTAGCCAGAGTATAAGCAACGTAAAAGGCATCAAGCTGCCTTGTCGCGCCGAACAGTGCAGCGGTAAGCATCTCTCTAACCAGCCCCAAGATACGGCTTGCAAGAGTGCCTACCATCATTCTCATGGCATGGCGAACCATGCCGGAAAGTTTATCATTGCTGACCATTATTTCGTTTTCCGCTTACCATGAAAAATTTTTGCCGAGATAGAACTTCTTTGCAAGCTCATTTTCGGCAATATCTTCGGGAAGCCCCTCCATAAATACTCTGCCTTCGTGTATAAGGTAAGCTCTGTCTGTTATGGAGAGTGTCTCGCGCACATTGTGGTCAGTCAGAAGAACACCGTAGCCGCGCTCTTTTAAATTTTTAATGATGGATTGCAGATCTGCAACGGCTATGGGGTCAATACCGCTGAAAGGTTCGTCCAGAAGTATGAAAGAAGGCTCAAGAGCGAGACATCTGGCAATCTCCACTCTTCTGCGCTCTCCGCCTGACAGAGAAACGCCAAGTATATTTTCTATATGTTTAAGACCATAATCATTAAGCAGAGAGGCAACTTTGGCATCTCTGTCTGCCCTGCAGAACCCCGATTCTTCAAGCACAAGGTCGAGATTCTGTGCCACCGTCAAATTTCTGAACACGGAGGCTTCCTGCGGAAGATATCCCAAACCGGTCCTGGCTCTTTCAAACATGGGAAGCAAAGATATATCGGCATCTCCCAGTGACACAGTGCCGGAATCGGGAAGTATTCTTCCCACAATCATATAGAAGGTGGTGCTCTTCCCCGCCCCGTTAGGCCCTAAGAGTCCCACAATCTCACCCATTTTTATCTCTACTGAAACGTTATCGACAACTTTGCGTTTGCTGAAAGTCTTTACCAGAGATTCAGCTTTTAGGATTTTTATGTTATCTGCCATCTCTTTACTCTCAGTTCTTTTGTTTCTTGTCGGGCAGGTCAAATGTAATTCTGGAATTTCCAATTGCTTCAATATTTTTTGTATCTTCATAAAGAACGAGATTGTCTGATGTGACCAGCTTTCCGTCGCTTCTCAGTGCTTTTGCACCGCCGGAGATAACAACTGTTCCTCTGCTTTTGGAATAGACTGCTTTCTTCCCCGTAACTATGGTTTTGAAACCGTCTTTGTCTATATAATCGATTACAACGTCGTTTTCTGCTGTAAGTTCACTGACTTCCCGAGCTTTCATCTCTCCGTCTACCCTTTTTGCGGCTATGCCGACCTTCTGCTTCTTATCCTCATATCTTATTACATTAACACCCCAGAATTTGTTGCCAAGACGTCCCGCTTCAGACGCCTTTATCGAGCGGCTGTCAATCACGCCGTTTACAGAGCCTCGCGCCGTGTAATTTTCTGTGTCGACAGTCCATTTTACAAAATCAGCGTTCAGTTTGTCCGTAGTTCCCCTTGTCATTACGACTTTTCCCGAAGCTTCCACAATGCCTTCCTCACTTTTAGGCGCTTTTTTCCAGCTCAGGCTGTCTGAAAAAAGCTCTGCTTTTTCCTTTGGAAATAAGCCTTTAACTCTGCCGATAACTCTAAACTCGGAACTCTCCACATTTCCCTTTGCAGTGTCGCCCCAAATTGTAGCTCCGTCTCTTTTAATAATTACACTTCCCACTGCCGTAACCTGTTTTGTATTGAGGTCATATTTCAGATTGTCGGCAGATAGAGTTCCCTGCGAAGCATAGAGTGAGACTGCGAAAATGATTAAAAAGAGCAGAGACAGAGGCAATATTTTTACGCTAAAAGCATTTTTCATCAGATAACCCCGTTCCTAATAATAAATCAACAGCATGTAAAACACATTTCGTTTTACATGCTATATTCTACAACATAAAACGTGTGACAGAATAGGGAAAGTACGAAAAGTTATTTAGGCGCGGCAACTTTTGTTTTATTCCAGATGCTGAGAAATATTTCATGGAGATAGACAAAGTACTCCATGCCGTAAACAGGAGGTGCAAGTGTCATTCTGTTATCATATGCCGCCGCGACATTCCTTATCTGTTCCGGTGTCCACGGATCCATCAGAATAAGCCATTTACGATTTTTAGCCTCATCAAATGCAGCCTTTATCGAGGCCGTATCGCCGGATACCCATGAGTTCCAAACAGATGCGGGAGGTCTGACAGCTCCGCGTACAGCAGAGCGTATCCATGTACCCTGAGCTCCTGTTGCATCAAGTATATTAGTCTTGCTCAGTAAGTGGCGTCCTATGTCGATAGTGCTTTCGACCCTTGACTGAAATTCGGCCAATCTCCTTTGATAGAAAGAGTAGCGTTTTTTATCTTCCTCAGCCATGATCTTCATTATATTCTGAGCTATAAATGGCAGAATTGCAGGATCAAAAAATGCTGAGCGGAGCTGCTCGCCGGTCATTGGGAGCTTTTCATAAAGAAGACGAAGGTTCTTTGCCTTGCGCCCTATTCTAAACCTTGCCGCATCATCCGCATCGAGGGCTATGACTATCTCCGACGAGCGGGGTCTGCCTACGGAAGCCACCATCCCCTTATCATTCCATACGGAAAGATACCTAACGTGAACCTTGTCACCTCCTATAAATGAGGCGATTGCTCCAACCCACGGAGATGTAACCGCAAAATCCGCGGCATGAGAAACCGCGGACATTGCATGTAAATTTATTATCAGGAGCAGAATAAATACCGCTTTTTTTACTGCAAAGCGGCAGAACCGCGTATAAGGCATTATTTCTTATCCGGACGGCTTCCTGGTTTTACAAGGGGAAGCCCCTCTTTGCAAATTGGGCATTCTTCGGGATTATATACCGGAAATGACGTCTTCCAAAGAGAGTGAAGCTCCCATCCATCCTCCGCCGATGCCGGACGTCTGTCTATTACAGAACCTGACGCAGCCCACTCAGCTCCAAGATCCACAAGTATCTGAGCCGTTTCTCTCGAAGATTTTCCTGTAGTGACAACATCCTCAACAAGAGCAAATTTCTTTCCCACCGGGCATGGAAAACGGCGGAGGCGCATCTCCCCGTCCTGGCGCTCGCAGAAGATAAATGGTATATCAAGTGCCCTTGCCACTTCGTGCCCTATTATCACACCCCCGAGAGCCGGTGAAAGTATGAAATCAGGTTTGAAGGGAGCCAGCCGCTCCGCAAGTTTTTCACCAGCATAGGCAGCAAATTTCGGGAAACGGAGCATCAAGGCGCACTGAACGTAATGACCGCTGTGCAGCCCCGATGTCAGCTTAAAGTGCCCTTCCAAATGAGCGCCGCTATCCTTCATCATTTCCTGTATTCTTTTTGATACTTCTTCCTTTTCGCATTGGCAGTTCATCAGCAATTCACCTCTGAAAGTATCTTTAATATATCTTTTGCGGCTGTAACGGGGCACTGTGCTTCGAGTATAGGGCGCCCGACAACTATGTAATCAGCTCCGCTCTTAGCTGCATCGGCGGCAGTAGCGACTCTGGTCTGGTCTTCAGTGCTTACTTTTGAAGCCCTTATGCCCGGCACTACTCTCAAAAGCCCCGGAGCTTTGCCTCCGAGCAGCTCAAGGTCAAGAGGAGAGCATACTATGCCGTCCAGCCCTGCTTTTTCCGCTGTCATAGCCCTCGATATCAGAGCCTGGGTAAGAGCCGAGCCTGGATGTACATCGCTCCATAGTTCCCCCCCAAGGCTGGTCAGAACCGTTATACCCAAAAGTTTCATTTTGCTTCCCGTCTTGTCTCTCATGGCGACAGAGCGGGACATCATCTCATATCCGCCGGATGTATGGATCGTAAGAGCCCACAGTCCGAGTTCTGACAGAGGTTCTACAGCGGATGCAACTGTGTTTGGTATATCATGAAGCTTTAAGTCCAAAAAGAGATTATACCCCATGTCTATTATCTCTTTGCAGAAAGATATGCCGCCCATTGCGTAGAGTCTGGGGCCAATTTTTACATAAGATGTGGCATTGTCAAGCTTTTTTAAAAACGAACGGGCATCATTTGGAGAGGGAACATCCAGAGCCAGTATAAGACCGCATTTTTCTTTGTTCAAGAGAGCACCTCCAATTATTGTTACCTCTGCTCGCAAATCGACAAAACAATTTTATCGCACAATTGTAGCATGTCAAAGATAAGATAACCTCAGAAAAAACTCCGACCGCAGTGAAAACCTCTGTTTCGGAACAGGGATTTTGCCCGCGGGCCGGAGTTTGGCAAATCACATTATGTTTTTATATTTCTTCGTTATCTTCCCAAACCTTGCGGCCTTCTACAAAGGTCATTACAGGCCAGCCGGTCAAGGCTATTCCTTCCCACGGACAGCAGCGCGCTTTGCTCTTCCAGAATGCGCAGTCCACTATGCGGGTACGATTTTCGTCTATTACGGTAATATCAGCCGCAGAGCCCTCTTTCAGAACGCCAAGCCCCTGCCATTTCTCGGGTAAAAGAGCCGCAGGTGAGGATGTCATTTTGCTGAAGACGAGTTCAAGAGGAACGTCGGGATAATTTCTTGTCTTAAAATCTATCAGAACAGCTACAGCGCATTCAAGAGAAGCTATGCCGAACGGAGCTTCCTGGAAAGGCTCGTCCTTCTCATCCATGTGCCAGGGAGCATGATCTGTGACTATAGCATCTATTGTGCCGTCTGTAAGACCATCCCAGAGAGCAGCCTGGTCGTCAATGCTGCGAAGCGGCGGATTTACTTTATAGCGTGAGTTGTATCCGCTGTTGATTACAGCATTCTCATTCAGTGTAAGATGGTGGAAGGTTGTATCACATGTTATGTCAAGACCTTCCTTCTTAGCGTTGCGGATAAGCCCCAGCGCGCCTCTGCTGCTTATGTGAGTAAAATGTATTCTGCCGCCTGTCTCGCGTGCCAAAGCTATGCCTCTGGCAACATCTATCTCTTCCGATGCGGCAGGAATTCCTTTAAGCCCGCTCAAAGCACTGACTCTTCCTTCGTGAACCTGTCCTCCCTTAAAGAGGCTTATCTCTTCGGGGTGTTCCATGATGCGCGGCTGCTCTTTTCCAGTGTAAAGAAGCGCCAGCCGAAGCAGGCTGCTTGTGGCTACAGGAGCTCCGTCATCCGTGAAGAAGACAGCTCCGGCCTCAGCCATTTTAAGAAGTTCGGACATCTCTTTGCCTTCTCTGTTTTTGCTGACACATCCAGCGGGAAGGATTCTGGATGCCCCGGCAGCTTTGCCGTGGCTCAAAACATATTCCACAAGGGACGGTTCAGATATAGCCGGTTTGGTGTTAGGCATAGCGACCATAGTTGTAAAGCCTCCGGCCGCTCCCGCATTGGCTCCGGAAGCTATATCCTCGTTCCACTCGCCGCCGGGATCTCTGAAATGGGCGTGCAGGTCGATAAAGCCCGGCGTTAAAATCTTGCCGTATCCTTCGATTACGGAAGCATCTTCCGACACTATATCTGCGCCTATCTTTGCGACAACTCCGTCTTCGACAAGAAGTGAATCACCGTCCGCAAACTTATATCCATCAAATATTTTAAAACCTTTAAAAAGAATTTTTTCCATTATCTTGCGCCTCCTCCGCAGAGATAGAGCAGCGCCATGCGTATAGCCACTCCGGAACGTACCTGTTCCAATATCACACTCTGATGTCCGTCAGCAACTTCAGACGCTATTTCAACGCCTCTGTTAATCGGCCCCGGATGCATGGCAAGAGCGCCGGGCTTGGCATATGACATGAGTTCGTTGTCCGCTCCCCACCATGTATGGTACTCGTCTACCGAGGGGAACAATCCGTCCTGCTGACGCTCCCTCTGTATTCTGAGAAGGTAAACCATATCGGCGTTTTCGACAGCTTTTCTCGGGTCTCTCTCATACTTGCAGCCAAGAGCTTCCACGTCGCGCGGCATCATGGTTGGAGGCCCGGAAAGCACCACATCGCATCCTATGGTTTTAAATCCTATGACATCGCTGCGCGCAACGCGGCTGTGAAGCACGTCTCCGACCAGAGCTATTTTTTTGCCTTCAAGCGTTCCCAAGTGTTTCCATGCCGTGTAAAGGTCAAGAAGAGCCTGTGTCGGATGGGCATGAGTACCATCGCCGGCATTGAGAACTATCGCCCTTTTAAGCTTTGATGCCAGATACTGAGCAGCACCCACTGCTCCGTGGCGCATTACCACTATGTCGGCTCCCATGGCTTCAAGAGTCCATGCTGTGTCTCTCATGGTTTCACCCTTTGCATGGCTTGAGCCTGAGACTGACCAGTTTACGACATCTGCGGAGAGCATCTTTTCAGCAAGTTCAAATGAGACTCTTGTGCGTGTTGAGTTCTCGAAGAAAAGATTTACGCACATCTTTCCGCGAAGGACGGGAACCTTTTTAATTGGCCTGTCCATAACATTTTCCATATGACGTGCCTGGTCAAGCAGAAAATATAAACCCTCCCTGCTCCAGCAGTCAAGGTCTATAACATTTTTATGGCGCCAAACATGCTGTCCGATTTCACTAGGCATCGCGTTCACAGATTACCACCTCGTCCTTTCCGTCCAGTTCAGTTACTCTGACTTCTATAACTTCATTCTTTGATGTCGGTACATTCTTGCCGCAGATATCCGCGTGTATCGGCAGCTCTCTGTGTCCTCTGTCCACTATGACAGCAAGTTTCACATGAGAAGGACGCCCCAGATCCACAAGAGCTTCGAGAGCTGCACGAACTGTGCGCCCTGTAAAAAGAACGTCGTCAACGAGATAGATTTTCTTGCCGGCTATATCCTGCGGCATCCTTGTGCTATGAACCATAGGCTGCTCAAATAGAGTCGTAAGGTCGTCTCTGTAAAGAGTGATATCCAGCTCTCCGCAAGGTACTTTAGCGTTTTCCACTTCTTCAATTATCTTCTGAATACGGCGTGCGATATAGACACCCCTTCTGTGTATGCCTACGAGGATCATGTTTTCTGTGCCCTTGTTCTGCTCAACTATTTCGTTCGCTATTCTGCGAATTACTCTGTTAAGGTCCTGTGAGCTCATCAGCTGAGCTTTTTCCTTTAATTCTGCCAATTTGACCCCTCCTTAGTAGTGTAAAAAAATGAGACCGCCCTAAAAGGCAGTCTCAATAAAATAACCCATAAAGTTTATGTGAACGGAAGAACGACGGAATAATCTGATTTTGTCTGTCCTCTTTATCATCTTCCGTCACCCCGCTCCTTTAGTGTGTGATGATTATACACCAGGTTTTTAATTTATGCAATCGGTTGCAAGAAAATATTTATAAGTAAGACGAGATATTGTGAAATATTAATTAAATCTTGGACAGAGCGGCTTCAGCGGCTTTAAACTCAGCTTCTTTTATACTGTTTCCCCATGCCGTTGCTAAAATATTTTCATTTAATGTCACTTGAACCTTGAAAGTAAGTAAGTGATCAGGGCCTCTGCGCTCCACAGTTTTATAGTAAGGTACTCCCATAGCCCTTGACTGCAAAATCTCCTGAAGCTCTGTTTTTGGGTCAAGGACAACAACCGCGTCTGAGTCAGGCTCCTGCATTTTAAGAAATGATGTTATAACCCTTTTGGCTTCTTCGTATCCTCCGTCAAGGAAAACTGCCCCGAATACAGCCTCCGCGGCATCAGCCTCCATTGAGTGAGTGGCACCGCTTCTTATTATGCTTCTTCCAAGCTTTATTATTGAGCCCAGCTTTACTGCCACGGCCCAGCCGCTTAGGCTGTTTTTACAGACAAAGCGCGAACGAAGGCGAGTTAAATCTCCTTCATCAAGCTTAGGATATTCCTCGTATATTTTTTCAGACGTTATAAGCTCCAATACTGCATCGCCAAGAAACTCAAGCCTCTCATTAAAACGGGAAAGCCCGGATTCATTCGCATAGGACGAATGAGTCAGAGCTTCTTCCAGTAATGCCATATTTTTGAATTTGTATCCTATTCTATCCTGAAAAGTCGAGAGCAGAGCTTCGCGTTCCAAAGATTTTTTCATTTTATCAGTCTTTATAACGCTCTATAGCCAAAACCCCATTGTGCCCGCCGAAACCAAAATTGTTTATTATGGCTCTGTCGATTTTGGCATGTACGGCTTTATTGGGAACTGTGTTCACGGCACAGTCCGGGTCCGGGTCTATCTGGTTGATTGTTGGGTGCACTACGCCTGTCTCGATTGCCATTATAGTGGCAATTGCCTCTATTGCTCCAGCTGCGCCCAAAGTATGCCCTACCATTGATTTCGTCGAATGTACAAGCACCTTTTCTGCATGGCCGCCGAGAAGCTTCTTTATCGCAGCGACTTCCATTTTGTCATTAAGCTGCGTTGATGTTCCGTGAGCATTGATAAGATCTATCATGTCGGGAGTCCATCCGGCCTTTCTTACAGCCATTGCCATTGCACGATAAGCTCCGTCCCCGTTCGGGTCGGGTGCTGTAATGTGATGTGCATCGCAGGTAAGTCCGTATCCTGTTACCTCGGCATAGATATGAGCTCCGCGCTTTTTGGCGTGTTCAAGCTCTTCGAAGACAAGAATTCCGGAGCCTTCGCCTATTACAAAACCGTCACGTCCAGCGTCAAAAGGCCTTGAGGCATGTTCTGGGTCGTCATTTCTGTTTGCGAGAGCTTTAAGAGATGCAAAACCGGCTGTCGCAAGAGGCGTTACTGCAGCCTCGGTTCCGCCTGTAAGCATAATGTCGGCATCACCGCGGACAATGCAGTTATAGGCTTCCCCCATGCTGTTTATAGATGAAGCGCAGGCCGTTACTACAGCCATGTTGGGTCCCTTTGCTCCATATGTTATAGCCACGTAGGCAGCAGGCATATTTGTTATCATCATCGGGACCATGAAAGGACTGACTCTGCCAGGCCCTTTTTCGTAAAGGGTGTGGAAGTTGGCTTCGATTGTGCTTATGCCGCCTTCGCCAGTGCCAATGTAGACTCCGAACATATTCTTATCTAATGACTCTACATCAAGATCCGCATCCTTGACCGCCATGGCCGCGGCTGCCGTAACAAGATGGAGTACTCTGTCGGAGCGGCGTGCTTCCTTTTTATCCAGCCACTCTTCGGGATTAAAATTTTTAACTTCCGCGGCGATCTTTGTCGTATGAGCTGAGGTATCAAAAAGTGTGATAAACCCTGCACCATTTTTGCCCTCTTCCAGGGCTTTCCAAAACTCTTCTTTGCCAAGTCCTATCGGTGTTACAGCACCGACACCTGTGATTACGACTCTTCTCATGGGCTTGTTCCTCCAAGTGCGAGGGGGCTTTAAAGCCCCCTCAAATGGGTATTTTAATTAATCTTCCGCACCAAGCTTAGTTTTGACATAGGTCATTGCCTCTTCAACTGTGGTGAGTTTTTCTGCATCCTCATCGGGGATCTCAATGTCAAATTCCTCTTCGATACCCATGATAAGCTCAACGATATCGAGGGAGTCTGCGCCAAGGTCCTCAACAAATGATGCCTCCGGCTTAATCTGATCCTCTTCTGCGTTAAGGCGATCCATAACTATCTCCTTAAGTTTTGCCTGTACTTCTTCCATTTTCATACAGTTCACCTCCTTCCGATTTTTATCAAGTAATTTGCTTTTTTATGTTCCAGCCTTTAAATATGGCGAAGAAACCCAATCTGAACTGCTTACATTGTCATGCCGCCGTCAACGGCTATAACCTGACCATGCACATATGATGCATCATCGGAAGCGAGAAATGCAACAGCTTTTGCAATATCTTCCGGTTTTCCTATGCGTCCCGCGGGAATCCCGCTTATCATCGCAGTCCTAACTTCTTCGGATAACACCGAGGTCATATCTGTGTCAATATAGCCTGGGGCTACGGCATTTACGGTAATTCCTCTGCTGCCTACTTCCCGTGCCAGGCTCTTAACAAATCCGGTCATTCCGGCCTTAGCTGCGGAATAGTTGCACTGACCGGGGTTTCCCACAAGTCCGACAACAGAGCTTACAGCTATTATGCGTCCGAAACGCGCTTTAAGCATAGGCCTCAAAGCTTCTCTCGAACAGTAAAAGAGAGAGGATAAATCGGCGGAAATAACTGTGTTCCACTCTTCATCCTTCATTCTCATGAGCAGATTGTCTTTTGTGATACCTGCGTTGCAGACCAAAATCTCAACAGTACCTAGAGCCTCCGCCGCCGTTTTAAACATATATTTTACTTCCTCCGGCGAAGATACATCAGCCTTTATAGCCACAGCTTTACCCGAAAGAGCCGATATTTCTTTGACTGTCTCATCAGCTGCCGCCGATGATTTATTGTAGTTTACAGCCACAGCATATCCTTTTTTTGCAAGTTCAAGAGCTATAGCCTTTCCTATTCCTCTGCCGGCTCCCGTTACAAGTGCGACTTTTCTATCCATTTGAATCACCCTTCAAGAAAGAGGCTCCCTTTAAAAGCTCATCGCTGTTAGAAATAGGATACGGCCTCTTGCCTTTGCATATTTTTCTTACAAGCCCTGAGAGCACACTGCCGGGCCCAAATTCCAGATATCCGTCAGTTCCGTATTCTTCCATTTCCAAAACACTCTGAGACCAGAGTACGGGAGAAAAAGTCTGTTCGTACAGAGCTTTTTTTATTGACTCAACATCATTGACCGGTTTTGCTGACACATTTGAAATAATAGGGAATGATGGATTCTTCCAATTTATCTTTTCGAAAGCTTCTTTTAATTTTTCCGCAACAGGGCGCATTAAATCACTGTGAAACGGAGCGCTCACTCTCAAAGGGACAACTTTCACCGTTCCTCTGGCTTCAAGCATTGTCACAGCCCTCTCCACAGCGGTGCTATGCCCCGATATTACAACCTGTGTAGGAGCATTGACATTAGCAGCCTGGCACACCTCGCCGTTTGCCGCTTCGGCACACACTTCCTCAACTTCCGAAATTGTCAGACCTATTACAGCAGCCATTCCCCCCATGCCTATAGGCACAGCATCCTGCATAAGATCTCCACGAAGATGAACAAGGCGTACACCGTCTGCTAAAGATATAACACCGGCTGCGACAAGCGACGTATACTCTCCTAGGCTGTGGCCTGCGGCGCAGCACGGGGTTAATGCATATCCCAGTTCCTGCTCCATTGCTCTGTGCGCAGCCATGCTCATTGTGAGTATAGCAGGCTGAGTGATGGAAGTTCTCATCAAATCCTCCGGAGTACCGTTAAATATAATGTCGCTGAGAGAAAAACCCAGAGCGGCATCAGACTCCTCAAAAACTCTGCGGGCGGACTCATATTTATCATGAAGGTCTTTTCCCATACCGGGCCTTTGAGCACCTTGTCCCGTGTATATCAGAGCATATTTCATTCAGCAAACCCCGCTGTCTTTTTTGCCTGTGAACAGGCTCCTTTGATAATATCCTCTATTATGTAGGCAGCAGGCTCAACGGACTTTACCATACCGGCAGACTGCCCAGCCATAAGAGAGCCCCAATCTGTGTCTCCTTCTACAACTGCAAGGCGCAGTTTTCCGGCACCCAATGCTTCAAGTTCCGCGGCCGGGACCGAATTCTTTTCAAACTCCTCAAATTGCTTTGAAAGCTTATTCTTCAAGGCACGGACAGGATGTCCCAGAGAACGCCCCGTTACTACAGTAGATCTGTCGTTCGCCTTAATTATTTTTTCTTTATAATTCATGTGAACATTGCACTCAGAGGCACAGACAAACCTGGTACCAACCTGAACGCCTTCTGCTCCAAGAGAGAAAGCGGCAACCATTCCGCGTCCGTCGGCAATACCGCCGGCGGCTATAACTGGAATGGAGACGGAATCGACAATCTGAGGAACGAGGACCATTGTATTTACTTCGCCTATATGTCCTCCAGCTTCGCTTCCCTCGGCTACAACGGCATCCGCTCCCTGCTTTGCGACCCTCTCCGCATGAGCATATGAGGCCACCACAGGCATTACTATTGTTCCAAGCGGCTTTAGGCGTTCTATAACTTTGCCTGGCAGCCCTGCCCCTGTCGTCACAACTGGAACTCTGTACTTTGCCGCTATCTCCATGGCATCATCCGCTGTTGGGGACATAAGCATAATATTCATTCCGAACGGCTTGTCCGTAAGAGTTCTTATCTTTATTACCTGCTCTTCGAGAAGATTGGCAGGCATACTCGCAGCTGCAATAATTCCAAGTCCTCCGGCATTGCTGACTGCGGCAGCCAAATCGGCATCCGCAACCCACGCCATTCCGCCCTGTATTATAGGGTACTTTGTTTTCAGCAATTTCGTCACTCTGTTATTCTCGAACATTCAAATTTCTCCGTTCCTGACCATTTGGGATATATTTCAAAACGGCAGCTTCATAAGCTAAGCTTCGTAGAGAAGAGCTCCTAAAGTCATCCCTGCTCCGAACGCTACAAAAGCGACCTTATCTTTATCTTTTATGCGTCCGCCCTTTAAAGCCTCATAAAGGGCTATCATCATTGAAGCAGAAGATGTGTTGCCGTAATTCTCAAGATTAAGCAGTGTTCTGTCAGAAGGAATTCCAAGCCTCTTAAAAATTCCATCTATTATCCTTGTATTTGCCTGGTGCAAAACCCAGAAATCTATCTCAGACGGAAGAATCTCCGATTCATCACAGAAGCTCTTAATAAATCCGGGAAGATTCTGGCTCACAAATTTAAAGACATCGTGCCCCTTCATCCTGAATATGTGCGGATACTCTTCCCCTTCGCTTTCAAGGGTTATCATATCGGACTTAGCTCCATCTGCCTGAAGCTTACCTGAGACAAATCGCCCCTCTCCGTCCGACGAAGCAGTCAGTACACAAGCGCCCGCGCCGTCTCCGAAAAGTATGCATGTGCCCCTGTCCGTCCAATCAAGCCATTTCGTAAAAGACTCTGCTCCGACAACAAGCACATTGTTCCAGACGCCCGAAGATATCCCAGCTATTGCCGTATGCATCGCTGTAAGGCTTCCCGTGCAGCCGGCCTGTACATCATAGGCTCCAGCGTTATCCGCTCCCAGTTTTGCCTGCACCTTGCACGACATTGCGGGAAAAACAGAGTCTGGAGAATTTGTGGAGACTATCACCATATCAATGTCAAGGGCGGACAAGCCGCTGTCATTAAGAGCGTCAAGCGCCGCTTTGTAAGCTAAATCGCTGCACTTCTCATCTTCGGCGGCAAAATGTCTCTTTTTTATACCTGTTCTGTCAAGTATCCACGAATCCGTTGTATCTATAATTTTTTCAAAATCTGCGTTAGTCATTATTTTTTCGGGAATATATACGCCTGTTCCGGATATTTTTACCGGACGGCCAGCAAACATAGACATCAATTTCCTCCTCTAGCTATCTCTTCTCTTATTCGTTCCACTCCGCTTCGTTCGACAAAATTTGCCGCCCCCAGCAGAGCATAAGAGATTGCGTTTCTTTTGGAACGCCCATGCACCTTTATAACTGTCCCGTTAACGCCAAGCAGAGGAGAGCCTCCGGCTTTTTCCCAATCAAAACGTCCTAACACACGTTTCATCGCTGGCCACATGAACAGAAGTCCTATCTTAGGAAGCATGTGATTTGTATATTCTTCTTTAAACTGATTCTTGAGAAGTTCTCCGAGACCTTCTCCGAATTTTATAAGTATATTTCCGCTGAATCCGTCACAGACTACCACGTCCGATATGCCGGTAGGTATGTCCTTGCCTTCGGCATAGCCATCATAATTCAAAGAACTCGCCTCTATCAGCTCTCTTGCGGCGCTTATGACTTCATCGCCCTTTGTAACTTCCTCACCGTTGCAGAGAAGCCTTACAGAAGGATTCTCCACCCCTTGAAAAAGTTTCATATATATAGAGCCCATCTGTGCAAACTGAAACAAATTTATTGGCTTGCATCTGACAGTTCCTCCTACATCCATGAGCAGAGTAGGACGGTTAAGAACCGGAAGCATGGCACCGAGCCCCGGTCTGTCTATACCTGGAATTCTTCCCAGCAGGAGCACTCCTCCGGCGGCAATAGCTCCAGTACTCCCGGCTGATACTATTCCTGCCGCTTCTCCGCTTCGCACCATCTCAAAGCCTACAACAAGGCTTGACGTTTTCTTTCTTCGGATAGATATGGACGGAGAGTCATTAGCGGTAATGACATCATCCGCATAAACAATCTTAAGCCTTGAGCGCACGCTCTCTTCAGCTTTATCAACGAACGGAGCAATCTTTCCTTCATCGCCCACCAAAGCAATTGACAGGTTCAGATTTTCACGGCAAGCAAGTATCGCAGCCTGACATGGTTCTTCAGGCGCATGGTCACCGCCCATTGCATCAAGTGCTATCAGCATTTTTTCGCCTCCGAATAATCTTTATCAGAATAATCCTTTGCAACAACCACGAAACGCCCGACAAAGATTTCTCTGTCGCCGACACGCGAATGGACACTAACCACATACTTATTGCCTTTATGAATGCCGACTTTCGAACGTGCAAGAATCTTCTCACCGACAAAAGCGGGCTGACGATACCTGAGTCTGGCTGTTCCTACTACGACCATATCCTCTCCGATCGTTGCAATAGCCAAAGAGGCAGCTTGGGCGTATATGTAGTAATCACCGACCAAATCGGTATGTCTGAAAGCAATCTCCCTTGATGCGGTAAGCACCGATACCGCCCACTCATTAGGCTCAAGTTCAAGCAGCTCCCCCACTACTTCATCGGCGCGCAGCGACTGAAGCCTGCTTGTAGCATGCTCGGCCATAGAACGCATACGCTCGCGGAGTTCGGGGATAGAGAGAAGCCCTCTGTCCAGACGAACGGTACTGAGGCTGACTCCCAAAGATAAAGCTATCTCTTCGTCAGTCATAAGAGGATTGCTGTTCAGCAGAGTTATAAGCTGTTTATGACGCTGTTTTTTCATCTCTGAACGCATATTCCCATACCTCCCCGCACTTAGTATCTGGTCATAACACCAGACAAGATATTATATTTAAAAAACTTTGTCAATCGTGATTACATATATTTACGTGATTTAGCATAAAAAATCAGTAAATAACAGAGAGATGACTTAAATTTAAAACAGAAAACAGTGAGAAAATCTACGCCTATGCAAGAGTATGAAGCAAGTGTAATAAATTCTGCCGCTGAATATACACCTCTTGATTTTTGAAAAGAATGTGCTAATATATACTATATGTTATCTAAATATATTATTATTAACATAAAATGCACAAAAAAGTCTTTTGCAAAGCTCTCCAATACCGTCACCATCCGGTAAAACGTGAGTTTTAAGTGTTCCGCCTAAGCGGAACACCCCGTCCGATCCGTCATTCACGGAACGGAGTGTTTCAAATCCACTGCAGCGACAAATGAAAAGAACACCTCACAAACACAGTAATGACGGGCTTTTTCACTCAATGCTCCGAACTGAAAAAGTGAATAAAACGAACCCAAATGTTCGTTTGCAGCTTTAGCATATAGGGGCAAAAATATCCTTGGTAAGAATAGAAAATAAATCAGCAAAATATATAAATTGAGTTTAGTCTTTTACTTAGCCTTTGCCTTTAGAACTTCCTTCCCTGAAGGAGACGATGCCAAACAGAGGACGAAGATCACCGAGTTTGCAGTTCATGTTGATTATTAAATGGTACAACGAAAAACTGATCAAAAGCACATTAGCGGTTATCTTAGCTCAAATGATTATTGGAGTATGCATTGAGACGCGGCTTAGTTAGTCCGGTTATTACGGTACAAAAAACGGAGTTCGGAATTTGATTTCCGAACTCCGTATTTTTCTGCCGATAACAATTAGTCTTTTGCTTCTGTCTTATCGGAAATTTTGATGACCTGACGTCCCTTGTAGTAGCCGCATGCGGGGCATGCACGGTAGGTTTCGATCATCTCGCCGCAGTGTGTGCAGGCGGTGAGGCTGGGAGCGGTAAGTTCGCCGAGCCACTGTGATTTACGGTTGTGCGTGCGGGAGTGGGATACTCGCCTTTTTGGAGTTGCCATTCTTTGTTTCCCCCCTTAAATCTTCGGCAATTTAATTTGCCTGAGCAATTCTATCACTATTTTACTGTTTTTGCACTTACTATATGCAGTTTCGGTGCACCTAAATAGTAGGTGAACCTACTTATCATGCATCAAAGTCTTCAAAATGTCAAATCTTGGATCGCCTTTTTCACTTTTGCATCCGCATTCGGACTTGTTGATGTTTGCCCCGCACTGAGGGCAGAGTCCTCTGCACTCTTCACTGCAAAGAGCCGCAGCGGGAAGAGATGTTATGAGAGTTTCCCATATCATAGGTGCTATGTCTATTTCGTCTTCCCATGAATCAAGAATTATGAGCTCCTCGTCTCCGTCATGAAGGCCCTCTTCTTTGTCTTCGGAGTATTCGTTCGGACGCAGAGAAAAAAGGTATCTTAAGCTTCCCTTTACTGCAATAGCGGCAGGTTCAAGACATCTGGCACACGGCACTTCAGCCTCGGACGTGATGGAAACTGAGAGAAAGAGGCGTCCTTCGGAAGTACGGGACGCTTCTATTTCAGCATCCACAGGTGTTTTGAAGGTGTACACCTGCGACCAGTAGCTGAGTTTTTTGTCTATTACAAGGGATACACTGTCCTCAAACGGAGTCCCGTCTCTGCTTACGGCAGAGAGAATGAGGCGGTATTTCCAGTTTTCCGGTATTGCTTCAAGGAATTCTGACATTTTTATAAACTACTTCGCTGCCTCTGAGCAGGATTTTGTGTCACGGGCAATGACAAGTTCCTCGTTTGTGGGAACTACCATTACTTTGACTCGTGAATCTTCTGTGCTGATGATTACTTCTTTGCCGCGGCAGTTGTTCTTTTCCGCATCGATTTTTACGCCCATGAATTCGAGTCCTTCGCAGACTGTTTTGCGGAAATCTATGCCATTTTCACCAATTCCGGCTGTGAATACGAGAACGTCAATGCCGCCCATACCTGCCGCATATCCGCCTATGTATTTCTTTACTCCGTATATGAGTTTGTCCTGTGCAAGCTTGGCGCGGGCATCGCCCTTTTCTGCGGCTTCTTCAACGTCGCGGAGGTCGCTTGATGTGCCTGAGAGTCCGAGGAGTCCGCTCTTTTTCTGGATTTCCGCATTTACTTTGTCGGCGCTGCCGAGTTTGTTCATGAGGAATACCATTACGGATGGGTCAACGTCACCTGTACGTGTTCCCATTACTACGCCTTCAGCTGTGCCATAGCCCATGCTTGTGTCCACAGATTTACCGCCGTCGACCGCTGTCATGGAGCTTCCGTTGCCGAGGTGGCATGTTACTATCTTGAGGTCTTTTACGTCTTTGCCGAGGATTTCGGCCGCTCTGTTCGCAACATAGCAGTGGCTTGTGCCGTGGAAGCCGTAGCGGCGCACGCGGTCTTCCTCATAGTATTTATAGTCAATGCCGTAGACAAATGCCTTGGGGGGCATTGTCTGATGGAATGCCGTGTCGAATACCGCAACGTTGGGCAGATGGGGAAGAACTGTCTGTACCGCTTTGATTCCCTGGAGGTTTGCTGGGTTGTGAAGAGGAGCGAGAGGAATGACTTCTTCTATACCTTTCATTACTTCAGGTGTGATGAGGACTGATTTTGTAAATTTCTCTCCTCCGTGGACTATGCGGTGTCCTGCAGCCGAGAGTTCGTCAAGGCTCTTGAGTACTCCGTATTCGGCATCAACAAGCATGTCGAGAACGTATTTGATGGCCTCTGTGTGCGAGGGGAAATCGACATTGCGTGTAATTGAGTCCATACCTGTCTTGGTATGCTTAATGCGTGAACCGTCGATACCTATACGCTCGACAAGTCCCTTGGCGAGAACGGCTTCACCGTTCATGTCGATAAGCTGATACTTCAAAGAAGAACTTCCGCAGTTGAGAACAAGAATTTTCATTGCAATGATTGCCTCCCTGAGTCTAATATCTCTGCCTCTTTGTGGTATCCTTACCATAAGAGGACGGTGATTGAATATATGTTATTCCCCACAATAGGGATTGTTGCCGAATACAACCCTTTGCACAAAGGGCATCTGCACCATTTGGAGCAGGCTAAGGAGCTGACCGGAGCGCGGGCTGCCGTCGTTGTTCTGTCATCAAATTTCGTCCAGCGCGGGGAGGCTGCTATTATGAATAAGCATCAAAGAGCTGAAACCGCACTAAAATGCGGAGCGGACTTAATTTTGGAGCTTCCGCTTCCCTATTCCTCGCACAATGCCGGGGTCTTTGCAAATGCCGCCGTCGATATTCTGGGAGCGACTAAAGTTGTCTCGCATATAGCATACGGATCTGAGTCGCCTGACTGGCAGACAGACAGAATCTTAGATATTTTAATCCATGAGCCCGAACCTTTCAAGCTATTTCTTAAAGAAGAATTAAAAAAAGGTAAATCTTTTGTTCAGTCACGCGCTGATGCTCTTGATTTTATCATTCCCGGCACGGCCTCTCATTTAAAGGGGTCTAATAATACTCTTGCTTTGTCGTATCTTCTTAGGATAAAAAGAAAAAATTGGAATATGATTCCTGTGCCGATACATAGAATAGGTTCTTCCTATAACGATGAAAATCTTTCCGAGATTTCAAGCGCAACTGCGATAAGAAGAGCAGTTGCGGCCGGTGATGAGGCCGCATTTGGCAGCATGCCCGCTTCTTCAGCAGAAGTTCTGAAAAGAGCGCTCAAGAACGGAAGAGCCTGTACTGAAACAAATAGGATGTGGCTTATTCTGCGATCTATGCTGCTTCGTTCAAGCGCGGAGGAAATTTCAAAGTACGCTGAAATTGGTGAAGGTATAGAGTTTCTTATGAAGTCGTCCGCTCTTGCTGCAAAATCTTACGAGGATTGGGTCGCTTCATGTGTTAGCAAAAGGTACCCACGCGGCAGGATACAGAGGCAGGCGGTACATTTTATGACAGGGCTCAGCCACTGGGATAACAGAGCCTTTCAGAGAGTAGGGCCTCCATATATCAGAGTGCTTGGCATGAATGACATTGGAAGAGAGCTGCTTCGCAATATGAAAAAATGTGCTATTTTGCCTGTAATTACAAGGTGCGGCGCAGCGGCCGGGATATCAGAATATGCAAAAAAGATGATGGATTATGAACTTGTCGGTTCGGAGATGTGGGAATCTTTCGTCTCTAATCCCGAATTCGGCAGAGAGCACGCTAGAAGCGTAATAAAATATACAGAATAAAAGAGCAAGCCCGCTGTTTTCGCTCATAGGCCCCATAGGGGCAAAAAAACGCAATGATGCGGGCTTGCTTAAGTCAATTACATGTTGCGGGGAGGTATGCGCTCTCTGAGTCTTCTGAATACACCTGGAGGAACCATATCACGCACTGCGCCCCCGAACTGAAAAGCGTCCTTTACTCCGCGGCTTGAGAGGTATGAGTATTTGGCATCTGTTACGATAAAGAATGTTTCTATCTCCGGAGCAAGCTGTCTGTTCATCTGAGCGAGCTGGAACTCATATTCAAAGTCAGAGAGGGCTCTCAGTCCTCTTATTATAATTCGGCTTTGCTCTCTTCTCATAAAGTCTACAAGAAGTCCGTTAAAGAATTTTACTTTGACGTTGGGCAGGTGAACAAGGGCTTCACGTGCCATAATCTGGCGTTCATCCTCGCTGAAGGTGGAGCGTTTTTCAGGATTGATAAGCACTGCGACAATGAGTTCATCAAATAAGGATGAGGCTCTTTCTGTTATATATATGTGTCCGTTTGTGATAGGGTCAAAAGACCCTGGATATATCGCTCGTATCATTCCTCTACCACTTTCCTTTTGTAAAAGGTTAGGATTGTGCCTCCATAAGCTCTGTCTTCTCTGTCCCATTTTTCTTCGTCCAGAAATGATGTCTCTTCTCTGTCAGAATGTTCAAATATTAAAACTCCATCGTCTGAAAGTATTCCCTCATTTGCCTCTATAAGATACGGAAATTCCTTTCCCCAGCCGAGTTCATAAGGCGGATCTGCGAATATTATGTCAAAACTCTCGTTATTCTTTGTAAAGCGCGATACCGCTCGGCGCACGTCCATGCAGAGGCATTTTACATCTTTAGGTACTCTTTTTACAATCTCAGCATGACGCTTGCGCTCAGATTCAACAAGGCAGACAGTGCCTGCTCCGCGTTTGGCCGCTTCTGCCGCAATTTGTCCGCTGCCGGAAAAAAGATCAAGAAAGCTCTGCCCCGAAATGTCTCCAAGCTTGTTAAAAAGGGCCAGCATAACTTTGCCCGTAGTAGGCCTCATCTCTTTCATTGCGCTTCCTCCGATTAACAGTTAATATATTACATATAGAAAGAGTATAATAGTGTAATCCTTACATGTACACACTGAAAGGGAAAAAATGGCAAATAACGACAAAACAGTTTTAGAAAATCATGCGCACCAGGACAACAAGAGTCTATTTGGATTTACATTCTTGCATTTTATGAACGACATGCACTCAACGTCGCTTCCGACTATACTTCCGATGCTGGTGCAGTCAATAGGCATCTCGCTCAGCCAGGCTGGGCTTTTAAGTGCTGTCTTCGGTTTGACAAATATCTGCGCACAGCCTGTCTTCGGCTACTTCGCCGACAGACAGAGGCGCCCTTGGTTCGCCGTGTGGGGGCCTATGCTTTCCATTACAGGTGCTTGTCTTTTGCCGCTTGCACCTAATTACGCCGCTGCGATAATCTTTGTAGGATGTATGAGCGTTGGTACTGCGCTCTTTCACCCCCAGGGAAGCGGACGCTCCGGTTCTTCCGCAGGAGGAAAGAACTTGGCCTTTTGCCTCTCGCTTTTTGCTGCTTGCGGCAGTTTCGGAAGCGCACTCGGCCCTATTTATGTTGTATTTATGACATCACTGCTTACAAAGACTTTCTTCCCCGTAATGATTATTCCTGCTTTTTCTATATGTCTTTTTATATGGAAATATGTCGTGACAGAGCAGAAAAATGAAAATATAACAAAAGACAAAGCAAGGCTCGCCGATTTCTTCGGCAACATTAAGGTGCTGTTTGGAAAAGTAGGCGATGTTGTAGCTATTACAAGCATAAGAGATGCCACTTTTCAGGGTATAAAAATATTCCTTCCCATGCTTATCATCACAAGGGGCGGAACTATACAGGCAGGGGGAATATCATTATTCGCCCTCACTCTTGCAGGTACAATCGCAGGAATAATCGGAGGCAGACTTGCCGATGAGATAGGAGATACGAAAATCCTGATGTACTCAATAACTGCGGCCCCGATATTTCTCTTCGCGGGAATATACACAACAGGCATATTCTCTCTCTTTATGCTCATGGCTGGATTTGCCTTTCTTCAGTGCTCCACTCCTGTAACAACGGCAATAGCCCAGAAAAAATGCCCCGAGTCGCGCAGCACAGTAAGCTCTTTGGCTCTCGGAGTGTCATGGGGAGCGGCAAACCTCTTTACAACTCCGATAGGCTTTGCCGCAGATGCCATCGGACTTCAGGCAACACTTAACATAGTCGCCTTCATGCCATGGGTTGTGACAGCGTGGCACATAGGGAAAAAATACCTTAAAAAATAAAAAAAGTCCCAAAATGCCAAGGCGTTTTGGGACGAACAATATATCAATATATGATGATATCAGAGGCAGATGTCTTCTATTTCGCCATATCAAGGGCGTGAAGAAGGGCGGCCCTCATTGCCGGTGTACGGTACGGATGACCGACAGAGTCAACTTTTATCGTTATGCCTCTGTGGTTCGGAATCACTTTAAGGTAGAAGTGCTGTTCAAAACCTTCATCCGCCGTTATTACAAGAACAAGGCCTATTCCATCTTTGGAAACAAAATAATCTCTGAATACCCAGTGCCCTTTATTTCCAACTCCCGCACCTTCTGCCCCGTTAAGAGCATCAAGAACGTCAATAACCGTCTTTTTGCTGTCTGTTTCTATCTCCATGGGCCAACCATCCTCTCTGTCAAGTTCAGGGCTCACACGGCCGTTTTTCCTCATTATAAGGTGCCATGTATCCTTACCCATAGCCTTCCATTTTCTCTCATATTTTGTAACATATGGTCTAACAGGATTTACCTCTAAAGGGAGAGCGTCAAAAGCGCCATTTTCCGCTATTGTCATTGATGCTTCTTGCCCATACCAGTCAACATCAGTGGCGAGTTCAAAAGTACCGCCTGGAGCCAGCAAGTAGTTCAGTAAATCAGAGAAGACAGGCACTGTCACACGACGTGATGCGTGGCGTGTCTTCGGCCAAGGACAGGGAAAATTCATAAAGACCTTCTCGACGGACTCAGGCGCAAAACAGTGGCGAAGCAAAAAACGTGCGTCACCGTGCATAACACGCACATTGGCAAGGCCTTCGCAGAGAGCCCTTCTTGCTCCCTTTGAAGCGCACCACTGAGATACTTCTATACCTACGATCAGTACGTCCGGATAAGTTTTGCCAAGGTACTCAAGGAATTCTCCGTTGCCAAATCCTATTTCGACAAAAATCTTTCCAGACGGGGAAAGTGCTCTCCAATCTATTGGAAGCTTATCATTCTCCGTAACAATAACATCATTCAAATTCCACCACATAGCCTACTCCTCCACCTCCGCACTCTCCTTGTTTCTCGGCTTGAGATAAAAGACGTCCTCCTT
This sequence comes from uncultured Synergistaceae bacterium, assembly GCA_964422205.1. Classification (GTDB taxonomy): domain Bacteria; phylum Synergistota; class Synergistia; order Synergistales; family Synergistaceae; genus CAZNYN01. The sequence continues at coordinate 969 of CAYRAI010000017.1, read as the reverse complement.
GGCAAGCTCAAACCACACATCAAGAGGAAGCTCTTCTGCCCTTGCGGAAGGCTTAAGTTCATGGCGCGTCAATATATCAAGTGCAACATCGCGAGTTACGCTGTTATATCCGGAGACCCAATTATTTACAAGAGTCTTCCTTCTCTGAGTAAATGAGCGTGCAAGCAGCCCGCGCCACGTTCTGTCCAAAGGCAGCGAGGCGTTCTTACTGAGCTTTATTTCTATAAGACAGGAATTGACACGCGGCTGGGGACGAAATGCACTGGGAGGAACCTTGCGCAAAATCTCCGCGCTGCCCATCGCCTCTATCGTAATTCCCAAAGGAGAACGCTCTCTGTGCTTCTCGGGCGAAATAATGCGTTCAGCGGACTCAAGCTGTACCATTAAAAGCATATAGTTAAGACCGTGCGCAGAGAGTTTCTCTAAAAAGACCCAGAGCAGGGGCGTAGTTATATGATACGGAAGGTTTGCTATGATTCTGTTGGGATAAAAAGGCAGACCGTTTTCGTAATCAAACTGCACAGCATCACCCCAAAGAGGGCAAAGCTTAGGATTCTTAATGGCCAGCATATCTATGCCATGTTTGAGCCTTGTATCAAGCTCTATAGTGCATACAGAGGAGCATGGAGAGGAAAGAAGTCCTTCAGTAAGGATGCCCTCTCCTGGACCTATCTCCAATACCTTATCGGCTTCTGTAAGCTCCGCTCTCTTAATGATAAAGTCAACGACAGAATGATCAATTAAGAAATTCTGCCCTATATCCGTATTATGGATAAAATGAGGAAGTTTTGACATCTTGTATTTATGTCCTCTGCAATCTTCTAATTTAATGGGCAAAAAGCCTATACAACAATACCACAAAGCCAAGACATTTTACAGCAAAAAACAAAATCTGCCTACGCATAACTCAAGATAATACAAAACAAGCGTCACATCATACGATGCAACGCTTGTTTTTAATATTAATTC
>CAYRAI010000016.1:0-47756 GCA_964422205.1 uncultured Synergistaceae bacterium | reverse complement strand
TCGCGAAGTCTCGAAAAGACCACGCACTCTTCTATCGAAAATCTTATCGACAACGTCACAAGGCAGAGCTTCCTGCTTGAATCTTCTGATGCTTCTCCTCGTCTTGAGCAAGTTCAGCCCGGCTTCCGCAGAGGGAAGCTCCAAGCTCGATACGGGCACAAGATCGTCATCTTTCATAAATGATATGGAATTAGCGGACTCCGGGCAGAAGAGAACACAGTGACCGCACTCCACGCAGTAAGGCGCGCGCTTAGGATTAATCTCGGGATAGGACGAGTCACCGAATTCGATTATTGCCGCAGGGCATACCTTTATACAAATTCCGCATTTGGAACATTTCAAGCTGTCTACCTTAATAGTATTCATAAGAGCAGCCTCCTCGTTTCATATTCGCGGACTAAGCCTAAGCCGTCCGTATTATATATGTTAATAATTGTAGCATTAAGCAGCGCAAAATATGAAGTGGGACAATCAGCATGAATACTAAAGAAGCAAGCGATTGCTTAAGTTATAATTTAAACGATGAGAAAAAAATAGGAGGTCTGCACCATAATGAAAAAACTACTCACACTTGTCGCAGTATTTTTATTTTTCTGCGCACCAAATTCTCTTTATGCAGAGACACCGAATCTAATACCCCAATTCCATTGGACATATCATTCCCTTGAGACACTTTCAAATGAGGGCTTTATCAATGAAAAGGTGACTCCGGGAAAGAGCGCATACACGCCGGAGCAGGTCGCATCAATGGTTGTATTTGCATTAAACAGAATACAGAACGGCACAGCAAAGCTTACGGAAACCTCCCTATCAAGCATGAGGCAGCTTATCAACGGATACAGAACTCCTCTTGAGACTCTGGGCTATGACTTTTTTAAGATGAGAAAAGACATAGAGGACTATGCAACTGCGGCTGGACTCACCGCCATAGAGACATCAAAGAAGACAGGCAAGCTGAATACTGTGAGCTCAAAAGCTGCTGCTTCGGTAAACGCTTTCACCTTCGACATATACAGAACAGCGGGCAAAAGCGGCGGAAATATCTTCATGTCGCCTTACAGCATATCTTCCGCTCTTGCCATGACCTATGCCGGAGCGCGCGGCGCAACGGAAAAAGAGATGGAAAAAGTTCTTAGAATAGACATGTCACTCCACAAGAGCATGGCTGCCCTTATCAGCGAGCTGGGTTCTGTGCCTGCCGCCACTGCAAAAGTGAGCACAGCGAATGCTATATGGCCTGCGAAACAGGAAAAGCTCTTAGCAGAATATGTCCAGACAGTCCGAGAAAATTATAAAGCCGCTCTGACACCTCTTAACTATGCGGCAAATCCAGCAAAAGCAGCTAAGACAATCAACACTTGGGTTGAAAAAAACACCAACGGAAAGATAAAAGATATAATATCCGAAGGTCTTCTGCGCAAGGATACTCCCATGGTTCTGACAAACGCCGTATATTTTAAGTCTGAGTGGCTGAGCAAATTTGAGCCTTCAAACACGTTGACTCATCCTTTCTGGACAACGCAGCAGAATTCGGTATCCGCCGTGATGATGAACAAGACAGACGATGATATTCCGTACCTTAAGACAGATGAGCTTGAAGCTGTAGAAATACCCTACAAGGACAACAGATTTTCAATGCTTGTGATGCTCCCCGACAAATCCTCTTCCCTCTCGGCACTTGAGACAAAGCTCTCCCAGGAGAACTTTGAAAAGTGGATTCTGGCTATGAAGCCTGAAAGGGTAAAGATGTACATCCCGAAATTTAAAGAGGAACAGTCTTTTGAGCTTGCAAGCACTTTAAGCGTAATGGGAATGCCCTCCGCCTTTGACGGAAGAAAAGCCGACTTCTCCGGCATGAACGGCAAACATAATATGTACATCGGAAATGTCATTCACAAGACGTTTATAGAGGTTGGAGAAGAGGGTACGGAAGCGGCTGCCGCTACAGCGGTTATAATGATGAAGTCATCAATGCCCCCCATGGATCCTCCAATAGTATTCCGTGCTGACAGACCCTTTATCTATATGATAAAAGACAATAACAGCGGAGCTATACTCTTCATAGGAAGGTTCGCAAAGCCCTAAAAATTATTCGCTAAAAAAATGAGGCTCACACTTTGCCGTGTGAGCCTCGTTTTTTTGCTGCGCTATTTTGTGAGCAGTGAAAGAGCCTCTGCATATATGTGAGTTATATTCTTAAGGTGTTCAAGCGAGATATATTCATTGGGCTGGTGGTCAAGATCGACCTCTCCGGGGAGGTTAGGCCCAAATGATACCGAATTAGAGAGGTTGCGGCAGTAAGTACCGCCTCCCGTGCTTCTTGCAGCTTCGTCCAAGCCAGTAACATTTTTGTAGGCTTCGAGAAGTTTTTTTACAAGAGGAGTCTCGGCTGAGACAAAAAGCGGCTTGTTCTCGCCTATAAGCTCGGCTTTTACTCCATGTTTTTCGGCTTCGGTCTTCAGCTTCTTAAATATTTCTTCTCCGTCGAGAGTGACGGGATAGCGGATGTCAAGGGAGAGAGTGCAGACACCTTCGCTGTATCTGAGTATTCCGGCATTGCATGTAAGAGGACCCGAAACTTTGTCTCGGCACTCTATGCCCAGTGCGGTACCGGCTGTATCACTTATAGAGTGAGCCAAATATGCAATGTGCTTCTGCAGTTCGTCTTCGCCCCATGTTATTGATGAGAGGGCTTTAAACAGCTCAAAAGACGCATTCACGCCGAACTCGGGGTTCATTGCATGAGCGCTGACTCCGCTTGTCCTCACAACTGTTCCTTCCGCACCTGAAATAACTTCCGTACGTTCGGCTGCTTTAAGAGTTTCAATCTGTGTTTGCGGGAGCTCTGAGCTGAATACGGCTTCGGCTCTGTCCGGCACAACATTAAAACGCTCTCCTGCTTTCATAGAGATAAGAGACAGACCGTCTTTGACGTGGAACTTCTTTGAGAGAGCGACTCTCATTATTCCCTTTTCGGCGTTTATGAGCGGGAAGCTGGCGTCAGGCGAAAAACTCACAGAGGGAATTTCTTCTTCCGCAAGATATTTTTTTATGCAGCGGCTTCCGCTCTCTTCGTCCACTCCTACTATTAGCCTGACCCTGCATCCCAACTCCGATACAGATTCCTTAAGAGCTTTCATCGCGTACAGTGCGGCGAAAGCCGGTCCTTTGTCATCGACTGTTCCTCTGCCGTAGAGTTTGCCGTCTATTATCTCTCCGGCGTAAGGATCTGCTTTCCATGCGGAAAGTTCTCCCTCCGGCACTACGTCGAGGTGAGCCAAGATTCCGACAAGGCGCTCTCCTGAGCCCATTTCGGCATGGCCTGCTGCGTTGCCCACGTTCTTTGTTTTAAAGCCGAGTTTGCGCGCGCAGGCTAAAAAGTGTTCCAGAGCCTCTGTCATATTATCTCCGAATGGATGCTCGGCACACATTTTGGACTCGTCCAGCACACTGCGCACAGCAAGAGAGCCTTTGAGGTTATTAAGCATCTCGTCAAAATTGCCGTCTACAAAATCATGAAGCTTCTTATCCATATAAATTCCGCCTTTCTAAAACATCCGTGTGATGCGGGTGTTTTAATAACTTTTCTACTGATCCCCGTCCGAAAGCTCAAATAGACACTCCTGCTTATCCGAATCGGCCGGCAGAGCCTCTACATCGCGCAGAGCTCTTGTAATGGCTCTGCTTCTGACACCTGCGCTCTCAAGCTCCTTTCCTGCTTGGTCTATCTTTTGCTTTGTCTTTTCAAGCACTGAGCCGAACTTGTCAAATTCGGTCTTCACCTTGCCGAGCAAAATCCAAACTTCGCTGGAACGCTTCTCTATTGCCAAAGTTCTAAAACCCATCTGAAGACTGTTTAAGAGAGCGGCAACAGTAGTCGGCCCAGCCGGCACAACTCTGTAATCGCGGGACAGGAGGTCGCACAATCCGTCTATCCTAAGCACTTCCGCATAGAGCCCTTCCACTGGCAGGTAGAGTATGCCGAAATCTGTCGTATAGGGCGGTTCGAGATACTTATCTCTTATCATCTTTGCCTCATCAATGACACGTGTTCTGAGAGCCTTCTGAGCCTCTGCGGCTCCTGCCGCGTCTCCGTTGTCGGACGCTGTGACAAGACGCTGGTAGTCCTCTATAGGAAATTTTGAGTCTATAGGAAGCCATACTGCTCCGCTTCCGTCCTTTGCTCCGGGAAGCGATACTGCAAATTCGACTCTCTCATTGCTGTTCGGCCTTGTGGCTACATTCTCAGCATACTGCTCCGGAGTCAATATCTGCTCAAGCAGAGTACGAAGCTGCATCTCTCCCCATGTTCCGCGAACCTTGACATTTGAGAGGACTTTTTTTAAGTCTCCCACGTCGGAAGTTAGAGCTTTCATCTCTCCCAGACCTTTGTGAACCTGTTCGAGACGCTCCGAAACATTTGTGAAGGCCTCACCAAGCCTCTTTTCAAGTGTTTCGTGGAGTTTTTCGTCAACCGTAGCCCTCATCTTCTCGAGCTTCTCCTCATTGCTTGCGGACAGCTCCAAAAGCTTCTTCTCGACAGTACCTCTCATGGCTTCGAGCTTTTCTTCGTTGAGGCGGCTCATGTCCGCGAGCTGGCGCGAGAATGAGTTAAGGCTCTCCCTCTGAAGGTCGCCAATCTCTTTTATTCTCTTAGCCTGAGAGTCTCCAAAAGACACCATGCCTCGGCTCTGTTCCTCTCTGTCGAAACGAGCGTCCTCTTTCTGCTCTTTCCTCATAGAGGTAAATTGCTCGTTTAAAGTACGCTCCGTCTCTTCAAGCCTGCCTTCGATACTCTGAAGGCGCACCATCAGCTCTCTTGCGACCTGTTCGATAGCAGCGCTGTTATCCTTAAGTTTTGATACAGTGGAAATAACATAAGCGGTAATAAGCAGAACCGCTATTCCAAGACCTATTATCAAATGCATGTCAGCCACCTCCGTATTTTCAGACATTATTATATATGACTTCCCGACTCTCTGCAGGCAAAAGTTGCTTAGGCAAAAGTTCTAAGTGCAAAAAACCGCGCTGTTTAGTGCACAGCGCGGTTTCGGCTATAAGTTAAAAGCTAAGTGATTCTAGCCCAGAATAGTTTTGAGATCTTCGTCTGCTGTCGTTATCGGCTTTATCGCAAATTTCTCGACGAGAACTTTCAGAACTTCCGGCCCTATGAAGGCTGGAAGCGTAGGCCCGAGGCGAATATCTTTGATTCCGAGGAAGAGCAGTGTCAACAGGATACATACGGCCTTCTGCTCATACCATGAAAGTATCATTGAAAGAGGCAGTCCGTTGACATCCGTCTTAAATACATCGGCAAGAGCAGATGCTATCTTTATTGCGGAATATGCGTCATTGCACTGTCCGCAGTCCAACAGACGGGGAATTCCCTCTATGTCGCCGAACTCGAGCTTGTTAAAGCGGTACTTTCCGCAGGCCAAAGTAAGTATTACAGTATCCTTGGGAGCTTTTTCAGCAAATTCCGTATAATAGTTGCGTCCTGTCTTAGCTCCGTCGCAGCCTCCGATAAGGAAGAAGTGGCGTATTTTGCCTTCGTTTACCAGTTCGACAACTTTGCCTGCCGCTCCGAGAACGGCATTGCGGGCAAAGCCTATTGTTATTCTCTTCTCGGGTTCGTCAGACGCGAAGCCGGGAGCTTCAAGAGCAGCCTCTATTACAGGGCTGAAATCGCTCTTGTCAACGTGAGTCACTCCGGGCCACTGCACGAGTCCGCTTGTAAATATTCTGCCGAAGTATCCGTCTCTCGGCTTCTGAATACAGTTTGTCGTCATAAGCACAGCACCGGGGAATGCGTCAAACTCCTTCTGCTGATCCTGCCAAGCTCCTCCATAATTTCCGACAAGATGGGGATACTTTTTGAGCTCCGGATACGCGTTGCAGGGAAGCATCTCTCCGTGAGTGTAGACATTGATGCCCTTGCCCTCTGTCTGTTTGAGAAGAGCTTCCAAATCAGCCAGATCGTGCCCCGAAACAAGTATTGCCTTGCCCTTTACCGCTGTCACTCTTACCTGTGTCGGTTCGGGATGTCCGTACTTGCCCGTATTAGCCGCGTCAAGCAGCTCCATTACTTTGAGGTTAATTTCGCCTATCTTCATATTCAGAGCAAGCATAGAGTCGACGGTAATATCCTCTGCAAGCAGGCTCGCCATTGCCGTTATAAAGAAAGTGTTGACTTCGCTGTCCTTCTGTCGCAATACCCATGCGTGGTGGGCGTAGGAGGCAGTTCCCTTAAGTCCGTAAATTGCAAGCCATTTGAGTCCGCCAAGGTCTGCTCCGTACCTCTTGATATCCTCTTCGGGTGAATATTCGCCGTTGTACAAATCAAGGTCTATCTTCATCTCTTGGTCTGAGGAGCATCCGCAGTCGCAGCCGCAGTCACAGGACGAGCCGCAGGCAAAAGTGTGCTGTGCGTTTATCGTCTCAATAATACGCTTCTCCACGTCCTCAGGGTCAAAATTGACATTTGTAACAGTTGTAAAGAGGTTTTCGATGATTCTAAAAGCGACCTCTTCCGAATATGCTTTGGCTTTAACCGCAGCTCCCGCATATTCCATAGTCTCGTAAAGCAAAATATCCTGCAGATCGGAAGTTTTTGAGTCCTTGCCGCAGACTCCTACAGCCGTACATCCTGTTCCCTTCGCACACTGCTCACACTGATAACAAAACATATTTTCACTCTCCTATGCCGAACTATCGGCTTTTTATTGCGGAACCTATGTTATTTGGGGAATATTTCCTTTATTTCCATTATCTTTCCCTTAAGGGAAAGCTTTATAAGCTTTAGACGGATTGGCTTTCCTGCTCTTGCTATGGCAGCCTCAACGAGCTTCACAAGGCCGCCGCAGCACGGAACTTCCATATAAGCCACATCAATTTTTTCTATGTTATTGCAAGTTATTATCTCGCTGAGCTTGCCTATATAGGGCTGAATATCGTCAAGCTTGGGGCATCCGACCAGGCATATCTTTCCCGCAAGTATATCGCTGTGGAATGTCGGGCAGGAAAAAGCTGTACAGTCGGCGGAAATAAGCAGATGCGCCCCTTTAAGATAAGACGCTTCGGCCGGAACAAGCCGCATCTGTACAGGCCAGTTCACCAACTCTGACTCAGTGGAAGATGTCGGAGCCGCGCTGCTTTGTACCTTGGCCTTCTTCAGCTCCATAGCCATACTTCCGGGACAGCCGCCGTGAACAATGGCTTCGGCTTTTTTTGCCTTCAGACGCTCTTTGACAAGCTCTGCATCATATGGCTCAGCCTCGCGCATTTCAAAAGTTATAGCCCCTCGCGGACACTCTCCTATACAGTCGCCCAGACCGTCACAGTAAATCTCGCTTATAAGCTTGGCTTTGCCGTTCTGTATGGCTATTGCTCCCTCATGGCATGCGCCGGCGCAGATACCGCAGCCGTCGCACTTCTCCTCGTCAATCTTAATTACTCTCCTCATTACTCTTTCTCCCCGCAGCTGAATTGATAAAATCTTCCAACGTATGTGACTTAAGCCATTCCCGTGTTTCCTGCGTTACCTTCGATATAAAACCCTTGAACATACAGCTGCCGTAAACACATTGTTCCCTTCCGAATACACAGCCGTCATCGCCGACAGGCCCTTCCATGGCTTCCACTATGTCAAGAAATGATATATCCTTAACATCTTTTGCAAGCACAGCCCCGCCCTTCGGGCCTCTGAGCGTACTTATAAGCTCTGAGAGCGAAAGACGCAGAACAACTTTCGCAAGATGCGTCTCCGAAACACCCAGCATATCAGCCATCTCATTTATAGAGACCCTGCATCCGTTTTTCACTGCAATCAATCCCATGCAGTGAAGGGCGATATATGTAGCTTCATTAAACCCCAGAATTTTTGCCATATTGTCTGCTCCACATAAAAGTATTAAAGTACCTTAATTCCTTAATATGCATTATATAGATTTTCCGATCTCTGTATATAGGTAATTTAACCTAATAAAATCGATATCCGTTTTTTAATCTTCCGCTATATGAGCAATAGAGGTATACTTTTTAGGAAGTTCAACATTTTTGAAAGAAGGAATTTTTAATGTCTGTATGTTACTACAACGGGAAATTTACACCTGTCTCCGAATGCGCTATTCCCGTAACCGATATGTCTATACAGCGCGGTGTCGGGGCTTTTGAGTCAATAAGGATTTACAAAGGCAAACCCTTTGCCATGATGCCACACCTCGAACGCCTCGCCGGCAGCGCAGCCGGTGCAGGAATCGAAGCCTCGGAAATTATAAACAAACTCCCCGAAATTATAAAAGAAGGACTTAAACACGAAGGCGCGCCAAAGACAGACGGACTTGTTAAGCCTTACATTACCGGCGGAGACATCAACGACAGAGGACGCTTCCCAACCCCACGCTTCTTCGTAATATTTGACGAAGAAGTCCACAAACCGACAGAAGAAGATATCAAGTGCGGAATCGCTCTCGAACCCAACAGACTTGACAGACCCTTCCCACTTATAAAGAGCACAAACTACCTTTTTGGTCTCATTCCCCTCTCAAAGGCTCAGAATAAAAATTTTGAGTCGCTCTACATCACCCCCGAAGGTGAGATAACAGAGGCAATGAGCAGCAACTTCTTCCTCTGCAAAGACGGCAAAGTTATCACAGCACCGGTGGGCAGAGTGCTTAAAGGAGTCACCAGAGATATAGTAATCAACCTGGCAAAAGAGTGCGGTTTTAAAGTAGAAGAGAGATGCCCGCTCGAAAGTGAACTGGCCTCGGCGGACGAAGCTTTCATTACAGGCTCGGTCAAAGAAATCCTGGCAGTCGTAAGAGTCGGCAATCAGCAGATAGGCAGCGGACACCCGGGCCCGGTAGTCCAGCACCTTCAGAGACTATTTAAAGCAAACATGGACAACTGGCTTGAAAAATAGCTGCAAAACAAAATAAGCGGCTGGCAAAATCTATTCGTGATATTTTCATATAAAAACAGAGGCAGACGGCAAATTATGCCGCTCTGCCTCTGTTATAATCAGAAATCTTAGATATTCGCCGCTTACATGACAGCCGATTATTCCAAACTTTGACGAAAGTCAGGAAAACAGTATGCCGAACCCAATCGGGTTCGGCATACTGTTTTCGCAAAGATTAAATGTTGATATCTATATTACTTTTTACATGCGGTATATGTTCTGACATCCTTCACTACTATGAAGAGCAGAAGGAGTATGCCGACGTAACCATTTATTCCGTAGATAATGTTTACAAGCTTATTGAAGGGAAGGGCAAGTCCGATGAAGCATCCTGCCGCTGCAAGGCCTATTGTAAGCATGTAGAACTTTTTGGACTTTTCTTCCGCAAAGCGCGCTGAGCACTGCCAGAGAAGGGGAACAGCGGTTGTATATATGCCGAAGAAGATTATGACGGAGAAAAGGGTGGCAAGAATGGGGTTGAACTTTGCAGCAAGCAGAAGTGAAGGAATCTGTGTATTTGCTACAAGGTCAAGGTTTGCCAGAAGTCCGAGCATGAGTGTAACACATCCGCCGGCAAATCCGATGGCTCCGAATGTTGTGCCGAGCACAGCTTCTTTGCGGCTGTTCGCCTGAACACCCATAGCTGCGAGGAAGCCTGCAAGCCAGAGCATACAGAATCCGACGTATGAGCAGGCTGATGTGAACCAGTTTGTTCCGGCTTTAATCATCTCGACATTGCCGGAAGCTATTGCTGCTGCGCCTGTCGATATACCTGCGGGATTTTCAAATATTGCATAAAGTCCTAATGATACTGCTAGCACTACTATCGCGGGCCCGATTCTTCCTATAACGTCGACTATTTTGCCAAGTCCCATGATAACTGTGCCGCCTGCTACAAGCATCATTATAATTCCGCCTGCCGCAACCGGAAGTCCAAAGTGCTGATTGAGGGTTGCCGCAGAACCGGCAATCATAACAACGTAGGACATGAAAAGGAAGGCTATTGTAAAATAGTCATATGCCGTTCCGATATAGTTACCGCAGTAGTATTTGAAGATATCGCTGCCTTTTGTGAACTTTTCGTTGAATCCGGCGATTATGAAGCTTGCGCCGACATATATGAAAAGGAGAACCATTACGAGTGCTGTGAGAAGACCTTTAAGTCCATAGGCAGTAAAATACTGAAGTATTTCCTGACCTGTCGCGAAGCCTGAGCCTATAAGGAAGGCGATAAATGCTCCTGCAAACTTGACTACATTAGAGATACTGACTTTTTCGTTCATAGCGACACACTCTCTCTTTCGTGCATAGGGATTAGACTGCAAAAACACAGTTAACCAGATTCCAAAGCTTCTGACAGCAACAGACCGACAGACATTGAAAAATTTTTACAACAGCCAACTGCCATAACATTAATATTGCTTACCCCGGGACGGTAAGACTGTAAAAATATTAATTGTTATAGAGCAATCCCATAAAAGCATGCGCATGACAATATGAGAAATCTACCTCTTACTTGACAATTATATATTCATGTTCGTGGATTGTATTGTGGCATTGGAATAGAAAAAGTCGCAGCAGTCTATGCTTTCTTTGGATTAAGGAACAAGCACTAACATTCTGATTATTTTGTTTTGAGCATTTGCTTTGTATATGCCATGATAATTTTAGGGAAAGATACAAAGTGCGGAGTTTTAAAAACTCCGCACTTGAAGGATTTATTTGTACCAGTTTACTCTTGAGAATTCAAGCCTGCACTGATCGCCTATAGAGTAGCGCGGAGCTCGTCTGCCTTTTTGTACTCGGACTTCCTGATCTCCTATTTTGACGATGTAGTCTACCGTCTCTCCCAGATATGACATGCGGGCTATTACGCCACTGACAGTGCCGCCCTCGGAAGAGGAGAAGTCTACTTCGGCAGGTCTGCACGCCACTGTAGCCTTGCCTGCCAGAGTGTATTCCTGCGGAATCTTTGTGCTGATAAAGCCTGCATCGGGAGCTGACTCTATTATAGCTCCTCCGTCTTTGAACACGACAGGCAGGAAGTTTGAAAGCCCTATGAAGCTGAATACAAAGCGATTGCTGGGTTTAGCGTAGATATTGAGAGGCGTGTCTATCTGCTGTGTTTTACCGTCGCGCATTACCATTATTCTGTCAGAGAGGGCCATTGCCTCAGACTGGTCGTGCGTTACATATATTATGGCAAAGTCATATTTGCGTTGGAGGTCTTTTATTTCAAATCTCATTTCCTCGCGAAGATGAGGGTCTAAGTTTGAGAGAGGCTCGTCCAGCAGGAGAAGTCCCGGGTTTATGGAAAGTGCGCGCGCCAAAGCTATGCGCTGCTTTTCTCCCCCCGATAGGTCGTTTGGATAGAGGTGCGCCTGTTTTGTCAGGTTTGTGTTGGCAAGAGCCTGTTTAGTGCGCGATTCTATCTCGCTGCGCTGGAGTTTTTTTATCTTCAGAGGAAAGGCCACATTGTCATAGACTGTCATATGGGGCCATACTGCGAATGCCTGAAAGACCATTCCGAATTCTCTGTTTTCCGGCGGCAGATAGTAGTTTTTATGACTTGAGGAGATAAGTTTTCCTCCTACCTCTATTTCGCCTTCGTCAAGGTCTTCGAAACCTGCGACCATGCGGAGTGTTGTTGTTTTGCCGCATCCTGACGGGCCGAGGAAGGAGAAGCACTCTCCCTTTTCTATCGAGAGATTCAGGTCATCAACGGCTTTTACCTCTCCGAAAAGTTTTGTTACATGTTTTAATTCTACAAAGGCCATCTCTTATGCACCCCCGTTGTTTTTGCGTCTCTTCTTTTCAAAGAAGCGCTTTATGAGGATTTCGCCGCCGACTATAAGAAGCAGTGCGACTCCGGCGAGAGCGCATGCGTAGACAGTTTCTCCGTCTTCATTCAATGTGTATATGGCGACACCTATTGTTCTTGTCGTAGGCCCGTACAGCAGAACGGAGGTAGTAAGTTCGCGCAGAGCGGGGAGGAAGATGAGGAAGAACGCAGCAACCATGCCCGGCCTGATAAGAGGAATAACTATGTCGCGCAGAGCTTGCCACGGGGTAGCTCCGCTAGCACGGCTTGCTTCCACAAGTGAGTCGTGAACCTGTTCGAGAGCGGCGCTGTTTGATTTCAGCGAGAACGCCATATACCTAGCTATGTATGCGATGAAGATTATCCATGCTGTGTTATAGACGTTGACTCCAAAGCGTCCGCTCCAGGTAAGAATTACTCCAAGAGCAATAACTGTGCCGGGAAGAGAGAATGGAAGCAGACCCAGAAATTCCAAGAACCATTTGCCCCTGACCTTCATTTTGACAAGAACATAGGATATTATTCCGCCTGCAATCATTGTGACAAAAGCAGCCGAGAGGGATAGATACAGCGAGTTCCAGATAGCGTCCTTTGTAAGTTTCCACTCAAAGAGTACGTAACGGAAGTTTTCCCAAGTCATGTTCTCCCATGCGAAAGGCAGACCGTATGTTTTCAGGAATCCTACTGCGAATATTGTGGCTGTTGGCATCACAACTGTGATGAGGAGGTATATACAGCAGAATATGAAAAGGGGCATGCGAAGTCCGCGGAGTTTGAGCACTGTCGGGCGAACGCTCTTTCCCGCTATTATCTGGAAGCGTCCCGACTTTATGACTTTGTTCTGAGCGTAAAGGATTATCGCGGCAGAGAGCACAAGCACGACAGAGAGAACAGTAGCAGCCCTTATAGCGGTAAAGCTGCCGGCGCTTTGGTGTATGAGCTCATAAATCATAGTCGGTATAGTGTATATTCCGACTTCCGTTCCCAGTATGGCCGGAGTTCCGAAATGGGAGAGAGAGTAAAGACATACTAGGAGAGCTCCGGCAACTACTGCAGGCATTATGAGGGGTATTGTTATCTTTCTTGTGATTGTAAAAAGTCCCGCGCCGGCTATTCGCGCAGATTCCTCAAGAGTCGGGTCCATGCGTTCAAGAGCTCCGCTTACCTGTATGAATACGAATGGGAAGAGGTACATTGTCTCTATTACCACTATCCCCCAGAAACCGTAAACATTAAAGAGTGCTTCTCTGGTTCCCGTAATTGCCATCCATATCTGGTTGATGTAGCCCGCTCTCGGAGAGAGCAGCATCTTCCATGCAAGAGCCCCGATAAAGGCGGGAAGCATAAAGGGAATTGTAAAGAGCACCTTCATTGTCTCTTTGAAGGGAAGGTCTGTCCTTGTGACAAGCCAGGCGAAGAGAGTTCCTACAAATGTACATGTGACAGTGACGCAAGCCGCTATCATTATGGACATTTTAAGAGCCTGGAAGGTGTCTTCCTGCATTATCGTGTTCATGACAGCCTGCATGTTGATGTGTCCGTCAACTATAAATGACGTCCAGAATATGAGAACAACAGGAAGAGCGACTATGACAACCAGAATCAGCACGGCGAGCATAAATATGAACTCTGCCATACCCCATTTTTTTACGCCTTGTCTAGCCATTTTCAACAACTCCTTCCAAAGTGCGTGAATCGAAGAGAAGCTGATTGGCAAGTCTTATTCCGACTTTATCCCCTTCTTTGAATATAAGGTTTGAGTCTACAGCCATGTGAGTATCGATTTGTGATCGCAGTTCCATACCTGCGAATTCAAGTCTCTGGTCAACAATCGGGCCTAAGAGGTTAACTCTCCTAACTGTCGCAGTAACATCCCCCGCCATGGGATTGCGGATTAAGTCCACGTCGGAAGGGCGGCATCCCAATATAGGATTTTCAGGCACGACATCGGGAACACTGTTTGATATTACTGCATCCGTATCTTTTATGTATATCTTCCCATCCCTGGCATCAATTGGAATCATATTTGCAACACCCATAAAACGGAAGACAAATGCGTTGGACGGATTTTCAAAGACATCTATCGGAGTTCCGATTTGGCAAATATTTCCGTCCTTGTCCAAGACTGCCATGCGGTCGGATATGGCGAGAGCAATCTCTTGGTCGTGAGTTACATAGAGAACAGTAACTCCTTTTCTCTTTTGAAGCTCCCTTATTTCAAAGCGCATCTCCTCGCGGAGGTTGGCATCAAGGTTTGTGAGAGGCTCATCAAGCAGAAGGAGCTTAGGCTCCGCAACAAGCGCTCTGGCAAGAGCCACACGCTGCTGCTGTCCGCCGGAAAGCTGGGAAGGGAGTCTGTCTTCGAGTCCTGTCAGGTTTACGCTGTCTATAGCCTCCTGTGTCCTCTCTTCCGCTTCTTTGTGATCCACTTTCTGTATTTTCAGAGGATATATTACATTTTCCTTTACCGTCATATGAGGCCAAACTGCATAATCTTGAAAGACAACTCCTAAAGATCTTTCATCGGGCGGGACCATAATTTTATCCGCCGGAGAAGACAGAACTTCTCCGCCTATCTTTATAGTTCCCGCATCTGGCTGTTCAAACCCGGCTATCATGCGCAGCATTACTGTCTTTCCGCATCCTGACGGGCCCAGCAGGGTAAAACATTCTCCGTCTTTTATAGTAAGGTTGAGTTCTTTATATACGACATTGCTGCCGTAAGCCTTACGAACTTTTTCAAGTTTAACTTCCGCCAAACAAACCACTTCTTTCTTTTAAAAAAGATGGGGAAGGCACAAGGCCTTCCCCGATTTAGGCATAAAACTGATATTTATTTGCCGGGGCGCATGACATCCTTGAATTTTTTGATTGTCGCTTCTTTCTCGCTGCTCATGCTCTTGAAGTCGAGCTTTATGGCGTTGAGAACTGCATCGTGCGGGTTGGGAAGCGGGCTGTCCTTGGGAAGCTTTACGTCGGATCTGACAGGAAGTGTGTAGTTATCTGCTATTATCTGCTGTCCTTCCTTGGAAAGAAGGAAGTCTACAAATTTCTTTGCTGCGGAGAGGTTCGGTGTACCCTTCATTATTGCGACGGGGCTGGGAAGGACTATTGTCTCTTTGGGATATGCCATGGCGAGTGTAGCACCCTTCTTAATTTTGCCCATCGTGATGTAGTCAACGCCTATGCATGCAACAAGGTCACCCATGGCTGTGTCGTCTATAACCTGACCAGATCCCTTGCCCAGGATTCCGCCGTTATTGTGGAGATCTTCAAAATATTTCCATGTGTAGAGTTTTGCAAGGGCTGCCACGCTTCCGTATGCTGTGCCTGAAAGTGCTGGGTCCGCAACGCCGAACGCGTCTTTATAGTCTTTGCCGAGTATGTCTTTCCATGTCTTGGGGGCTGTCTTTATGAAGCGTGTGTTGTAAACGATGCCGAGCGTACCGTTGCGTGCCGGTGTGAAGTAGCCTTCCGGCTCCTTGACGGGGCTTTCTACATATTTGACGTTGGGCGATTTATAAGCCTGGAGCACGCCTTCCTTTTTGAGCTGATAGAAGTCGGGAACTTCACTGTGCCAGAGAACGTCTACTACAAGCTTTCCTGCTTCACGTTCCGCGGCTATCTTTGCCATGAGCTTGCCTGCTCCGGCTACGTATGCGTCAAATTCTATTCCGGGGTTCTTCTTGAGAAATTCATCTTTCAGGGCTCCGATAAGAGAGTCTTTCATTGATGTGTAAACTGTGAGCTTTTCGCCCGCCATTGCCGCCGTTGAAATAAACATCATGGATAAAAGCAGTGCCGCCGCAAGAAACTTTTTCATAAGGGTTCCTCCTCATATTTTTGCATGAACTTTTCGTTCACCGCAATGTAAAATGGCTTAAACAAAATAATTTTATATCAAATTTTAAAAAAAAGATACCTACGTTTAGCAAATAATCAATTCAATGTACTCTATGCGCAAAAACAGCAACACGGTACAAATTCGCTTTATATCGGAAGAATAGCTCAGACTTATTCGGGGAAGTCGATTTTCTGCGATTTAGTTTTGTAAATAAAATGAAGTTTTTTATTATTCACTATCTCTTATTTCATCGGATAATTTTCTTATCTGGGAGATTACGTCAGTTTTTGTCTTTCTGCATGCCGGTATTCTCTTATAAGATCGTTCAAATATGGTGGTCGCCGCTAAGGCAAGAGTTGTCTCATCACAGAAGCGGTAGCCGTCCTTGTCCATCTGCAAAAGCCACCTGTCTTTTTCGCACCAGCAGTTCATCTCAGTCAGAGGCGAAAAGTCCTGTTCCGAAGCAAGTGCCGCAGTGGTGCGTTCGTTGTCCCTAAGAGAGTCGGCCAAATAGTCAAATGACAGAGCGACCTGCTTCTGCGCGGCTGTTATCTCTTTTCCGGCCAGAAGGCTGAGGCTGCGGCTTGTAAAAGGAACCATACTTATGCACCGTTCCATTCTGTCAAGCTGAAATATGTTTATTATTTTGCCGCTGTTTCCTCTGTAAGGTTCTATGGCTCTTTGCTGAATTTTAGCAAACTCCTCACAGATATCCGTGCACTGAGCAATCCTATCGCTCTCAACACCGTTTGACTCAAGGACACTTTTTATCACATCTGCACCCGATGATATAAGTGCCGGTACAGGGAGGTATGTGTACAGTATCGTTCCAAGCCTGCTTACCGACCGAACTCTCTTAATGAGCTCTTCTGTCATATCCGGGCTGTATATTTCAAAAAACGGTTCGGAACTTCTTATTACCGATTCAACAACAGCTTTATGGTGAGCTATGGAAAAAGGATCTGGAAATACAGCCGTATATGACTGAGAATCGGACATTGACATTCCCATTACGGACATTGTGTTTTCAAGTATGAAGAATGAGAACCAATGTATCTCGTCATCATAGTAACGGTGCTTGTACCACTGAATATTCTTGTGAAAGAAGAGAGGGCCGCATATCTGAAAAAATTTGACAAACGAATCCTGCAGAGATGAGAAGTGGACAACAACTCTCGCGTGAAATCCCCTTTCCAGAAGCTGGAACATTCTTTTATTCCATACAGATGCATAAGCCTCGTCTTCCAGAAGCCACCTGTAACCCTCGCAGTCTATGAATACAATTTCTTTGGGAGTCTGCATACTCTCCGCTATGTCAAGGAGGTCAAAGACAGCCTGGCGCCGTCCCTCCCCTTTTTCATAGACAGATACATCCGTTGTGCAGAGAGGCTTGGAAATCTTGTTTACCGGCCTCTGCTGAAAATGGTACGTCAGAAGAAACGATGTCAGCAGTTTCAGCAGCTCTGCGTCTGTACCAGCTTTTTCCGAAGGGTAATTCTCCAGAAGCAGAGCCGTTATTTTGTCTCTTTCATCACATGTCATGAGAAAGGCAATAGTTTCCGAAAAGTATACAGAGTTTCGCCCTAATTTTCTGTCTCCGCTCTTCCATTTGCTGACTAGGCTGGCATCGACATGGAGGTATCTTGCCAGAGCAGATGTCGA
This sequence comes from uncultured Synergistaceae bacterium, assembly GCA_964422205.1. Lineage (GTDB taxonomy): Bacteria > Synergistota > Synergistia > Synergistales > Synergistaceae > CAZNYN01. Next base: position 30,470 of record CAYRAI010000016.1, on the reverse strand, counting down.
TATTTCCAACGTGTCAAGCAGAAAGCCCAAAGGAGAGAGTTTTTTAGTTTTTACAGTCAAAATGCATCGCCCCCGCATAATACCTGTCAATTTTTTGTCAATGTCACATGTATGACAAATAAGAGATATCTATATACAAATTATGTTACACATGATAATCTGTCATTGCAAGCGAAACAGTAGAGCCTAGTGAGATGTTATCATAAAAGATACTTTATAACTAATGCAAAAGGCCTATGTAAAAATTTCGCTTTTATATTTCCGCCCACGCTGTATCCGGAGCAGCTTGGAAGAGTCAAATCTAATCTTAATGTTCCTATAATAACTATTTGAGAGGGGTAATTATTATGGCAGAAAATAAGGATTATAAGTTTGTACAGAACTATGAATTTGACACGGAGCTGCTTAAAAAGGCATTCGCCGAGGCACGCGCGATTTACAAAGAACGCGGCTTCATGAGAAAAATGGGATACGGCAAGGCCCCCGCAATCACAACAGTTGACATGGCCAAAGCATGGATGAGCGAGGGACACCCCTTCACATGCGACCACTCGGAAGAAGTCTGCGCCGAAGCTCTCAAGGTTCTTGAGGCTGGCAGAAAATCAGGCGTTCCCATTTTCCATACAACGACAGGATACGTCGGCGAGCAGCAGTGGGACCTCCCCAGATGGGACGAGAAGATTCCCATGAGCAAGCTGGACATAGCGACACATTGGCTTGAGATAGACCCGAAGCTTAAGCCGCGCCCGGAAGAGCCCGTCATCCACAAGAAGTACGCATCAAACTTCTTCGGCACACACCTCGCCGCGACGCTCAACTTCCTCGGAGTCGACACATTGATAGTCATGGGCGCCACATCCTGCGCATGCGTCCGCCACACTGTAATGGATTCGACAGGCTACGGATTTAAGACAATAGTCCCCGAAGGAACAGTCGGCGACCGCGTACCGGGAGTCATCGAGTGGAACCTCTTCGACATGGAAGCCAAGTTCTGCGACGTAGTTCCCGTAGAAGAAGTGGTAAAATATCTTGAAGGTATCGATCCCTCTGTTTATCACAAACACGAGAGAAAATTTGATAAATAAATTGTATTTTGCATAGCGATATACCGTAATTAATGAGGAGACATTTATATGTCTCCTCGTATTATAGGAAGGAGAACGAGCATGGGACTTCTTATTAAAAATGGAACTATCGTATCTGCAATAGACGAATTTAAAGGAGATATCCTCGTCGAAGGAGAGAAAATATCCCAAGTCGGAATCAATCTGCCCGAAGCAGGGCATGAGGTGATAGACGCAAGCGGAAAATTTGTATTCCCCGGCGGTGTGGACGAACATGTTCACATGGGCTCTTTCGCGACTCTTTCTTTTGAAACTTCCCACGCGGCCGTAGTCGGCGGGACTACGACAATAGTCGATTTTCCCCCGCAGCTTAAGGATAAAGGCATCATCGAATCCGTAAAAGAGCAGAATGAAAAATTTGCAAAGGGCATTTCCACCGCGGACTATTCATTCCATGGAATGGTTATGGATACGAGTGAAAAGCTTCTGGAAGAAATTCCTAAAATGGCCGAGGCAGGCATCACAACTCTCAAATTTTTTATGGCGTACAAATACACTCCCTTCATGGTTCAGGATGACCTAATCTTTAAAAGTATGCAGATAGCAAAAGATTACGGAATAACGATAATGGTCCATGCGGAAAACGGAGACATGGTCTACACTCTTCAGCAGCAGCTAGTGGCTGAAGGAAAGACAGAACCTATATATCATGCTTACTCCAGACCTCCCATCGTTGAGGACGAAGCCACACAGAGAGCTATATGCCTCGCCGAACTTGCGGGATGCCCCCTATTTGTCGTACACGTCTCATCAAAAGGCGCAATGAATTACATCAAAGATGCCCACGAACGCGGAGTTCCCGTATTTGGCGAAACATGCACACACTACCTGACACTCGATGAATCCTTCCTAGCCAAACCAAACTTTGAAGGAGCCAAGTATGTCTGCTCTCCCGCCCTCCGCAAACAGGAGCATCTTGACGCAATGTGGGACGCAATAGCCAATAACTACCTTGTCTCTGTCGGCTCCGACCATGCGGCTGTGGCAGGCGGTTTTGAAAAGAAAAAGGACGGCATAGACAATTTTGCCAAAATACCGAACGGCTGCCCCAGCATGCAGGATCGCCTCGCAATGCTATGGTCTCAGGGAGTTGAAAAAGGCAGAATTTCCCGTCAGCGTTTTGTCGATATATTCGCAACTACACCTGCCAAGGTGGTAGGTCTTTATCCGACAAAGGGACTTATATCCCCGGGCGCTGATGCGGATATCGTCATCTATGACCCTACTTACCGCGGTGTTATCACTCACAAGGACAGCCTTGAGTGCACAGACTATTCCGCGTTTGAAGGATTTGAAAAAATCGGCATAGCCGATATGGTATTCCTGCGCGGCAAATTAATGGCAAAACGGGGAAAGCTTGTAGCGGAAAAGGGCGGCGGCAAATATATCAAGCCAAAACCGTACGCACTTTGCTACAAAATGAACAAAGCAAAATCAGCCTGATGTCTTCAATAATCGGAAGGAAGGCAGATACTATAGAATTCGTCCGTTGTTCATAGCCGTAACTCTCTTCATCACAAGAACAGCCGCCGGTTTATCCGGCGGCTGTTCTTGTATAAGCTTAAATAATTTTAACTGTTTTTAAACATACGATTAATCGTCGTAATTTTTGCCGTCATTTCCGCCTTTGCCGGGCGCGGTTTTTTCTGTGTATGAGGCGCGGCTGCCGAGAACTTTGCGCTCTGGTGCGGCATTCTGGTCGGGTCTTCTTGACATTACTTCCGCCACTGCATCGGCACTGTTTTCAGCTCCAAAGGCTGTAATGAAACGTTCTGCCCAATATGCCATTTCGTCAACGATACGGTCGATTATGGGCTTCGGCTCTGCAAGTATTTTCTCGCAGAAGGCTAGGTTCAGCTTCTTATAGTCTCCGCTCTTGCGGCTCATTCCGCGATCATCCGCTTCTTTGACTATTTCGTTCCAAAGCTCTGTCGATACTCCGCGGTCGGCTTCCTTCACATAGGAACCGTCTTCTATTATGGCGTTGCCTGTTTCGCTGTCCATTTTGATTCCGTAGTAGACGTTCTGGAATAACGTTGCGACATTGCCTTTGCGGATTCCGTATTTGCGGAAGGTCGATACTTTGTCCAGAGGAGTGCCGGATATTCCGTGCTGAGCGATGGCAACGCCGTAAGGAGCTATCGCGTCCGCTATTTCCTTGGTGCGTGCAAGGTCTATGCCTTCCATCTGTCCCGCAGTCGGGTCATATGTTCCGTGCAGGCTTCCGTTGGATATGGCAAGATAGTCTGGGAAGATGCCCCAGGAGTTGAGTCCTCCTATGTAGTAGAGGGCCTCTTCAACTGTGGAAAGCTCGCCCGCTCCCTTTATCTCTCCGACTTCAACTTCAAGCCCGAGTTCCGCAGGCAGCCAGCCAGCTATTGAGCGTGTAGCGACAAAGTTATCGTAGTCTGCAAGGTGTGAAGCATCTATGGCAACGGAGGTGAAGCCGTTCATCAATATGCTGTTTAAGTGAGCGACGCCCTTTAATACATCATCCTGGCTCTTTATGGCATAGTGGTCGACATGGAGCCCGAAGACAGCTCCGTGTCCCATCTCTGCCGAGTATTTGAGAGCATACTCGGGAATGTTGACATAGTTAGCTCCGCAGTATGTAGCCTCCGACTTCGCTATCTCAAGCAGAACCGCGGCGTTTTTCTTTTTAGCAGCCTGGAGCACAGCTTTTATTACTAGCGGGTGGCGCGCATTGGCGGCCAACACTATTGAGTCAACTTCTTTGTTTGCCGCTATTATGTCACGTCCGCTTACAAGCCCCATAGCTTCATTTCCGAAACGGGCCTGTACGTTAAGAGGCCTCTTTTTCAAAAGTTCCCGATATGATTTACTGTTTAAATCCATTGGAATCTCCTCCTGAGGATATTTTTTATTCGCTTCCTTTGTAAATTATAGCTTTAAGACATTTATGTGCAAAGGTAAAATCCACTTACAATATTTTAAAATTCTATTTCTTCTCCTGGAGCAAGCACCTTTACCGTGCTGCGCTCAGTTTCAGCAAGTGATGCAAATTTTTCCGGGTCGGCTTTTATCGCAGGGAATGTGTTGTAGTGCATTGGTATTGCTATATCAGGCTTTATCATCCCAAGAGCTCGGACTGCGTCCTCCGAATCCATTGTGTAATAGCCTCCTATAGGAAGGCATGCTATGACAATGTTTTCTTCCTCAAGCAGAGACATCTCTACTGTCAGTCCCGTGTCTCCAGCATGGTATATTTTTTTGCCTTCGACTTCTATAACATAGCCGCAGGCAAGGCCGGCATAGCGGTTCTCTCCGTTCACAAGTATCGGAGATCCGTGGAATGCGGCGGTGAGCTTTACCCTGCCGAAGGGAAACGAGGCTCGGCCCCCTATCTGCATTCCTTCGGTCTTAAGCCCCTGAGAGGCAAAATGAGCCGCAAGCTCTGTCGGAGCGAATACCGCGGCATGAGTTCTCTTTGCTATTTCGACAGTGCTTCCGACATGATCTCCGTGTCCGTGAGTTACAAATATATAGTCAAGCTCTGTAAAATCTTCGGCTTTAGCCGCGGATGCCGCGCCTGCGAAGAAGGGATCTATGAGAGCCTTTATCGAATCTCCTTCAAGATAGAACGCACTGTGCCCCAAATAACGAAGTTTTGCCATAATTATTCCCCCTTAATTTTATCTCATAGTAAAAAGGCAAGACACAGGCATCCGTATCGGAATGCGCATGCCTTGCCTCATATATGTAAATTAGTACAGATGCTATACGATAGGTTCTATTTTCTTAATCGAAAGCTCTTCAAGCTGCTTTGTTTCGACCATGTTCGGAGCTTCTGTCATCGGGCACTGAGCCTTCTGGTTCTTCGGGAAGGCCATGACATCACGTATCGATTTGCTGGCTGTCATAAGCATTACAAGTCTGTCAAGACCTATAGCCAGACCTCCGTGAGGCGGTGTCCCGTAGCTGAGACCTTCGAGCAGGAATCCGAAACGCTCTTTTGCAGCTTCGGGCGTGAAGTTGAGAGCTTGGAAGGCTTTCGCCTGCATTTCGGGATTGTGTATTCTTATAGAACCGCCTCCGAGTTCCGTTCCGTTTAGTACCACGTCATAGGCGCGCGAACGTACTTTGCCGGGCTCTGAGAGGAGGAATTCCATATCCTCGTCCATAGGAGCTGTGAACGGATGGTGAACCGCAGAGTAGCGGCCGTTTTCCTCGTCCCATTCAAAGAGCGGGAATTCCGTTACCCAGAGGAATTTAAAGCCTTCCTGAAGCAGTCCGCGCTCCTTGCCGAGCTCAAGGCGTATCTGTCCAAGAATCTCGCATGCCTTCTGCCAGTTTTCGTCCGCCATTAGGAAGAGGGCGTCTCCGTCTTCAAGCTGAGATATCTCTTTGAGCTTTGCTGCCTGATCTTCGCTCAGGAATTTAACGAGAGGCCCTTTAAGCTCTCCCGCCTTTATCTGGAAGTTGGCCATGCCTTTAGCTCCGAGAGCTTTGGCGCGAGTTTCAAGGTCACTCATCTCTTTGCGTGAAAGTGCAGCTCCGCCGGGCAATTTAAGTCCCTTTATTGTGCCGCCGCCTGCCACAAGTCCAGTGAATGGGTTCTCCCCGTCTTTAAATACTTCTTCGAGACTCACCATAGCCATGGGGATGCGCATATCGGGCTTGTCGCTTCCGTAGAGGTTCATTGCGTCTTTCCATGTCATACGGAGGAAGGGAGCTTTCACATCCTCACCCAAGACTTCGCCGAAAAGCCCCGCAAGGTAGTTCTCAACGAGCCCCATTATATCCTCTTCCGTGATGAAGCTCATTTCAAGGTCAATCTGTGTAAACTCGGGCTGACGGTCCGCACGAAGGTCCTCGTCGCGGAAACATTTTGTTATCTGCATATATCTGTCACAGCCGCTCACCATAAGAAGCTGTTTGAATATCTGCGGCGACTGGGGCAGAGCATAGAAGAGGCCCGGGTTCACGCGGCTGGGGACAAGATAGTCTCTGGCCCCCTCAGGCGTGGACTTTGTGAGCATTGGAGTCTCAATGTCGATAAAGCCGTGGTCTCCGAAATAGTTGCGCGTATAGCGTGTGACATTGTGACGCGTCACAAGGTTCTTCTGCATCTGTTCGCGTCTTAAGTCAAGATAGCGGTACTTCAGCCTCAAATCCTCATTGACAGTGTCTGCGTTGTCAATTTCAAAAGGCACAAGCTTTGCCGGAGAGAGCACAATAAAGTCGTCCACAAGCAGTTCCACCTGACCTGTCGGAAGTTCGGGGTTTTCCGTTCCTTCGGGGCGGCGGCGCAAATGTCCCTTTACCGCGAGCACGTACTCGCTGCGGAGGAAGCCGGCTCTTTCGTGTGCCTCGGCGTTGAGCTCGGGATTAAAGACGACCTGTGTTACACCTGTCTTGTCCCAGAGCTCTATAAAGATGATTCCTCCAAGGTCACGGCGGCAGCGAAGCCATCCGTTTAAGACGGCCTCCTTTCCCTCATCGGAAAGTCTGGGCGCGCCGCAGAAGAAAGTCCTCTTCCATGTTGCATCATAATGTCGTTCCATCAATTATTCCCTCTTTAAAATTAAAAATTTATATGCAAACTATCTAAGCTTGTTAATAAGCTGTTCCAGAGTCAATTCTTCCTGAGTACCCTCTCCAAGATTTTTGACCGCTATTACGCCCTTTTCTATCTCGGCATTGCCCAAAATACATGCGTACTTCGCAAGGCTTCCTGCGCTCTTCATCTGACTCTTCATGCTCTTGCCCATGTAATCCATGTCAGCAGAGATGCGGTTCATGCGCAATGTGCGCACAAGATTCATTGTCTCAAGACGCGCATCCGGTTCTGCCGCTACCACATAGACTGTATTGCCAGGCTCTTTTCCGAAAGAACAGCCCTGAGCTTCCATTGTAAGAACCACGCGCTCTATGCCGGAAGCAAAGCCGACTCCGGGAACATGAGGCCCGCCGATTGCTTCGGAGAGGTTGTCATAGCGACCGCCTCCGCATACAGCGTTCTGAGAGCCCAAGTCGCCGGAAAGAATTTCATAGGCTGTCTTTGTATAATAGTCAAGTCCGCGGACGAGTCTCTTGTCATGTTTTACGACTGCTCCTATACGCTCAAGACCGCGCATAAGCTCGTTGAAGTGGTCGCTGCATTCGCCGCAGAGGTGCTCCATAATGGAAGGAGCGTTCTCTGTAATCTCCTTGCATATCGGACTCTTGCAGTCCAATATTCTAAGCGGGTTGCGGTCAAAACGGCTCTTGCATGAGTCACAGAGTTCGTCATAGCGCTGCCTCAGGAAATCCTGCAAGGCACGTCTGTAGACCGGGCGGCATTTGGGGCATCCGACAGAGTTCAGAACAACCTGAAGGTTTGAGAGTCCCAAGCGGCGGTAAAGCTCCATGGACAGGTCGATGACTTCAAGGTCAACAAACGGATCCTGAGCTCCCAAGGCTTCGATGTCAAGCTGTACAAACTGACGGTAACGGCCCTTCTGCGGACGCTCGTAACGGAACATTGGACCTATTCCCCAGAGCTTCGCGGGCTGAGAGCCCTTTCTCATATCGTTTTCCAGATAGGAGCGAACCATAGAAGCCGTCATCTCGGGGCGAAGTGTAATACTCCTTCCGCCTCTGTCCTCAAAAGTGTACATCTCTTTTTCGACTATATCAGTAGTCTCTCCGACACCGCGGCAAAAAAGTTCTGTATGCTCAAAAATCGGAAGATGTACCTCTCTGTATCCGTAATCATCCGCTACATCGCGGCATATCCCCGTAACATAGGCCCATTTCCAAGATTCGTCTCCAAGTATATCCCTTGTTCCGCGCGGCGCTTTTATAGCTTCCACAATGACCGCCTCCCGATAAATATTTTCAATCTGTTCAAACACTAATAATACTTCATTATTGCTCAGTCTTACAAGTGGCAATATGTGTATTATTTAACATTTGTATTATAATATATGAATATAGATTTTTAAAACGGAGTGGTAACAATGAAAAAATTTCTAATCGTCATCGTACTTATAATACTGGCATCACTTGGTTCAGTCTCTGCCGAGGCCGCTTGGGCTCCCAAAAAAAATGAGTATTGGATACAGGTAAACAAGGAACAGCTGAGACTTACTCTCTACAAGGGAAATGAAGTACAGCGTTCCTGGTACGTCTCTATAGGCAAAGGCAAAGGAACAGAGAAAAAATCACGTCTTGATTTTATAACCCCGGCCGGCACATACACAATTTACCGAGTTATAGAGGATGCGTCAAAGCTTGTATTTGATCCAAAGTGGTTTGATGAAGAGGGAGAACCTCAGGAGGGTGTCTACGGCTCAAAGCTGATATCCTTCTACAACAAATGGCAGATAGCCATTCACGGCACTAACGCCCCATGGTCGATAGGAAGAAGAGCCACACACGGCTGCATAAGGATGAGGAACAGCGACATCGAAGAGCTTGCCGAATATGTCAAGCCGCAAATGAAGGTAAGAATCGTTGAAAAAAATGAAAGCAGAGCGTTTTATAAAGACACAATTTAGCTTTACTGTTCAATCCGAAAGGGCGTGAGAAAATGAGCCGCGCGTTTGTCAAAGAAGATGACGGAGAAAGAGGAAATGCCGTATCCGATATTCAGTTTAGAGAGGGAAAAGTCGAATGGCTGAAGATACAGGAGAAAAAACTTGAGACACTCAAGAGCGACCCTAAATCAAAAAAACTCAAGCCTGAAATCTTGGAACGCTGGATAAAAGATACGGAAGAAGACATAGCAAAGACAAAAAAGGAACTGGGCTACGAGAACTAAACATATTGTTGCCGCCTAAGGGGTGTGAAATTGTGGGATATGTCAAATGGAAATACGATGTTCTTTTACGCCTGTGCCGCGATGCATTCTCAAAATTCGGCTTTTCCGAGGATGAGAGCAGAATAATAACAGACGTACTGCTTCAAAGCGATGTGTACGGGATAGAGAGCCACGGCATGCAGCGCATGGTCAGGTATCACATGGGCATCAAAAAAGGGCTTATCGATATCCACGCAGTACCGGAAGTCGTATTTGAAACACCGATATCCGCAATAATCGACGGACATGACGGCATGGGACAGCTTATAGGACACAGCGCTATGGAGCTTGCCATTAAAAAGGCGAAAACTTCCGGCATCGGAATTGTATCTGCGCGAAACTCAAACCACTACGGCATAGCAGGCTATTACGCAAAGATGGCGTGCGAAGCGGGACTGATAGGGTTTAGCTGCACAAACAGCGAAGCGATAATGGTTCCGACAAACGGACGCCTCGCGATGATAGGCAGCAACCCCATAGCATGCTCTATGCCGGCAGAGCCTTATCCTTTCTTTTTTGACGCTTCTACGACTGTCGTAACAAGGGGAAAGCTTGAAATATACAACAAAGCGTCAAAGCCTCTGCCCAACGGCTGGGCCTTGGACAAAAACGGGAAGTCATCCTCGGATGCGTCGGATGTGCTCACAAATATAGTGAAAAAAAACGGCGGAGGAATAATGCCTCTCGGAGGAAACACAGAGACTCTTGGAGGACACAAGGGCTACGGCTACGGAATGATATGTGAGATTTTCTCATCAATCATTTCTATGGGAATGACGAGCAATTACGCCATGTCAAACGGCAAGAGCGGCATCTGCCACGGTTTCGCCGCAATAGACCCGGCAATATTCGGAGATGCCGAAGCCATAAAGAAACACTTTTCATCATACCTCGAAGAACTTCGTAAAAGCCCGAAGGCAGACGGAGAGAGCAGAATTTACACTCACGGAGAAAAAGAGATAGAGGCCTCCACCAGAATCATGGAGGAAGGCATACCGGTAAATGACAATACAATGCTTGAAATCCTCGACATGTGCAAATATCTTGAAATGGACTTCTCCTCATATTTTGGAAGCTACTCTCCCTTAGAACACACATCGGGAGTCAAAGGCAGCTATTAACTTAGCCATTCAGCAAAAAGCCCCGTTTCCTAAATTGGAAACGGGGCTTTTTCTAACCTCCTGCAGCAAGCGGCATAATTTTAATTTTTTCGCCGTCCTGAGGAACATGTGTCCTCGGTTTTCTGAGACCGTCCGAAAAAACAATGTAGCTTGCGGCTGAAAAAGCGACCCCAAGTTCTTCCTCCACTACGGACTCTACTGTGCGCGAGTCCGTCTCATGATTCCAGACACCTTCTTCGCTTCTTTTATTCTTTAAAAATCCAAGCAGTTCTATCGTATACATTATTTTTTCAGAGCCATGAACGAGAGCATAAGTCCGCCGCATCCGTTGGCGGTGTAGCCCATTTTATTGTCGCATCCATATTCGCCGAAGGTAAAGACAGCGATAAAGGGCGCGCCGTCCGCAGTCTTCTTAAACTGCTCAGTCACTTCTTCGATACGGTCGCCTATGCCGCCGCGGCGTCCTCCGCAGTGTACGGCCAGAAGAGCTCCCATCTCGCTTCCAAGAGATTCCTTGGCGGCGTTGACGGCATCTCCCACGGAAGAGATAAGTTCGTCCGTTGTCGCTTCCATCATTTCGACGCAGGTTCCTTCGATAAGCTTGTTCCCTACGTTTACGCTGCCGTCAGGGTTGCCCGCCATCGGGTGACGAATCCATACGTGGTCGCTGACGATATCCTGCTGACCCAGTGGATGATGTATTGTGGCTCCCAGGAGATTCAGCCCCTGAAGCTCGGCGGGTGTACTGCCTATCCATGATGCAATGACATCAAGAGCCGGCTTTCCGTCTATCTCAGCGAGCTGGCGGTTGCCTTCGACCTTTGTCATTATTCCGCGCTTTCCGGACTTTCTGTAAGCGCCTGTATAGCACTTGCCAAAAGGCTTATTCCAGAAGAATGCGACCGTAACTCCGTCCGCCATAGCCTCTTCTCCGTATACAAACCATTTTCCGCTTACATCATTGTCGGCAGCACTTCCGCCGAAAAACGGCCTGCGCCCTACTACGCTCTGAATTCCCTGCAGGTAGTATTCTTCTTTGCCGGGAGGAGCTACCATGTAGAACCAGTCAGGCATATCCGTGCGGGCGGCAGCCTCAAGAGCAGCCTTTGCCGCTGCGGCTCCCGCTTCAACCGCGCAGCCCTTAAATTCGGCAGAACCTGTCCCGACAGTCATATCTGGGTCATCCAGCAACATTATTCCGCAGTATGTATCTCCGCCGATAAAACCGTCGGGAGTGATAACTCCCGTAAAAGAGGTACAGCCTACAACCGGAACTTTGGGAAGAGCTTCTTTAACTCCGGCTATAAGCTTTGAAGAATCATAAGCTGGACTTCCAAAAACAAACGCTACGTTTCCGCTGCATCCGGCTTTTGCGGCGGCCTCTTTTCCGGCGCTGAAAGCATCAGCCGCCTTACTCCATCCGACTTTTGAACTCAACATAAATAATCCCCCTTTATTATGGATATAACTCTTTTGCTCTTACTTCTTTATATACTTTGCAAATTCACCTATACCGAGCTCTTCGAGACGCTCTTCTGTCGGTATTCCGTTCTTGTCCCAGCCTCTTAACTTGTAATAGTCATCAAGGATTTCTTCGTGATAGGGAGCGGGGGTCTTTCCTGCTCTCGGCCCTATAAGAGCCGCCATTGCCATCTTCGGAGAGAGTCCGTCATCTTTTCGGCTGATTCCGTCTCTTACGTTTATAATTCTTTCAAGCTGCCAGGCTCTCTCACCGTAGCGGATAAAATCTTCCTCTGTAATCTCCTTGCCGGTGAGATACTTATATGCCGTATTCATCTCCGTAATTGTGAGTCCGCCGCCGTTCATCATAAACTTGCACAGTGTCATGCAGTTGAATGTCACACTGACATTCTGATGCAGGTAGGCTATTTTTGCCGACATCTTTGGATCCGTGCGGTCATAAGGGCCTTCCTGTCCGAGTTCAGGGAAGAAGAGTCCCATTGCTCCGGCCTGAGGATTGCCTCTTTCGTGGCATGCTCCTCTTGTTCCTACGGCGTAGTTGACTCCGAGAGCATATACTCCGCGCGGGTCATGTGCCGGGTAGTCAAGGTTTTTAGCTTCGACAATGATTTTAACCGCATCATGCCCTATCTCTGCCGCAGCTCCTCTGATGCCCTTCTTGAAGTAACGTCCGACTCCTTCGAGCTTTGTTATCTGCCTTGTAGCTTCGATAAGAGCTTCGGGGCTTCCCCATACCATCTTCAGTCCGCCGGTGTCTTTGCCCGTAATCCAGCCGCACTCCCAGCATTCCATAAGAAAGCCTACCCACGCTCCGGCGGAAACCGTGTCTATACCCATCTTGTTGGCTATATCGTTCGCCTTGGCTACAGCGCCCAAATCTTCCATCAAAAGACCTGTTCCCATCATTCCTATGGTTTCATATTCCGGTCCGTTGCAGTCAAGAATTGTTCCGTCGGGATATTCAAAGTGAATGTGCCTGTGGCAGCCCAAGGGGCAGTTCACGCAAGGAAGCGGCTTTACATTGAGATAATCTGTGTAGCGGGGCGCTCCCATAAGGTATGCTCCGCGCTTGCACTCGTCTCCGCGCCAATACTTAATGGGCACATCTCCTATTTCCTCAAGAGGAACCATAACTCCCGGTGTCCCGTGAGCGCGGAGTCCCTCTCCCGCCTCCATGAGTGTCTTGAACATTTCCTTAGAATACTGAGTGGCTTTTTCCTCGTCAAAGACCGGAACTTTTTTAGTGCCCCATGCCGCTACGGCTTTGAGGTTCTTTGAGCCCATTACAGCTCCCGCTCCGCCGCGGCCGGCAAAAGAGTGCCCGTCGCAGGTAATACAGGCTATAGGGTTCATTATTTCTCCCGAAGGGCCTATATTCAGAGCATTAATGCGTGAATCGCCCAGCTCCTCTTTAATGGCTATACTTGACTCGGAAGTATCAAGCCCCCATATCTTGGAAGCGTCGTGAAATTCCACGTTATCGTCACGGATGACAACATAGGTCGGCTTTGGTGCTTTGCCTTCAAATACAGCAGCGTCGAAACCGCATTTTTTAAAGAAGGGAGCCCAGTGCCCCGTACCTGCCGACTCAAGGAAAGTTCCTGTCAGAGGGCTCTTTGTTATAACGCTCCACTTGGCATTGCCGGGGAAGTTTGTACCCTGAAATGGCCCTACCGCAAAAATAAGCTTGTTTGCTTCAGAAAGAGGATCAACATTGGCTTCTGTTTCCTCAAGAAGAATTTTTGCTCCGAGAGCCGCTCCCCCAAGAAGCTGCTCAAACACTTTTTCCGGAATATCTTCAACGCTGAACCGAGAGTTTGTCAGGTCCACCCTCAACAGTTTTCCCCAATATCCATACATTCAAAATCCCCCCTGTTATATTTTACCGGCCTAAAAGTATTCAACTTTCAGATCGGCATGGTAAAGCCTTTACTCACTTGTGACTCAGACCGAGAGAACTCCCCAAAGTTCAACACGGCCTTGTTACTTTTGCTCTGTTTTGCTTAAAGAAAAAAATTAAAGTAACTTCTAATCATCTTAATAAAGTATAAGGAATGGCGGAATAATTCACAAGAGTATGACTTGTTGAAATACAATAAATTTTCTGTTTATATTACGGGTAATTGCCTAATTTTTGTGTGATGAACTGCACTAAAGCTGTGCCCTCTCAAAATAAAGACATCCGAGATACAGAGCAGCGGCTCCGTTCTCAGATGTCTCGGCAATAGCTTGATCTTTGCAGACAGTCCCAAGCGGCTGTTATGCTTTTTTGAGTCCTTCTCCGGGATTTTTAGCATTGTTGATTATAACTGGAGCGCACTCAATGACAACCCATACGGCAAGAACTATGTAGATTAAAGAGACACCCGGGACTATTTTGTTTGTTCCCACTGGCATTGTGAATGCTCCGCTCTTGTATGTGTAGGCTATAAAAGTGTTAAGAAGCGCCCATGTGCTCATCACGAACATAAATATTGCCGGAATACATGTGGCAATCCACGCCTTTGTGTTCTTCGAAGTTCTCTGAAGCCACACTGTTATTCCTACGAGAGCCAAAGCGGCAAGCAGCTGGTTCGACGAGCCAAAGGTTTTCCAGAAGAGACTCCAGGCAGCCACAGGCTTGCCTTCCGGGTCTGTAAGGCTTATTGACATAAGCACGAGAGGAACTCCGCCGATAACTGCAGTGGACATTATTCTTCCAGCCCATCCCTTCCATCCCGTAAGCTCCTGTATTATGAAGCGTCCGAGGCGTGTGCAGACATCTAGAGTGTCATAGACAAATGTCGTAAAAGCCATGAGCCCGAAGGATATGCCGAAAGCTTTGCTTATTCCTACGAGCTCCATGAAAGAACCGAGTCCCGACGCGTAGATAAAGTTCGGTGATTTTGACGTGAGGGGATCGCCTGACGGAAGCATCATTACTGTGCCTAAAGCGATAAGAGCTACTACGGCTTCGGCGAGCATCATTCCGTAGCCGATGGGCTTCGCATCTGTCTCCTTTTTAAGCTGCTTGGAAGTCGTCCCCGAACCGACAAGGCTGTGGAATCCCGAACACGCTCCGCATGCAACAGTTATAAAGAGCATCGGGAACATCGGAGTCCAGAAATTCTCACTGCCGAGCGGATGAGTAAATGCCGGATACTGCACTGTGAATCCTCCGAAGAATATTCCTATAAAAGCGGCTATCATAGTCGCATAGAGGAAGTATCCGCCGAGGTGCCCGCGAGGCTGCAGAAGAGCCCATACGGGAACTATTCCAGCAATAAGGCAGTAGACAATAATAACAATGTTCCAGACTTTCTGCGCGGCCTGCGGTGTGTCAAAGCCCAAAATAGCCTGAAGGTCAAATGGTATATACTGCCCCACCCATATTGAAGCCGCTACGAGAGGAAGAAATATTATAGTGGCAGCTCCGAGGCTTATCTTTGTATACTTGAGGACAAATCCCATCATCACAGGCAGAATAAGGTAAAGGATGGAGGATGTGGCAGTCGCTCCGCCTCCGACCATATTGCCGCCTCCCGCATCTATTACATTGACAAAAGAGGACGCAGTTATGTCGGTGAAAGCGACTATTATCATAATCAGTGTAAAGAATATAAATATATTGAAAAGTATCCATACTCTTTTTGACACATGCTCTTTCATAGTATCCGCAATACCGCATGCCTTGCTGCGTATCGAAGCGACAAGAGAGCCCATATCATGGACTGCGCCGATAAAAATAGTTCCCAAAACTATCCAAATACATGTAGGAACCCATCCGAAGGCAAGCCCGGCAATTATAGGGCCAGTAACCGGGCCGGCAGCGGCAATCGCCGAGAAGTGCTGTCCCGCAAGGAATTTTGCGTCGATAGGTTCATAGTCCAGTCCATCGCGCATCTCGACTGCCGGTGTCACATTTTTGTCGTCAAGCATAAAAACCTTTTTGGACATAAACTTGCCGTAGGTAAAATAGGCAAGCAAAAGGATTAAAGAACCAAGTACCACAACATACATAATATTCATAACAAACCATCCCCCTCCGTCTTATTTGGAACATGGAACATTACGGCAATACCAATCCCCGGGCAGCAAATATGCTGTCTGCTTTATTCAAAAATATGAACTGTCCTGGTTACGCACACAATACGTTAAAAACTGCCGTTCTGTCAACGGCATTATCGCAAAATTATTATTTTTTTACAAAAGGTTGCAATCATGAATAAAAACCATTAAACTCTCATATTATCGGCTTCATGCAAAGTCATTACACGGAAGGGACGTGAGACGAAAATTGAAAAAGAGCACCGGTGTCTGGTGTATCAGACATGGAGTAAAACTCCCTAACCCCGCTGTCAAACTCTTTCCCCGGCATTACACCGGCTTTATAAAACACGCCATATCAGGCGGCACAATTTCTCAAATTTCCAGAGAATTCTTACGCATATGATATTCCCCCTTATATCTGACATAACAACGATAGATGAAAGGGGCATAACGTATGAACACTGTAAACAAACCGCTCATTGTAATAGAAAATTTATATAAAGGATTTGAGGACGGAGATGTTTTAAAAAACATCAGCTTCACCATTCGTGAAGGAGACCTTGCCTCAATAATAGGCCCTTCCGGATGCGGAAAGTCAACATTCCTGCGCTGCCTCAACTGCCTTGAGCTTCTTGACTCCGGCTCTATAACCATCGCAGACGTGACGCTTACACGCGAACCCGGTCAAAAACCCGACGAACACATGCTTGAGACAGTTCATGAGATGAGAAGCGAAGTAGGCATGGTCTTTCAAAGCTACAACTTATTCCCCCACAAGACACTGCTTGAGAACGTAATGCTTGCTCCTATGGTTGTAAAAGGCATAGAGAAAGACGAAGCATACGAAATAGCCATGAAATTTATCGATAAAGTAGGCTTGGGCGGTTTTTCGTCGAGATATCCATCTACACTGTCGGGCGGACAGAGCCAGCGTGCCGCTATAGCAAGGGCTCTTGCCATGAATCCGCGCGTCATGCTCTATGACGAACCCACTTCTGCCCTTGATCCTGAGCTTGTAGGAGAAGTTCTCCAAGTCATGAAAGCTCTCGACGCGGAAGGCATGACACAGATAATAGTCACGCACGAAATGAAATTTGCAAGAGACGCATCGGACTACATCATATTCATGGACAAAGGCGAAATTGTCGAATACGAAGACGGAGACGTACTGTTTGAGCATCCGAAAAATGACAGGACGCGCGCATTCCTGCGCCATTTTGTAAATACGGGGGTGGCGTACTAATGAAAAAATTAATAATTATAATAGCAGCCATAATGATGATGGCGGCGGCTTTGCCGTCCTTCGCAGCAGACACTGCGGCCGCATCTCCCGCCGAAGCTTCGGACAACAGACCGGAACTTCGCTGGGGAGGAGACTCAGAGGGCGGCTTCCCATACATGTTCCCGAGCCCGGTAAATCCTGACAAGCTTATAGGCTTTGAAGTCGACATAGTAAATGCCATAGCCGAATACCTTGACAGAAAGCCCGTATATATCAATAACGCATGGGACAACCTTATTCCCGGGCTTGAACGCAAAATGTATGACATATCAATAAACGGACTTGAAGTAACTCCCGAACATGAGGAAGTTGTCAACTTCTCCATCCCCTACTACAAAACATTCCTCCAGCTCGCTGTGCGCAAAGAGACCAATGACATAAACACCATACAGGACTGCAAAGGCAAAAAAGCGGGAACACTCAAAGAGAGCTATGCCCAGGAGCTGCTGAAAGAGGTCGGAGGAATCGACATAAAGACATACATTGTCGAAGCCAATACCTATGAAGACCTTGCAAACGGACGTCTTGACGCGGCTTTCTTTGACCATCCCATAGCTCTCTACTCAGCAGGATTCAACCCTGAGATAAAATTTGTCGGTCCTCCGGTCGGAGAACTCAAATACGCAATAGCCATGCGTAAAGAGGATAAACAGCTTCAAAAGGACATCAACCGCGCAATAGTCTACCTGCGCGATACAGGCAAACTCCGCGAAATATATGACAAATGGAACCTCTGGACACCTGTAATGGCGGCTGAGTTTAATGATTTCAGCCCGACAAAGACAGAACCTGTCTACTACAACGAGTGGGCGGAACAGCACAAACCGGTCCTTACTTTAAGCAAAAAAATAGCAAGATACGTGGATGCCATGCCTTCGTTCGGAAGAGCTGCAATTGTAACCATGCAGGTCTCGATGACTGCAATGGTGCTTGCCATAGCTTTGGGTTTGGCTCTTGCAATAACAAGAGTGTTCGCTCCTAAGTGGTGCTCGGCAATAGCTACATGCTATATCGAAATTGTAAGGGGGACTCCTGTTCTTATACAGCTGTTCTTTATATTCTACGGCCTTCCGAGCATTGGCATAAAGCTATCGCCATTCTGGGCAGGAGCCATAGGCCTTGGATTGAACTATGCGGCTTATGAAGCTGAAATATACAGAACAGGGCTCTTTGCCATCCCCAGGACTCAGTGGGAAGCGGCTCTTGCCCTCGGCATGACGCGCTGGCAGGCTATGAGAGAAGTAATACTTCCTCAGGCTATAAGAGTCGTAATTCCTCCTATAACAAACGACTTCATATCGCTGCTTAAGGACTCGTCGCTTGTCTCTATCATCACAATGGTGGATCTGACAAAGACATACGGACAGATATCGGCAACATACTATGACTACTTCGGGCCGGGAATCCTCGTAGCCATTATCTACCTGCTGATAGGACTGCCATTTGTCAGATTTGCAAGATACACAGAACAGCGTCTCGCCGCAATGGACAAAGACGGCAAACGAGGACGCAGAGAGAATATCTACCGCTCCTCAACAAGATACATATAAAATTAAAAAAGACACATACAGCAAAAACAGACATTATGAAATATTTGCATCACAGAATTGCATAAGAGTTTTTGAACTACACAAAATGTGCAGCATAAAAACGGCTGAGCCCTGAAATACCAAGGGCTCAGCCATTTTTAATGCGCCGAAAACTGCAAAAGTCACTGCTCCGCCTTCACCGCCGGTATTCACGATGAGTTATAAATCACGCAGGCTGAATTTTGAAAAATATTTTATTATATTTACATAAACATTTCGTCCCCAAACCTGAGGCTGTTCGTAAACGGGGCATAGAAACTTGCATACCGCACTTAAGAAAACGACCTAAGCATCGCTCTGTTCTGTGGCTTTTTTAAGTTATAACTAAGCTGTTTCTTTCTTTTTCAACTAGACTTTCTTATTGACACTTTTTGTGAGAAATATTATCTCATGCTGCTGATCATTATTCGATGCGGAGGGAATTTACAATAATGAGGACACTAAAATTAAATTTTAACATAAGTCTGAATTACGTAGGAGCTGTTCTTGCCCTTGCGGATGCGTGGAGTGCGGATAACGGGCTGTCTAGGACGGACTCGGCACGCTTGAGAATGGCTGCGGAGGAGTTTTCCTCATATCTTGCGGCAGTGTTTGCGGGAGAGGAAGCTGCTGTGGAATTCGGGGAGTATGGGCGGCGCGTGTTCGTCGAATTTTCTTTCTCGGGCAGCAATCTTGATTTGTCTGCTCTGAACATGGTGAATATTCACGAAAAGGGAGAGAAGGAGGTCTCTGCTGATACTTCGCTGATGCTTGCCCGTCTTTCGGCTGATAATTTTACTCTTACGGCCGATGCGCGCGGAAGGTTCGCGCTTCGTGCATATTTAGAAAAAAGCTACACCGGCGAAGCGCCTCAGCCTGCATGGGGAGAGTCTGTCCGTCCCTTTGTTCTCTCTCAAAACGGGGACACTCTCCACGCCGCTCTTTTGATGGCTGCAGGCAGAGATAGCTCCTTTGCGCAATCGCTCTATGCACGCTCGCCGAAAGCTCTTACGGACGACCTAGCCGCTTGTGCTGTGAAGGCTCTTTGGGCAGAGGACGGAGCGTGACATCCTGCATCGTTTATTTATTGGGAAGAGACCGGCAGAACAGCCGTCTTTTCCGGCCCCTATTCAACAGGGGACGACCCTGTGGGCGGCGCGGCACTGTTTGTTTTGGAAAAATTTCTGAGTGCGGCGGCGAAGAGTGCCCTCACCTGCGTTATTTCGGAGAGTGAGATTCCCGATGCGGCTCGCCCCTATTTTGAAAAGTACGGCAATCTTTATTACAGGGCGATGAACGAGGATTGCGGCGGAAATGTGTGGGCGCCCGCATCACTGATTCCCGAGCTGGATAAGATTTACGGAGCTTTTGACCTGATACGCCACGTAATACCGTCGGACTTTACCCCCGCTGCGGGGCACAGCCTGATTGACGTCTCTTTTACACACGACTGGCAGTGCGCTGTTATGCGTCCGCTTATGATATATTCCGATTTTTCCGAGCTGCTTCGCGCTCATACAGAGCGTCTTTCCGCTTCGGGCTGCGATACAGTTAAGATTCTGTTTAATTTGGGGAGCCGTTCTGAAGGCTCCCCTGCCGCTGCAGCAGCAGAGTGCGGCTATGTCCCCGAGTGGATACGTCCCGGAGAGTGTATAGATGACACTCTGGTGATGAAGTATGACGAATGAATTCTGCGCCGCAGCAATTACTCCCGACTATATCCGAGCCATACGCCCCTATATTCCGAGCGTTCCGGACCAGGTGCTTATGGAACGATACGGAGTGACGCGCCTGCACAGGCTGAACAATAATGAGAACCCTCTGGGCCCCGAGCCGTCGGCAAGGGAGCTGCTGGAGGCGTACAAGATGGGCATAGCTTCGATATATCCGAGCGGAGACAGTTATTTTTTAAAGTATGAGCTTGCGGAGCATTTCTCTATGGAGCCTGACCAATTTCTTGTCGGAAACGGTTCTAATGAAGCTATAGCCTGCGTTGTGAAGGCTTTCTGCCGTCAAGGGGACAATATTGTGACAGCGGACCGCACCTACGCCACTTATGAGTGGATAGCGGAATTTTCCGGCATAGAACCTCGGCTTGTGCCGCTTGATGAAAATTATAAATTTGACCTCGCAGCAATGCCGGTAGTTGTCAAGTAAGATGTCGCTTATAAACTTGCAAAATACAGCTTAGCTCAGGCGAAGTCAGTGGAGGGGCTTTGACTTTTCTCTTGATTTTTATGGCTGGAGCCACAGAGCAAAGTCAACACTCCTCCCGTCACAGCGCAAAATCAGCACCGCGCCCCCCAGAGTGAAACAGACAACCTGTTCGCACAAATCGCAGAAACAGCGATTTATTCGGGACATCGTTTGCCTGTCTCTTGTCGATTTACCCTTGCTCATACTCCAATCTTACTCCGACGCCACACTCTTTTATCGAAAATTCTTGTGACAGTGCGGCTTTTGCTGCGAAATCGGTGCAGTGGCATGGGTGCATTTCTCTTATTCCTATGGACTTTAAATAATCTGAAGTCTCTCGGAGTCTGCTCGTTTCGCAGGAGAGAAGGTGAAGGCCGCCGACTATATCGGCGACACGTTTTTCTCCCGTGACATTGCGCGCGTGTTCCGCAATGTTGCATATTCCCGAGTGTGAACAGCCTGTGATTATGACAAGGCCGTCTTTGCTCTCATAGACCAAAGCGGAATCATCCATGCAGAAATCTTCCGATTCTCCGTCCGAGGATACAATGTTTCCTACTGCTTTTCTGGCCGTGATAATCTCCGGTATTTCACCGAGCCACGTGAGCCCTTCTGCAAGCTCCGCAGGCTCGCTAGTGAGCTTCACATCGAAAAAGCAGCTCAGAGCGTCGGCTTTCATCATTGTGCCTATGACATTGTCCCCGTGCATCTTATTTTCAAATACCAGAGGATGAGCTATGAGAGAAGGCTTGGTTTTCATCCCCGTTCTGTCAAACAAGCGCACAAGGTCATGAGTGCCCCATGTGTGGTCATTGTGTCCGTGCGAGTAGACAAGCCCGTCCATTTTCGTGATATCAATATTTAAAATACCTGCGTTTCTTATAAAAACATCGGAATAGCCGGTGTCAAAGAGCCATTGTTTGTCTCCGCACTCTATCCAAAAGGAAAGACCAGGCTCACCGAGCAGGTAGCTGTCAATAATAGTGCTGTTGTCGCAAAGAACAGTAAGAGAAAGCATGAGACACCTCCGATTTAGATTCTTGCCAAGGAATCTTTATCCGGCAGAAAGCCGACCATGTTTATTTTGACAGTCATTCCTCTTGCAATTTTATGTTACCGCGGCGCACACTTCTATTTCCAAAACTTGTTATTTTTGCCTCTTTTGGAAATAGGCACTATAGAATGATTGGAGCAGCGGCAGAGTGCGCACATCAATAAAAAAGCGGCATCCATCCTATGATGAACGCCGCTTTAAATACTCTGATGCTATTTAGCCGCCGAGGTAAGCGTCTATCACACGCTTATCGCTTAGGAGTTCCTTGCCTGCACCCTGAAGTGTGATGGCTCCCACTTCAAGCACGTAAGCGTAGTCTGCCACTTTCAGTGCGCTGAAGGCGTTCTGCTCAACAAGGAGAACTGTCTTGCCCTCTTTGTTTATTTCTCTTATTATTTCAAAAACTTCTTCGACAAGTATTGGCGCAAGACCGAGAGAAGGCTCGTCCATCATTATTAGTTCCGGGTCGCTCATCAGGGCACGCGCCAAGGCAAGCATCTGCTGTTCTCCGCCTGACAAGGTTCCGCCCTTCTGCCATGAGCGTTCTTTCAGCCTTGGAAAGAGGGTGAAAGCTTTTTCGATTGATGCGTCGAAACCGGCTTTGTCCTTGCGTGTGTAGCCGCCGAGGTGCAGATTTTCAAGCACTGTGAGCTGAGGAAAGATTCTCCGTCCTTCGGGGCAGAGAGCTATTCCCGAAGCTAAGATATCCTCAGGCAGAAGTTTCATTATGTCCTTGCCGTTCCAGGTTATAGAGCCTTTTTTGCCCTTAACGAGCCCCGCAGTCGCACGCAGTGTGCTGCTCTTGCCCGCTCCATTCGCTCCTATGAGGGTAACTATTTTGCCTTTGGGAACTTCTATAGACACACCGCGGATAGCCTGTATTCCGCCGTAGCGAACTTCAAGATTCTCAATCTTTAACATAAGCGGCGGCCTCCTTTCCGAGGTATGCCTCTATTACTCTTGGATTTGAGCGTATTTCAGACGGAGTCCCCTGGGCTATTAGCTGACCGTAGTCCAGCACCCATATCCATTCGGAAACTCCCATGACAACTTTCATGTCATGCTCTATAAGAAGGATGGTAATTTTAAATCTGTCCCTTATCTGCCTGATAAAGTCCATAAGCTCTCTGCTCTCCTGAGGATTCATGCCTGCCGCAGGTTCGTCAAGCAGCAGGAACTTTGGCTCTGTGGCAAGAGCTCTTGCTATCTCCAAGCGGCGCTGAGCACCGTAAGGAAGCCCTGTCGCGATTTCTCCCGCCAACTGTCCGAGACCTACAGATTCAAGGAGCATCATAGACTTCTCACGTATCTCTCGTTCTTCTTTTATGCAGCTCGGGAGCATGAAGGGAGCGCCCCACCACGGAGACTTCTGTCTTACACGGCAGGCGGTCATAACATTCTGGAGCACAGTGCCTCCTGCAAAGAGCCTGATGTTCTGGAAGGTTCGTGCAATACCCGTGCGGCACACATCATGAGGCTTCATGCCTGTGATATCCTTGTCCATAAAGATAACTTTGCCTTCCGTCGGCTTATAAAAACCTGTTATGATGTTAAAACAGGTCGTCTTCCCCGCACCGTTCGGCCCGATGAGGCTTGATATTGTGCCCTCTTCGACGTCTATTGTGAAGTTGCCTACGGCGGTAAGTCCTCCGAATCTTATGGTGACGTTTTCTGTTTTGAGAACGGAAGCCATTTACGCGTCCCCCTTCCGTCCGAAGCGTTTAGTCAGACTGTCCCAACTGAACTCGTATCCCCCGATAATACCCTCTCTGCGGTAGAGTATTATAAAGAGCAGGACGACAGAGAATATAACCATTCTCATGCCGGGGATTCCCGCAATTTGGAACGAGCCTATATTTATTGTGTCCTCGACAAAGCGCAGCCATTCCAGAAGCACGGTTATTACTACGGCTCCGACCATTGAGCCGGTTATAGAACCCAAGCCTCCTGCGACAACTATCATAAGTATGTTGAAGGTAAGCTGGAAGTTGAACATTTTTGGGTCGATAGTGGTGATAAGGCTTCCCATGAGAGCTCCGCCTACTCCTGCAAAGAAAGCTCCTATTGAGAAAGATATCGCCTTATACTTGAACGTGTCGATTCCCATAGCTTTGGATGCGACTTCATCGTCCCTTATGGCTTTCAGGCAGTTGCCGAAGTTGCTTGACAAGAGCTTAATTATTACATAGAAGGTCAGAACGCACCAGAAATAGTTCCAGCCCAGGTTCGCATAAGCAGGGATGCCCTTGAGTCCAAGGGCTCCGTTTGTAACTGGGGTTATGTTGGTGAATACAACTCTTATAATTTCCGCGAAGCCCAAAGTCGCTATACCGAGATAGTCTCCGCCGAGACGAAGCACAGGCAGTGCTATCAGAAGCCCGAATATGGCAGCTACAAGACCGCCAGCAAGCACCGATATAAAGAAGGGCGCTGACATTACGGAGAATGGCCATATTATCGGTTCGAGTATGTACATCATCTCTTTTTGAGCCGCGGGAATGATAAGCAGCGCACTGACATAAGCTCCGACAGCCATAAAGCCCGCATGTCCGAGCGAGAACATTCCCGTAAAGCCATATATGAGGTTCAGACTCAGAGCGAGTATCGCGTTTACAGCTATCAGGTTGAGCACCTGTATTGAGTACCCGTCAAGGTTGCCCTGTGCCCACCACAGGAATGCGCAAAGGATAGCAAGACAGATAAAGTTCGCGGTGGTTTTTGTTTTCTTATCCATCATATTTTATCCTCCGCATTCTCGCCCATAAGGCCTGTAGGCTTTACGAACAGTATCATTATCAGAAGCACAAAGGCAAAGGCATCGCGGTAGCCCGAAAGTGCAGGGAAGAAGGCTATTATCATTATCTCCATAAAGCCGAGAATAAGTCCTCCTATCATAGCCCCCTGGACAGAGCCTATACCTCCGAAGACTGCGGCTATAAAGGCTTTGAAGCCCGGGAACACTCCCATAAAGGGGTGAATCTGAGGGTATCTCAGAGCCCACATTATGCCTGCCGCCGCCGCGAGAGCTGAGCCTATGGCGAATGTCAGAGCTATGATTCTGTCAACTTTGACTCCCATGAGGCGCGTCGTTTCGATATCCTTTGATATCGCTCTCATTGCAAGTCCGGGCGGTGTCTTATAAAGCACCCACAGAAGCCCCAGAACAAGAATCAAGGTCATAATAGGAACAAAAATGGCAAGAGGCAAAATTCTTACATTACCGAACTGCATAAC
This sequence comes from uncultured Synergistaceae bacterium, assembly GCA_964422205.1. Classification (GTDB taxonomy): domain Bacteria; phylum Synergistota; class Synergistia; order Synergistales; family Synergistaceae; genus CAZNYN01. The sequence goes on along the minus strand of CAYRAI010000016.1, from coordinate 5,576 downwards.
TGTAACAAGAGCTTCAAGCCTCGGCATTGGCTTAGGAACGCCGGTAAAGAGCACGAGGCATATATTTTCAATAAAGAAGGATACACCGATAGCGCTTATGAGAGCGGATATTCTGGGAGCGTCGCGAAGAGGCTTGTAGGCTATCCTGTCCACCATAACGCCGAATACCGCAGTGCCTGCTATGGCGAGAAAGACAGCTGCAACCCAAGGAAGGTTCAGCACGGTTATCCCCAAAAAAACAAAGTAGGCGCTTATCATAAAGATATCGCCGTGCGCAAAATTTATAAGACGCAATATACCGTAAACCATCGTATAGCCTATTGCTATAAGTCCGTAAAGGCTTCCCAGCGTAAGAGCGTTAAAGGCATGCTGGATAAACATATCAAGTGTCATAAGAAATCCCCTCGTTCCTGAAAAGAGGGAAGGGCTGAAAGCCCCTCCCCTCAGCTTGGTATGTTATAAGTTATTTGGGGTCAACAACGGTAAGGAATATTCTCTTGCCGTTTTTAATCTGCATAATGCCTACAGACTTTTCGGCATCGTGTGTCGCGTTGATTGTTGTAAGTCCTGTTACTCCGGCAAAACCCTTTGTAGCTGCAAGAGCGGCTGTAATTTTTTCGGGTCTGTCGCTGTTCGCGCGCTTGATTGAATCAAGAATGATCATATAAGCGTCATATCCGCAGGCTGCGAGTGCGTTCGGATCTTTTCCTGCAAAGGCCTTCTTCCAGCCTTCCGTGAACTTCTTCTGTGTCGCATTCATCTTTGGCATTTCGGGAGCGTATGCAAATGTTGTGAAGCTGAAGCCTTCGACAGACTTTCCGCCTATCTTGACTATTTCGGGGTTGTCCATTGCGTCGCCGCCGAGAATCTTAAACTTCGCTCCGAGCTCTCTTGCCTGACGCATAATGATTGCGCCTTCCGCAAAGTTAGCGGGGATGTAGAGCACGTCGGGATTCTTGCTGATTATCTCTGTAAGCTGAGCTGTAAAGTCCTGGTCGCCCTTCTGATAGTTGAGCTTTGCTACGACCTTGCCGCCGTTCTTTGTAAAGTTGCGCTCAAAGAAGGAGGAAAGTCCGACGCTATAGTCCTCTGTAACTTCGATAAGGCATGCCGCTGTCTTCGCCTTGAGGTTTGACTTTGCAAACTCGGCAGCTCCAGCTCCCTGGAAGGGGTCGATGAAGCATACGCGGAAGGAATATTTCTTGCCCTGAGTTACGAGCGGGTTTGTGCAGGATGTTCCAACCATCGGAGTCTTTGCCTTCTCGGCGACTTCTCCGCCGGCCATTGCGAGTGATGAGCCGTATGTTCCGATAATTGCGTTGACCTTCTCTTTTTCAACAAGTCTCTTTACCGCGTTTGCCGCTTCGACCTTGTCGCTCTTATTGTCTACGACTACGAGTTCTACTTTTTTGCCCAGAATAGTCGGCATCTCTTTGTGAGCAAGCTTTACTCCGTCGAGTTCAAGCTGACCGCCTATCGCGTTGCCGCCGGTAATAGGAAGATAGACACCTATCTTAATCGTATCAGCCGCCATTGCGGCACCCGCCATTAACATCACCATACAAAAAGCCACTGCAAATTTTCTTCCAAGCTTCACCATTACGCACCCTCTTCTTTTAAAATTTTATCCAGCCTAAGCTGAACCGTATCTATGTGGCTCACATTATAACTTAAAGTTTCATTTATTTCATTAGTAAATATATTATTAAAAAGACTTAATATTCTATCGTGATATATTTGTAAGATTGAATATGAAATGGCAGGATTTAATGTTTAATGTTTATTAAAATATTCATAGTTAAAAAGTATGTAAAACAGTAAAAAGACAAAAAAATATCATCATGCACAGCACATTTTGCCTAATATATCACAGTAAAATAAAAATCAGAGAATTGCTCATCCTCTGATTTTTATTTGCGGAAAAATTTTCTTCAGCTCTTCTGCCCGCACCGCCTGACACTCTAAAAAGCTCTCGTCAAGACAGTTGACGGGCTTAAAGCACTGAATAATCCAATGGGAGTCGTCCGACAGTTCGGAGCGTATCTCATGCAGGTCATCCTCGCTCATAATGCGCGGAGTATAAGTCGTGCGAAACTCGTATGACGGAGCTTTTGACTTTATAAGTTTTATGCTCTTTTTCAAAATATCGGGCGATATTCCGCTTCCGGTAACAATTTTAATGCGTTCAGCATCAAGAGGAGCTTTAACATCCATAGCTATGTGGCTTATCAGAGCCATGTCAAAAATCTTCTCCAGAATCTCTGGAAAAGAGCCGTTAGTATCAAGCTTCACAGGCAGAGAGAGAGTTTTAAGTTCATTCAGAAGCACAAAAAGTCCGCTCCAAAGACACGGTTCTCCTCCTGTGATGACAACTCCGTCCAAAAAGTTCCTGCGCCTTTTTATATCGGCCAGTATTTTGGCGATTGGCACAGACTCTGCCTCTTCTCTCACAAGCTCACTGTTATGACACCAGGGACAGCGAAAATTACACCCTGCCGTAAATATGACCGAAGCGACACGGCCGTCCCAGTCCAGAAAAGAAGCGGGGAGATATCCCCCCGCCGAAAGTTCATCAAGCATAGCTTAAAACCGCACTAAAGTGGCATAGTGACGGCGCGTCTCGCCCTATCTCTGAGCTCTCCGCGCTTGCCCGCGTTCCATGAAGAAGTCCTTGTAAAGTAACCTGTAACTCTTGTTATGCCGTCCACGTCCTCTGAACCGCAGAGTGAACAAGTGTCGGAAAGTCCGCGCTCCATGTGGCTGCACTCGTTGCATATAGTAAATTCCGGGCTGAATGCAACCTGAGCATTCTCCGAGTGCTTAAAGACCTTTATTACAAAAGAAGCCAGGGCTTTAGGGTCGGGCTTATGCTCTCCCATCCAGACGTGAGTTATAGCTCCGGCCTTAATCATAGGATGGAGCTCACCTTCGCGTATAACCTTGTCTATAGGGTCCTGCACGAGCTGATAGTTGAGATGAGTACTGTTCGTGTAATAAATTTCGCCCTTCTCAAAATTACCCTTAATATACTTGTGCGCAGTATCGGGATAAGCGCGCATGTCAAGTTTTGCAAAGCGCAGAGCAGTACTCTCTGCAGGTGTCTGCTCAAGGACAATCTTAAGCCCCATGCGCTCGGAAAGCTGCTGGCACTTGATATCCATATACTGAATAACAGCCTTGCCAAGCTCCGCCGCATGCTCGCTCTCGTGAAGCTGAGAACCGGTTACAGCTTGAACCATCTCGTTAAGTCCCAATATGCCTATCAAGTGGCTTGCCTTCCTCATACGAAGATAAGGCTCATCATCGTGAGATACGCAGAGAGCCGCAAGAGGCCCATCCAGTCCAAGGTCAAGGATACTCTTTATAAAGGCGCGCTTCTGGAAGTGAGCCTTGGCGGCAAGCTCCATTTCTTCATCTATTATGTCAAAGAGAAGCTCCTCATCACCGTTCGCCTTATATGCGGCACGCGGAAGATTAAGAGTAACATTCTGCAAAGCGCAGTAGCGCATCTTCCATGGGTGCTTCGCTTCGTTCAAATCCTCGGGTGTAAGCTCGAAAGACAGGCGGCAGCATTCGGAAAGTTTAGCAACTCCGCCTCTGTCAAAGACATAGTAAGTGTTGCCCTTCTCCGAAGAAAGTTTACATGCCAGGTCGAGGAAATCCTCCCAGCCCTCTTCCTTAAAGAAATAGTCCGTAATGTGAAGCAGAGGCTTCGGGAAGAAGAAAGGCTGCCCTCTGCTGTCTCCCTCCATATAAACGTCAAAGAGAGCGCGGACAAACATCTTGGATTCCTTGTCATAATCGGCATAAGTCTTCCCCGTGAACTTGCCTCCCGGCCCTATTGCCGGCACATCGCGGAAGTGGTTCGGAATTTCGTAATAAACATTTATATCTGTAAAAGCAACCTGACCGCCTCTGCCTCCGGCGAGCTGGTTGAACTCAAAAATAAGCTGCTGTGCAAGCTGTTTATGCTGCTCATAGCTCCATCCGACAAGATAGGGAGCAAAATACATATTTATTGCGTCCCAGCCTATAGCTCCAGCAAAATGATTCTGAAGCACAGATGTCATCTTCAAAATGTGAGCCAAAAGCACATCAGCATGCTTAGCCGGGTTGGAAACGCTTGTAATGGAAGGAATATTAAGCCCGTACCGTGCAACATAAGCCACACTCTGGCCGGAACAGTAAGGCCTGTTCACCATGCCCAAGTCGTGAAGGTGAATATCGCCCTTCAAATGAGCGTCTGCGACATCCTTGGAAAAAACTTTTGTAAGAGCGTACTCTTTAAGCACCATCTCGGCAATCGAAAGGTTGATGGACTCGGGATTGTGGCTTGTATTGCTGTTCTCCTTATTCTTAGTCAGCATCATCTTCTCAAGGTCATGGACGGGAAGCCCTATACGGCTGTGGTCTGCCAGCTTCGCTTCAAGTCCCCTCTGGAAGAGCTTAACATTAACCATCTCTCGTATAATCGTAGTCGTGACATGGCTGCGTCCGTACTTCAGAAGCTCCTCTTCAACCTCAAGAGCTATGCCTTCGGATGTCGCAGGGTCAACTCCCGCCTCTATAATAAGGGCATCGCGGATTCTGCTCGCATCCCAGGGAGTTCTCTCCTCCTGAGCAAGAGCATCAACCATAAGAGCTAAGTCCGTAGACTCGCCCGCATTCTCAAAAAGATGCCCCTGCCTGCCAAAATATGTCTCTGTCTCAGACATTGCATTATTTGCCATTCCTGTGTGCCTCCTTGTCCTCCAACAGCTTTGCTATTTCGTGAGTAAAGCTTGATATATCCGTAAATTCTCTATAAACAGACGCAAACCTGACATAAGCTACCTTATTAATTTTGCGCAGCTCATCAGAGACAAATTCGCCTATTGTCGTGGAAGCCACCTCGCCCTGCCCCAAAGTACGCAGGTGATCCTCTATACTGGCGACAGCTTCCTCAATACGCTCCAGAGGGACAGGAAGCTTCTCGCACGCTCTCTGAATGCCGTGCGTCAGCTTCTCCCTGTCAAAAGCCTCACGACTTCCATCCTTCTTAGCTACCCAGAGGCAAGTCTTCTCTTCCAAACGCTCATAAGTAGTAAAACGCCCCTGACACTCGGGACATTCACGCCTGCGGCGATTCACACGCCCTTCATCAACGCTTCTAGTCTCTATAACTCTAGTCTCAGGCGCACCACAAACAGGACAGCGCATAATACCCCTCCACCCACTATATACAATCAAACCAATTAATTATAACACTATATATAGGGATTAGAGAAGACTTGATTTTTGAGAAAGAGCATCCTAGGAGAAAGGGGCAGGGGCGTCGAGCGATAGTTGAGCAGTTTTCAACGATTGTCAGGGGCAAAGCCGGGCATCGCTGCGCGGAGGTCGCTTCGCGGAAGTTGCTTCGCGTGAAACATGGTGAAGCGCTTGCTTCGCATTGCGTGAAATATTGAAGAAAGTTAAAAGTTAAATCTTGGTTTAGCTTTTTAATCGTCTCCCCGCAAATTTTGAGTGCGGGGCGAAGTGCCGTTGGTTTTGAACCTTTAGGAGTTTAGAACCAAAGCCGCTTTACCCCGCACAGG
>CAYRAI010000015.1:0-52070 GCA_964422205.1 uncultured Synergistaceae bacterium | reverse complement strand
ATTTGAATACAATAGACACACAATTTTTCGCAAGAGATGAAATTTAACAAATACTCTGTCGTGTTGTCTTTCACAAGGATATCGCCGATATATATGTCAAATCAGCTGTGATTTGACGGAGATGTGTCCTTTCTGTATTCCTTGGGAGTTATTCCCAGCTCTTTTTTGAAGCAGACTGTGAAGTAGCTGCTGTTGCCGAAACCGGTACGCTGTGCAATTTCGGATATGCTCATATCCGCCGTTGTAAGAAGTTTTATGCTCTTTGATATGCGGTATCCGGTGAGGTATCTGAAGGGTGTTGTGCGCAGTATTCTCGAAAATATGCGGCAACACTCCCCTTTGCTGATATGGGCCGACTCGGCGATATTTTCGAGAGTTATTTTTTCCGTATAGTTCTCAGATATGTATTCCAGCAGAGTTTTCATGCGCTTTTTGTCCGCACGTGATATTCTTGAAATATCTTTTAGTATTTCTTCGTTGTTTTTAACGATAATGAGCCATATTTTGCTTATAATAACTTTGAGCTCAAGCTCATGCCCATAGGAATGTTCATCCATTATCCGCGCCATCTCAAGAAGCGCCGAGCATATTTCTTTGTGCCACGGCTCTTGTTTTAGGAAGACTATCTGCAAACGGTCCGAAAGCAGCAGAGGGTCTATATACTCTCTTCTTACAAGGCTGCTGCTGTATCCCGATATCACTTTGGGGTCGAAATTGACGCAGACGTATTCTCCCTCGCTGTCGTCTGTAGGCTCCGCCTCATGAAGGCAGCCTGAATTTATAAAGACGCCCTCTCCTTCGAGAATGCGGCATTCATGTTCGGGAGAGCGAAAGACTACGGAGCCTTTGGTGACAACTCCTATTTGTACTTCGTAATGCCAGTGCAGAACATATTTGCAGTGTTCGTTCGCGACACACTGTCTGTCCATTGAGAGGGGAAAATCCTCTTTTCCGTGTTCCGTTAGCTCTTGAAGCGTAGAGTCCGTATATATGGGGCGAAATATCATTATTATCACCTTGGCACAGCTCATATATGTTAAATGTTTCGTCAATCTTACCACATCAGAACAAATTTAGAGCCGAACATGAGAGTTCGGCTCTAAATTTTACGTAAAATTTCTTAATTTTTGTTCAGATATTTTTAGAACGGGCCATATCCTATTGCCACTGATATCATTATGAACACGAGAGCGATAAGGCTCCAGAGCGAGAAGAGAGGGAGGAACCATTTAGCCCATGTCGTCCAGGGAATTTTTGCCATTGCGATAGCTGCCATTATCTCTGTTGATGTAACTGTCATGTTGTTTGAGAAGGCGTCGGCAAACTGGAAGCAGAGAACGGCTGTCTGCCTTGTAACTCCGACAACGTCCGCAAGAGGCGCCATGATCGGCATTGTAAGTGCGGCCTGTCCCGAGCCGGAGCTTACTATGAAGCTGATTATTGTCTGTACGACAAACATACCTGCAGCGGCAAACGACGGAGGAAGAATTTTTACCATATAGGAGAGCCCGTTAATTATTGTATCCATTACGTGGCCGGCATCAAGAATTACAACTATGACTCTTGCAAATCCGACTATAAGAGCGGCTCCGACAAAGTTTCCCGCGCCTTTTGTGAATTCCTGTGCTATCTCGTCCGGATAGAGTCCGCCAAGAACTCCCGCCACGACTGTCAGTATGATAAAGATTGCACCAAGCTCTTCAATATAGAAGCCAAGCTTGACGACTCCGAATACTATTGAGACTATAGCGGCTGTGAAAGCAAGGAGTACGAGCTTGTGCCTTGTTGTCATTTCGGGAATATTGTCGATGTCTATGCGGAATTCGAGAGTCTTGTCAATTTCGTAAGTCGGGCTTTTTGTCGGATCTTTTTTAATTTTATTTGCGTAGAACCATACATACGCAATGCCGACCGCAACGATGACTACGTATATTATCGCTCTGAATTCTATTCCGGAGAAAAGGGGAAGACCGGCTATGCCCTGTGCGACTCCTATCGTGAAGGGGTTTGTAAGAGTTCCGGCAAAGCCCGCGCCTGCTCCGAGCATACATATCGCGACGGCGGTTATTGAGTCAAATCCCATTGTAAGACATATTGCCAGCACCATGGGCAGGAATACCAGCATCTCTTCTGCCATGCCTATGAAGCAGCCTCCGAGGGAGAATATGAACATCAGAACAGGAATCATTAAAGTTTCCCGTCCCGCCATTCGCTTTATCACAGACCCCATAGCGACAGTTATTGCGCCTGTAGCTTCCAAAACACTGAAAGCACCGCCTATAATAAGGAGGAAGAACATAATATATCCGGCTTCTTCCATACCCTTGGGGAATGACTTAAAGACACTGAAAAGATCTACGGGGGACTGTTCGATTGTGTGGAATGAATCAGCCACAACTACCATTCTTCCCGTCTCCGCGTTTTCCACCCTGTTAAATTCTCCCGCAGGCAGAACGTATGTGCAGACCGCTGCAATAAGGATTAGAGCGAACAACAGTGAAAGTGGTTCAAGCATTGAAAACTTTCTTGTCTTTTGCATGGTGACCCTCCTATGTATATTTAATGAAGCTGTTTTTGGAAGCATGATTAGTATTACTATTTTTGTGGAATTTTTCTATTCGGAGATTGACCGATTTTATAAAAATATTAACATAACATAAATTATCTATCTATTTAAGCTTAACCATGTTAAAATCACAAACCAGAATCTCGTATATATCTATTTAAGCCGGATGGCTGAAAGGACTGAATTTTATGACACGTTCATTTTCAAACACCGATGAACTTCTAACTCATACCGTTTTCCGCAACTTCGCAAAGATATGCGAAATACCTCATCCGAGCTTTCACGAAGAAAAAATAAGCGAATACCTTTATAACTGGGCAAAGGAGCGCTCACTTGATGTCACAAGAGACAAGAGCAACAATATCTTTATACGCAAAGCAGCGACAAAAGGCTATGAAGACGCTCCCGCAATTCTGCTTCAGGCTCATATGGACATGGTATGTGTAAAGAGCGCCGACTCTGACCACGATTTTATTAATGACCCAATAACAATGGTACTGGACGGGGACATACTCTCCACAGGAGGCAAGACTACATTAGGCGCTGATGACGGCATAGGCATGTCATACGCCCTCTCGGTTCTTGAGTCAGATACTCTTGAACATCCACCCATCGAAGCTCTCTTCACTACATCGGAAGAGGAAGATATGGGAGGAGCTCTTAATTTCGACACATCACTGCTTAAGGCTAAGTACCTGATAAACCTTGACCACGCAGTTGACAGCGAAATTCTTACAGGAAGCTGCGGGGGCATAGGCATTAAAACTTTCCACAAATTAGAGAAAACAGTTCTTCCCTCAGATTGGAGCACCTTTGACATAAGCATAAGAGGCCTTAAGGGAGGACACTCGGGAGAGGACATCCACAGAGGACACGGAAACGCGAGCATCCTTCTCGGCAGATTTATGGCTGAGTGCGTTTCAAAATTTCCCGTGCTTCTTTCATACATTAAAGGCGGCACATTCAGGCTTGCAATCCCAAGCTATGCCGATGCGACAATATCTGCCGCACCTTCGGATATCACGGCTTTAAAAGATATCGCCAGGGAAATGTCGGAAATCTTCGCAAAAGAGTATGAGGCTACCTCTCCCGATTTTACATTGACTCTTAAAGAAGCCGACAGAGCGAAAAGTGCCGTCTCCTATGAGGATACAAAAAAACTTATAACGACAATTATATTATCGCCGGACGGTATTTCCGAGATGAACGGCGGCGTTCCCGGAACAGTCGAAAGCTCCGACAACATGGGAGAAATGTACATGGAAGGGGACACTTTGGTCATTATATATGAGATCAGAGCGTCCTTTAAATCGACACAGGAATACCTTGTGCGAAAGATAACAACTCTGGCAAAAATGATGGGGGCGGAATACGAAACCTTCTCTGCATATCCAGGATGGGCTTTCTCGCCCGTCTCACCATTAAGAGAGACAGCTCTGCGAATCTACAAGGAAAAGTACGGCTCAGACATGACAGTCACAGTTGTCCATGCCGGACTTGAAGTGGGATGCTTCATAGAAGGCAAAAGCGATCTGGATGCCATATCCATCGGGCCGAACTGCTGGTATTTCCACTCTCCGTCAGAGTGCACAAGCGTATCTTCGGTCTGCAAAACATGGGATTTCCTATGCGCACTGCTTGCCGAAGGGAGAAGCCTGCCCAAATGATCCTGCTGGTCTTCCTTGCCTATTACGGCATAAATTGCTTTATTAACGTATACTTTATATTCGGCCCTCTCTATGAGAAATTCGGAGCATCTCCCGGCGAGGTGGGGCTTTTTCTGAGTATATTCTATATGGCAATGATAGCATGCCGCCCGCTCGGAAGTCTCACAATGGAAAGAGCTGGCATCAGAAAAACTCTGATGGGGAGTTCTCTGATATCCGCTGCTGCTGCGGCTGGGATGGCAATATCTCTGGCTTGGTCTCTCTCCTCTCCTCTGCTCTTTTTCCGTGCTGTCTCGGGAGTAAGCGCCAGCATATTTATTGTGGCGACAGTAGCATATCAGTCCATGATACTGGACGAAAAGAACCGCGGCTGGGGATTCGCCCTTTTTACAACAGGCTCTATGTTTCCTCTGGCCACAGTCATTCCTCTGTCTGAATGGATTCTGAAGCAGGGATACAACTATGTCTACATGTGGCTTCCGGTACTTGTGGCGGCAATCTGCTTCGGCATAAGCTGCATTATGAAGGAGACAGCCCAAGTAGAGAAAAAAGAGAAGGCATGGGGTACATATTCGGAGCTGTTTAAAATTAAAGGAGTCCCGACTCTTTATCTATCAGGGATATTAATGTCCGTAGCAGACAGCATGACACTCTGCGTTGCAATGCTTGCAGTAGACAGAGGCGTATCTGTCTCATACTTTATGATATCTGTCTCCGTCGCCGCAGTCTGCATACGCACACTCGGCTTTAAGGTGATGAACAGCATACCCAGGCTTCTGCTCGCCGCACCGTCTGCCGCTCTCATGGGACTTTCCGTGCTATTCCTCTCTTTCAGTTCTACTCCGTTCTTCTTCGTAATCTTCGGTCTGCTCTTCGGGCTAGGCATCGGCATGGGATATCCAACACACCTTTCGCTGATAGGCGACATTGTGCCTATTAAGCTCCACCCAAAAGCCACAGGCGGATTTCTGCTCTTTTATGATTTCGGATGGGTAGCGACTCCCCTGCTCTTCGGTGCCATAGCGCCGCTCTTCGGTGCAAGCGGAGCATTCCGCGCTATAGGAATAGTCGCCTTTGCATGCTCCGCGGCAATACAGTATTTTCTCTGGATGCCGATGTGGAGAGAGCGAAAATCATAAACTTATTTAATACAGAGAGATATATAAAAGTCGTACTGTGTTAATAAATAAAACACAGTGCGACTTTTTATTTTTGTTCAAATATGGCATATAGCAAATCTTATTTAAGATTTATAAATCAATATCCGTGATTATTCGAGTATAAGATGACCTTTTTCCAGCACAGTTTTTCCGTCAAGTTTCAGAACAGGCTCTTTGACCACTCCGTCCACGTGAATGCCTGCCGCCACCGTTCCTCCGAATGTGTCATTGCTACCAAGAGCAATGTGAACCGTGCCGTATATTTTCTCATCCTCAAGTATCACACCTGTAACTCTTGCCTTGTCGTTCGTGCCAATGCCAAGTTCCGCTAAGTTTCGGGCAAGTGGATTTTCTCCGAGCATCTTATAGAGATCTTCCGCTATAGCACCCTCGGCATGAACCATCCGACCTTTTTCAAAGGTCAGCACTACCGGTTCTTTGAGTTTGCCGAAACCTACGAAGGAACCGTCTATAAGAATCTTTCCATCCGCACTTCCTTCAACGGGAGCTGTGTAGCCCTCTCCCGAAGGGAGATTTCCGGACTGTCCCTTCTCCGTATAAACTCCGGTACTGGGCACGCCTTTGCGTTCTTTCAGCGACATTTTGAGGCTGTATTTCCCATCGCCGGTGATTATTTCCGCAATTTCTGCCTTATCCAAAAGCGACGATACTTTTCTTGTAAGTTCCGCTACCTGCGTATAGTCGGCTGTTATGGGACCGTTAAAGAACATATCTTCCGTAATGCGCGGCATTGTGGCAATTCTGACTCCCGCAGCCGCAGCTTTTTTCCTAGCCTGTGTATGTGTGATGGACATCCCAAGCGGAGCTACCACGACATCCGCCTTTGTCATTGCTTCTGAAACTATTGAGGGCGGCTCCACACCATTGCCGGGCAGTATAGACATTCTTACAGAGAGTGTTTCAGCTCCCAGTGCTTCTCCGGCGATAAAAAGGCTCTCTCCTATTTTAAGCGTTGTTTCATCGTAGAGAACAAGAAGTTTTTCTCCCTCTTTAAGCCCCATATTTACGCCGAGAAGTTTTTTAGCAGTTCCTATAAAATCACACATTTTCATTCCCCCGGACTTTGTATAATGTCATGTTTCATATATGCGCGGTAATTTCTGCTGTTTTATATGAGTTCGCTGAGTGCTCTCGCTGCTACCGCCCTTGCAAGTATAACAGGCTTCCCCGTAATCTTACGGACCGTTTCTTTCATAGCAAGGCTGTATCCCATGCAGTCCATAATTATGACATCAGCCCCCCACTCCGCAAGTTCCTTTGCGGCGGCAGGTATAGTCAGTTCCGGATTCACATAGGGAGAAGCTCCTACAGATTTTGTATCTGAGGAGACCTTGCTCCAGCGTGCTGTTGACTGAACGATCTGGTCCGGGGATGGCATAAAGATACCAAGCTTAAGTCCCGATGTAACAGAGCTTACAAAATTAAAGAGCAGTTTCTGCGGAGTAAGCAGGAGTCCGCCTGTCGCAAATCCGGGGAATTCCCCCGTACAGAGCAGCAGAACTGTGTTGATTCCGTTATTAAAATGCTCGTTTATTTTTTCTTTCAGCAACGGTGTGACGGCATGTTCAGATATTGTAACGGATGTGCCGTCTGCCATTCTTGTCACAAGCACATAGTCCCCCTCGTGAGGAGCCATTGAGGCAATCTGTTCGGATGTGAGCCCGTCGAGCGCGCCTGCTTCCACTATGTCTATGTCGTCGCCCACTATTTTTCTGAGGTCGGGAGTAATATCCACTCTCGGGGCCTGACCTATCGTAACGGTACCGACTTTATATTTCATGTTGTCACTCTCCGCTTCTGTTTTTTAAACGTTCAGCCCTGTAACAGCAGCTTTTGTGCCCCGCGCCCGTAGGGCCGCAGTGAGTAGCAAGGCAGGAGGACAGAGATTCTTTCTCGCCCGACACGGCGCGTGCTCCGAGCCTGTTTGCCTCGCGAACCATTTCAAAAAATTCTTCCGCTATTTCGTCTTTTACCGTGACGGAAAGTGTCGTACCGCCTTCGCAGCCGGCTATGCCTCCGCGCCCTATGACGCAGACGTCCTCCGCGCCAAGAATATATGACGCATCCACTTCGTTTATGACCTGTCCGGCTATTGATACAAGACCTGACGCCATTCCCATGGCAAGCCTTATGCCTTTTCTCGATGCCGCAGAGAGAGAGTCGTCAAGGCAGCAGGGGGCGTATTTCTCAAGTCCTGCGGCGATTATGGTCCTCACGCCTTCCGTCTGCAGCGATGCCAGCACGCGAAGGGGTGCGCCGCCAAGCGGACTTCCCGCCATTATCGCAGCCCGTCCGTCTATGTCCACGAGGTTTGCGCCTGCTATGCATATATCTCCGGGTTCCATGTTCTCCGCCTCTTCGGCAAAACACGAGTCTATGTTTTGGGGTTCTCCCCTGTTAAGCATAAGAGAGTGAGCACCGTTCGTCTTTTTGTTTGCCGTTGCGGTGCCGAGCGGGTCTATTCTTCCGCAGATACGAAGCGGCACGCCGCAAAGAATTTCGGATACGGCGGAGACTGTGGTGCTGCCCTTTAGGAGTATCCTGCCGTTTGTCATCGCGCTTTGCACCTCGGGAAGCTGGGCAATGGCTTTTGCTATGAATCTTTTAGCCCCTTCCGCGGTAAGCGTGACTTGGATTTTCACGGTATTATCCTATGCGTCCGGGTCTGCCGGGGGAAGGTCGCCCATTCCCTGAAGGCGTGTCATCTCTCCGTATCTCTTGACGCAGGTGTCAAAATCATCCTTGCTGTAGAAGGAGCATTTGCCCTCTCCGAATGCCTTTGCGACTTCGATTGCATAGCGCACCGCGCCCTCTATGTCAATGGGCTGCGACGCGCCTGTTCCGCAGCCGGGAACCATTGTTTCGGCTGTAAGTGCGATTCCCACGACGGGAGCTTTTGTCGCCGTGCAGGGCTGGAGCACGCTGTTTAAGTGGTATACGCCGTTGCCGTAGGGCGTGATGTCCTGCATGGTTATCGGGAATACCACCGGTGATTTGCCTGTGGTGTATGTCATTATTTCGAGAAGGTCTTCACTTGTGCGGAGAATCCAGCCCTCTTTTATCGTCGGCGAAATGGCAAAGCCTCTGTGGTTGATGACTCTGTTGCCGCGAGTCGTGTCGATGGATAGCACCGCGTCAAGGTCTTCGGACATTTCTTCGCGGTTTGCTATCGTCATGTTTATTGGAGAACCCATGAAGGGCACCGGATCATGCGGCTTTGTGGGCGCCGTCGGGCAGATGTGTGTCGATACAAAGACGTCGCCTTTGAGCAGGTCGCCCCTCTGCGCCATATCTCCGAGCTTCATCGCAATAGCTACTGCGGACACCGCTCCGTCTGCATCGGAAACGAGTCCGACTCTGTCGGGACGCGCGCCTATTCCGCCGAGACGTCCGACTATGCCTATCGTTGGTGCGCTGCCGCCCGCGTGGCGGCCTTCTGTGCCGTAGAACCAAACTTTGACAAAGTCCGTGCTCTTGCCTGTGGGGCCGGATACGGTTTTGACGGATATATTTTCCGCTTTGATACCCGCAGCCGTGAGAGCTGCTTTTACGCTCTCGCCAGAAACGAATGATGAATCAAGAAGGTCCAGCGCTTTCATTGTGTGCAGAAGTGACATGATAATACCTCCGATTATAAGTTTTATTTTTAAAGGTACGGATGTTCGAGTGTAAAGTAGCTGAGTATGGGGCGGCGTACTATTTCTTCCACAGGCGCCATAAGTTCGCGGCAGTACATGCCCGCGCCGAGCGGGAGATTCCGTGCGGGAACAAGCACGACAATAACGTTCTGCCCTTTTGATATCTCCGCTGTGGTAACGGGCAGCCCTGTCTCCGCATCGACGGTCATGATAAGGTCCGGGAAGGTGCCCAGTCTTTTTCCGTCCATATCCGCAGTCATAAATTCATTCCAGAAGGTCATCTCCAAACCTCCGACGTTGACAGTTCCGTGGTCAAATCCGCCTTCTGTAATGAGTTCTATTCCGTCAACGCTTCCATATGCAATGACACTTCCGCCTAGAAAATCCGCAGCAGCCTCCGCAGAGGCGCACGCTTTGCGTTTTGAAGCCTCCTGCATTTTCCTGCCTACTTCTATCGCCAGCATCACACCTCCGGGTGCGCAGAACTTCTTCGCGTAGCCCGCTGTGATAGGGTTTCTTGCCACGGATACCAGCCCACCTGCACGAACTGCGCTCTGCCTAACAAGAGCCGAGGCAGATTCTATCGAACCAATAAATAGAGACTCTATGTAAGTGCCGTTTTCACGCTTACCGCCTGCCGAGGATTGGTAGGATGTATAATTTTTGTCGCGGTGCAGAGCCATGCCGCCCATCATTCCGGTTGGATGTGCCCGTCCGTTGCAGGGAAGATCCACAAACGGCAGTCCGCTGACTGCGGCGGGAAGCCAGCCGTTGAATGTGGACCCGCCCCCGTTTTCATTTGTTATAAGTCCGCTTGGTTTTCCAATTCCTACTTGCTCCAGGAGTTCAACCACTCTTGTGGCTGTATCGGGGGCCGCATAAGCGTCCTTTGCGGCGGGTGCGCCCACAGCAGAGCTCGTGAGCAGAATCGCATCATCATCTATTTCGTCTGCGGAAATCATGGTAAGAGTTCCTGCGGCGAGTGCTCTTTCCGCAAGCGCGCGCCCCTTTGCCATAGAGCCGCCTCCGCCTCCGCCGAGGAAACATCCGCCGATAAGGGCGGCTTCAACATGTTCTTGTGTCAGTACAAGTTTTGACAAAATTTTCGCCCCCTATTGCTCTTCTGTCCAAAGAACGGAGTATATAGCGCCTATGGCGCAGCGAAGCGGGTCAAAAATAGGGATACCGAGGCGTTCTCTGAGCTTTGGAGCAATTCCTATTGTTGCAAGTCCGGTACAGGCCAGCATAATGCCTCTGGCTCCTAGAGCTTTTAATTCTTCGCCTGCGACAACGAGTTCGTCCTCCGCTTCGGGTCTGAAAAGATCCAAAGTGGTATGTATATTTTCAGGACGGACAGTCTTTATGAGGAGATTACCCAGTATGGAAGGGGTGACTCCGGGTGCTTCGTCCGTGATGCTGAGCGCACCGACAGGTATATCGTATGCTCTTATGCTGTGCCCTGTGGCTCTTCCTGCACCTATAACTGGGATGGAAAGCTCCCTTTGCAGAATTTCGACTCCGGGATCACCTACACAGCTTACATATACTGCGTCAAAGCCTTCTTCTTGAAATTTACGTCCGAGAGCCACAACCTTAGGTATCGCAGCGGCTTCACTTGCATCGTCGTGTACACCGTCAAACTGGTCAGGGATGCAGCGTGAATCTACGCTTATCCACGGCATGGCGCGCTTGATTATTTTTTCGTGAGATTGGAGCAGGTCAAGGTTGTCTGTTGTCAAGACTCTTATAAGCCCTAAGCGCGGTGTTTTCAAAATTTCCGACTCTCCTTTACATAAAGAGCGAAAATCCGAGTTTTAATACACGGTGTTTTCGCTCTTAGTTTATTTTAGAAGCTAACCGGCAAAACCTACCACAGTCCGAAGCTTCGGCCTATAGCAAAGAAGAAGCCGTAAATACCGTCTCCGGCGACAAATCCTGCTCCGTATAGCTCCATGGAATCCTTGTGCTTTTCGTAGTAAATCTTGCGGATTATAAGGGCGATGACAAGTCCCACTCCGTATATCGGATTCTTTATCAAAAGACCGGTAGCGCAGAGAATACCCAGTGCTTTTTTAGAACCGCCGATAAGCTGAAGTATTGCGCCCGGAATTGCCCACATCATCATCTCACGCAGAATTTCAGGATGCGAACCTGCTTTGATTGTTGCGGCAAAAACACGGCTGACAGGGGGGATAAGATCCTGCTTGAAGTGCATATTCATAAGAGCCGCAACTACTCCCATCGCGAGCAATCCGCCTATAAGCTCAAGGTATATCTGCTGCTTTCTTCCATCCAGTTCATATGCCAGGTCACTGCCCTTGCCGCGGATAATCCAACCGGTCTTAAGGTCAAAACCCATGTCTGCGAAGCAAGGTCCCGTACTGGCGATAAAACCTGTCATTATGGCAAGAGCAGGCGCAGGGAAACCCATGAACAAACCTAGGCTCAGGAATATAACCGTAATCGCAAAACCGGGGAACCAGCCTGAGTACATGGCGCAGAGTCCGACCAGCACAGGAGCCACAACGGAGGAAACCGCGCACCAAATAACCCATGTTATCAGCTTTGTGACGGACATATCCGCCCAGATTCCGGAAACAACGGCGATTGCAGACGCGCCTATAACGAAGAGAACCGTATGCAGAGCAATAGCCTTACGCATGGATTCGTTGCTGACTGTGGGAACATATTCGCCCGAAGCGTTCTTCTTATCGGGTGATTTCTTTTTGAAGATAGTGAGAAGTGCCTGTACAAGAGAGATGAACCCCGCTCCAATCATAAATCCGTGGGGAATGTATGTCTTGCCCAGATCAAGGGGAAGAGAGGAGAAGCCCATATCGACAAGCATCGGAGCAATATTCGGATAGTAGCCGCGAATAAGCAGCCCCACGGCAAGGGCGCCCATAGCAAAAGGATTCGCTATAAAAGCGATACCTATACCGGCCATCGGAATGCCTCCGGCCAACATCGGCTTAATTTTACAGGCGGCTCCGGCGATACCTATGACTATACCGCCGAGTAATGTTTTACCTTTGGCTCCGCCTTCATCTCCAGCTATAAGAGCCTGAGCCGTGG
The DNA here is from genome assembly GCA_964422205.1 of uncultured Synergistaceae bacterium. Taxonomy (GTDB): domain Bacteria; phylum Synergistota; class Synergistia; order Synergistales; family Synergistaceae; genus CAZNYN01. The sequence goes on along the minus strand of CAYRAI010000015.1, from coordinate 39,943 downwards.
CAACACCGGGAGCCCAAGCCGCGTCTGCGGGGAATAGCTCCGAGTCAAAAATTCTATAAACAAAGTGCATACCTATAAGAGTCGCCAATGTAGAACCTATGAGCATCGGATATATGAGCGACATATCGCCGAAGGCAAAAACGACACCTACTGCAAGCAGCCCGCAGTTAGCGGCGGCAAAACCCGCGCCCGAGTTCATAGTCTGTACGAGATTCTGGCGATCAAGGCTGCGGAACTTTGACATACATGCGATAGGAACACGTGCAATGGCCATAGCCATCAAGGCCCCTATGACGGAAGTATTGGGAGTTGTCCCGATTCTGGCAATTATCTGCATACAGATAACAGCGGATAAGATAGAAATAATAACGCTTACTAAAAATGTTTCAGGTTCAAAAGCTTTAACTGATTCGTGCTTTTTCTCTGCCATTTTTTTTCCTCCTCTTGACGTGTAATTATAGGCAAGCCTTGTGGAAAATGTTATGGCATAGAGTGAAAGCGTACAATGTTTTTCAGAACAGGTTATTTATTATGAATTGTGCTCGGTGCACAATAGAACATAAGCGCTATCCGTAAAAGAAAAAGATTATCCTCGTTTAGAGGTATGAACGTCTCTATCTTGTTCAGCCTGTAGCGAAGAGTATTTCTATGTATGTACAGCACAGAGGAGGCTCTTTGAACCGACCTTTCGCAGGCAAGCCACACGGAAAGAGTCCGCACAAGCTCCATGTGTCCGCGCGAGTCCTCTTCTATCAAGGGAGAGAGCAGCTTTTGTGCACAAAAGATAATACTTTTTTTATCGGCAAAGCGGCAGACAAGTGTAAGGAGCTCAAGCTGGGTGTATGTAAAAAATCCCTGTGTATGTCCCAATGATATTGCGACATACTGAGCATCTGAAATTTTTTTAAATGCAAGGGGCAGTTTCTCTACTAAGCAGGGACCGTAGAGGGAAACCAGAGAGGTGTCGAACATACCGCATGTCACAGACTTCAAAAACTCAAGAAACTTGTCGGGGGTTTCCCCCTCTTCTGCAAGAACTGCAATGCGCGTCTTATCCTTAAAATTTAAAAGGTGAGGCCTGGAGGCCAAAGCCGGAACGGATGGAAAGCTCCCGTTAATTTGCAGTGCCCATACTTTTCTTCCTCTGTTCCATCCATGCATCTCAAGAATATCAATGGCTCCGTCGGGATCTCTGTCCATTAAAAAGAGCCCCTCGCCCCAATCACCTTCTTTGAAAGGCTCTTCCTGTTCGCGCTTAAAAATCTCACGCATTACGGTCTTAGCTATAACAGCATAGGGAAGGGCCTCAGGCAGAGATATGATTGGAAATCCGGCTCTGTTTGCCATCTCATAAATTTCATCGGGCAGGAAGTCGATAAATCTGCCAAGTTTTATACCGAACCCTGAGACACCGCCGGAAAGGTAAACGCGGATAAGTTCCGTGAGCGCATCGGGAGTATCACGAAAAGCATAACCTGCAGTAAATATAAATGTATCCTTAGCAAGCCATCTATATGCATCCGGAACCTCTATAAAGTCGATAAACTTGACATCTCTGCCTAAACCGCTCTCTCCCGCCAAAATAGAGGCTCCGTCAAAAATTGAAAGTCTCAGCAAATCATCAACGCTAAACACAGACATTCCCCCGTGTCCTTAAAATTTGAAACGCTCCGTATTGTACCCCGACACTATTCCTTTGACATCATCGTTAGTACTAAACGTGACACGACATTCACGTTTTTCCCAATTGTCCTTGAATGACTTTAGGGAGTTAAATGTAAATAAAGTTACGAAGGCATGTTTGAAGCTTTTGCTTCGGACAAACATTAACAAAATATATATTTGTAAGGAGGAGAAATAATGAGACTTGAAATCGGCAGCTTCAAAGTGAAAGACATCGTCTTCGGAGACAAGACCGCATATTGCGGAGGAATCCTGACGGTGGATAAGGAAGACGCCCTTCGCGTTGTACGCGAAGACAGTCACATTACGGAGGCGGAGCTTCTTATAGTTCGCCCGGGAGATATGGTAAGACTTTGCCCCGTTAAGGAATCCGTTGAATTCAGATGTAAGGTGAGCGGCGGAATCGGCGCATATCCGGGAGCCACAAGCCCCTTGGGTCAGGCCGGAATGGGCAGAACCCACGTACTCGCCGATGCAACGCTGCTTTCCGTAGGCAAGCATTGGGGAGGATTCCAGGACGGACTTATCGACATGGGAGGCCCCTACCAGCACCACACGATCTGGGGAGACATGGTTAACCTCGTTCTCGTAGCAGATACGGACGAGCTTTTCGAGCAGAGAGAGCAGCAGAAGAAAAACCATGCAATCAGGTGGGCTTCAATGCGCCTTGCAGAACATATAGCTCAGTGCGTGCGCGACATGGAGCCGGAGATTCTTGACGTTTACGACCTTCCCGCAATCCCCGACCGCGACGAAAAGACAAAGGCCCTTCCCGGCGTAGTCTACGTTCTTCAGCCTCAGACACAGATGGAAGCATTGGGCTACAACACTCTCATCTACGGATGGGACGGCAACAGAATGCTCCCGACCTTTATGCACCCCAACGAACTTCTTGACGGCTGCATGGTTTCCGGCAGCTTCATGCCCAGCTCATCAAAGATGTCAACCTACGAATTCTCCACAAACCCGATGGTGAAGCGTCTCTATGCCGAGCACGGCAAGACGATAAACTTCCTCGGAGTAATCATGTCTACTCTGAACCCCAAGATGGACGAAAAGACACGCTGCGTCCAGATGGCCGGTCAGATGGCTGTAAGCCTCGGAGCTTCCGCGGCAGTAGTGGCCGAAGAGGGCTACGGCAACCCTGACGTAGACTACACGGCAATGCTTGTGGAGCTTGAAAGGCTCGGCATAAAGACTGTCGGTATCTCGGACGAAGCGACAGGCAGAGACGGAGCGTCACAGCCCCTCGTTTCTATGAACCCCGCGACAAACGCACTCGTATCCACGGGCAACGTATCACAGTTCTACGACATGCCTGCAATGGAAGTTATAGGCGAGCTTGAAGCTCTCGCACGCGACGGAAACTCCGGCGGCTGGGAAGGCTGCATCAACCCGGACGGCTCCTGCGTCATGGAGAACAACGGAATGTTCTGCGCAAACCACATCAGCGGCTACTCAAAGAGAACCTGCGCTGATTTCTAAATCTTGGGAGGTGAAATTCATGAAAGCTGTTCATTATATAAATCAGTTCTTCGGCCAGGTCGGCGGTGAAGATGCCGCAGACAGTAAGCCCATCTTCCATGAGGGACTTATAGGCTGTTCGATTATGCTCAACGATATGATGCCGAACATCGAAGTGACAAACACCTTCGTGTGCGGAGACAACTACATTACAAACCATACGGAAGAGGCTCTGGCTGAAATTTTCGCATGGCTCGACAAAAAAGAATTTGATATCTTCTTCGCAGGCCCCGCCTTCATGGCAGGACGCTACGGAGTCGGCTGCGGACTTCTTTGCAAAGCAATAGCAGACCGCTACAACGTACCCGTCATCACTTCCATGAACGAAGAGAACCCCGGAGTTGACGAATACAAAGCAAACTGCTACATCTTCAAAGGCGGCAGAAAAGCAACCTTCATGAAGGAAGACCTCACGCTCATGGCGGCATTCGCCGAGAAGATAGCGGCAAAAGCGGAACTTCGCCCCGCAGCGGAAGAGGGATACTTCCCCCGCGGCATTCGCTATGAGCTGCCCGAACCCAACGGAGTAATGGCCGCGGACAGAGTTATAGACATGCTCCTTAAGAAACTCAACGGCGAACCATACCAGACGGAACTTGTAATTCCGAAGATGGACAGAATTCCGCCCGCAACACCTGTAAAAGACCTTAGCAAATGCACGATAGCCCTTGTAACGTCAAGCGGTGTCGTTCCCTTCGACAACCCAGACAGGATTCAGAGCGCGTCGGCTCAGAAGTGGGGCAAGTACAATATAGCCGGCAAAGACGCCCTGCCCGAAGGCGAGTACAAGACAATTCACGCAGGATTTGACCCCGAAGCGATGTGCAAAGTTCCCGACAGAGGCGTACCTGTCGATGCAATGCGCGCTTATGAGAAAGAGGGTAAATTCGCCAAGCTTCACGATTACTTCTATACAACGGTAGGAACAGGCACGACACAGAACTATGCCGCAAAGTTCGGACGCGAAATCGCGGCGGAGCTGAAACAGGCAAATGTTGATGCCGTGGTTCTGACAGCCACTTGAGGAACCTGTACTCGTTGCGGTGCAACGATGGCAAAAGAAATTGAGCGCACAGGAATCCCCGTTGTCGTAATGTGCAACCTTATAGACGTCGCGAAGACAGTCGGTTCAAACAGAATGGTTCAGACCGTCTCCGTACCTTATCCGCTGGGCGACCCGCAGATGTCAAAAGAGGCGGAATGGACTCTCCGCTACCACAGAGTCGGTGTGGCTCTTGACTCGCTGGCAGTTGAACTGAGTGAGCCCAAAGTTTTCCCCACAAAATTCTAAACCGGTTCTAAAATAGGGGGAGGGCAAGGTTAGGAGTATCTCTGTTTCCGCCTTAGCCTTCCCTCTTTTAGGCAAGATTCGGGCACAAATGTATCTGTGCTGCCTCAGCACGAAAGGAGCAGTTTGCAATGACGAAGGATAATGCTGCACAAAGCAAATACAACCCCGTCTATATAATTTCCATAGCAATAACATTCGCACTCGTCTTCTGGGGACTTATCTCTCCGGACTCTTTCGGAAGCTTTGCAAAGATACTCAACGGCGGTCTCACAAAATATTTTGGGTGGGGCTACATGCTCACTATGAATATCTTTGTCGTGTTCTGCATATTCGCGGCATTAAGCCGCTTTGGCTCCGTGCGTCTCGGCCCTTCGGACTCACGCCCCGAATACAGCAATATGTCATGGTTTGCAATGCTCTTCTCCGCAGGAATGGGAGTAGGCCTTGTATTCTACGGCGCGGCTGAGCCTCTCTTCCACTTCGGCTCCGTGCCTTTCGGCGCTCAGGCAGGCTCGGTACAGGCGGCACGCGACGCAATGCAGATATCCTTCTTCCACTGGGGACTTCACCCATGGGCTGGATATGCAGTAATAGCGATGCCTCTTGCCTATTACCAGTTCCGCCACAATACACCGGGACTCATCAGCTCCGTCTTTATACCTCTGGTGGGAGAAGAGAAGGTACGCGGAACTTTCGGCAAGACAGTCGACATCCTTGCAATATTCGCGACCTTAGCAGGCATCACAACATCTCTCGGACTCGGCACACTGCAGCTTAACAGCGGACTTAACGCCATATTCGGAATACCCAAGACTACCTTCGTACAGATAGCGATTATAGGTGTTCTGGCTCTGCTCTACACAGGCTCGGCTATATTGGGAATAGAAAAAGGCATTAAAAAAGTCGCAGACTTTAACCTCTGGATATGCTTAGGTCTCATGCTCGCACTCTTCCTCGTAGGGCCAAGTCTTCCCATAGTAAACTCCCTTATGACCGGAATAGGCGACTACACAAGCGGACTGATCAAAGAAAGCTTCTCTCTCGCCCCATACGGCGGAGATTACGAATCATTCCTCAACGGCTGGACTCTCTACTACTGGGCATGGTGGATTTCATGGGCGCCCTTCGTCGGTTCATTCGTGGCACGCATTTCACGCGGACGCACTGTACGCGAATTTGTAAGCGGAGTTCTCATCGTACCGGCACTCGGAAGCTTCACGTGGTTTGCAATCTTCGGAACTTCTGCCCTGCACCTCGAACTCGTGCGCCACATCAATGTATCGGCGGAAGTTCTTAAGGATGTCTCCGTCGGAATCTTTGAAATGTACAAGTACTACACATTCGGAACAATAATGTCCACTGTTATGATTATCCTCATCATAACCTTCTTTGTAACTTCGGCGAACTCGGGAACCTTCGTCCTTTCCATGCTGTCCACACACGGCGACCTAAACCCGCCAAAGGGCAAGATGGGAATCTGGGGAATCCTTATGGCGGCTCTTGCCATAGTGCTCCTTATCTCCGGCGGACTTCAGAATCTCCAGACTGTATCCCTTGCAGCAGCCGCTCCCTTCTCACTCATAATGGTCTGCGCATGCGTAGCTTTCTGGAAAGCTCTCACCTCGGACGAGCGTGAAGGCAAACTTTAGGTAATATTAATGGAGAGATCAATTCTCCTGTTTGAGCCGGACTTTCCCTGCTGGGACGAAGAAACTTTCGCCCTGGCGGGGGAAGCCCCCTCCTCCATAAGAGAACTTTGCGGCAACGGCTTTCTCGTACCTGCCGAAGCAGGTTATGTGCTTTCGGAAAAGGGAGAGAACTTCAGGCAGGAGCAGGCGAAAGAAAATTATATCTCCGCTCTTCCTATACCAAAGTTCGACCCGCTCCTTTCTTTGTGGAACAACAGGCTCTATCTGCTCATGGAGCACGCCTTTATCGGACAATTCGGCATTAAGGAATACTCTCTTAATGAAGCACTTCCCGTCGTGCCGCAGCTTTCCGAGAGAGAAATTCTCACAATAGAGGACGGAAAAGTAAAATATATTTGGAACAGCAGCAGTTTAATAAAAGACTTTATATCGGAATTTCCGAACAGCGGCGTAGGGTCAAGACACTTAACTCCCCCGGGCGAGAACGCTCTGAATATGTGGATGGAGAAAAACGGCGCAAAGCGCTCCTACGTTTGCCCCAACCTTTTGCTGAGAAGCAGATACGATTTTGAATTATACAGAAAGACAAAGGTCTGTGACTCTGATAAATACAAGATGAAAGACGCGGACAGGCTCTTCTTTTTTCATGTTACGGAAGAGAGCATTGAAGATTTTTACATAAATCTGGGTAAGCTCCACATTTTTCTGCTGGGACAGAAAAGAGTCTATATTCCCGGCTACGCCGATATAGACAGCCATGATCAGGAGAATTGGACTATGGCAGTAGCAGTTGCCGATACAGAGAGTTCTCTTGAAAAAATAGCGTCAATAATCTCAGTTCAGGGCAAAGCTACCATAGATCCAATGCCGCCGCTTTTTATCATAGGCACCAGCATTGAGCGTCTGAGAGAGCAGGAAAAACCTGAAGACACAGTATATGACTGGTTTTGCGATAGGACAATTCACATTGCGAGACCAGATATATAAATAAAAGCTCACAACTGTCGTGCAGCAGTAAGTGATAAATCCATCCTTCTATTAAACATCAAAGCAGACCTCCGGGACGTGGTCTGCTTTGATGTTTTTATTATTTTCCCGCGGCCCGTTCTAGGCGGTCTCTTAGCGCTAAGGCTATTCCCGTACTTCCCGGGTCTTCGGCTATTATTATCTCGGCACCGCTCTTCTCTATGGTGCGCAGAGCACGGAAGAGTTCTTTTGTGTATTCTTCTATATTTGAAAATAATATTTTTGTATAAGGCTTGAGTTCCGGCTCTCTTGTCCCTATCCATGCCCACTTAGTGCCTTCTTTGACGCTTATCTGCGACGGCGTGCAGAGTTTCAGTGGGATAGAGGGCGCATAGTGGCGGTATCTCGTCCCCGGGGATCTTTTTATCATCAGACTGTCCCTCGGAAGGAGAACTTCTTCCTTCAGGACATATTCAAGCTGCTCTTTTGTCACTCCGCCGGGGCGGAGCAGGACGACATGGTCTCCCGTCAAGTCCAGCACTGTGGACTCCACTCCGACCCTTGTATTGCCTCCGTCCAGAATAATCTTTACCGCATCGCCCAAATCTTCTCTTACCGTCTCGGCGTCGGTAGGGCTCGGCCTGCCGCTTTTGTTTGCGCTCGGGGCGGCTATGGGGCATCCCGACGCTTTTATCAGCTCAAGCGCTATTCTGTTATCCGGCATACGCACAGCCGCGGTGGAAAGCCCGCCTCTTGTACGTTCGGGAACGGCAGGTTTTGCATCAAGCACTATAGACAGAGGCCCTGGCCAGAATTTTTCCATTAAGAACCTTGCGCGCCAATTTATTTCGACAACAGATTCTGCCATTTTTATATCGCAGACATGGAGTATCAGGGGATTGTCCGAAGGCCTTCCCTTGGCTTCGTATATTTTCTTTACCGCGTCGGCATTCAATGCATCCGCTCCAAGGCCGTAGACCGTCTCTGTCGGAAAGGCTACAAGCTCTCCCCTTCGTATGGCCGCTCCCGCTTCCTCAAATAGAGCTCTTTCTGAAATGTCTGTTGCCTTAAATATCGCAGAGAGCCTCTCTTCCAGCTCATCTGTCATTGAGGTACGCCCCTTCCATAAAATTCTCCATAAAATTTTGGCGGAAGGAGGGGAAGCGTCCCTCTATTATGGCTCGTCTTGCATCTTTCATAAGATTGACTAGGAAGTGCAGGTTATGCCAGCTGCAAAGCCTTGCCGCAAGTATTTCGCCTGCCGTGTAAAGGTGTCTTATATAAGCCTTTGTAAAGTTTCGGCATACATAGCAGTCGCATGTCGGGTCTATAGGAGTGAAGTCGCGCGCGAAACCCTGATTTTTTATATTGAGCTTGCCGAACCTTGTGAGGACACTTCCGTTTCGTCCGTTTCTAGTCGGTAGCACGCAGTCAAACATATCTATGCCCCTTGCGACTCCTTCGACAAGGTTTGTCGGGAAGCCCACTCCCATTAAGTATCTCGGCTTTTCCTTAGGCATTTCGGGGCAGAGTGAGTCAAGAATGCGGTACATGACATCGTGCTCTTCTCCCACGGAGAGACCGCCGATTCCGTATCCTTTGAAATTAATTTCCTCGAGCCTCTTAATGCACTCTATCCTCTGAGTTTCAAACATTGAGCCCTGAACTATGCCGAAAAGAGTCTGGTCTTCCCTTGTGTGAAAGTCCTTGCACCTCTTAGCCCAGCGTATTGTACGTTCCATTGCGTCGCGGGAATATTCTTCCGTTGTCGGCCATGATACGCACTCGTCAAAAGCCATCGCAATGTCGCTTCCGAGTTTCTGCTGTATCGCCATAGAGTCCTCCGGCCTCATGAAGTGTTTGCTTCCGTTAAGATGAGAACGGAACTCCACTCCCTCTTCCGTTATCTTTCTGAGGTCGGAAAGTGAAAATACCTGAAAGCCGCCGCTGTCTGTAAGAATGGGATGATTCCACCCCATAAACCTGTGGAGCCCCCCTGCCTCTTCGACTATATCCTCACCGGGGCGCATGTAGAGGTGGTATGTATTGCCGAGTATTATCTGAGCTCCGAGCCCTTCAAGCTCCGGAGGCGTCATTGCTTTGACAGTAGCCTGAGTGCCTACGGGCATAAAGACGGGCGTCTCTATAACTCCGTGAGATGTGGTAAGCTCTCCCGCTCTTGCTCCCGTCACAGGACATTCGGCGACTAATCTGTATTTAAACATCTTTTTTCCCCAATCTGAAAGCTTTTTTTACATTGTCGTCAATTATCGCGGCAAAATCTTCCACAGATATGCCCTTTAGCATTGATATCATCTCATAGACTGATTTTACATGGTATGGTTCGTTTGACTTTCCTCTGAACCCCTGGGGTGCCAGGTAGGGAGAGTCCGTTTCGCACAGGATTCTGTCAGTCGGTATCTCCAGCGCAATCTCCCTCAGAGAGATGTTTTTAGGGTATGTTACAGGGCCTGCGAAGGATATGTAAAATCCGAGGTCAAGAGCGTCTTTCGCATTATTCATATCGCCCGAAAAGCAGTGTACCACTCCGCCGATTTTTTCCGCACCGTGCTCCCTCAGTATCTCTATAGTCTCCGCATTGGCGTTGCCCTTTTGCCTGTCCGCGGAGTCCCTGATGTGAAGTGCTATCGGCATATCCAACTTTTTGGCAAGCTCTATCTGAGCTATGAATATCTCCTTTTGTATATCCCGCGGCGAGTGGTCATAGAAGTAGTCCAGGCCTATCTCGCCTATTGCGCACACTCTTTCGTGAGAGGCTAAGGCCTCCAGCTCCACGATAAAATTGGGGGAGACTTTTTCCGCTTCGTGCGGATGAACTCCCACAAGTGAGTATATTTCGGGGTTTGATATCTGTTTTGATGATATTTCCACAGATTCTCTGCTTGATTCTATCTCCGCAGAGGCAAATATCATTCTCTTTACATCATTGTCCAAGGCGTTCTTGAAAACTTCTTCAAGCCCGTTTGGGTAATATTCCCTGTTAAGGTGACAGTGGGTGTCAGTTAAAAACATGTGTTTCATCCCTCCAAAAAGGGGCGGGCTATGCCCGCCCCTCGCCTATACGCTCTTTTATTTGTCTTTTTTCTAGCTTATTCTGCTACCGACAGGTATTGAATCGTCTATTACAGTAAGCAGAGTCAAGATTTCCTGTCTTGTCTCGGGGCTTTCTGCGGCAAGCAGCATTCCGTTGCTCTGGACTCCGCGGAATTTCGCCGGCTTTAGGTTGACAAGGACAATTATCTTTTTGCCTTCAAGCTCTTCGGGCTTGTAGAATTCTCTTATGCTTGAAACTATTACTCTCTTTTCATAGCCGAGGTCAAGATTGAGAATGTAAAGTTTGTCAGCCTTAGGCACAACTTCGATTTTCTCTACGAGAGCCACGCGCAGGTCGAGTTTTGCAAAATCGTCGTACTCTATCTGAGGCTTGGGCTCAAGGTACTTGAAGAATGCTGTCGGATCAGCCTTAGCGCGCTTTTCCAAATCGCGTTCGCTCTTTTCCGCCTTCCATTTTTCGACGTCGATGCGTGGGAAGAGGATAGCTCCCTTTTTAACTGTTACAGGGCCGTCAATCTTGCCCCATGCCCAATTTTCACGTCCTCCGTCAAGAGGATTGCCTGAAAGTCCGAGCTGCTCCCATATTCTTGCAGCTGTCTCCGGCATGAAAGGAGCGACCAAAACTGCGGAGAGTCGTAGGGATTCCCAGAGAGTTCTCAAAACAGCGTCAAGTCTTTCGACTTCGCCCTCTTTGCCGAGCTTCCAAGGCTGGGTCTCGTCAATATATTTGTTTGAACGGCTGATGAATGCCCAGAGAACTTTAAGAGCGTCGTCAAAGGCGAAACGATCCATAAGCTCTGTCATTTCCGCAACTGTCTTGTTTGCCATATCTGCTATTTCTTTGTCAAGCTCTGTGGCCGTGAATGTTTCGGGCAGTTTGCTTGAGCGGAATTTGTCTATCATCTGGAGACTTCTTGACAAGAGGTTTCCGAGGTCGTTGGCAAGGTCGGAATTTATGCGCTGTACAAGTGCAAGCTCGGAGAAGTCTCCGTCATGTCCGAAGGGAACTTCGCGCAGTACAAAGTAGCGGAATGCGTCCACTCCGTAGAGGTCGGCCATTTCAAACGGGTCTACGACATTGCCGACAGACTTTGACATTTTCTCACCTTCGACAGTCCACCAGCCGTGAGCAAAGACGCGGACGGGGGGATTGACTCCTAGAGCCATAAGCATAGCTGGCCATATTACGCAGTGGAATCTGATGATGTCTTTGCCGACAAGGTGGCGCACAGATGGCCAATAGGTCTGCCAAAGTCCGCCCTCCTCTGGGAAGTTCATAGCAGAAAGGTAGTTTATCAGAGCGTCAAACCAGACATATATTACGTGCTTGTCGTCTCCCGGCAGAGGAATGCCCCATTTAAGAGTTGTTCTCGACACAGACTGGTCGCGCAGACCACCCTTGATGAAGCTCACTATCTCGTTATAGCGAGACTTGGGCATAATGGCATCGGGGTTATCTTCGTAGAATTTGAGAAGTCTGTCCGTGTATTTTGAGAGTTTAAAGAAATATGTCTCTTCCGTCATCTTCGTAAGGGGACGGTGGCAGTCGGGACAGGTCTGTCCCTCTCCCATCTGAGCTTCTGGGACATAGGTTTCGCAAGGCACGCAGTACCAGCCTTCGTACTCGCCTTTGTAAATGTCGCCCTGCTCTATAAGACGGCGGAATACTTCCTGAACAACCTTCTCATGGCGTTCGTCTGTTGTTCTGATAAAGTCGTCGTTGGATATGTTGAGGACTCCCCAAAGTTTCTGAAAGTTTTGGACGACTTCATCGCACAGCTCTTTGGGAGTGATGCCCTTTTTTTCGGCTACGGTCTGAATCTTCTGTCCGTGCTCGTCTGTGCCTGTCAGAAACCAGGACTTTTCTCCGCCCGATTTGTGCCAGCGCGCGAGTACATCAGCCGCAATAGTCGTGTAGGCGTGGCCAATATGGGGAACATCATTGACATAGTAGATAGGTGTAGTAATGTAAAAATTTTCTTTTGACATTTATTTAACCTCCTCGGCACAATTCTCAAGAATGTACCGTTTTATTCTGTTCCGTTGGATACAATACTTGATAGAGAGCAAGTTTGCAACATTTTTTGTCGATTCTCCGCTGAAAGTCATCCTTTTTGCCTCTTCCATCCAAATAGAATCATCACAGGAGTCGGTATTTTCCTCATTGCCCTCTGTGACGCAGACAAACTCTCCTCTGATTTTATCCTCGGTCAATATATCTTTGAAAGTAAGCAGAGTTCCTCTCACTGTTTCCTGGTGTATTTTACTTATCTCTCTTACCAGCGAGGCTTTTCTGTCTCCGAGTACTGAAGCCATTATTTCAAGCTCTTTTATTAGTCTGTGGGGAGAGATGTAAAAGACTAATATTTCTTTTACATCTTTTATCTCTTTTAGACGGCTTTTCTTTTCCTCCGTCTTACCTTTCAGGAATCCTATGAACATAAAGCTTTCCATTCCCAGTCCCGACATCAGAAGTGCGGGCAAAAGGGCATTAGCTCCAGGCAGTACATCGCAGGGAAGCCCCTGCTCTATTGCTGCTTTGACTATAACTCCGCCCGGATCTGAAAGTCCTGGAGTTCCTGCATCGGAGACAAGGGCTATGTTTTCTCCGTTTTTAAGCCTTTGCATTATGGAAGAAACTCTTTCAGCCTCATTGTGCTCATGGCAGGAGAGAAGAGGCTTTTTTATCTCATAGTGGTTGAGCAGCTTTAATGTGTGCCTCGTGTCCTCGCATGCTATAACATCGGCCTCTCTCAAAGCTCTGAGCCCTCTTAAAGTTATGTCTTCCAAATTGCCTATTGGTGTAGGTACTATTACGAGGGGCATTTTTCATTCTCCTCTATTTTATAAGCTTCCAAAAGTTCTTCTGTCTCACGCCCGTCCGCACCAAGCACAAATATCGGGGATTCTATTGTTAGCCCGTGAGATGCGGCTCTCATAGCCTCCACAAGCACGACTGTCGATTTGCTGCATGGCTTCGGATACACCGGCCTCATAACTTTTGGAGGCATCTTATGCTTGTCAAGCAAGGCAAAAAGTTCTCCCATCCTGTTTGTCCTTATTACAAGGTCAAGTTTTCCTCTGTTTTTCAGCAAATATTTTGAAGCGATTATTACATCTTCAAGAGTACACTCTGTCCCGTGCATTGCGGCAGCAAGGGCGTCCGAAGGGCTTCTTCTGCTCTCTGAGAGCTCATCATAGGGCGGATTCATCACAACTCTGTCAAAGCTCTGAGCACTCCAATATTTTTTATAATTTCTCAAATCTCGAACAAAAAATTCCGTTTTGTCCTCAAGTGAATTAAGGAGCGCATTTTCTTTCGCCATATCTACCAAGTGGGGCTGGATGTCTGCCCCTTCAATGCAATAGCCCCTCTTTGCCAATATTAGGGACACTGCTCCGTGGGCGCAGCCAAGTTCCAATATCCTCTCACGTCTTCGCGGCTTTGTAAAATGAGCCAGAAGTATGGTGTCCAAGTTGACTCTCGGCCCCATATTTTCATCCGGCTGTTTTATCTTTAGCACACCGTAAAGAAGGTCTTCCATTACGTCCACTCGTCCATCTTTACGCCTATGACCTGAGAAAGTCCAGGCTCCGACAAGGTGACTCCGTAAAGTACGTCGGCACGCTCCATTGTAAGGCGTCTGTGAGTCATTGCCAAAATCTGCCTGTTCTTAGCGTACTCTTTGGTAAGCTCGGAGAATCTCCGCAGGTTAACTTCGTCAAGTGCCGCATCAACTTCGTCAAGTATGGCCAATGGGCAGCCTGCGACTTCCATTGAAGCAAATAGCATCGATATAGCGGCAAGAGACTGCTCTCCGCCAGAGAGCTGGTGTATGCCCTGAGGATGTTTGCCAGGAGGACGTGCCACTACGTCAACGCCTGTGTCCCATATAGTCTCACCGTCTGTCATTACAAGGTGAGCCTCGCCTCCTCCGAAGAGGCGTTGAAAGAGGAAGCAGAAGCGTTCGTCAACTTCTTTAAGTGCATCGGTGAATATTTTATGAGCCTGTCCGTCCGCGTCTGAGATAAGTTTCTCAAGCTCTGAAGCCCCGGCTCTGATATCGTCGAGATGCTCTCCAAGAAAAGCCAGTCTGTCGCGCAGACTTTGATCTTCCGAAAGCACACCCATATTGACGGAGCCAAAGGCTTTTATTTTTCTGTCTCCGTCACGAATTTTTCTGCGCAGCTCATCTATGTCCTCATCTTCCGGCAGAACTTCGCTTCCCGGGTACTGGTACTGTTCTTCCCATGTATTTATAAGCTCGTCAAGTTCGCGCTCGGTCTCGCCTTTTTTACTCTCAATCTGAGATATCTGCTCCATTCCAGAACGTGAGCGCAATTCAGCAGCAGCCATTCTAACTTTTTGGTAATCTCGCTTTTTTTCAAGTGCGGCATAGCCTGTGACATAACTCTCTACCTCTGCCATCAGCTCTTTGCGGCGCAGATGTATCTCAAGGCAGTTCTTACCAACTCTTGCAAGGTTGGCTCTCTCTCTGACACAGCTTTGGTCTAAGGAGGATATTTCCTCGTCAAAGTCCCAGACTTTGCGTTCTTCCGTGCGTATTTCTGCGCTTACACGCTCCATCAGAGCAAACTTCGAACGCATGCGCTCCGCCGCTACTGCGGATTCGGCTCTGAGTCTCTCTCTTTCCTCTATAATGGCGTGGTCATCTTCGGCATCAGCTGGTGTGTCCCATTTTTCTTCAAGCTCGTCTAAGGCTTTTAATATCCTCTGCCAGTGCATTCCTTCGTCTTTTATAGACATGAGGACACGGGATTTCTCGCCTTCCATACGCTTCTGCTCTTTGCTGTAGGACTCTTTTTGATCCGTCAGAATCGCAATTCTGCCGTCAAGCTCCCTTATCAGCCTTGTATAGCTCTCTTTCTGCTCCGAGACGGCTAGTTCTTCGGCTTCTGTATTTTTAAACTCTTTGGCAAGTTTTTCGGCTTTTGTCTGAGCTGCCGCCGAGTCCTGCTCAAGCTTGGATATTTGAGCTTTTAGCTCAAGGGCTTTGCCCGCTTTTTGAGTTTTACCGCCAGAGACTGTGCCGCCAGGCTGGAATACATCTCCCTCCATTGTGACGACAGGTCCTCTAAAACCGCCTCTGACTATCTCCTGCCCTACAGGGTAACTTTTGACTATGAGCAGATCACCCATTATCTGCTGTATTGCCGGAAGCCAGTGAGACTCGACCTGCACAAGGTCTATAGCCCAGCCGATAACTCCGTTCATTGGAAGCCTGTAAGATTTGTCCGGAAACCTAGGCCGACACCGTTCCAACGGAAGGAAAGTCGCTCGTCCCGCCGAGTTTGTCTTTAATTTATCTATACAGCGCCCTGCCTCTTCTAAATCTTCCACAAGAAGCTGGAACTGGCGTCCGCCCAAATACGCTTCAAGAGCGGTACCCAGCGAGACATCACAGGTGAATACGTCTATGACTGCCCGCGGAGAAGCGTCAAGCCTGTTAAGCTTTGCCGATGATAGAAGATATTGCACGGGGCGCGGATATATTTCGGCCTGCATAGCGTCGGAAACTTCGCTGAGCTTTGAGCGCGACTGAGCCGCCTCTCTTTTGGCCCTCTGAAGTTCGGATGCCAGAGTTTGTACTTTTGCGTAAAGTTCTCCGTGGCGGGATACTAAGATATCCTGATCTTTGAGAAGTCTGTCGCGTTCTGTCTCATGCTCTTTTATCTGAGAATCGATATCTTTTCTTGGATCATGGGACTGTTCTTTTTTATCGCGCATATCAAGAAGGTCTTTGCCCAGAAATTCCAGCTTTGCCTTTACCTGCTGAAGCTCCGCTTCAAGATTGCCTTTCTCTTTGTTCAGTGATTCTCTCTGCGCTTTTTCAAGCTCCATTTTTTCATTAAATTCCTGCCACTTTTTTTCCACTTCTTTTAGAGCGCTCTGTGCCAATTCCAGCGCTTCGCGCGCCTTTTTATTTTTCTCAGATGACTCAGACTGTTCACTAATGAGTTTATCGAGGTGCTCTTTGGCTTTTATTCTCTCTTCTTTTGCCTGAGCCAAGCGTGCGCTTGACGAACGAAGGGAAGATGCCGAGGTGAAGCCCGACTTTGTAAGTGAGTCAAACCTGCTGCGGCACTGTTCAAGCTCCCATGTCTGCTGCTGCCGCGTCTGAGCAGATTTTGATATCTGAGCTTCGGTTTTATCGAGAGCATTTTTCCAGAGGCTGAGAAAGAACATTAGATTCTCTCTTTTTGCATACATTGCGGCTGCTTTGGCGGCGAGAGTTTCTATAGTATTCTCCGCTCCCGCGCGTCTCAGCCAGTAAAGAAGTTTTCTTTCTTCCTCTATGCTGTCCAATATTTCGCGGAGCTGCGCCGCCCTTTTTACTTCCGGAGCTATTTCATCGCGGCGAGCTGCAAGTTCCGCCATTATATTGCGCAGCTGGTCATATTCCTCTTTTACGGTTATAAGCCTGTCGGAGGCCTCTTTTCTCCTCTTTCTGTAGACATCTATTCCGAAGAGCGTTTCAAGCCTCATTCTGCGTTCCGAGGGACGCTGCTGTATGACTTCTGCCACTTCTCCCTGACCTATGAAGGCAAATCTGTCTCCTTCAAGCTTCCATTCGCGCTTTACTGCCTCAAGCTCAGTCAAGGTTTTTTTCATATTATCGACAAATGCTACAGTGGCCCCGTCAGGAGCAGTCACTCTGCGCTTAACAAGGCACACTTTGCCCTCTTCACGGAGCTGAAGTATGACTTCGGCTTCTTTTGCAGACGGAAGGCTTACCGATCCCTGAAAGAGAAGGTCACTTTGACGCAATATGCGAAGACGTGATGCGTTACTGTCTCCCAAAGACCACCTGAGAGCGTCAAGCAAATTACTTTTGCCGCTTCCGTTTGGCCCGACTATTGCTGTGAAACCGGAGGATAGGATGAGGTCGTGCGAACCTCCGAAGCTTTTGAAGCCCTTAAGCTGAAGACGACCTATGTACAATTGCCCAGCCCTCTCTTTTTTGAAGCGCGCTTATCTTGTGCTCTACCTGAGCGAGTCCGCCCTGGCTCTCAAGTCTGTACTTGCCCCATGAAAAATCGGGACAGCCTCTTATGAAGATTTTTTTGTCAAATTCCTCTTCCCAGAGAGCGAGGAATGTATCCGAAATGTATTCGGCCACTGCTGTGTGAGCCTCGACTAGCAAAGCTTCCGAATTTGAGGAGGCGACTATCTTGCGGATGAATCGCTTTATCTGCATGGCAACTCCCTCTTCGCGAGTGACCCAGCCTAGTCCGCCGCAGAATGGGCAGCCTCTGCTAAGAGCCGCTCTTACGTCAGTCCTTGCACGTTTTCTCGTTATCTCTACAAGCCCGAGTCCTGTCACGCCATATACTCTGGCCTTGCATCTGTCGGTTTTAAAAAGTTCCTGCAGCTGAGAGACAAGGTTATTCTTATCCTCTTCCGTATCCATATCTATAAAGTCAACGACGACTATCCCGCCTAAAGCTCTTAGTCTAAGCTGGCGGGCTATTTCCACAGATGCCTCCATGTTTGTCTTGAGCACAGTGTCGTTAAGATTTTTTGAACCTACAAATTTGCCTGTGTTTACGTCGATTACAGTAAGAGCCTCAGTCTGGTCAATGACGAGATAGGCACCGGAAGAGAGCCATACTTTTCTGTCCTGAAGCTCGGTAAGCTGATTTTCGATATTGTAGACATCAAATAGCGGAGTCTTTCCTTTGTAAAGATTTACATCTATTTTCTGCCCGGCAAAGAATTTCTTTATAAAGAGCTCTATGTTGGCTTTGTCTTCCTCTGTATCAACGACAATTTCATCAATGTCATCGGTGAGTTCGTCGCGCAGGACTCTCTCCAAAAGTCCCAAATCTCTATGTATGAGGCATGGAGCACTGTTCTGGTTCGCCTTTTTCTGTATAGACTCCCACTGAGCCGCAAGTTCCTGAGCGTCCTCAGATAGGCTTTCCAAATCACAGTGTTCTGCAACGGTTCTTATTATTATTCCAAAGCCCTGAGGACGGATTTCTTTTGCTATATTTCTCAGCCTCTGACGCTCATCTTCATCTTCTATGCGCTTTGATACTCCAGTCTCGTGTCCTCCAGGAATAAGTACCATATAACGGCCGGCAAGCGAGACACGAGGAGAGACTCTTGCTCCCTTGCCCTTGCGCGCATTCTTTACAACTTGAACAAGCATCTCTATTCCTGGCTTTACATCTATTCCTCGGACATCGTCAAGGTATAAAAAGCCGTTACGCCCGTCTCCCAAATTAAGAAAAGCCGAGTGCATTCCGGGAAGCACGCTGTCTACCCTTGCTTTGTATATCTCGCCCGTTCTCTGATGTTCGAGCATTCTTTCGAGGAAAAAGTCGTAGAGCTTTCCTTTTTCATCTAAAATTGCGATTCTGACCTCTTCAGGATCTATTAAATTTGCGACAATCTTTTTTGTCCAGCCATCTGCCATGTTAAGACCTCCCCTTAAATGAGCGGACGCATTGCTGCCGATTGAGAATCCCATCTTCCGACTCTCTCTCTGACAATACGCAGGTCTGTCCATCCTTCGCATATGCCCGCCTCTTTAAGAGCCTTTACAAGACTTCCGGCGCTGCAGTGCTCAAGATCTCCGACTGTTAGTGTCACTGTGCCGTTCTCTATTGATGAGGCAAAGAGCTCGCCCTTTGCGGCGGCCTCTTCCTCAAGTATTTCAAGCGCTCTGCCGTCAAGTTCGAAACCGCAGCCGTTCAGCGTGTATGTTCCGGCGGTGGCCAGCTTTGCAAGCGCGGGGCCGTCGACTTCCGCACACTTTAATATTTTTATACCGTGTGGCATATTTTTATTCCACTCTTCCAGATTGGAGTCATCCCACTCCTTAAACCAGAAGTCGGCAGGCTCTTCCTTGCCTTCTACCCCTATCGCAAGAGGAGGCCCAAGGCTTATGTGGGGATGAGGAGAGAAACCTTCCGTAAATTCCTGGATAAGCCCCGTACGCCTTGCCGCACGAGAAAACATTGTCGGAAGATCCATGTGATTCACAAATGTGATCCACTCTTTTTTTTCAAATATTATTCTAATTCTCGGCATAATTGCAGCCCCTCACGCTTGTCTTTCCCTGCCAGCCGCAGCCGTTACATCCTTCGCGGCAGTCCTTCGTACAATCGGCGGAAAGAGCCTTCGCCCTTTCTCTCAGCAGATATGATTTTGTAACACCGGAATCAATATGATCCCAAGGAAGCTTTTCATCAAGAGACCTTGCGCGGCATGCGTAGCTGTCAGTGTCTATCTCAAGGTCGCGGAATACTTCCATCCATCTGTCAAAATTGAAGCACTCCGTCCATCCGTCAAAACGTTCTCCGCACCTCCACGCTTCTTCTATGGCATCTGCAAGGCGCGAGTCACCTCTGGCAAAAATCCCCTCAAGATATGTCTGCTCCGGCTCATGATAAGCGAGGCTGACCTTTCTGTTGCGTATGCTGTTCTTTACCCATCTTCCCCGCTCTTTTAAGGAAGCTCTGTCAAGCTGCGCTTCCCACTGGAAAGGTGTGTGAGCCTTGGGAACAAATCCCGCAAGGGATGCGCTCACATCTCCGCGTCTTTTGTGCTTTTTGGCTATTGAGACAGCTTTATTGCATATATCCAATATTCCGGCTAAGTCTTCATCAGTCTCTGTCGGAAGCCCCATCATGAAGTAGAGCTTCACTCTGTCCCAACCGTGCGAGAAGGTTGCTTCGAGAGCAGATTCTATATCGGAGTCACTTACTCCCTTGTTGATAACATTGCGAAGTCTCTGAGTGCCTGCCTCAGGAGCGAAAGTTAGTCCGCCTTTGCGTATGCTCTCAAGCCCGGCAGCCATATTAACAGAGAAAGCATCGACGCGCAGACTCGGAAGGCTCAGCTTTATCTGATTCTTCGCAAGCAGGGGTGCAAAACGCTTGAAGGTTTCGTCCAAAGGCGACCAGTCACATGTTGCAAGAGAGAGAAGACCTACTTCCTCCCAGCCGGTATTCTCAAGAAGCTGAGAAACCTGCGAAACCACAGAGTCGGCGCTTCTTTCGCGCACAGGTCTGTCTATCATTCCGGCTTGGCAGAAGCGGCAGCCTCTCGTACAGCCTTTAAACACCTGAACGGCTATTCTGTCATGAACTATGCCGGTGTTAGGCACAATCATCTCAGTGGGATAGAAAGAATTGTCCAAATCCTCAGCTATTCTGCGCCTTACAGGCTTCGAAGGCGGAATCTGAGGAACATACACTCCATCTATTTTTGACAGAGCTTCCAGCTTTTCCGCTCTTGGGCGTCCCTTAAGCGAGTGAAGCTGCTCATAAACTTCTGGGAGAAGAACTTCTCCGTCTCCTATGCAGAAAGCATCGATAAAAGGCGCAACGGGCTCGGGAGAGAGAGCGCCGGGGCCGCCGGCAAGGACTATCGGATCGTTGTCGCCCCTGTGTTCGGAGCGGAAAGGTATTCCGCCCAGGTCGAGAATTGTGAGTATATTCGTGTAGGAAAGTTCATACTGCAATGTAAAGCCCACTACGTCAAATTCTGAAATCGGCCTCTTGCTCTCAAGCGACCAGAGCGGAGTCTTTGATGAGCGAAGCAGCGCTTCAAGGTCGAGCCAAGGAGCATAAACACGCTCTGCATCAGCATAGGGCAATTTTTTTGTAAGAGAGTAGAGAATCTGGAATCCCAAATAGCTCATACCAACTTCGTAAAGATCCGGAAACGCGTAACATACGCGCAGAATATCAGTCCCGTCCTTTACCGGTCCTGTTCCCCACTCGCCTCCGATGTATCTTGACGGGCGTTTTACCCCGCCTAAGAGTCTGCGTCGACTGTCTGCCTCAAATTGCATCGGCATTTTGCATAATCCTCCTGAAACGCGGTTTTATTCTAGAGTGAATAAGGGCCGCATCTAAATTTTACCGTCCCTTGTCTTTTCAAGCGAACGAGGTAATTTTCTGATATTAGAATCTATTTTCTTTTGACACTATAACAACGCTTTGCACAAGAGCCAAAGCAACAACAACAGCCAGCAGCGAACTTCCTCCGTAGCTGAAGAGAGGGAGAGGAAGCCCCGTGACTGGAGCAAGCCCCATACTCATTGCAACGCTCTCCGTTATTTGAAACCAGAGCCATGCTGCAATGGCCGTAACCATTATCTTAGCCTGCATATCCTTTGTGTATTGAGCCGCCGCCAATATACGCCACAGCAAAAGCCCGAAAAGCAAAAGCACTATGGAACTTCCTATAAAACCAAATTCTTCCGAAAAAACGCTGAATATAAAATCTGTATGAGGCTCGGGAAGAAAGTGCAGTTTTCCCTGAGTTCCCTGCATAAAGCCTTTGCCCCAAAATCCTCCCGATCCCACAGCGATTCTTGACTGTATTACATTATAGCCGGCACCCTGAGGGTCTATGGTGGGGTCCATAAAGACCATCATTCTCATTCTCTGATACGGTTTTAAGACAAGCCACCCTACGGGCAGAAGCGCGAGGCCCGAAATAACCATGCCGGCTAAAAATTTTACCGGCGTTCCTGCCACTACAAAAACGGCAAAGAGCATTACGGAATAGACCAAAGCACTTCCCAAATCAGGCTGGAGCATTATCAGCCCGATTAAAAACCCCGCAAGCAGCAAAGAGAAGAGTATACCTCTGGCGTTTGTCGGAGGTATTTTGGTACATAAGACGCTTAGAGTCATAGCGAGAATCACTTTTCCCATTTCAGAAGGCTGAAACCTGAAAAAGCCTAAGTTAAACCAGCTTTGCGCTCCCTTTGACGTATGGCCGACTATCAGCAGAAGAATAAGCATTAAAGTCAGCAACGCAAAAAGAGGCATAGTCAGAGAGATTATCCTTCTGTACCCTACTTTTATGATGACAATGTATATAATGGCACTGACACCGCCCCAGACAAGCTGTCTGAGAGCATAGCCGCCAAGCCCCTTGCCTGCCGACACGGGGCTCGCGCTGTATATTGCCGCAACTCCAAGAAAAAAGAGCAGAACGACTAAAACAAGCATCACATAGTCTGTGTATGCCTTTATGTCGCTCCATCTGCTCGAAAGCCTTTCTGACATTTGTTACTTACCTCTGGTTCGCCGCTCCATGTTCTTAAGAGGTATGCTTGCAACAAGAGCTACGGAACGGTCCTCTCTGTTAAGTTCTATCTCTATTCCGCCTTCGTCTATATCAAGGTATTTTTTGATTGTCTGAATCATTTCCACGCGAAGAGCGTTAAGAGTCTCCGGCGCTATGTCATTTCTGTCATGGATAAGAACAAGCTGGAGACGTTCCTTGGCTACACTGCCGCTTTTTTCTTTATTAAACATTTTAGACAGGAAATCAAACATTCAATCACCTACTTCAATCCAAATATTCTGGCGAAAAAGCCCTTGGGTTCTGGGGTCAAGTCTAGTAATGGAACATTTTCACCGCAGATTCTTTTCGCAATATTGGAATAAGCGACAGCTGCCTTGGAAGTTCCGGCAAGAGTAAGAGGCTCTCCTCTGTTTGAAGAGGTGACAATGCTCTCATCGTCAGGGATAACTCCGATAAGGTCTATTGCAAGAATATCGAGGACATCCTGCACATCAAGCATCTCACCGCGCTTCACCATATCGGGCCTTATTCTGTTAATAACAAGACGTATGGGAGATTTGCCCATAGACTCGAGCAGACCTATTATTCTGTCCGCATCTCTGACTGCGGAAACTTCCGGAGTGGCTATTACAAGGGCTTCGTCCGCGCCTGCAGCAGAATTGCGGAAACCTGATTCTATACCAGCAGGGCTGTCTACAAGAACAAAGTCAAACTCTTTTCTGAGCTCTTCGCAGAGAGTGACCATCTGTTCCGCAGTAACGGCATCCTTAGTCCTTGACTGAGCTGTAGGTATCATATAAAGATTCTCAAGGCGCTTGTCTTTTATCAAAGCCTGATTTAGACGGCAATTGCCCTCTACTATGTCAACAAGCGTGTAAACGATGCGGTTTTCAAGTCCCATTATCACATCGAGATTCCTAAGTCCTACGTCTCCGTCTATTGCGACAACCTTATGTCCGGCAGAGGCCAATGCTACTGCCAAGTTAGCAGTGGTAGTGGTTTTGCCGACGCCTCCCTTACCGGAAGTTATGACAATTATCCTGCAGCTCAACTTCACTCACTCTCCTTATATAATAGGCCAGTCCGTAACTGTAACTTCATCATTAATTACAGTCACAACCGTTGATTTGCCCCAAAAATCAGAATCTGTCTCGATGATGCCAACCTTGCTTCCTATGCGTATCTGACCCGCCTCTATGGCACGTGCCGAAACAGACATATTGTTGTCTCCGTCACATCCGGCATGTACAAGACCGCTGAGACGCCCGAGGACCACTATATGCCCCCCGGCTTTGACCTCCGCACCTCTGTTGACATGCCCCAAAACTATTATATCCCCTGAATGGGAAAGGCTCTGACCGCTGCGCAGATTGCCGCTGTAGAGAAAGCCCTTCTCTGTCGTTTCGGAGCGTGAGGTCACGCCTGTTCCCTGAAGGGATGAGATATCTGAATCATCTTCGATTATTGAAAGTCCGAGGTGTTCCAAAGCGCACTTTGAATCGCTGTCATTTATAATCCAGCCTGACACACTGCAGCCGGACGGTTCGATAAAGATATCCCATATTTTAAATACAAGGGAAGGCGATACCCTACGGCCCTGCATATCTATAACCAAACTGAAACCATCCAGAAAATTCTGTCCTCTGTCGCTCACAGCGACAAATTCTTTTAACATTTCTTCCTCATTTGTGTCATCGGGAACGATACACTTCAGAACTCCCGCCTGTCTGCCTTTAAGCTGAATCACCTCATACCCTCCTAATCAGCAGTCTTAAATTACTGTTTGCTTTCTGTCTTAGGTTCTGCAAATTTTTCACCGTTAACAAGGTAGTTAAGCATTTTTCCTACAATGGGTCCGGTAACGGATGATCCCGCTTTTCCGGCTTCCGCTATTGCGACAACGGCGTAACGCGGCTTTTCCGCCGGCGCATAGCCGGCAAACCATGCGTGGTCGTCCCCCTGTGTATTCTGCGCGGTTCCAGTCTTTCCGGCAACATTAACACCGAAATTGTTTGACTTGCGTCCCGTTCCGCTTGTTGTGACTTCAAGAAGTCCTGCTCTGAGAATTCTTATTATTCCTCTGTCAACATTCAAAGCCTTATACTGCACAGGAGCAGCCGAATTAAGTCTCGGCATCAATAGTTTACCACCATTGGCAACGGCGGCATATGCCCTCAGCACCTGCAAAGGAGTCATAAGCACATAGCCCTGCCCTATAGAATAGTTTACTGTATCGCCTCCGTACCAGCTCTCTTTTATCTTCTTCTTTTTCCATGCCGGGCCGGCTGTAGTTCCGCTTATTTCACCAGGGATATCAATTCCTGTTTTCTCACCTGCTCCGTACTTTTCAGCCATAGCGACAAGCTTGTCGATGCCGAGCCAAACCGCTGTCTGGTAGAAAAAGACATCGCACGAGTCCCGTAACGCATGTTCGACATTTTCAGTGCCGTGTCCGGACCGTTTCCAGCAGCGGAAACGTCTGTCTCCGAGCTCGAAATACCCGGGACATCTGACAGTGGTGCCTGTGTTTATAATATGGTTCTCAAGCACGGCTGAGGCAGTTACTATCTTAAATGTGGATGCGGGAGGATAGCCGCCCGATATTGCTCTGTTCATCATGGGGCGCTCCTTGTGATCTGTAAGGGCGGCCCACTCCTTACTCGATATTCCCCAAGTCAGAGGATTTGGGTCGTAACTCGGAGATGAGTAAAGACATTTTATTGAGCCATCGTTGATGTCCATGGCGATAACTGCGCCTCTGAAACTCCCCATCAGTTCAGCGGCGTAGCGCTGCGCAGCGAGATCCACGGTAAGGACGATATCTTTGCCGCGCTTTGATTCCATGTAGCTCATATCTCTGAGCTTTCGGCCGCGCGAATCGACCTCTATAACTTCTTCGCCAGCGTCACCGCGCAGATCTTCCTCATATGAGTATTCTATACCATTTTTGCCTATAGTGTCGCCGCCTCTGTATGGCGAACCCTTTCTCGCTTCAAGCTCATCTTTGGTTATTTCTGAGACATAGCCAACGATATGGGCCGTATATTCAGCGGCAGGGTAGGTTCTCCTCCATACAGGAGCTAAAAATAGGGCTTCTTTAAAATCCTTGTCCGCGACAAACTCTATTACCTGAGTAAAAGTGAGATTTGACGCAACTGTTATAGCTCTGTACGGAGCCGAATATTGCTTCTCTATAAGCTGTTTGAGCTTTTCCTCATCCATGGGGATTCCGTTGCGGCTGAGCAGGCTTGATACAATCTTCAGATTCTTGTCTTTCTGAAGATCGATTGGATAGCCATTGATGTTGAAGGTTCTTACATTAACAGCAAGAGGAGCCCCGTAAGCATCAGTTATATTGCCCCTGGGCGGCATTATTCTAAGTATTCGGAGCCTGTTCTGCGACGCTAAATCAATATATGCATCAGACCTTACTATCTGAAAAAAAACGAGAGCCGTTATGAGCAAAGAGACGGTGCAGACAACAAGAAGCTGCAGCGACATTATCCGCTTCTCGGCGTTATAGCGCTCGTACTGCGAATTAGACATGCTTATCAGAAGCCTTCCAATACAAAAGCGATATTATAATTATAACCGGTACGGAAAGCAGCGACTGTACAGTAATCTGCCTTACGGCTGCCTGGCTCGGTATAATCCAGAATATATAGTGGACAACGCCCGAGAATATCTGAACCGCCATGCATATTACGGTAAAAAGAGCCACTGTTCTTCCCTGAGCAGGTGTCATCTGCCACACAAAACACACAAGAGAGACGGCCGCTGCGTTAACCGCGGCGGTCAGTCCCGTAAGATTAGTCCATCTAAGGTCCCATATAAGCCCTCCGAGGAAAGCAATCCATATGAGAAGTATCTGCCTGTCTCTTCTGTTATTTGAGAGAAGCGCGCTTAGAATTATGCTCAGAAGAAATATGTCGGGCACCATGCTCAGCCCCATCATCAGCACCTGAGCAAAGTCCTGTATCAGCCAAAATGCGGCGAATGCAATCATTTTACATCAACCTTATACGCAACGAACACTTCTACACTGTAAAGCTGTGTAAGATGTGCCCCTGCTTGTAAATTCATCTGAATAAAGCCTTCCCTTGATTCCCCCACCGACAAAATAGTGCCTATAGGTATCCCCGGAGGAATAAGCTCACTCATAAGCGATGTTGAAAGCTTCATGCCTCTTTTAAGATGACGGCTTTCCGGAATATAGAGCAGCTTAAGATTTCCCTTGTCATCTCCGTTTACAACCCCGAGGTCGCGTGTTTCGTCGACAGCCGCGGCAATAAGAAATGAGGATGACGTGATAAGTTCGACCCACGAATAGTTGCTGCCAACCTTTACAATACGCCCTATCAGGTATCCCTCTGACATTACGGCGGAGCCTTCCTTGATGCCGTCATTTGCGCCTTTGTCTATCCTGAGCTGCTGCCACCACTCTTCCGGGTAGCGAAGCGTTACCTGAGAGTATACAAAACCGCCTTTTACATCTTTAGGAACCGTCTTGGACTTTTCAAGAGCGACATACATAGCCATATTCTTTTTTTCAAGCATCGCGACTCTGTCTCTTAGAGACGACCTCTCCAAAATCCAGTTGCCGCTGAGCTTAATTACGTTTCTCAGTTCCATGGCCGGTTTCTCGGGATAGTAGAGCACCGTGTTTACCGCATCAACAAAGAAGAGCTGCCCTTTCGGAAAAGCAAACATCAGAAGCAGCACGATCACCCCGAGTATAAAGGCTGCAGCGCCGTGATACCATGGTTTTAATTCCCTGTTAACAATTTGCATCACTGCGTCTCCAAGTCAAAGGCAAAAGAGGGGACAAAGAGGAGCTTTATCCGTTTTGTCTTTCGATAGTTATAGATACTTTACGTTTTTCTTCTGGAGCCTCAAGGATTTTACCAAGTCCCATAGCCACAGAAAAGAGCGGCTGTTCCGCAACGTGTACCGGAACATTGAGAGCGTCGGCAAAACGTAGGTTGAGCCCACGAAGCTGGGATGTTCCTCCTGTGAGGACAATTCCCTGATCTACAATGTCTCTTACAAGCTCTGGAGGTGTCTGCTCAAGAGCAGAGCGTATAGTATCCTCTATCTGAGCTACAACAGGCTCTATAGCCTCCCTGACTTCCGTGGAGGTTATCCTTACAACCTTGGGAAGTCCGTCTACCAAGTCTCTGCCTTTAACGTCAATCTTGAGCTCCTGATCAATAGGCATTGCAGAACCTACGGCGATTTTTATCTCTTCCGCTGTGCTCTCTCCTATTGCAAGAGTATAATTCTGACGCATCATTGCTATTATGTTCTCATCAAGAGAATTGCCCGCAACTCTTACAGCGTGATTTAAGACTATGCCGCCCAGTGAAAGGACAGCAACTTCGCATGTGCCGCCGCCCATATTTACTACCATGCTGCCCTGCGGTTCATATATAGGAAGGCCGATGCCGACAGCGGCCGCGAAAGGCTCTTCTACAACAAAGGCTTCCTTTGCCCCTGCAGCCAGAGTAACTTCGACAACTGCGCGCTTTTCCACTTCGGTAACGCTTGCTGGAACACATACAGCTACCCTTGGATATGAAAACATTCCGTTAGGGCCTATCGCACTTTTCATATAATGACGAATCATATGCTCCGTCATCTCAAAATCGGCTATAACTCCGTGAGAAAGGGGGCGTATTGTAGATACTCCTACGGGAGTACGTCCTATCATTTTTTTAGCATCAGAGCCGAAAGCTATTATTTCCTTGTTGCCTTTTCTGCCAAGATTGCGAACCGCAATTACCGAAGGCTCATTTATGACTACTCCCTTTGACTTTACATATATGACGGTATTCACTGTTCCTATGTCAATACCGATTTCGTGATTAAAAAAATTAGGTTTAAAATTAAACAAAAATGCCACCCGCTTTCAAAAATTTACATCCCGGAATACAAGCTCCAAGGACAATTATCTCATATTTGTTCGCTTTTACATCACTGGACTTGCGTAAGGCATCCGTCCGCGGCAATATAATGTCCCTTAAGTTTTATCCCGAGAGTGGCAAGAGCACCCTGTACATTCTCGGTAAGCAGAACGTCCTCTCTGCTGGGATACAAGCTCCCGTCAGGATGGTTATGGAGCAGAACTATGGAAAAAGCACCTAATCTTACGGCTCTCCTGTAAAAAACAGGCATATCCATATAAGCTCCGCTCAGTCCGCCGTAGGATATTATCTCCTCATCGATAACCTTATCTTTTGCATCTAGAAAAAGAGCGTATATCATCTCTCTTTCCTGATATTTTGCATCGTCCGCTATCGCCTCGGCACGAGCCCGCCATGTGTTTCTCGCTGACCTGTCCAGCATCGATATTCTTTTGCCCAATTCGAGAACTGCCAGAAGAGCAGCGCATTTGGCTCCCTTGAGCCCCTTCTCGGACATAATTTCCGCAGGAGTAGCTCTGGTGAGCCCTTCCAATCCTCCAAATTTTTCAAGCAGCGATGCAGAAAGGGAAAGAACATCCTGCCCGCTTGTCCCTGTTCTGAGCAAGATGGCTATAAGCTCCACTACGGAGAGGGAGTGAGCCCCTTTTGAGAGAAGCTTCTCCCTAGGTCTGTCTTCTTCGGAGAGCTGTGCCAGTCTCATGAGATAAATCAGCGAGGCCAGTAAGGATTATACATCTTCTCCGCGCCGATAGTTGTCTCAGGCCCGTGTCCCGGAAAAACTCTAAGCTTGTCGGGAAAGCTGTCAAGCTTTTTTAAAGATTCAATGAGTGTGTCCTCGTCCCCTCCCGGAAGGTCGCTCCTGCCTATCGACCTTGCAAAGAGAGTATCTCCGGAAATGAGTATCTGCTCTTCCGCATCTGAGACAAAGAGGCAGACTCCTCCCTTTGTATGTCCCGGGGTGTGAATGACTTTTATTGTCATAGTTCCGACTTTTAAAATGTCATTGTCTTTGAGCTCCCTGTCCGGAGCCGAAAGTTCTATCGAAGCTCCCAGCATGGCGGAGAGGTTCTTGTTTGCGTTGGAAAGAGATTCCGCATCCTCATAGTGCACAGCAACACCATTTTCTGATATGTTTTTGAGGTCAGGAATTCCTCCTATGTGGTCGCTGTGCCCATGTGTCAAGATTATCCAGTGAAGATGTATGTCGTTTTCCCTTATGAAATTTTCGACTTCTTCTGCCGGGCCTCCCGGATCTACTACAAAACCGTCTCCATCGCTGTTCCATACAAGGTAGCAATTTGTCCAAAGAGTACCAAGCGCAAATCTTTTAATTTTCATATTTTTCACTCCTTGCTATCTATCATAAGTGTAACGGGACCATCGTTACAAATATCAACCTTCATATCAGCCTGAAAAACGCCCGTTGCTGTTTTAACACCTCTAAGAACAATTTCTGCCGCAAATTTTTCGTACATAGCGTTTGCGAAAACCGGTTCCGCGGCTTTTACCCAAGAAGGCCTTCTGCCCCTTTTACAGTCACCGCAGAGAGTAAACTGGGAGACAAGAAGTATTTCTCCCTTTTTATCGATGAGAGAGAGATTCATTTTGCCATCTTCGTCGTCAAAAATTCTGAGATTTATAATTTTATCAACAAGCCAAGCAATGTCCTTTTCCGTGTCTTCCGCTACAACCCCGAGAAAGACACAAAGACCGTTTGATATCTCTCCTGAAACATTTCCGTCAACAGTGACTTTTGCATGTGTTACACGCTGCAAGAGTGCCTTCAAATCATTTACCCCCTGATTATCTCTATAATACCCGATATTGTGTTCAGTTTTGCTATTATCCTGTATAGATGCTCCAAATCACGAACTTGTACCTCTGCGATAATGCGTGTTCTTGTATTATTTACCACGTTTGCCGAGATAGCGCCTATTCCGCCGTCCATGTTGGTAATATTCTGCACAACATCAGCAAGCAATGCCGCTTTTACGGTTCCCTCTATTTTAATCCTTGCCGTGTACTTAGTCGATTTCGGTTTTCCCCATGACACGCCAACTTTCTTAGCTGGGTCTGTCTTTTGCGTATTCGGACAATCCGCTCTGTGAACCGTAATTCCTCTGTTGAGGGTAACACAGCCGACTATCGGGTCTCCCGGTATCGGACGACAGCACTGAGCCAAAGATACAAGCACTCCCTGGGCTCCTTCAACAATTATTTCAGAATCAACCTCTTTGCGTGACGGAGCTGTCTGAGTCGGTACAGGCTCGAGAGCCGCCTTCGTGTCGAAAGAGGCAAGCCTGCCCAGAATGTTTGATGGAGTGTGGCTTCCGTTGCCGACAGATACGATAAGCTCTTCGAGACTCAGATATCCCATCTCTCTTGCTATATGACTGAGCTGCGACGAGATGGCATCAAGCGGATTTTCAACTCCTGGTTTTCTGCGTGCGGCTTCTTTTTCGAGCAATTCTTTGCCGCGCTTAATCTTTTCTTCCCGTTCCTGCCTGTCCTGCTGACGGAACCAAGCTTTTATCTTGCTTCTCGTCCTTGTGGACTTTACTATCTTAAGCCAGTCTCTCGAAGGTTTGCCCTGAGGTGAGGTCAAAATCCTGACTATATCTCCGTTATGAAGCTCCTGATCCATCGGGGCTATTCTGCCGTTTACCATCGCACCTACGCACTTATGGCCTATTTCTGTATGTATGGCATAAGCAAAGTCGATGGGGTTCGAGCCGTTGGGAATGGATATTACACTGCCCTTAGGGGTAAAGACAAAGACTTCCGTCGAAAGGACATCTGTCTTGAGATTATCTAAGAAATTAGCTCCTTTGCTCTCGTCTTCCTGATTATCGGAAGGAGCTTCGAGAGCTTTTCTGATCCAGGTAAGCCCTTTGTCGAGGTTGTTTATCTTCTTTGCTCCCTCTTTGTAGTTCCAGTGGGCGGCAATTCCGTATTCGGCAAGAGAGTTCATCTCTCCTGTCCTTATCTGGACTTCGAGCGGTTCGCCGGCAGGTCCTACAACAGTAGTATGGAGAGACTGGTAGAGGTTGCTTTTAGGATTAGCTATATAATCGTCAAACTGTCCCGGGATTGGTTTCCATATCGTATGGACTATTCCCAAGACCTGATAACATTCAGCTATGCTCTTCACTATCACACGAAGAGCAAGGAGATCATAAAGCTGCTCAAGAGAGAGGTTCTTTCTGCGCATCTTCTCATATATGCTGTAAAAATGCTTCGGACGGCCCTTTATTGTTACTTCAAGCCCTTCCTCTGCGACTTTCTGAGAGATGATATCCATTGCCTCTTTGATTATCATTTCGCGCTCAGGCAGCTTTTTGCGCACACGGCGCTTTATGTCGTAATACATTTCCGGATCAAGAATGCGGAATGACAAATCTTCAAGCTCTCTTTTAACTTGGTAAATACCTAGTCTGTGAGCCAACGGAGCATAAATTTCTATAGTTTCGTGGGCTATAGAAAGCTGTTTTTCTCTTCTGTGGGAGGAGATTGTCCTCATATTGTGCAGCCTGTCCGCAAGCTTTATGAGGACGACTCTTATGTCCTTCGCCATGACGACAAACATTTTGCGCAGATTTTCCGCCTGATAATCCTCCACAGTCTTAAATGGAAGTTTGCCAAGCTTTGTGACTCCGTCAACAAGAGTCACGACGGACTCTCCAAATTTTTCCTTC
Source organism: uncultured Synergistaceae bacterium (assembly GCA_964422205.1). Taxonomy (GTDB): domain Bacteria; phylum Synergistota; class Synergistia; order Synergistales; family Synergistaceae; genus CAZNYN01. Next base: position 8,057 of record CAYRAI010000015.1, on the reverse strand, counting down.
AAAACATCGGGAGTGACTGGGGTATCCTCAAGCACATCATGGAGCAGTGCGGCGACAAGCGTCTCCACGTCCAATTCCATGGCTGCAAGTATTGAAGCTACGCTGACAGTATGTATGACATATGGGTCTCCGCTGTAACGGCGCTGCTCACCGTGTGATTCAGCCGCAAAGACAAATGCCTCTCCGACGCATTTCATATCGTCCCTGGGAAGGTATCTCTGAGCTTTTGACCATAAATCCTGCCACGCAAGACGCAGAGACGTTACTCTCTGTGCTTCGGGAATACGTCCCCAGTAACTCTCCATAAGAGCCTGGTGCTCTTTGCGCGACATTTCGCCCGAGTTTTTCTTCGCAACTTCCGAAAGGTGCGCGGAACGAACATTTATAGGAGCAGTAATTGTGTCGTTAGCGTCATTCATCTGTGTCACCGCCATTCTGTGTATTACTCAATAACCATTTTCTCAAGTATAAGCTGCAATGTTGTAACGTTTCTCCACGTGTCCGGCCTCGGTTTATAAACCCACCCGGCAAGGGAATCTATATCGTGCATCATCTCAGCGGCACCGAAGCCCAGCAGAGTCGGCCCCCCGAGATCTATCTTCACATGTTTGCCGTTCTTACCCATCGGTGAAATTTTAACTGAGTGTCCGTCATAAGGAGAGTAGAGCTTGGGGGCGGGATTTTCCATGCCGAAAGGGCCGAGTTCCTCCGCTTCTTTCCACGTCCTCATGTCCATCTCGGACACGTTCCAATATAATAAGTCTTCTTTCTCTCCTCGTACAGTGATCTTAGAGAGCATTTTCTCCATCTCGCTGCGAAGATCGAGCCAGAGTTCGCTTTTCACGCTAAATCCGGCGGCAAGCCTGTGTCCGCCCCATGTGTTAAGCATAGGGGAGAGAGCTTTAAGCACTCCGACGGCGTCTCCGCCGTTTGGCATTCTCAGTGTTCCCCTCATAACCTCGCCGACAGAGGCGACAAGAGCCACGGGAGAGTTGCGTTCGACACATATTCTGCTTGCGACGCTGCTCAAAACTCCGACAGACCACTCCTCGTTTGTCAAAACAAATTGAAAACCGTCGCTGTCATCGCTGTCTACCTGAGTAAGAATTTTAGTAGAGAGCTCTCTTCTCTTCCTGTTGAGAGCTATTATTTTGTCGACAGATTCTATGAGATCATCACCTGGGAAAAGTATCTTTACAGCAAGATCCGCAAGATAGAGCCTGCCTGCGGCGTTAAGGCAGGGAATTATTTTCATTGCAAGATCTTCGCTGTCAAGAGTATCTGGGCTGACGGCGAGCTTATCCATCAATATGGCAAGCCCCTGCCGCGGAGAGGTACGCAGAACATGAAGCCCTCCCCTTACAAGCACTCTGTTCAGAGGAGAGGCAAGGGATACACAGTCGGCAACAGTTGCCAAAGCAACCAAATCGAGCAGCCTCAGCATATGCTCACGGGACAGAAGCGAGTTCTGCCACGCCCAACACCAGATAACACCCGTCGCGCAGAGCTTTTTTGCCAGAGAGTCTCCTGATATCTGCGGATTTACCATAGTGTCGCAAAGAGCTGCGGAACTCTCTACAAGATGGTGGTCGAATATGACAACAGGTATTCCGCTCTCCCTTATTTGTCTGACCGCATCCACATCCTGAGTGCCGCAGTCTACAACTATGACAAGATCACATTTCCTCCTTGATATAGTCTCTGCGACATCCATGTGCAAACCGTAGCCCTGATTAAATCTGTGCGGTATAAAGTAGCGCACACGAGCCTTTTTTGCTAGCACCATTTCTATTGCAAGTGTTGTAGATGATATTCCGTCAACATCATAGTCACCATAGACAACTACGTCGGATTCATCGGATAGATTCCTTACAAGCTCAGCGGCTCTGCTGTTGGTCTCGCCCAAATTCAGGTGTTGAAGAATGGTGTCCATATTTGGCGCGAGCCAATCAGCAAAATCCGAGGAAGGCAAATCGGCCGCAAGTCCCCTCATTTCAAGGAGCGCGGCCTGAAATAAGGTACAGTTATGTTTTTCCGCTATTGCTGCGGTGCTTTCTCCCGGAACATATATATTAAGGTCGTCCTTTAAGCAGCGTACAACCAAAACTAATCAGCCGTTCTCTCTTCGCTTTGTACGGCAGCGGCGTCATAAACTGTATTATCCGTCTGAGGTACTGATGTGCGCGCGGCCGAAATTGAATCAAGTATCATCTTTTTTTCCTGTTCCAGCGACGTGATTTTGTCATCTTTGACTTTCAGCTCTTTTTTGTACTTTCCTCTGACTTCAAACATTGAGAATATGGAGAAGATCCACATGATAGCTGCTCCCACACAGAAGAGCATTACTTCCCATACGCCCTGGGGAAATGTCCATTCAAAGAACATAAATCTTACCGTTACATCTCCTATGTTCTGAAATGCAAAGAGCGCAGAAAGAAACATTGTTACCGTTATAGCGAGAATATAGCTTTTCATATAACCCCTCCTAGATGAGACTATAATTAATGGACTCATTATAATACATCAAAACAGATAACGGTCACAAAAAAAGAGGGGCGTGCGCCCCTCTGTTTTTGATAATTTTATACTAGTACTTAGGCGAACGGAGATACCACTCAGCGACAACAGAGCTTGCGACATATATTGAGCTGTAAGTGCCTACTACAATTCCGACAAGGAAGGCAAAAGCAAAGTTGCTTATAACTTCTCCGCCGAAAATGAACATTGCCACAATCGGAAGCAATGTTGTGAGGGAGGTGTTGATGGTTCTTGAAAGTGTCTGGTTTATTGAGTTGTCGACAAGTTCAAGCACTCCCTTTGATCTAAGAGCGGGCCAGTTTTCGCGGACACGGTCAAGAACAACTATTGTGTCGTTCAGAGAATAACCTACCACTGTAAGTATTGCCGCTATGAACGCGACCGATACTTCTTTGCCTGTAAGGCTGTAAACCCCAAGCATTAGGATGGAGTCATGCACCAGAGAGAGAACAGCAGCCACTCCGAACCTAAACTTAAAGCGGAAAGCCATGTAGATAAGAATTCCGGCAAGTGCGAGCAGAAGGGCTATAACAGCCTGGGCTCTGAGTTCCTGTCCTACGACCGGGCCGACTTTGTCTATCTTGAGGATAGTCAGACCGCCGAAGTCTTTCTTGAGCTTATCAAGGACAGAGCGGCGTACATCTTCATCCTGGGCCTGAAATCTGATAAGCACGTCTTTATTGTCGTAAGCCTGAATTATTGCCTGTCCCTGCCCTATTGAGCTTAGGCTCTCTCTAATCTGAGCCACTTCAACTGACTGCTCAAACTTCACCTGAAGAACAAGTCCTCCGGTAAAGTCAACGCTCAAGTTGAGACCTTTGGTGAAGAGCATTCCAAGCGAAAGCAGCATAAGAAGTATGCTGGCTCCGACACAGATTTTCCTGTATTTCATAAACGGTATGCGTAATTTCGATGCGTCAAAAGTTGCCATAGTATCAGCCTCCTCCTAAAGGGTCATGCCCTTGCGGGATGAAAGGATAGCCCCGAGAAGGGAGCGTGTAACAACAACGTTGCAGAAGACAGAGGAAACAACACCGACACTGAGTGTTACGGCAAAGCCTCTGATCGGACCGCTTCCGAAGTAGAATAGGACTGCGGCCGCTATGAGCGTTGTTATATTTGAGTCGAGTATGACGACCAGAGCTTTCTTAAACCCTGAATCAAGAGCCGCTATAAGTGTTTTGCCAGAACGGAACTCTTCTTTCATTCTCTCGTATATAAGAATATTGCCGTCTACAGCCATACCTATAGTCAGGATTACTCCGCCGATTCCCGGGAGAGTCAGTGTGGACTTAAGGAATATCAAGCTGGCTATGACAAGAAGCATGGCTACAGCAAGAGCTATGTCCGCGGCAACACCGAGAATTCCGTAGTAGATGAGCATAAACATGACAACCAGAGCCGCGCCTATAAGTCCGGCTTTTATACCGTCTTTAATGGAGTCGGCACCGAGCGTCGGTCCTACCGAGCGGTTTTCGAGAATTTCGACAGAGACAGGCAGAGCTCCGGCGCGGAGCATAATCGAAAGTCTGTTGGCTTCGGCAGTTGAGAATTTGCCGGTAATCTGAGCTTCTCCGCCGGATATTCTCTGCTGCACGACAGGAGCCGAGATAACAACATTATCAAGAATAATGGCTATCTGTTTTCCTACATTCGCGGCTGTAGCGGCATCAAAAAGCTGAGCTCCTTCAGCGTTAAATTTCAGGGAAACAGCGGCCTTGCCGAACTGATCAAAAGTTGTGTCGGCCTTTGTGAGATTCTTGCCTGTGACATAAGACTTGCCAAGCAGATATGCCCCGCCCTCTTCACCTTTTGCGACAATAATGTCGGGGTTGGTCTTAACGGCATCCTGCATCTGCTTGATGTAGGCATCAACTTCGGACTTGGCCTGCTGCCAGCGCCCCTGAGCAGACTTGAAGCTTTCGTCGCTGTCGTAATTCGAGCGGATCGGCTTTGCAGGCACACGCGGTGATTCTCCGAGTACCTGGCGGAACTCAAGAACTGCGGTACGCCCTATAAGGTCGAGTGCTGCCTCGGGATCGTCAACTCCGGGAAGGTCTATCGCAACTCTGTCATCGCCCTGGCGCTGAATAACAGGTTCGGCTATTCCGTACTGGTCTATACGACTGCGAAGAACGGCAAGAAGCCTTTCTATGCTGTCATTGGTTACGGGATTATTTGCTGTTTCCTTTGCCTGAAGGACTATATGCACACCGCCTCTGAGGTCAAGTCCCAAACGGACTTTTCCCTGTATCGGAAAGGCGATAAATGCGGCTATGGCAACAACGGCAACTACAACGATAAGCCGCCATTTGTCTCTTTTAATCATTAATGGTGCGCCTCCTTACACAGAAAACGGAGTGGACATAGGCTGCCCTCTCCGTATTTATTCAGAAGAAACATCGAGAAGATTACTATGCTTCTTCCTTCTTTTCAGTATCTGCCGGATTTACATCGGCGACTTCCGCTGCGGATTCTGCGACAGTCTCTGCTGCAGCAGCCGCTGTATCGGCAGAGACCTCTGCCGATGCCTCGACATCCGCGTTATCTTCAGGAAGCTCCTGTGACTTTTTCTTTTTCTTCTTAAGCTGCTTCTGTTCGGAAGAATCTGACTTCTTCATCGAAATTGAGCTTTTAAGAATGCGGGCCTTTACACCCTCGTCCAGTTCAATAATGTAGCTGTCATCCAACACATCACGAACCACGCCGAAAAACCCTCCAGCAGTAATTACAGTCGAACCTCTGCTGATGCTTGCAAGCATCTCTTCATGAGCTTTCTGCTTCTTTTTTTGCGGACGAAGAATCATAAAATAGAAAATTGCCGCAAACATTGCCAGTGGTAACATCATTCCTACAAGACCGCCCTGCTGACCACCCAAGAGAACCCCTCCTTGACCTCTATTTGAAATTTTTTGTGAAACCTATTTTAACACTCATAAAAGAGCGCGACAGACGATATTTTATCATGAGTTGAGCTATATCGCATAGAACTTTCTATCCTAAAGTGTTTTTTCCTGCTCCTTTAGGAAGAAAAGCAGCTTCTCAAGCTCTACAAATATATCCACCCTGTAGAAAAGTATTTTTTCCGGGACGACAACAGACGCGGGAGTAAAGGCTAAAATCCCCTTAAGTATGGGGGATTCCGAAGCTTTGTCCACACAGCTCTGCGCCGCAGCGGCGGGGACTGCGAGAATAAGAACCTCTATTTCTCTCTCCTCCATTACCTTGGCTATTTCATCTACATGCCAGCAATGAACCCCCATAATGTCATGTCCCACCTTGGAGGGATCCACGTCAAAAAGCGCCTCGACATTAAACTTATAGCTTTGGAAGGACGTATGTCCCATCAGAGCTGTTCCGAGATTTCCGACACCCGCCAAAGCAACTCTCCAAACTTTGGGCGAGGCCAATATATTTTCGATGTGAGCACAAAGGCGGCTTACGTGATAGCCAACTCCTCTTTTGCCTATTTCACCAAAGTATGAGAGATCCTTTCTCACCTGACTGGCTTTTATGCCAAGCATCTCGCCTATCTGCAGGGATGATACAACTTTGCGTCCTTCATCCCGCATCTGAATGAGAAGCCTGTAATACTGAATAAGTCTTTCAACCGTCGGTTCCGCTACGCGCATCCGTCAATCCACCTCTCAATAAAATATTGAGCTGTTACGCTTCAAAATTTCCCGCAAACTGCGAACGTCCCTGAAGCGATTCTTCTATCCTTATAAGCCTGTTGTACTTTGCGAGCCTATCAACTCTGCAGGGAGCTCCTGCTTTGATCTGTCCTGCCCCTGTAGCCACGGTGAGATCCGCTATAAAATTATCGGCAGTCTCGCCCGAACGGTGCGATATTATGCTCTGGTAGCCGTTTCTGCGAGCCATGTCTATGACATTCATCGTCTCCGTCAAAGTACCTATCTGGTTTGGCTTCACAAGTACGGAATTGGCTGCCCCGTTTTCTATTCCGATACGCAGGCGTTCCTTGTGAGTGACAAAAAGATCGTCTCCTATAAGCTGCACCTTGCCGCCTATACGCTCCGTCATAGACTTCCATCCCTGCCAGTCATCCTCGGCCAGACCGTCTTCAATTGACATAATTGGGTATTTGCCGCATAAAATTTCGTACATGTCAATCAATTCGCCGGATGTGTACTTGTAGTTGCCGCTGGGGAACTGGTAAGCTCCGTTTGAGCAGAAATGGCTGGCGGCAATGTCAAGACCTATAGAAATGTCAGTTCCGGGGACATAGCCCGCCTTTTTAATTGCTTCCATGAGAGAGTCGAGAGCTTCTTCCTGGTCTCTGAAGTCCGTATAGAAAGCACCCTCATCACCTACGCCTGTCATCTTGCCTTTATCGGCCAAGACGTCCTCAAGAGCGTGGTATGTCTCCGCTCCCATTCTCAGCGACTCGGTGAAAAAAGGAGCTCCGTGGGGAATTATCAAAAATTCCTGTATGTTTAGATTTTTATTGAGACGTGTTCCTCCGCTTATCACATTCATAAAAGGCACGGGAAGGAGGTTTGCGTTAAGCCCGCCCAAATACCTCCAAAGAGGCATATTCATAGAGTGAGCCGCGGCTCTGGCTACAGCCAGAGAAACGGCGAGAACCGCGTTGGCTCCGAGGCGCGTCTTGTGCAAAGTACCGTCAAGGTGTATAAGACTTTCGTCTATCAGCACCTGTTCCAGAGGATCCATGCCTTTGAGCATGGGATCTATGAACTTGTTAATATTATCGACAGCTTTAAGGACACCTTTTCCGCGGTATCTGCCGGCATCACCGTCTCTTAAATCATAGGCTTCGTATGTGCCGATAGATGCTCCTGTCGGGACACTGGCCTGTCCCATTACTCCAGATTCAAGAGTTACATCAACCTCAACAGTGGGATAACCGCGTGAATTAAGAATCTCTCTTGCATGTACCTTAGCGATTAAAGACAATAATGTCTCCTCCTTATCTCAATGTTATTAGCCTACCAAGGGCGCTCTTCCATATCCGCCCGCTTCTCCTCAACAACTTCGTAGGAGACCGCGTTTCTCTTCAGCAAAACTTCATCCGAAACGAGAACACGTACTGTAAGCAGCCTTCTCGGATATGCAATCTCAATAATATCTCCGTCAGAGACATTAGATGACGGTTTTGAGCCGCGCTTGTTAATTCGGACAGCTCCGATCTCAGACATCTCCTGAGCCACGCTCCGTCTTTTAACAAGCCTGGAGAGTTTTAGAAATTTATCAAGCCTTATAGACATAACCACACCCCGTTCAATCACTGATGAGTATAATCCCTATCCACTCTTAGCGCAATAATGCCTCTTCCATAATCATTGCGGCAAACTACACAAACCTGCAGTGTCAAAACATCTCCAAGGCGGTTTATGCGCACTTTTCTCCAAAGTACGTGAAAATATAAATCCCTGAAAATATTTTGCACAGCGGCTCTGGGCCGCACCTGCATCGCGAAAGACTCCTGACTTTTGCAGTTTCCAGCGCATTAAAAATAGCTGAGCCCTTGGTATTTC
>CAYRAI010000014.1:0-52429 GCA_964422205.1 uncultured Synergistaceae bacterium | reverse complement strand
ACAGACAGACAGACAGACAGACAGACAGACAGACAGACAGACAGACAGACAGAGCATAGCTTTTTTTTAGAAATGATACAAGCTATTTCTAATGATATTTACGATAATGCGTATGAGTTAATGAAATGCCATGACAAACATGATGAAGACAGCCCTGCTTGGATTGCCTCCTGCCGGGCAAGAGATTTAGCCCTCAATCTTAAAAGAGAGATAGAAACTTACAAAAACGAAAATAACTAAAACCAACGCAAATATCCGAACAGAAGCCGCCATAAACAAAAGGCGGCTTCCGTCATACCGGCAGATAACAACAACATACACCCATCCACGGCGGGTAATCTCAGGTTAGCGAAGAGCAATAGTTAAACAGTTGGCAAACGGTGGTCAAACGGCTGAAAAGGCAAAAGCAAAACATGGCTGGAGTAAATCACGATTTAGCCTATGTTTTTGCCCTTTGTCGTCTCCTCTCATAAGTAGATGGCCAAAACAACGCCTTTTTGTTTTGTGCGAATCACTTTGTTTTTCCATCAACTGGTCTGTGCGGGGTAAAGCGGCTTGGTTCTAAAGATTCAAAAACCAGCGCCGCTGAACCCCGTACTGAAGTGTTACGGCGAGACGATTAAAAAGCCAAACAGGGATTTATCTTCCCTCAATGCGAAGCGAGTGCTTCACTATGTTTCACGCGAAGCGACTTCAGCGGAGCGAAGCTAGCGACTTCCGCTCTCCGCAGACCAGGATTGAGTCCCTGCCTGCCTCTTTGTTTTATGCTTTTCCTTCGAGTTTCTTTCTTATCGCGAGCGACGCCGGAGTTTTTCCCAGTCCTCCGAATGTGCAGCGGAGTTCTATCGGGAGTTTTTGGCCTATGTCGTACATTGCGGCTATTGTTTCGTCCAATGGGATTACTATGTCGTAGCCTGCAAGAGCCATGTTTGCGGCTGAGATGGCGTTTGTGCCTCCCATTATGTTTTTGCCCAGGCACGGCACTTCCACTCTGTTGGCTACAGGGTCGCAGGCAAGGCCTGTTACGCTTTGCAGTGCCATGGATGCGGCGCAGACGCATTCCGCGGGGCTGCCTCCCATGAGCTGAGCCATTCCCGCCGCCGTCATGCCTGATGCCGCTCCGCATTCGACCTGGCAGCCAGCCGCTTCTGCGGCAAATGTTGCAGAGTGAGCTATGAATATTCCTATGAGCCCTGCAGCAAGCAGAGCTTTTGCTATGTCCTCGCGCGAAAGATTCATATGTCTTGCCGCGGCAATGATTGTACCAGGCAGGCATCCGCATGAGCCTGCTGTGGGTGCTGCGATGATTACTCCCATGGAGCTTTTGACTTCCATCACTGCTGTTATGCTTTTGATGACTTCGTTCAGCAGGGAGCATGGGATGAGTTTTTCGTTCTTTTTCTCTATGAGGTGGGACTGACGCCCCAATATTCTGTCTCTGTATTCCGTGCCTTTTAGGCCTTCGTCGACGCAATTTTCCATTATCGCGGCAATTTCAGACATTTTTTCAAGCACTTCTTCCCGGCTTATATCTCCGCGGCGAGCCTCGTAGAGTGCCGCCAGTTCCCACATTTCAAGACCGTTTTTTTCGGCGTACCGAAGCATGTCGGAGGCGGTTAAAAACGGCACTTGGCAATCTCGTCTGGAATGGACAGGCAAAATAGGGGGAAGGAGGACAAATTCCGCCGCGCAGGCGGCGCGCTGCAATGCGGCAAGGGCTTTTTTGTCGGGAATAGAGGCAAGTTTTACTTCGGCCAATGTGACTGTGTCTTTTTTGTCATATAGGATGAAGTCTGCATCGGGGAAGAAGGCTTCTGTAAAATCTGATGCACTTAAGCCTCCCATTTTGCTTTCGTCAAGTTTTATGAGCAGTTCATAGAAGTCGCCTGCAAGGGATATTTTGAATCCGTCGAATGAAATCATTTCGACCATGCCGCCGCCCACTGAGACGGCGTCCCACTTTTGGGATTTTCCGTCCGAGGAGAAGGCTTCTATTCTGTAATGGTTCGGGTGCACGGCTCCGTAGTCAGAGATGCGGAACTCGGCGGATATTCCTTTTTCTTCTGCGATTTTTTGATAGTTCGCGCTTCCGGGATCTGTTATCTCCATTCCCATTATTCCGCAGATAAAGCCCATATCTGTGCCGTGTCCGTCGTGGGACTCGGCGAGAGAACCGTTTACGTCAAAGTCAACAACAGCTTTTTTTACGTCTGAGTTCAGTGCGGCACGAACAAGAGCTCCTATGCGTGAAGCTCCTGCTACGTGAGAGCTTGAGGGGCCTCTCATAATAGGACCTATAACATCGTTGAATATACTCGGCGGAAGCTTTTTCACGGTAATTCCTCCTATTGTCTGCATTTCAGAAATGCACACATCTTTGCAGGATACATCTCTTGTATATTTCAGACAGATTGGTAAAGATATCTACTTATCAGATATCTGATAAGTAGATTCTATTGTACGTTTGTAAAATGTCAAGTTATAATTAAAGTGCTTCGAACCATTGTTCGAGCCTACTATATTATAAGCCGTTTGGGGTGGTGGATTTGTCAGAGATAAAAAAAGATGTCACTCTATCGCAGCTGGTACTCGAAAATATTCAAAACTCCATAAGAGACGGTGAGTTCAGACCCGGCAGCACTCTGCCCTCCGAACGGGAGATGTCGGAACGGTACAAGGTTGGCAAATCAAGCGTCAGAGAAGCGATAAAGATGCTGCAGGTCTTGGGAGTGGTGGAGGCCTCTCAGGGCAGGGGTACTTATCTTAGGGAGTCTCTTGGGCCGCAGATATTAAGGCCTTTGCTCTTTGATATGATGCTGCAGAGGACGAGCGCGGATGAGCTTTTCGAGTTCCGCGTAATATTTGATACTATGGCTCTTAAGCTCGGGGCTTCTAAGGCTTCCGAAAAGACGAAAGAGGCTTTGAAGAATAAATTTCTGGAGTTTAAGGCTCTTTCGGAGGCACAGTTGGATGCCGCGTACAAGGCTGATTTAGATTTTCACATGATAATTTTAAACAGCACGGAGAATCAGTTCCTTATAAAGATGGGGACTATGATTCTTGAGCTGTGTAATCCGTACCTCAAAAAGAGCAGCACTGTTTTTGATGCGGATGTTATTGCAAGTCACGAGAGGATTGTTCGGCTTTTCTGTTCGGGGGATGTCTCGGAGGCGGAAGATGCAGTGGAAGGTGCAACAGCTGTTTTCCGAAAGTCTTTGGACACATGTTTTAAATATAAAAATTAATCCGCGTCTTATTTCTTATTTTTATTTATGCTATAGCGAAGATAGGCGGAGATGATTCTTCGCCTATCTTCGCTATAATGTTTTTATCTGCTTTTTAGTGTCTCTAAATTGTGTTTATATTCCGGTATGGCTTCCCATTCCGGGCCTCCGAGTTCGCATGGAAATTCTTCGCAGAATCCGCAGTGAGGTATGTTGTTTTCCATTGCACACTGTCTTATCCTGCACTCGCAGCAAGAAAGGCTTTTAACTCCGGGGGCGAGGCATCCCGTGCATTTGACTTTTGACGGGAGTATGAAGGGGTTTTCATCCTCGCTCTCAAGAGAGGAGGCTATTCGCGCCAGAGCTTCCGTGTCGTTTGCTGCTGTGGCCTTGCGTGCTTCGCATGCGCCGCAGTCCATGCCGCAGCAGCCAATGTTGTCCGTCAGGCTCAAATTTCGCACTCCGGTGTATCTGCGTCCAGCACTCCCGATGCCAACGGTCTGCACCCTATAAGTTCAAGCTCGTGCGACAGTGCTTCAAGCCCTTCTTCCGTCGTGCGCCACTCAGTCTCAAAGGCGCAGTCAACGAGGAAGAGAGCAGTCTTTGTCTCTTCGGAGACGGAGGCCATCCTTGTGTCTCTGTAGTTCCAGAGCCAGCAGCAAACTTTTTCATCGTCGGCGTACACTATGTGTTTTGTCTCAACGTCTATAACCGAGTCTCCCGCTCCCAAGGGATAGAATTTTTCTCCCTCGCGTCCGTATCTGAGTGTCAGGCTTCCTTTGAGCTTTTCTATGTCGTGCGCTCCCATGGGAAGAAGATTTACCGCGGATACGCAGTCATAGCAGTCAACCACGTTTGATACGCTCCATATGTCGCCTTTGAATATTCTGCGCAGCAGAGCTTCAAGTGACGAGCGGTACTTGCTGGGCTTCACTCCCATTTTTGAATAGACTTCGCGCCACCTTGCGACATCCGGGTGGAGCATCATTGTGTCCGCAGATATCCCAATGTCGGCAAGACGGGATATGAGCTGTTTTTTGAAATTGTTTATGAGCTCCGATTCGGGTTCGACAATTACCTCGGCTTTCAGCCATCCTATACGTGATTGCGGAAAGTCGTTCAAAACCGCCTTATCAATAGAAATTTTCATATCGCCGCTCCTTTTGAATTATATGGTCATATTTTTAGAGAAAAATTAATTTTTAAACTGCAAACGTCTCGTCCGCCGAACGTCGTTGCGCAGAGTGCGGCTGGCTAGAACATGTAGACAGGCATATGCATTGTCTCTGATGACTTGCTTTTTTCCGATACATTGTCCGCCTTGTAATATTTGGCCTTATACTCTCCCTTGTCCGAGGTCGAGTTCCACAGGTTCACTTTGGGCGCCATCTCTTCCAGAATTTTTTTAACGCTGTAAGGCAGTGTCGGATCGTTGTATTTGATAAATATTGCGCCGTTTTTAACGCTCCCGGAATCTCCCGAACGGACGACTATCTCATACTTATCATTTATGGGAGTATCTATATTTCCCGACAGAACCAATGATGCCTTTGTCTGGCGTATGTCAGATGCGCTTCCGCTTCCCGATACGGGCCATTTGCCGTTTTGTGCATAGTAGAGGAGTACGGCGGATTTGAGCATTCTCATGTCCGAGACGATTTTAGCCGCCTGCGCTCTGTCTGCCGCTGCTCCCACGGAGAGTGTGAAGATACCAGCCATTATTCCTATGATTATTATAACAATCAATATTTCAACAAGGGTGAAGGCTTTTGCACGGTGATTCGGAGCTTTGACTTTACTTTTCATCTTCTCCCCTCCCAAAGGAATTTTATCCTGCCGCAGAGCAGCTCCGCCAAGTATCCCACTGCCCAGCCTGAAAGAGTTCCTGCGGCAAGCAGGGGGAAAATATACCAGAGTACCCTAATATCACCTATTATATATGAAGCAACAGCAAGTTGGGCGATATTAAATGCCCATGCACCTGCCACACTTATACCTGATATTGAGAAGCAAGATTTAAAGTTATTATAGAGTAAAACCATGACAAGTACAGCGGAGATTCCGCCGGTAAAGCTGCATATAAATGTAAAGAAATTGGCGCTTATGAGCCAAGCTGTAACTACGCGGAGCAGTGTGACGGCAAAGCCAGCCTTAGCTCCGATCAGGATGATTGCTGCCAAGGCGAATACGTTCGCCGTGCCCAGCTTTATGCCGGGCAGAGGCATGGGCAGAGCCGATTCCAGCATGTTAAATACCAGAGCCATTGCGGCTAGGAATGATACCAATATCATTTCGCGCAGCTTCATCAGTAGGATGCTCCGTCAACTTCGGAAGAGCCGGATATTCTTATGGAGAGGCGGTTTGGCAGGCAGATTATGCTCTCTCCGCCGTGCGATATCGTCCCCATTTTCATGCAGTCTTCGTTTCGGCAGTCGGAGGAGGTTATGCTTATGCTTCCGTCTCTTACCGATATGAGGTTGAAGCCGTCGGCTTTTATTGGGATGTCATAGCTTTCGCTCTTTTTCAGCTCTATGGTGCGGACTATTCTGCCGTTCTGCATGATTTCTGCCTGCAGCCCTTTATCTTCGGCAAATTTTCTTTGAAGAAAGAAAATCCCGGAGACGGCAAGGGAGAGGAGGAATATCAGAAAAAGTGCTTTGTCGCCCTTTTTCAATTTTTACTCTCTCCTATTATATGTAGTTTCATTGTGTCGTCTTTTAAGGAAAGCGCGGATGATATGTCCTTTGTAATGTAGATATTTTTATAGTCTTTTGAGACGAATACCGCGCTCACTCCCTCGGACAAGACAAGCTCCGACGCTTTTTCAAGCCCCATTGCGAAGAGGCCCGTGCATAGAGTGTCCGCAAGTGCGGAATTTTGTGATATTACCGTTACCGAAGCCAAATCCGACTCTGCCGGGTATCCCGTCTTTGTGTCGAATATGTGGTGGTAGAGATGTCCGTCCTTGGTAAAGTTTCTTTCGTAAGGCCCCGATGTGACTACTGATGTGTCGGATGCCTCGACAATGGCGAAGTATTCTCCGCGCGGCTTTGCCGGGTGCTGAAGTCCGAGCTTCCATGGGCGCTTCTTAGGCGATTCTCCTATTACCGAGAGGTTGCCTCCCAGGTCTATGATTGCGGATTTTATGCCGCGCTTTTTTAGCATTTCCGCAAGTCTGTCGGCAATCCACCCTTTCGCCGCCGCGCCCATGTCGAGTTTCTGCCCCTCGCCTTTTATGATAAAGCCGTCCTTTACCGATATTTTTTTGTAATCCACATATTTGAGGGCATTTTTTATCTCGTCCGAGCTCGGAACTCTGGGAGAGTCCGTCCCAATACCCCACAGCTTGACTATGGGCTCTATGGTTGGGTCAAAGGCCCCGTTCGTCATTTTTGCCTGACGCAGGGAGAAGGATGTTATATCGGCGCACTCTCTTCCCACTTTAACTCTGCCTGATTTTGAGCTGTTGACTTTGGATATTTCGGAAGAAGGGATATTTACGGAAAATAGTCCCTCAAGCCTGTCTATCTCGTTCATTGCGTCCGTCAGAGCGGAATCGAGCTTTTTTTCGTCACTTCCGTAAACGGTAAGGCGCACGACAGTACCGAGTTTGTAGCTCTCTCTCTCAGCCTTGACAGGCTCGGAGTATTTTTCTCTCAGAGAGGGAACAAGCATCGCAAGGATGAGCAATGATGCGATAATAGCGGCATATATTTTTTTATTTCCTCCAAAAGAGAGAGACGCAAATGATGGCAATGAGATTACCTCCGTGATTTGAAAATTGCTTGAATAAGTATAATACATGGGATGTATTTTAGTTATGAGCAAAAAGAGCTCTTTCGGCGGGAATGTTCGGTGCAGAGCAATCTTTCGTTGATTCCGCCATTTTTGTCCGCACAAATACATATAACAATGATATATAATAAAATCTCCGCACTTAGGTGCCCAAATATCTGTTAAATCCGCATCTGAAAAGAAAGGACATGTTGATTTGATTAAAGATAAGTTTGAAGAGTATTCAAAAAGATTTGAAGGCGAGCTGCGCGGAGGTACGTTTAAGTTTGATTTCTTCGACAGACTCGCGGTAATGTGGACGCTTCTGACACGCATTCCTCTGCCGAAGAAATTTTGGCCAAAGATTATGCCGGACAGAGCAAGAACTCTTACCATTGCCCCTATTGTCGGGGGTATCTTGGGTTTTTTAACTGGAGTTGTCATCACATTTGTAAATATCATGGGCATAGGGCAGATAGGCTCTGTCTGGATTGGAGCGGCTTTTTACGCCGCAGTGGGCTGGTCTTTGCACCTTGACGGCTGGGGCGACCTATGGGACGGCATAGGATCGGGACGCAGAGGCGAAGAGCTTCGCTCCGTGATGAAGGACAGCCGCTTGGGCTCTTTCGGAGCGATAAGCCTTATTCTCGCCTTTGGACTTTGGACGGGGCTGCTGCTCGCTTTGGGCCCTCATCAGGAGGCTCTGGCTCTTATGACTGCCGGTGCTGTCGGCCGTTTCGGCTCATGCACTGCGGCATTTTACGGAAAATATCCATGGGAGAGCGGCATGGGCAAAGGCGCAGTAGATGACTTCGGAGGCTATGAGCTGTTTCTGTCGGCAATATCGGTACTGGTATTTCTTCCTTTCGCTCCTATGGAGTGGATTTTGTCCGTTCTCCTTGTCTTCACAGCTTCTTACGGAGCGGCCTCTCAGATGAATAAGAGGCTCGGCGGGGTCAACGGCGATGTGCTGGGAGCAGCCGCCGTTGCTGGAGAGCTTATAACTCTCATGGTGTTTGCGCTGTGAGATGCAGACCTAAATTAGTCGCTCTTGATATGGACGGAACTCTCCTTAACAAGAGCGGAGTTTTGACGGAGCGGACAAAAGCTGCGGTAAGAGCCGCAAGGGAGCAGGGAATATATGTCACAGTTGCGACAGGCAGAATGTATCCTTCCGCTCTGCCGATAATTCTTGAGCTTGGGATTGACGCGCCATGCGTCTTTTACAACGGAGCGGTGATAAAAAACCCCATTACTCACGAGGTTCTTTACGAGAAGCCTATAAGTGAGGAACTCACCTGCGAAGTACTGGATTTTTACAGGGAGCATGGCTGGTATCTGCAGATTTATCACGAGGACAAACTAATTGTGGAAGACAGCTCCGACCCAAGGTGCAAGTATTATGAGAGCATAGCCAAGATAAACGCTGTAGCTTTGGGCGATGATTTTTGGAATTTCTGCGGAAAGTCTGACAAACTTCTCGGGATATCAATGCAAAGAGAAGTTTTTGAAAATATGAAGAATCTGACGGAGGAGTATTTCGGAGACAGGCTCTACATTGCCGCATCGTGGTGCGCCTTTGTCGAGATGGTCAACCGCGATATCAACAAGGCTCTGGCCGTTAAGATGGTTGCCGAGAGTCTGGGCATAGATAGGGAGGATGTCATGACTTTCGGAGACGGGGGAAATGACAAAGAGATGCTCGCATGGGCGGGAGTCGGAGTTGCTATGGGCAACGCTCCGTTATATGTGAGAGAAGCCGCCGATATCATAGCACCGGATAATGAAAGTGACGGAGCAGCGGAAATTTTGGAGAGGTACCTAAATTTATAAAAATTGACGTTTAGGAGGAGCAGAGATGAAGGATTTTTTTGATAAACAGAGCCCCACGCTCTCTTTTGAAATTTTCCCTCCCAAGGGAAAGGGAGAGTTAAGCTCAATATTTGCCACTGTTGACGCACTTGCAAGCCTTGCCCCCGACCTTATAAGCGTCACTTACGGCGCAGGCGGCACGAGCAGGGAGAACACTGCAGAAATAGCTTCGGAGATTCAAAACAGCTACAACATTCCCGCCGTGGCCCACCTCACATGTGTAGGCTCTACAAAAGAGCAGATGGACAAAGTACTCCTGTCCCTCGCCGAGAAGGGCGTAAAAAATATTCTCGCTCTGCGCGGAGATTTGGCAGAAGGTGAGAAGCTGTCGGATTTCAAATACGCATGCGACCTCATACGTTTTATAAAGTCAAAATATAATTTTAAAATTTTAGCGGCCTGCTACCCGGAAAAACACTTGGAAGCATATTCCATGCAGGACGACCTTATGAGGCTCAGGGAAAAATGCGCCTGCGGAGCCGACATGCTCATATCTCAGCTCTTTTTCGACAACTCTCTCTTTTACGAGTTTAAAGACAAAGCCCGCGCAATGGGAATTTCTCAGCCGATAGCGGCGGGAATTATGCCTATAACATCAGCTTCTCAGATAAGCAGGATGGTATCTATGTGCGGAGCTTCAGTGCCGGACAAGGTTCAGAAGATTATCAGAGCTTACGGACACAACAGCATGGCAATGAAAGAGGCGGGCATAGCCTACGCCACAGCTCAGATAGTGGATCTGCTGGCGAACGGTGTGGACGGAATACACCTCTACACTATGAATCAGCCCGAGATAGCAAAGCGCATATCGGAAAATATCAGAGGAATACTCTACTCCCTGAGGGTGAAGCGTGGCTGATATCCCCGCTCCGATCATGAAAGAAGCTCTGCGCCTTCTGGGCGCAGACGGAGAGCTGCCTTGTGGTTTCCGCGCAAAAGCCGAAGAGCTTTATGCGGAGCTTCTCTCGTCCGTGACGGTAAGGGGCTCTTATGCCCGTGTCAAAGTCTCGCTCTGCGGAGACGAAATTTCTTTTGACGATTTTAAAGTGCAGAGCCGCAGTCTGGCGGAACTTCTGGAAAACAGCGGCTCCTGCGTCATAATGGCGGTCACATTGGGAGCGGCCGTTGACAGGCTCATATCGCGCGTCCAGATGAAGGACATGGCGGACGCTGTCGTGCTGGATGCTCTGGCTTCTGCCGCGGCGGAGAGCGAATGCGACAGGCTTGAAGCTAAAGCCGCCGAGACACTGGGAGACGGAGAGTTTATGACAATGCGCTTCAGTCCAGGCTACGGAGATGTTCCGCTCTTGCTCTCGGAGTACATACTCTCATCGCTGAATTCGGGACGAAAGCTCGGAATTTCTCTTACAAAATCATCGCTGCTAGTTCCGATTAAATCAATTACGGCAGTGATAGGAATATCCGACAGGAAAGAAAAGCGCGGAAAGAGCTGTGATCTCTGCTCGGCGTTTGAATCATGTATATACAGGAAGAGGGGCGAAATCTGCGGTGCTTAAATTAAACGGTGAAAAGACAATAATTTTTGACGGAGCAATGGGAACAATGCTCCAGAACAGAGGGCTTAAAGTCGGCGGCATACCCGAAATGCTCAACATCACAAATCCCGAAGTAATAGAGTCCATACACAGGGAGTATCTGGACGCGGGAGCGGATGTCGTAAGCACAAACACATTCGGAGCAAACAGGTACAAGGCGGAAAAAGCGGGGCGTACCGTGGACGAACTCGTCTCCGCCGCAGTAACTGCCGCGAGAAAAGCAGCAGGAAAGGGCAAATATGTCGCTTTGGACATAGGCCCGTGCGGAAGAGTCATGGCTCCAACCGGAGACCTGCCGTTTGAGGAAGCCGTCGAAGTATTTGCGGAAGTTGTGAGAGCGGGTGTCAAAGCCGAAGCGGATATGATAATCCTCGAAACCTTCACTGATCTCTACGAGCTCAAAGCCGCAGTCATAGCTGCCAAAGAAAATTCCCATCTGCCAATCGCAGCGACGATGAGCTTTGAAGAAAACGGCATGACATTTTTCGGAACATCGGTGGAATCAATGGTTCTCACACTCGAAGGGCTGGGAGTGGACGCTCTCGGCATAAACTGCTCCTTGGGGCCTAAGCAGCTAGCTCCCATCGTGAAAAAAATTCTCGAAATATCATCAATCCCCGTAATGGTTCAGCCAAACGCGGGACTTCCCGTTATGGAGGACGGAAAGACGCGCTACGACATAACTGCGGAAGAGTTCGCCTCATACGCATCGGACTTTGTAAGGTCCGGAGTATCCATAATAGGAGGCTGCTGCGGAACTTCTCCCGAATATATAAAGCTCGTCAAAGAAAAGGTGCGCGCCCTCTCCCCGCTTAAAAGAACCGTACCAAAGAGGACGGGAATATGCTCGCCCTCAAAGCCCGTATTCTTCGGCGATGATGTCGTAATCATAGGAGAGAGGCTAAACCCGACAGGCAAAAAAACTCTTCAGGCAGCAATAAGAGCGAAGGACACGGACTACATACTCAAAGAAGCTATTCATCAGCAGGAGCAGGGAGCTTCCGTGCTGGACGTGAATATGGGACTTCCCGACATAGACGAAGCCGCCGCCCTAGCCGCCGCGGTATCGGAAATACAGTCTGTTACAGACTTGCCGCTCCAGCTTGACTCGTCAAACTACACGGCACTCGAAAGAGCGGCGCGCATATACAACGGCAAGCCTCTCATAAACTCCGTAAACGGCAAGAAAGATTCCTTGGAAAAAATTCTGCCCATAGTAAAAAAATACGGATGCGCGGTTTTGGGTCTCACTCTTGACGACAGCGGCATCCCCGACAGCGCGGAAGGGCGTCTTGCCATAGCGAAGCGCATAGTCGAAGCGGCGGAAGCTATAGGCATAGACAGAAAAGATGTGCTCATAGACTGCCTTGTCATGACAGCATCAGCTCAGCAGAGCCAAGCCGCAGAAACCTTGAAGGCAGTGCGCATGGTCAAAGAAGAGCTCGGAGTGAAGACAGTGCTCGGAGTGAGCAACGTATCATTCGGACTCCCCGCCCGCCCCGTCATAAACAGGACGATGCTCGCCATGGCCTTGACAGAGGGGCTTGACGCACCGATTATGAACCCAGGGGACTCAGGCATGGCAGAGACAGTTGCGGCCTACAGAGTGCTCGCGGCAAAAGACGTAAATTCAGCGGACTACATAGAGAAGTTCTCGCAGTACACAACTCAGAGTGAGAGCAAAGAGAACTCGGCAAGCCTTCCCCACGCGATAATGAAAGGGCTTAAAAAAGAGGCGGACGAAGCGGCTGCGGCACTTCTCGCAGAGAAAAAGCCACTCGAAATCATAGAACAGATAATAGTCCCGGCCCTTGACGAAGTAGGAAAAGGCTACGAAAGCGGAAGGATTTTCCTGCCCCAGCTCATAAAGTCAGCAGAAGCGGCAAAAGCCTCGTTTGAAAGAATCAGAACAGCTCTTGCTTCGGAAGGCATCAGTGAGGGAGCGGAAAGAAAGAAGATAGTCCTTGCGACTGTCTACGGCGACATACATGACATAGGCAAGAACATAGTCAAAGTTATAATGGAAAACTACAACTTTGACGTGCGCGACTTGGGACGGGATGTTCCTCCCGAAAAAGTCCTGGATGCCGTAAGAGAGAGCGGAGCGGAGCTTGTCGGCTTGAGCGCGCTGATGACGACGACAGTCGCCAATATGAAAGATACTATAACTCTTCTTAAAAAGGAGTGTCCGAAGGTAAAGATCATAGTCGGAGGCGCAGTGCTCACAAAGTCGCTGGCGGAGCATATCGGAGCGGATTTCTATGCGAAAGACGCAATGGAGAGTGTTCGGATAGCAAGCGAGATTTTCTAAGAATTATAGAAACACGGATTAAATCAAATACTAATGTCTCTTCCGCTGACTATATGCGGCTGTCTATGACGCTAATGATGCATATAATCAGCGGCACCTTAGAAAATATCAAGCAGGCTCAGTCCGTCACGGATTGAGCTTGTTCCTTTATGAAGGCGAACTTTTTTGTACTTGGCATCTGTGCCGCTCTCGTTCAGGAATGCGGCATAGAAAGTGACGCCGCCGCCCTTCACGGGGCAGATTACAGTGCCGTCCTTAGTCTTCTTGCGCTCCTGCATCTTCTCCTTATTCTTATCGAGAAGGAAATTTGAAAGAGAGAGGCCGTTTTCCGTTTTATAGAGAGAAGAAGAACTCTCTGCTTCCTGCAGCACACCTCCTACAAATATCAGGCGCATTCCGCGCTTTGGCATAGACTCGGCATATGTCCATATCTCGGCATCCTTTTTGGAAAAAACTCCCTCTTCCTCTATCTTGACAAAATCCTTTCTGTCAGGAGCGCCGAGCGCTTCCTTAACAGCGGCTTTAGTGTCGTCAAGCTTTATCAGGCCGATAGACTTTCCAGCGGCTATAGTGAGCTTCGGGTCTGTCGGATAGCCAAGCATAGTCTTGGCAGCCAGTACTCCGTGAAGTGCCGAGACACTGCCGCCGGAAAGAGAGGCTGCTCTCTCGTAAGCTCCGAGGGCCCCTTCCCACGATGCAAGTTCCATGAGCTTCTTCGCACAGGACATGACCTTCTCCGGCTCTGTGTAAAGCGCGGCAAGATTAACAAAACTCTCGGCCGCTCCCTCTATGTCATTCTGTTTCAGAGACGCTTTACCAATCATCTCCCACAGGTCGGAATTCTTACGCTCCTTCTTCACTGCGTCGCGCAGAACCTTAAGAGCCTTCTCATACTCGCCCTTCTCCATATAAAGCCAGCCCAGACGCGTCAAAGCCTTGACGTCTCCGGGGATTATCTTTAAATGCTCCTCATAGCGCGCTATGGCCGCATCCTTTTTGCCTGTCTCCTCAAGACAGACAGCAAGCTGATAGAGGACATCTTTGCGCTCTGGGCGCAAATTCATAACCTTCGCATAATATATCGCGGCATTCTCATAACGCTGCTGCTTAAACAGCGATGTCGCCTTTTGATAATACTTCTCCGGCAGGACATTTGTCCTGTAATACCAGAAGCTGCCTCCCACAAAAGCAATAACCACTATAGCAGCCAAAGCGGCAAACACATATCTGGGAACAGGCGGACGCGGATCTTTTTTCAGAGCAAAACGGCGCTCCTCCTCCGTCGCTCCTATCTGTTCGTCAGGCACAGTCTCGGGACATTTATGGCTCTCTTTGCAATTTTTATTTACATCGTCGGACATCTTATAAAGACACTTTCCTCTCCGATTTAAAAAAATCATAAGTAACATGACGCGGATAAAAAACCATTCGCACATTTCATAAATTGTACCAGATATACGCCCTTTTGCTATGGATATTTTAACGATTTACATATATCCTATGCTATGAAAATAATTCTACGGGGGAATTTTTTTGCAGCTCGAATTTAATGATATATCAATAGAGGACGTATCACCGTATCTCGCCCACTGGGAACTCACAGGACAAAAATCATCCGATTACAGCTTTCCGATACTTTGGGGGTGGGCTCTCACATACGGATACCAAGTCGCGGTGGAAAAAGGAACAGACCTCTTCTGGACAAGGCAGACTGTGCCTTCCGTCTACAACATGGCTCCTATAGGAAAGTGGCAGAGAGACAACTGGGCGGAAATACTCTTGGACAGATGCGGCGCAAACTGTGAATTCTGGCTTGTGCCCGAAAAGCTGCTCGAAATATGGCGTGAGCAGTTCGGGGACAAAATAGAGGCGGAAGACGACAGAGGCAACTGGGAGTACCTATACAGCATAAAAGATCTGGCCTCTCTCGCAGGCAACAAATACATGAAAAAACGCAACAGAGTGAACCACTTCAAGCGCAGCTACCAATACACATACGAGCCGATATCAACATCCAACGTAGCCGACATTATGGATTTTCAGATTGCATGGTGTCAGGCGAACCACTGCAGCAGCACACCGGGGCTCACACAGGAGAGCCACTGCATCCAGAGAATACTCCAGCACTGGGACGTAATTCCGCATCTGCGCGGCGGAGTGATAAGAGTAGGCAGCGCTATAGCGGCATACACAATAGGCGAACTTGCGGGAGACAACATAGTAGTACACTTTGAAAAAGCCAGCCTTGAATACGGCACGGGATATCAAGTCATAAACAAAGAATTTCTCTCCCACATGCTTGAGGAAAATCCGCAGCTCAAAGTGGCAAACAGAGAAGAAGACATGAACGACCCGGGACTCCGCGAAGCAAAGCTCTCATACCTCCCGACAGGCTATATAAAAAAATATCACGTAAAGATAAACCTGCGCTGACGGCAGAAGCAAATCAGATAGACAACAAAACACACGCTTTCGGTGCTAATAGGCTCGCAGTTCAGAAGGATTTAAAACATTTATCCGAGAATTATTTCCGCCGCATCAGCCAAAGCGAGATAACACAAAGCAAAGACAAGACTAAATAAGGACTTGCCAAATATTAAAAGGGTGCTATAATAATCTGCGTCATGATTTTTTGTGACTGCTATTCCTCGATGGCGCAATCGGCAGCGCGGGTGGCTGTTAACCACTAGGTTCGAGGTTCGAGTCCTCGTCGAGGAGCCAAAAGCTCATCCCTGCTCAAAAGAGCAGGGATTTTTTTATATCCCCGTACTTGTGAAAAGCGATGGGCAAACTATTGGCAAATAATTGGCAAGCAGTTGGCAAACGATTGGCAAGCCATTGGCAAACAATTGAAAGACAAACTTGAGATTTATCCTTTCGCAACATTTCACGCAATGCGAAGCGAGCATTTCACCACATTTCACGCGAAGCGGCCACCGCGAAGCGACTGCCGTGGAGCAAAGCAAACGACTTCCGCGCAGCGCACTCCCTGCCCCTTATCTCCCACTTTCTTATCATCGTGTTAATATATATGCAATACTGTTTTTCTGCCAAGGAGGGTGCTTTTTATGGAGATTGCGCGCTTTGAATTGGAATTTTGGCTGAACCCGCTGGACAGCAAGGCCAAATATAACTTTGGCTCAAGCTGCTGCAAGCCTGTGACTGTATCTGAGATGCTTGCTCTTACAGGCACTGACCGCGATGAATTTTTCCGAGAGATTGAAAATATGAGCCTGCACTACGGTTATTTTGAAGGAATGCCGAGGCTGAAAGCCGCAATCGCCTCTCTCTACACGGATGTTGTCACTCCCGAAATGGTGATTACAGCCCACGGCGGAACAGGTGCTAATTCCATAGTATGCCAGGCTCTCTGCGGAAGCGGCGATAATGTCGTCTGCGTCCTTCCGAGCTATCAGCAGCACTATTCAATTCCCGAAGCCCTGGGCTCCGAGGTTCGCATCTTTAACTGCGGAGCGGGCGAGGAGTATAGGGTTGATTTGGAGAAAATCCGCGCTATGGTTGACAAGAATACAAAGATGATTTGCCTCACGAACCCCGGCAACCCCACGGGATACAGATTTTCAAAGGCTGAGCTTGAGGAGACAGCGGAGATGGCAAAAAGTGTCGGAGCTTACGTCCTCTGCGACGAAATTTACAGAGGGCTTGCCGACGAATATATGTATTCTATCTGCGACTTATATGAGAAGGGTATTGTCACTTCGAGCACCAGCAAAGTTTTCTCAAGCGCGGGAACACGAGTCGGCTGGATAGTGACGCGCGACCTTTCCATAAAGGAATCTCTCATGAACTGCCGCTCCTACAACAGTATCTGTGAAGGCGCACTCAACGAACTTATAGCCGCTGTGATTTTGGAGCATAAAGATGTATTTTACGAGCGCAGCCGCAAAATAGTCGAAGAGGCGCGCGTCGCTCTCTATGATTGGCTGAAGAGCCAGCCGCACCTGCGTCTGGCATGCGACAGTTCGGGCCCCACTTCTTACATTTATTATGACTTTGATATACCGGCTCAAAAGTTTGCGGAGGACCTTCTGGAGAAGAAGGGGGTACTTGTCTGTCAGGGCGGCTGTTTCCAGCAGGAGAAGAGCTTCCGCATAGGCTACGGCTTCGGAGACGCGGAATATTTTAAAGAGGGACTTAGGCTTCTGGGAGAGTATATAGAGGAGCTGGCTTAATAGGCTGTGCCAAAATTTGCCAATGTCCGCAAAAATTATTCAGGGAGGGTTATCTGATGAAATTTCTGCTTTTAAGCAGGCGTGATATAGAAAGTGTGCTCGACATGAAGAGCACAATAGAGGGAGTTCGTGAAGTTTACAGGCTGAAGTCGCTCGGAATGACCGATGTGTGGCCCCTTATTTCCCATGATTTTGAAAATCCGCGCGGAGTTATGGATATTAAATCAGGCTCTGTGTCGGGCGAGAATATCCACGGGCTTAAAATGCTGAACAGTTTTCCCGGCAATGAGGCTCAGGGGCTTCCCGTCTTTACCGGCATGCTTATGATTTTTGACTCACTCACAGGCATTCCCCAAGGAGTCATGGACGCTTCTTTCATAACCTGCATGAGAACGGGAGCGGCGGGAGCTCTCGGAGCAAGTCTGCTCTGCCGTCCGGAATCGGAGAATCTCTTTCTGCTGGGAGCGGGACGTCAGGCGCTTTTTCAAATAGCCGCTTCTCTGATGCTAATGCCAAATATAAAAAAAGTCTTCATATCAGACCCTCTGAGCTGTGAAAACGCGCGCGGCTTTGCCGCTTCATGCCGTGAAAAGCTAAATAAATCCTTCGGCATAGATGCCTCAGACGTGCTTTTTGAAGCAGCGGAGGATATGGAATCGGCTCTCGCAAAGAGCGACATTGTTATAACGGTCACTCCGGCCCGCTCTCCCGTAATCAAAAAAGAATGGATAAAGCCCGGCACACACCTCAGCTGCATCGGAGCGGACATGCCGGGCAAGGAGGAAATAGAGCCGGAAATTTTCACGGGAGCTAGAATTTTTACCGACGACACACCCCAGTGCCTCCGCTGCGGAGAGCTGGAGCTTGCTGCGGCAAAAGGCATTGTCTCTGCAAAAGATATAGCTGGAGAGATAGGCGATATAATAAGCGGCAAAAACCGCGGCAGGCTCACTTCGGAGGACATTACAATATTTGACGCCACGGGAATAGCTATGCTTGACCTTGTAACAGGCAAAAAAGCCATAGAGGGAGCAAAGAAAATGGGGCTTGGGCTTTACGCCGAGCTGTAAAGTGATATAATTTCCTCGTTCATCGGAGGGCTGCACATTCGTTGGAAATGTTACGCCGGACAAGATGGCAGGCTGAGACGTCTGCTGCCTTGTCCGGCTTTTTCCTTGGAGGAGTTAAGATGAAAGAATGCGGAAACTTTACAGAGGGAAAGATTCTTGCCCCCCTTATACGATTTGCTCTGCCTGTGCTCTTCGCAATACTGCTGCAGACTATGTACGGCGCTGTGGATATGATTGTCGTAGGGCAGTTCGCATCTGTGGCGGACGTCTCCGCAGTCTCCACGGGAACATGGGTCATGCATACTCTGACAGCAGTTGTCATGGGACTTTCAATGGGTACGACAATACTCATAGGCAGGAAGATAGGAGAGGGCAGCAGCGAAGAAGCCGGCTGCGTCATAGGCTCTGCGATATGGCTCTTTTCTGTTTTAGCCGCACTTTTCACCGTTATAATGCTGCTGGCAGCGGTTCCCTGCGCCAAAATGATGCAAACTCCGCCCGAAGCCTTTGACAAATGCGTAAGCTACATAAGAATATGCTCTCTAGGCCTCTTTCCTATCGTTGCCTACAACGTGCTGGGAAGCGTCTTCCGCGGCATGGGAGACTCAAAGACACCCCTTTTGGCAGTTGCCATTGCCTGTGCCGTAAATATCGCAGGAGACATTCTGCTTGTAGCCGGCTTCGGCATGGCGTCTGCCGGAGCCGCTTGGGCCACTGTCGCATCTCAGAGCATAAGCGTTCTGCTCTCATTTCTTATAATAAAGAAACGCGGAATGCCTTTCCCATTCAGGAAAAAACATATGGCTCCGTGCGCCTCGGTAATACGCGAAACAATATCCTTAGGCCTGCCTATCGCATGTCAGGATCTCCTTGTCTGCATATCATTTCTTGTCTTAAATGCCATAGTCAACTCTCTCGGTGTCGTTGCTTCCGCAGGAGTCGGAGTGGCAGAGAAGATATGCAGCTTTATTATGCTTGTCCCTTCGGCAT
Organism: uncultured Synergistaceae bacterium; assembly: GCA_964422205.1. Lineage (GTDB taxonomy): Bacteria > Synergistota > Synergistia > Synergistales > Synergistaceae > CAZNYN01. The sequence goes on along the minus strand of CAYRAI010000014.1, from coordinate 33,439 downwards.
ATATGCAGTCCATGTCAGCCTTCGTGGCTCAGAACATAGGAGCCGGCAAAAGGGAGAGAGCGAGAAAGGCTCTTCTCTACGGCATTGAGACATCTCTGGCAGTGGGAGTTGTCATGGCATACACCTCATTCTTCCACGGAGACATCATGGCGTCGCTCTTCGCAAAAGACACTTCGGCCATCTCGGCGGCATGGGAATATCTGAAAGCCTACTCCATAGACTGTATGCTGGTATCCTTCCTATTCTGCTTCGTGGGCTACTTCAACGGATGCGGCAGGACAAAATTCGTCATGATACAGGGCATAGCGGGAGCTTTCGGAGTGAGAGTCCCAGCTTCATACATAATGAGCCAAATAACGCCTGTCTCTCTCTTTAAGATAGGGCTGGCAACTCCCATGTCGACGGTTCTTCAGATAACAATGTGCGGCATATACTTTGCCGCCGTCATGAGAAAAGAAAAAAAACACGGAGTCCTCATATAAACATAGCGAGCCGAAAAAAAATTTTTTGCAGATCTGACAATTAAAGACAGAATAGAAAAGTTTGGGTTGACAAATTCTGAGAATAAGGTAGAATACTTTCTCGTAACGTTGCTGTAACAGCAACATGAAGTGGTAGGATGGCCGAGTGGTCAAAGGCAACAGACTGTAAATCTGTCGGCGAGAGCCTACGCTGGTTCAAATCCAGCTCCTACCACCATTTTTATGCCCTAAATGCCCTTACCGCATATAGATGCCGCCTTAGCTCAGCAGGTAGAGCACATCCATGGTAAGGATGGGGTCTCCGGTCCGAATCCGGAAGGCGGCTCCACTTTAAAACAAGTAATAGCAAGGGTTCTGAGCCCTTGCTATTTTTTATGGCAAAAAATAGGACAAACGGAATGGGCTGTCATCCCAAAGATCACCTTCCCCTCTCATAATTTTCCCGCTCTTTTATGCGATTTTTCGTAATTGCCGCAGCTCTGTTCTGTACCTTTACTTCTTAGCATTTTTCTTAATTTTTTTATCTTATTTATTGAATTTTCCACTTTTCACAAACTTTTATTCGTATTTATTAGATAGCTTGAACCAATTCTTAAATTAGAATTTATTTGCAATTATTTTCACATACATGTAGTATCATAATCTGTTTTTTGCTTCTGCAATACTATGGAGGTGATATGGTTTGACCGATTTATCTTTTTTAGGCGGACACGCAAAACTGTGGGACGAATGGCGCTTCACACCTTGGAGCAGCGGAAGCGCCGAGGGGCTTTACAGGCGTGTATCTCTTGTGAAATCAGGACTCTTGGGCGAGGTTGCACGATACTACTCGGATGACTACATTATTTGGAAGTACCTTCCGGAAGATATAAACCGCCTCAGGCTTGAGGCTGTGCCTGAAGAGGACTTGATGCTGAGGAGATTTGTATTCCTCCAGACGGAGGGCGAAGCCTATTACAAAAAATCTTCTTTGATGCTGGGCCTTAGAGGATTTGCAGAGAGCCACACTTACACTTTGGGGACAAAGCCGCGAAAAGATATTGAGGATTTAGCCTACCTTGCCAATATGGCTATGAAAGAGGAACAGAAACAGAATATTTAGTTTTGGAGGTGTCTGCTAATGTTTGCAGCAATGTTTTTTGTATCGGCTATTTGTCTTATTTTGGGTTATAAGTTTTACGGCGACTTTATGGCACGTGTCTATGAACTTGACAACAGCAAAGCAACTCCCGCAGAACGGCTTAATGATGGATTTGACTACTGCCCGGCCCACCCTGCCGTAATTTTGGGACACCACTTTTCTTCAATAGCAGGAGCAGGCCCCATAGTAGGGCCTATAACAGCAGCCTCAATGTTCGGATGGCTTCCTACAATTTTGTGGTGTATTTTCGGTTCTATCTTCCTCGGAGGCCCTCACGACATGGGAGCGCTTGTAGCATCGATGCGCCATGACGGAAAGTCTGTAGGAAGCGTCATAGAAAAGTGGATAGGAGAGAGGGGAAAGAAACTCTTCCTCTGCTTCACCATTCTTTCTCTCATTCTTGTCGTGGCAGTATTCCTTGTGCTTACGACTGCGACATTCGTCCTCGACCCTGTCGTGGCTTTTGTCAGCATAATGTACATAGTTCTTGCCATGGTTTCCGGTATTTTAATTTACCGCTTTAACATGAATTTCAAAGCAGTAACCTTCTTTATGCTGGCGGTAATTGCCTTCTGCACCATTAAAGGCGGAGAGTGGTCATTTGTAACAAATTACTTTACTCATTCCGCTGACTTCTGGAATATCTTCCTCGCAGCGTACATTCTCGCAGCATCTGTCCTCCCTGTCTGGCTTTTGCTCCAGCCGCGCGACTATCTGGCGTCCTTCTTCCTCTACTTCGCCGTAGCGATAGGAGCGATAGGAATGATTTTCGGCGGCAGCTTAGACAGCGGCGCAGTGCCGATGCTGGCGGAGAATATCAAATACCTCGGACTTTCAAAAATTCACCTTTGGCCCATGCTCTTTGTCATAGTCGCATGCGGAGCTATTTCCGGCTTCCACTCTCTTGTCGGAAGCGGAACAACTTCAAAACAGCTTTCTCATGAGAGAGACTCCCTGCCTGTAGGCTACGGAGCAATGCTCTTGGAAGGTCTTGTCGCAGTTATAGCACTTGGGACAATGATGGCAGCAGGCGGACTTCAGCCCGGCGGCCCTGTAGGCACTTTTGCGGCAGGATTTGGCAAATTCTGCTCCATAGTCGGCATAGACCACGTGCTCGGAGTGCGACTCGGAGCTATAGCTATAAACGGATTTTTGCTGACATCTCTTGATACTGCCACACGCCTTGCGCGATATCAGATTCAGGAAATATCAGACTACAAAATTGGCAAATACAGTGCGACAATCGGGGCTATCATAATTGCTCTGGGCTTTGTATATTTCAGAACTACAAACGCCGAAGGCAAAATAGTCGCGGCATGGATGGTGATCTGGCCGGTATTCGGAGCTGCAAACCAGCTTGTTGCGGCTCTCGCAATCCTCGGCATAGCGGCATGGGTAAGCTGCGGACTGAAGAAAAGCGCAACATTCCTCCTAGTGCCATTCTGGTTTATGCTTGTTACAAGCATGGCAGGCCTTGTGGTTGAAATAAAGTCAACCATAACAAGTGCCAGCCCCAACTACCCGCTCGCAATAATAGCGTCAGTTCTGCTGGTACTTGCTGTAATGATGGTAAAAGAGGGACTTGCCGCAATGAACAAGAAGTAACAAAAGACGAGAACAACAAAAGCTCTTACTTTTTTCAAACAAACGGCAGGGACAGAGACGGGCGGCGGAAGGCGGCTCTTTCTGTCCCTGCCGTAATCTGCCAGCTTTTTCAAAGATATCACAAGGCGAAAGGCAATGACGCACACCTCTGTCCGGCAAAGATAACATTCACGATTCGATATATAAACAGAGGCAGCTCGGTGTAATATGGCGCTTTAAAAACGCCTCCAATTTATTCCAAAGCAAGGTACTGCATATTCAACGGAAAATGCAGCACCTTGCTTTTTTAGAAACCCTTGATATTGCCGGATTTGCGAAACATAAATGCGAAAGCTGGAAGATCTGCCTTATTTTGCATCGGCTAATTTGGATATCAAAAAAGATTATTCTCTATAATATTGTTCCTGATAATATCGGAAATAATAAGAAAGTACATATAAATTCATATAAATATTCCCTATATACTCCCTATCGTTTTTCATATAAGTTTATGCAGATACATGTCTGAATCTTCCCACCTAATTATCTTAGATAAATACCTCCTTTTAACAGAAACATAACAAATTTTTAGCTTGTAACAGCGAAAGAAAATCATTCTACTATTTTCCATAATAACCTATATTAATTGCGTGCACTGCGATATTTTAATAAATTATGGGGGGAATGGCTTTATGTTAGCTTTTGTTGAGAACGCGCTCGGTACTTTGGTGGATATTTTGTGGGGCCCCACGCTTTTAATAAGTTTAATCGGAACTGGAATATGGTTCACTCTTATCACAAAATTTTGGCCCCTGAGAAAGTTCGGGATGGTATTAAAACGCTGCCTTAACATTGACGCAGATAAAGCAACGGCAAAATCAGTCGGCATTGTATCTCCTTACCAGGCGGCAAGTATAGCCATAGCAGGCGCAATAGGCACAGGCAATATAGGCGGAGTAGCAAGCGCAATCGCTCTCGGAGGGCCGGGAGTTCTCTTCTGGATGTGGCTTACCGCAATAGTCGGAATGGCGACAAAGCTTGTTGAAATCACTCTCGCTGTCTATTACAGAGACAAGAAGCCCAACGGAGACACTTGGGGCGGCCCGACTTTTTATATGGAAAAGGGACTCGGAGCAAAGACAAAACTTTGGATTCCTCTCGCATGGACTTTCGGACTTGGCATAATGATACAGTATTTCATTTCGCTTGAGAATTTTACGGTATCGGAAGCTCTTACGGAAGCAACGGGAGTCAATCAGATATACACCTCGCTCTTTTATGGAGTTATGTGCGCGGCAGTCGTAATAGGCGGTATTAAAAAAGTTGCTGGCTTTGCGGCAAAGATGCTTCCCATTATGTCCATTCTATATGTCGCAGCGGGACTTTACATCATTGCTCTCCATGCGGGCAGACTTCCAGAAGTCTTGGCTATGGTCGTAAGCAGGGCCTTTACCCCCTGTGCAGCCATCGGAGGCTTTGCGGGAGCGACACTGCTCTTGACTATAAGAACAGGCATCTCACGCAGTCTGTTCAGCAATGAGGCGGGATGGGGAGCCAGCCCAATGGCACACTCCACAGCCAGAACAAATCACCCGGTGGAGCAGGGGCTCTGGGGAATTTTTGAAGTCTTTGTCGACACAATGGTAATCTGCACAATTACTTCGCTTGTTATTTTGGTAACGGGAGAATGGTCAAGCGGAGAAGCGGGAGCCACCCTTACAATGAGAGCCTTCAGAAGCGGAATGGGCAACGGCGGATATTACTTTGTGGCTTTTGTGGCGTTCCTCTTTGCATGGACTACATCCACAAGCTGGTCAAGCTATTTCCAGACACTTATCGAACACGCATTCCGTTCAAAACCTGAAGTATCCGCAAAACTGGATAAAGTAATGAGAGCCTGCTATGTCTTTCCCGGAATCATCAGCACTATTTTTATCGCCAAAATAGGCATAAAGACAGAGATAGTGTGGCTGGTATCAGACATAGCAACGTCTCTTCCCACCTATGCCAACCTTATTGCAATTCTCTTCCTGACGAAGAAATTCATGGCGATTCTAAAAGACTACGATGGAAAGAGAATTCTTTGGGGTAAGGATATTTTCTACAAATATGACAAAGAAATATAAAAAGGAGTGGCTGAAATGAAAATTTTAAGCGTCGGAGCGGGAATGATAGGGGCAATAGTGGCACAGGAACTGAGCAGGGAGAACGAAGTAACGGTCTTTGATGCCAACAAAGCGGCTTTGGATAAGCTTGCGGCCAAAGGCGGCAGCATCAAAACAGAGCATGGCTCGGTTTATGACGCCGAAAAATTCAACGCCATAATAGAAGCCAATGACGTTGTTGTCATTGCTATGCCCGGCTCTCTTGCGATTGTGGCTGCGGAAAGTGCGCTGAATTTGAAGAAGCCTGTGTTTGATATCAGCTCTATCCCCAACGAGTATTTAATGAACAAGATACAGCCTCTTGCAAACGAGAAAGAGACTCTTTATGTTCCCAAAATCGGCATCGCGCCCGGCATGACCAACTTCCTAACGGGACGCGGCTGTTTCGGAATGGACAAAGTTAAGACAGTTAAGATTTATGTCGGCGGAATACCGCAGGATAAAGATGCATATATGGGCTACAAGACCGTATTCTGCCTCAACGAGACATTGCAGGAATACCTCGACCCTGCCTTAATCGTGGAAAACGGATCTGAGAAATATACCGATGCTATGTCCTATCTGCATAAAATCGAGTTTGACGGGCTGGGGGAGCTCGAGGCCTTTGCCACAGACGGACTGGCGACACTGTCAAAGACAATAACAGCGGAAAATATGTACGAATTTACCATCAGATGGGCAGGCCACATCAGGCAGATTAAGGACTTGATAACTCTCGGAATGTTCGAAGAGAATAAATCCGAAACGGAGAATGTGTCGCCGAAAGAATTCTTCGTCAAACGTCTTGAGCCGCTCTGGAGAATGGATAGCACAAAGGGAGACAGAGACCTCACACTCTTCCGCATTATCATAGACGGCACAAAGGGCGATGCAGAGCTCCGCCGTGTCTGGGAGTGCGTTGACAGGTACGACGAGGAAAAAAATATCACATCTATGGGAAAATGCACCGCTTTCACCTGTGTGGCATTTATTCAAGCGTGGCAGAAATCACTGTTTGACAACAAGGGATTTGTATTCCCTGAAAAGTTAGCCTCTAATGATGAACTGTACTATTTTATTATGAGTTCTATTGCGAAAAAGGGAGTCCACTTTACGGAAGAGCAGACAATATTAAAAGATTTTTAAAAGATAATTTTAAAATATAGCTATACGCAAACCGTTAGCCTCCATTAAATTGGGACTCTAACGGTTTTTATATTATAATAAGATATTGAGAGGAGCTGCAGCTGCATGAAAAAACCGCCTAAATTAAATTATGACGATATCGATTTGCGCATTATCGAAGCTATCAAGGATAATGCCAGAATTTCCTACAAAAATCTAAGCGAGACGGTGAACCTTTCTGTTCCTTCAATATACGAGCGCATAAAAAAATTAGAAGACCGAAAGGTCGTGCGCGGCTACCATACAGCCATCGACTTCTGCAAAATAGGCTACCCCATTCACGTCTTTGTCCTTCTGCACGACGACAGATGCCGCGACGGTGTGCCGCAAATATTAAACAACATGGAAAGCATCTTTCAATTCTGGATGGTTTCCGGCGAATACGACTACCTATTGGAAATTTATCTATCAACAAACGAAGAACTGGACGACCTATTGGACGAGCTCTACAAAATAGGAAGAACACACACAATGCTGATTTTAAACAAGCTGAAAGAGGATTCGCTCTAGGGAAACATTGATTAAATCAATTATTGCAGAACATCACCAACGTACCGTCCTCTGATTTCAGCTCTCTGGCCGTAATCAGAGGTTCCCTAGCCAGCCATACAAAAAACAAACAAATGCCCGAGCCGATAAAACGGCTTGGGCTAAACTTAAAGACACGGCTCTGTTTCGCCTCTGCCGCTGTTTATTCCGCCCTCATCATATTTCGGGGCAATATTATTGATTTCCGAATTACAGAACGTGTAAATACTTATTAGTAGTACACAATGAAGTGTTCTATCTGGTGCTGTCGGTATTATGGGCAAAAGTCAACATAGAATATTTGCGGATAGGTGCTATTATGGCGGAGGACATTTTTTGTTTACTTTTAAATCAGCATTAACGCTTATTGCTTCTACCGCTTTTTTCTGTTAATAGCTCTTTATGACGTGGTAAAGTTTGTTTTATTGAGTTCCTCATGGAGGAGGATTTTTTATGAAAATGTCGGGTTTTTCCAAGGTTAAAATTGTTGCTGCCGCTGCTGTCATTCTTGCCGCCGCGGGAATCGGCGGGTGGCTCTATCAGAGCAGTGTTAATAAGGATACGAGGGTTAAGGCTTCCGGGACTGTCGAGGTTACGGAGATTCAGCTTGCGCCTCAGGCGGGAGGGCGCATTGTCGAGATAAATATAAAGGCGGCGGATTTTGTAAAAAAGGGTGACCTTATAGCCCGCATGTCGCTTGACGGTTCGGACCACGATGTCGCCATGGCGGAGGCCGCTCTCGAGGCGGCGCGCCAGCAGCTTTTGGAGCTTGAGTCGGGCTTCCGCAGTGAGGATGTGGCAAAGGCCAAGGCGGAGACTGCTCTGCGCAGAACCCAGTATGAGCAGGCTGCGAGGGACGCGAAGCGTTTTAAAGATTTGGCATCGGACGGAGTTGTGTCAGTGCGCGAAGCCGAGCTTTACTCGGAGAACGCCGAGGCTAAGAGAAACGCTCTTAGCATGGCTCAGGACACGCTCTCTCTGCTTCAAAACGGCATGAGGCCGGAGCAGATAAAGGCGGCTCAGGCGAATGTGCGGCGCGCTGACGCAGCTTTGCAGAAGGCCAACACTCTTGTCGGATATAAGGAGTTCCGTTCCCCGGCAGACGGCACTATTCTCACAAAGAATTATGAAATAGGCGACGTTATAGCGGCGGGAGCTCCCATTGCTACTTTGGGCAGGATGGACGACTGCTGGGTCAAGATTTTTATCCCTTCCACTCAGCTGGGACTTGTGAAGCTCGGAGGCGAAGCCGAGGTGCGTATCGACGCGTATCCGAAGAGAGTTTTCAAGGCTCATGTGACCGAGGTCAACGAACAGGCGGAGTATAATCCGCGCCTCTCTCTGACACAAAAAGAGCGGGCCAATATGGTTTTCTGGATTAAGATATCTGTCGACAATAAGGACGGAGTTCTCAAGCCGGGAATGCCGGCCGATGTCACAATCCTATGACGGAAGCACCGGAGGTTTTCCTTTCATATAAGAATGTCTCCAAGAGCTTCGGGCGCATTCATGCTTTGAATGACGTGAGCCTCAGCGTCTGCAGGGGCGAAATCATGGGCTTTATCGGGCCTGACGGAGCGGGAAAGAGCACTATGATACGCATGGCAATGGGGATAACAAATCCCGACAAGGGAGAGTGCCTGCTGCTTTCAACCACCAACAGGCGCGCGGCCAGGGTTCATGCCGGATATGTGCCTCAGCTTTTCAGCCTCTACACAGATATGACAGTAAATGAGAATATCGTGCTTTTCGGCTCTCTTTACGGCACTGACAAGAATACCGCAATGAAGCGCGCGGAAGCAGTTCTCAAGCGCACAGGGCTCTGGCCCTTCAGAGAGCGTTTTGTGGGCAAGCTCTCGGGCGGCATGAAGCAAAAGCTCGCCCTTGCGACAGGACTTCTGCACACCCCAAAGATTTTATTTCTCGACGAGCCTACTACTGGAGTTGACCCTGTGGCGCGGCGCGAGTTCTGGGCCATGCTCTATGAGCTGAACCGAGACGGACTTACCATTGTTGTTTCGACTCCGTACATGGACGAGGCGGAGCTTTGCACGCGCAAGATGTTTATAAACGGGGGAAAAATTTTGGACGTGGGGACATCCGATGAGCTTTTGGGGCGGTATAAAAATAAAATCCTCAAGCTTGACTTGGACGACAGGCGCGCCAAGGAGTGGCTCACGAAGTGTTCTCACGTTATCGACGCCAATCTTTTCGGCATGACATACCATATCGTTGTGGATGACGCGGAGGAGGCAAAGCTCTCTGTAGAAGCCGAATTCAAAAAACGGGATATTGCCATGCCGGAACTCATCGAAGTTACTCCTAATCTGGAGGACTTATTCGTCTCGTTTGCGGGGGGAGGCATGACAAAGTGAGCAATATTGTTGTGGAAACAAGGGAGCTTACCCGCATGTTCGGAGACTTCACCGCCGTGGACCATATTACAATGCAGATAGAAGAAGGCTCTGTCTACGGCTTTCTGGGGCCGAACGGCTCTGGGAAGTCCACCACGATAAGGATGCTCTGCGGACTTTTGGCTCCGACCTCGGGCGAAGGTCTTGTGCTGGGCATGAACCTCTCAAGCGAAGGACAGAAGCTCAAGCACCAAGTCGGATATATGTCTCAGAAGTTCAGCTTGTATCCCGAACTTACTGTTATGGAAAATCTGGAATTTTACTCCGGCCTCTACGGACTAAAGGGCGCGGAAAAGAAGAAACGCATAGATCAGATGCTCGCACTCGCAGACCTTGAGGGAAGAGAGGACGAAAGAGCCGGGATACTGTCGGGCGGCTGGCGTCAGAGGCTCGCCCTTGGCTGCGCGATACTGCACAAGCCTAAGATGCTCTTTCTCGATGAGCCGACAAGCGGAGTTGACCCTAAGGCGCGCAGACTCTTTTGGGATATTATTTACAGCCTTGCCGATGAAGGCACAACAGTGATGGTCACGACTCACTTTATGGACGAGGCGGAGCACTGCGACAAGGTCGCATTTATATATTTCGGAGCTCTTATAGCGGACGACACTCCCGCGAAGCTCAAAAAGCTCATACCGGGGCGTCTTTATGAAGTTGAGTCTCATAGGGGCATGGAGCTTCTGGCTCGGATACAGGGCGGAGAGATAGGGCCTATGATGGACTCATACTTCTTCGGCGAAAAGCTCCACTTGCTCGTGCCGCAGGATCGCAGTATAGGCACGGAGAGCCTTTTTGAAGGCTCCGTACTCAAAGAGATAACTCCTGCAATGGAGGACGTATTTGCATATCTTGTAAAGATGGAATCGGGACGCAAGCTAGAGGGCGGACGTCTCTCCGGTGCGGGAGAGAGCACCATAAAACTCACAGACGCGGCAAAAAAAGAGGGATAAAAAATGGAATTCGGAAGATTAAAGGCTCTTGTCAGAAAAGAGTTCATACAAGTTCTGCGCGACAGAATAACCCTTGCCATAATTATATTCATGCCCTTCGCGCAGCTTCTCATCTTCGGCTTCGCCATAAACACCGACGTCAAACATCTTGCAACAGCGATATTTGACCAGTCGCGCACCCAGGAAAGCCGCGAGATGATAACAAGCTTCACATCAAGCAACTACTTTGACATCAAACTATATGCCAAAAATATATCCGAGGTGAACAAGGCGGTAGAGTCCGGCAAGGTGAAAGTCGCTCTCGTATTCCCTCCCGACTATGCAAAAAAACTGCGGAGCGGAAGACAAGCTCAAGTCCAGGTGCTTGTGGACGCAACGGACAACATGAGCGCGTCATCGGCTCTTGCTGCGGCTCAGACATTGGGGATGCTAAAGTCTCAGGAGCTCTTGGAAGGCAAATTTAAAAACATGGGAATGAAAGTCCCCCCTCAGATGGTGGATATGAGGATAAGGCCATGGTACAACCCTGACTTCATCACATCATGGTACATAGTGCCGGGCATAATGGGGCTCCTCCTGACACTTACTCTTATAACAATGATGGCTATGGCTATAGTGCGCGAGAGCGAACAGGGCACTTTGGAACAGCTCCTGGTCACTCCCATGAGGACGTGGGAGCTGCTGCTCAGCAAAATTCTGCCTTACATAGTCATAGGCTACATACAGGCTATAGTCGCAATACTGGTCAGCATATTCATATTCGGAATGCCCTTCCTCGGAAGCACGGCTCTATTCTTCTTCCTGACATTCTTCTATGTCGTAGCCAACCTGTCGCTCGGAATAATGATATCGACTTTCGCCCAGAACCAGATGCAGGCTCTCCAAATGTCCATCTTCATACTTCTGCCCAGCATACTGCTCTCGGGCTTCGTATTCCCCATAGAGGCTATGCCTGCCGGCTTCCGATATCTAGGCGAATGCTTCCCCATCACATACTACATACGCCTCTCCCGTCAGATAATACTAAAGGGCGGGGGAATGGAATATGTATGGAAAGACGCTCTCGCTCTCTGCGCGTACATAGCGGTAATGTTTTCAAGCAGCATAATAATGTTTAAAAAGAGATTCGTACCATAAATAAGCGGAGGAATGGCCATGATAAATAAAACTGCAAAGGCAATATTAGCGTCATTGATTCTCGCACTGCCGCTCGCATCGTGCGCGTCTGCGGATGAGATATTGGATTCTCTGATATTCAGGGCTGAAGCCCAAAATCCCATGATAAGCGCGTACCATGAAAAGACAGTCCGAGCGGAAGAGGCTGTCAAAGAGGCCTCAGCCAAGATGGGGCCGAAAGCCGTAATAGCGGCGGCATCTCTCTGGCAGGAAGACGCTGTGACGGCCAACATACCTGTCATGGGCGGGCTTTCGATACCTGTGATATCAAAAAATATCTACGCCGCAGCGGTCGGTTTCTTCCAGAGCATATACTCGGGCGGCTCACTATCCGCTTCAAAGCAGGCAGCTGTTCTGGCAAAAGATGCGGCCTCGGCTCAGGAAAAGCGCATGGTTCAGAGTGTTGCTAACTCCGTTCGTATATCCTACTACAGCCTGCGCAGAGCTCAGGCAAAAGAAAAAGTGGCAAATGAGGCCCTTATGCTCTCGGAAAATCACTTGAAAAAAGCAGAAAAACTCTTTAAAGCAGGAGTGGTGGCTAAGAGTGACGTGCTTAGGACAAAAGTAGCCGCAGCAGAAGCAGAAATGAACCTTATAAAAACCTCCAACGCGGTGAAACTCTCCCTAACCGCTCTGGAACGGGCTGTCGGTGCGGAAATAGGCGAAGACTTGCTGAAAAAAGAGCCGAAAGCATCGGAGGATAACGAGAAAATAGGGACAGAAGAAGAGACAGAATCTTTCGCATACGAAAACAGAGAAGAGCTGAAAGCCTATACCCTTCTCGCAAAACAGGCGGAGAAAGTGGCAAAAGCGGCTAAAGGTCAGCTTCTGCCACAGATAGTGGCGGGAGGACTCCTCTCGACAGCAGACGGCAGCGAAACGGACACCCAAAACGAATGGCGCATAGCCGCCGCCATGTACTGGAACATATATGACGGAGGAGCCGTCACGGCAAAGACAAAGCAGGCAAAGGCTCAGGCAAGGGAACTTCTCTTCATGCTCGATGACATGAAAAACGTCATAAAAATGGAAGTGACACAGAGCCGGCTCAATCTGCGCTCCGCAGAGAGCAGAAAAGCCGCAGCATTAAGGCGCCTCGCCGAAGCGGAAGAGGATTACAGAATAGCGGTAAAAAGATATGACGCCAACGTCGGAACCAACCTCGACATGCTGGACGCGAGACTATCCCTTATCAACAGCAGAACAGAGCTTATAGACACAATATACGATATAAAAACCTCAAAAGCAGAGCTCTTCTTCGCAATGGGAAAATAGCGCAAAAGACAAAAAGAAGCCGCTCCGCCCCACTCTCGCCTCCCTGCATAAGTATAAGCAGAGAGCCAAAACAACGTTTCTTTGTTTTGTGCGAATCACTTAGTTTTTTCATCAATTTTCTGTGCGGGCAGAGTGGCTTTAAGATTCTAAAGAATTAAAGTCAAAACCAACGCCGCTAAACCCCGCAATGCGAAGTCAGCGCTTCACCATGTTTCACGCGAAGCTACTTCCGTAAAGCGACAGCCGTGCAGCGAAGCAGCAACTTCCGCGCAGTGATAAACACCGCCCATGAAACAGTCTTGCTATTCCTAAGCATCAATATAAAAATTTTCAGCAGCGGCTAATTATAAAAGTTCTTTTCCAAAAATCAGAAACCGCCCCGAACCTGCCAAATTAGGCTCGGCCCGGGGCGGTTAACATTACTCTTGAGAAAATTTATTTCTCCCTGTATATTTCCATCCTGCCGCCTCCGGAGAGGCTGTTTACAGCAGGGTCGTACATGCACTCGGCGGATATTTGGGGAACGGCGAATCTGCCCTCCGTCACGGCTCTGAGAACTGTCTTCAACTTTATCGCTTTATCAAGAGAACCTATGTAGATTATTATTCTGTCGTCTCTTGCCTCAGTTCTTATATTCGCTTCGCCGTCCAGGCCATTTGCCCCAAACTTGAGATTTTCCGGCTCAAGTCCGGCTGGAAGGGGCATTGTCACGACAACTTCCCTAAGTTTGCCTGCTTTTGGCTTTACCGTAATATCCGCAGTAACAGCGCTTCCTCTCTTTATCTTTGTTCCTGCCGCTTTTCCGTTCCTCTCCGTCAGCTTTACTCTCACTTCTATGCCGTTATCTGAGTTTTTGACCTTTGCGAGAGGCACTCCTTCCGCAGTCCAAGAGGCGAAGAGGCTGGCCTTGCCTGTATTGGAGACGGTGATATCTGAGGGAGAAGAGATGCTTTTCGTGACTGTTCTCTCTTTTTCGTTTATTGCTCCTGCCTTAGCTCCGACTGTGAGACTTCCCGCAGGTTCTTTTGCCGCAGGCTGAGTGCGGAAATATTTCGCAAGAGCCAAGACAGACATTCCCGCCTCCTGAGTCGTTAGATAATGAGTCTTCTCGGCTTCCTTGAGCAGTATCTGAGCAGAGGCCGCGGCGCTTGCGCTCATTGGGTCTGTCTCAGTGTAAGCCAAAAGTGTCAGAGCCATGTTTCTGAGGTCCGAGTCGTAATTTTCATTGCCTCCGGGAATTTTTTTGGTCGGGACTATTTTTTTGCCGAGCATCTTCTCGGCCTCTTTTTTCTGCCCTGAAAGGGCGTAGGAAGATGCCAGAAGCAGCCTTGCCGACGGCTCCAACGACGGTGCTTTGTCGCGCAGACTCTCCATCCAGCCCAACGGAGCGTCCTTTGCCAGAGCCAGCACGTAGCATGAGTAAGCTCTCTTTGTCAGGTTCTCGCGCCAAGCTCTTTCGTCCGTGCTTTCCGGTACATTTGAGAGGGAACGGCGCACATAGGTCAGAGCGGAATTTAAAACTTCGGGACGAATGTTTATTCCGGCCTTTTTGGCTTCAAGCAGGAAGTGTGTTCCGTATGAACTCTCCCAGACTTCGGACTGAGAATCTCCCTGCCAGCGCATGAAGCCTCCGTCATAGTTCTGCAGGCTTATTATTTTGTCCACTCTCTTGGCGAGAGCTGATCTTACCGCCTTATCGTCCGCCAGAGACGGGTCAGCCGCTTTTGCTATATCCTTCTGAAGCAGCAGAGGCCATGACGATGAAACTGTCTGCTCCATGCAGCCGTGAGGATATGTTATCAAAAATCTTGCAAGTTCCGCCATAGTTATCTGAGGCATGGCGGAGAGCATGACATTGCCGCTGAAAGTGCCTTTAAGCCACGTGCCTGGAATTTTGACAGTGATTTTTTTGCCTGGCCCTGCTATGAAAGAGCCGCTTTCTGTTATTTTAGGAGAGGCGGGGCGCACTGCTATATCTATTGCGCTCTTTCCGCTTCCGCCCTCCCAGACCGCCGTGTATGTTACTTTCGCCCTTCCGATTCCGAGTGCTTTAAACTCAAGAGGGAAGGAGGCTGAGGCACCCTTCTTTATCACGGAAGAGAATTCAGATTTGCCCTTTGCGGCGACAGGCCCTTCCGTTTTGACTGTCAGCTTTACGGAAGCCGCCGCCAAGCCTGTGTTAAATACAGAGCAAGGAACTGTTATTTCATCTCCGGGTGCCAATACTCTCGGCAGAGACGGTTCTATTGTGATATCTCTGTTTATTTTGACAAGCTCTTCTTTGCTTCCGCTTGCTGAACTTGTCACAGCCACTGCGGTAAGGCGTGCCGTGCCGGAAAATTCCGGTATTACGAATGTGAAGCTGCAGACTCCGTCAGGCCCGCTGCGCACAGTCTTTGCAAGAGAGAGCATTTTAAACCTCTTAGCCTGAACCGGGTTTAAGCTCGTGTTCTTCATATATGCCGCATCGGCTCCGCCTCCCGCTGTAAGAAGAGGAGTAGATTCCGACTCGGGATCTATGAGGACATTGTAGAGGTCGTAAGTCTCCGCTCCCAAGGCCCGCAGAGCGGTGAAGTGCTTCCATGGGTCGGGCGATACATAGCCAGTGAGGCCGAGTACAGCCTCGTCGACGAGCATGACTGTGACTTCCGCCTCTCTGCCTTTGCCCGAGGAATCTTTTACTGTAAGAGAGAAATTATTTTTTCCCGGAACGAGCTTAGGCACTGGCTTTATATCCACTGTCAGATGCTCGGCACTGTTGTCGCACTGCAGCAGGGTGAGGCCGAAGGCTCTCGAAGGGGTTCTTCCGCCCTGAAGAGGACGAACAAGATGAGCCGTTATCCAAGCGTTGGGCTTCATTTCGCCCGTGACTTTAAATGACATCTCATTATTTCCCTCTCTGACATCCTTTACCTCTTTATAGACTGTTTTGTCTGTCTCTACCGAGAGCATAAGCCGCCCGGAGAAGGGGAGATTCATGCTGACTTTAACAACATCTCCCGTCTTGTACTTTGATTTGTCCGTCACCATTTTTACCGCATCAGGCAGAGAAGAGCTTCCCCCGCTGCCATATACGTCAATATAGCGGGAGGCTTTTATTTTGCCAGACTTGTCGCTCACTCTGAGAAGGTAGCGTCCTCCTTCGGAGGGAGTGACAAAAGAGCTTCCCTTTCCGTCCATGAGCTTGAGGGTGCCTGACTCTTTCTTTATAAAATCTTCCTGAACCTTATTTCCTCCGCCTAAGCCGGTATTGAAAGTAACTCCTCTTTCGACGGAGCGCAGGAAGGTATATGTGACCTCTTTAACAGAAGATGGTTTATCTCCCACCGATGCCGCAGCAACAGAGAATTTCAGCTTCTCTCCCGGCGCGGCTTTTTCGGGAAGAGCTATTCCCAAAATTGTTCCATACTTATACAAGGGGATTTCAGAGGTGCGATAGGCAAAACGCCCGCCCTCCTCCATAACTCCCGCTCTGAGAGAAAGTATCGCCATAGACGGGGTTTGTACATTAACTTGGCCTATTGTCCCGTTTGTTCTGCCGGCTTTGTCCAAAGTTCCTTCCGCCGCCATAAAATCTGCCGGCTCAAATTTTGTCTCAACATCAGTAAAGGTAAAGCCTTTAAAACTCTTATTGGTGTATTCTTTTTCTATTACTGTGGCTTCAAGCTCAAAATTCAGCCCCGATGCTGGACTTCCGAAGGCGTATTTGGACGCTATATCGTAATTGAGAGATTCGCCTGCTATTATTTTGCTTTTGCCCAGCTTTGTCTCTATAAAGAGCCTCGGAGCTGTGAACTCCTCCACAAAGACATCCTTTGCCCCAAGCTCTTCACTGCTCCCCGGTATCGATACTCTGAAAGACCACTGTCCGGCAGGAGCATCGGCAGGGACGGAGAAGATGGCATTTGTCGTTCCCTCTTTTGTGAGCTTCTTTGTCTTTGAAGTCAAGACCGAGCCGAGAGGCGAAACCAGAGTGATTTTCACGGGGAAAGGAGAGGGAGCAAGACCGTCCGAGCCGCGCACAGCGACATTAACCGGTATATTCTCTCCGGGACGGAATATATCCCTAGGCGTGTAGCAGAATGAATTATATCCGCCGGAAGGCCATGGAGCAGCTCCGGTCTCAAATTCTTCGCGCCCAGAGTAGAGGCTGTTTTCAAACCGCGCAAAGGATGTGTCTCCGTTCTTGCTCGCAGTCGCTATCACAGGTGACGGGCCTTTTCCGTCTTTGGGAAGATTTAATGTGACAATGCCGTTCTTATCCGTCATACCCTCTGCAACAGGCTGATTTGCCCATGACCAGAGAGTCACTTTGACACCGGAAACGGAAGAGCCGTTTTTCACGGAATTAACCCACGCCACGGCTGAGCCATTGCCAATTTTTACGGTAAGAGCCAAGTCTGTGACATTAATAACCTGCCTGCTCTCGCTCCATTCTCCTCCCTCATTCTGAGCTATTACGAGAAAAACCCCCTTGTCTCTGCCTATAAGAGACTTCAGGTCAAGGGCGCTCCTTACGCTCTTACTGCGCACAGATGGAACTTTATAAGTTTTATCGGCGATTATTGACGACAGATCAATAGGGTAGTCTGACCAAGAACTTCTCATTCCGAGAGGAATATTATTCTCGTAAAGTTTCCACACAGTCACATTTATTCTGTCAACATTCACGCTGTCTATGGGAAGTCTGAGCTGGCCGGATGGAGAGAGAATTCTGCCCGGTGCGGCAAAACTGACTTCCGGTGCTTTTTCCGGGAATATAAAGGCGCGGCTCCACTCCGATGCCAAGGACTGTCCGCTCAGAGCCGGCAGGCCTTTTTTCAGAGTTACTTTAACTCTGTCCTGAGGAGTAAAATTGCCCACAATGGCAAAGCCGTTGTCGCGCGGCTCCAGGGAGTAGGGGGTCTTGGGGAAGATTTCGATAAATGCTTCCGCCCTAGAAAAATCAACGGGAGCTGCCGTCTTTATATAAATCTCTCCGTTATTTATTTTAGAAACGGCGTTGGTATCGAGCACTTCCATCTTCAGAATCTTTGCGGCTCTTACGCTCACAGCTTTCTCAAGCCCCAAAGGCCCTGCTTCCGTCGGAAGTCCCTTTGCGAGGGAAAACTTCACGGAATCACTCTCTGCGTGAGAATTAACCGATACTCTCACTTTGCGGGAGACTGGCCCCTGATTTACTTTAAAATCAATAGCTCTGCTTGACTTATCAGTGACATCGACATATCCGCGCAGGCGGGCGGGAGAGACGGGAAGAGAGAAAGAGAGTTCAAATACCGCCTCCTCTGTATCCGGATTAAAATTAACCTGACTCGCTCCCAAAAAACGGAGCGGCTCGGTATTAAAGACAAAAGTCTGCCTGCCGGAGAGACGCCGTCCCTCCGTGTCACGCAGATCGCCCTTTGCGGAAGCAGTATAGGAGGATGCCTGTTTCAGAAGCCCGGCTTTGGGATAAAAGACAAATGTCGATGCGTTGAGCCACTTGCCTGTGCCGGTAATCTGAGGTGAAAAAGAAAAAGGCATTTCCGAAGTTCCAAGCTGCGCTCCCACTTTATCAGCCGTGACTGCTTCCCTGTTAAAAAAGGCCTTTATTTCCGCTCTGCCCTTAACTTCGCCCTGAGGGGAGAAATCTTTTACAAGGAACTCCTTTTCTCCGACTCCCGGTGCGGGAATAGCGCCGAAGGCAAAAAGCACTCCTGCCGCCATAAGGAAGACAACAGTAAGCCACTTGCGCCCATCCTTTTTTAAATTCATTCGACCATCTCCTTTATATATTGAAATCTTTGTGAAATCTAAAAACAGACCCTCGCGTAAGCGAAAGAACAAAAAATTCCCTCTCGCCTCAAAGTAAGAGAGAATCAGCACTTCTCTTCACAAATATCTTATAGCCATTTCACTTGGTACGATACAGGCACTTTTACCGATTAAAAACACAGTGGCCTATTTATAATAATTATAAGAAAGGAGGAGAAAAAATGAACAAAAAATTTTTACTCGCACTTTTAGCCTTAGCAGTAATTTCCGCTGCGGTGCCGATATATGCGTCAACATGCTATGTTCCGGAATATAAAGAGTCTAATCTGACAGATACAGACTACAAAGGCTCAGACGCATTGGTATTCGAGAACAAATCCGGCAAAGAAATTAAAGGGATTTACTTCATGCCCATAACCAAGAATGAATGGTCAAAGAACGTCGTCACAGTGCCTATAAAAGACGGCGAAACGAGAAGCATCAACATATACAGAGATTCCATAATAACTTTCTGCGACGTTAAAATAGTCTACACATCAGGCCCCGACCTTATATGGCACAGACTCCCGATGATGGACATATACAACCTGGGACACACAAAGATGGGACGTCCGGATTACCAAAGAGCGTCAAGAGGCTCCTGATAGGATTTAATTCTCTCACGGCGTGAGAGACAGAACGCGGCAATCCTCACTCTCTTTGCAGAAAAGCTGACCCCCAACAGAAGCTGCATACAGGCAAAGAGATCAGACATAAAAAGGCGCATCGGCAAAATAACATGCCGATGCGCCGATTTTTTTTTGCACCTGCTGAGCGGCTAACGCCCGTCCGAAGATATATCCTCGTAATACTGTCCCATAAGCTTCTTCCAGTCCACATTGTCATCGAGAAGGTTTGGGCATGAATTATCGGGATAGAACCATTTGCGGCCTAACCCCATAAGAATCTGCCACCAGTCGTGAACATCGGGGATAAGCAGCTCTCCCTCCGGTCCTATGCGGCGGAGCTCACGATAGACCAAAGCTACCATCTGGCTTTCATCCATCGAAGCAGTTGTCTTTGCATAAAATTCCACCATATAGAAGTAAGAACATGCTCCAAGCTGATAGAGGATCTCCGTCCATTTAGGCGATATTTTGCTCGTCTTGGCAAGAATCATCTGTTTCTTGCTTCCGGAACTCTTGTGGTTCACAACAAAGAGAATCTTATCGGGATCTATATGCGACAGCTCCCTATACTTTTTTATAAGAGCCTCTGCGATAGGTCTTATCCTTTTATTACAAATCTCATAATCAAACTCGGCTCCAGTAACATCTGCCATTTCTCTATTCCTCCCAATATCTCATTCAGCAAAGACGAAACAGATAAATTATACCACCCGTAAAATAAAATTTGGCGGCAGGTCCACCAAAAGTGGCTCAATAAGAGTATATAAAGAGTATATAGTCATTGATTTTTACTGACCAATAATACAGAAAAATGAATCGGCTCTTTATAATGAAAGAGAGCACATCCCATGCAAAGAAACGGTCTATGCTGGCTCAGAGGGATAAATCCGAGTCAGGCACTCATTCTGCAATTTTTTCTGAGCTTTTTCCCATATATACAGAAGCGCCGCATCAATGCAAGATGCGGCGCTTCTGTTTTATTTATTATAATTGTGTCTTTCGTCTCAGTTCTGAGGTTTTCTGGATATTCTGTTCTGCCTTGAGAAGGTCGGAATGTCGAAGGTCGAGATCTGTTCCCTTTCCTTATTTTCTTCGGCTTTTTTCTCGTTCTGCTCCCTAAGCCAGTCCGGAATGTGAGGAGCAGCTTTGAATACCGCAGGTTCCTGGGGCTCTGCAGCCTGAGCCGCTGCCGGTGTTTGCGCCGGCTTTGGCTGATAATTTACCGGTGCCGCTGTAGGAGCCGTATTGCGTCTTGTCTCGAAGCTCTTTGTCTGAGGAACATTCTGTCTTGCTGGAGTTTTTTGGTCCATGGGCGCCGATATCAGCGAATCGTCAAAACCGGTAGCTACTACGACTATTTCCGCCGTTCCGTCCATGGAGCTGTCTTCTGTGCAGCCCCAAACAAAGGTGGCATCTTCCGCTATCACGTTTTCTATATATGATGCGGCTTCCTGAACTTCAAAGAGTCCGAGGTCTGAGCCGCATGTGATGTTCATTAATACTCCGCGCGCTCCGTGCATCGAGCATTCCATGAGGGGGCTTTCGAGAGCCTCTTTGAGAGCTGCTATAATGCGGCCCTCTCCCTTTGCTCTGCCGACTCCCATAATGGCTGTGCCTGCTTCTTTCATTACTGTTCTGAGATCTGCGAAGTCGACATTTATCATGCCGGGGCGTGTGACCAGGTCTGTTACTCCCTGAACCGCCTGGCGCAGCACTTCGTCCGCCATACAGAGAGATTCCGGCATTGTCATTGTTCTGTCGGATATTTCAAGCAGTTTTTCGTTGGGGACTACAATTAGGGCATCCACATAGCTGCGGAGTTTTCTGATACCCTCTTCAGCATATCTCATGCGCCGTCCGCCTTCGAATTTGAAGGGTTTTGTTACAACTGCGACTGTGAGTATTCCCATCTCTTTTGCCGCTTCCGCTATTATGGCGGTGGCTCCTGTTCCCGTGCCCCCGCCCATTCCGGCGGCAAGGTAGACCATATCGGCGCCTCTCAGAAAGGTTCTGATTTCCGGCAGTGATTCGCGGGCGGCCTGCTCTCCGACTTCAGGTCTTGCGCCTGCGCCCAATCCCTTAGTTATTCTTTCGCCCAATATTATTTTTTTCTCGGAGAGAGACATGTCGAGGCATCTGATGTCCGTGTTCACGGCAAGGAGTTCAACGCCTTCTATTCCTCTTGATATTATATGGTTGAGGGCATTGCTGCCTCCGCCTCCTACGGCTATTACTTTTATGCACTCGCGCCGTGCGGGGCTTGCGTTGTTATCTATGGACGGACTGGTTTCGCCGAAAGGCGTTTTTTCTTTTTCAGGTTCTGAAAAGCAGAGGTTAGAAACCGGCATTCCCAAAGCAGACACCTCTTTCGATTATGATGTATAATTTACTCCATTCCTTATTATACATTATGGGGGTTTTTTATGGTGAGTTTTGAAGAAAGAAATGCTGTGGATTTAAATAAAAATAGGGACAGACTCCCGTTTATTGTTTTTTTCTCCATAATGGCGCTCCTCGCATGGAAAATTACCGCGCCTCTTATGATGGCTCTTATGTGGTCGGGAATGTTGGCTTTCACAGTGATGCCTCTTTATAAGAAGATAAATTCTTTTTTTGGAGGAAAATTTTCCGGCATAGCCTCTGTCATAACTCTTTTTATAATGATTTTCTCAGTAATAGCACCTCTTTTGGCAATTTTGGTCACACTGGGCAGTGAAGTCAGCCACCTGACATCAGCTGTCACGAGCTTTTTGGCTCAGATAGAGCCTAATGAACTGAAAAATCCCGTCGAACTTCTGCCTGCATCTTTCCCTTCATGGGCAACAGATTATTTTTCCTCTTTCCTGAGCGACGGAGCCTCTGTCAGAGCCTTCCTCCAAAGGGTTGCTCAGTGGACGGCCACATTTCTGACAGCTCTTTCAAAAAATCTCATAATGAGCGCATCCTCCGTGCTTTTTGAGATTATGGTCGTACTTATGACATCTTTCTTCTTTATAAGAGACGGAGAAAAAATAATAAAGTATCTGAGAGCTCTCCTTCCTCTGTCAAAAGAGGAGAGCCACGCCTTTTTCAAACGCACAAACGACACTCTGCACTCTATCATATTCGGCATTTTGCTCACAGTGGCGATTCAGGCTTTCTTGGGAGCTTTGGGCTGGTGGTTTGTCGGCCTTTCAAATCCGGCTTTTTTCGGGCTTCTTATGTTCCTCTTCGGAATGCTGCCTGCCGGAACTGCGGCTGTCTGGTTCCCCGGCGCAATCTACCTGTTTTTGACAGGTGACGTAAAGAACGGAGCAATCCTCCTTGCTTGGGGCGTACTGATTGTCGGCACAATCGACAATATGCTCAGGCCTTTGCTCATAAGCGGAGGAAAAGAGGGGGAAGAAATACCGACACTGCTGATAGTCCTAGGTCTCTTCGGCGGTTTGATAGCTTGGGGAGTTCTCGGAATATTCCTAGGTCCTCTGGTGCTGGTGCTGTTTTCCATAGTAGTTGATATTTATCGTACACGAGTTATAAAAGGAAGGGAACAGAATTGATTTTTGACATTGAGGTATATGCCACAGCCGCGTCTTTAGCCATGGATGCCTTCTCCGTATCTATATGCCTCGGGCTATGCCATGACGACTTCAAAAAGAGCGACGGACTCATATTGGGATGCGCTTTTGGATTTTTTCAGTTCTTCATGCCTATTGTCGGAGCGGAAATAGCCGAGCATATCACAGGCTACTTTGACACTTGGACTCCGTGGGTTGCCGCATCTCTCATCACATGGGTGGGAGTAAACATGATAAAAGAGGCTTATCAAGGCGCAGATGAGAGCTCCTGCATGAATATAACCTTCAAAAATGTTATTATTTTAGCTTTCGCAACATCGCTTGACGCTCTTGCAGTCGGATTTTCCATACAAAGTACGGGAGGTTCCGCCTACATCCTTGCCGCAGCAGCAGGAGTCATAACATTCTCGCTCTCGCTTGCCGGAGCTTTAGGCGGCAGAATGCTCGGCAAAAAAGCCGGAGAGAGAGCCGAATATTTCGGAGGGGCTGTTTTGCTCATCATAGCGGCAAACATAATATACAAAGCCTTATAAAAAAGTGTGATTATAAAAATTTATGCCGATAATTCCTCTCTCAGCGCGGGAAGCATCGGCATAACTATTGCTGTTTGATTTTTATAGCTTATAGGCGAAGCTGAATCCTATTCTTACACCCCTACCTCTAAAATCTCATAATCCCTGCTCCCTATTCCCAGCTCCTCACAGTGTTCGAGAGTCACCTGCCAGTGAGTGTCCGGGTGCACTGTGTGAAAATGGTCGCAGCCGGAAGAGCCCTGAGAGAGCTTATCAAAGAGCAGACTGTTTTCCGCGGCGGGAGCTCTCATCACTGCATCGGCGCAGGCTTGGTCGAGAGCCACAGGATCAAAAGAGGCGAACATGCCTATATCCGGAACAATAGGAGCGTCGTTCTCTGAGTGGCAGTCGCAGAATGGAGCTACATCCACGACAAGGCTTATGTGGAAGTGCGGCCTTCCCTCTATGACAGCTTTCGTGTACTCTGCCATCTTTCTGCACATTGTCTCGTTGGCCTCATTCCACTGAGTCGCAATAGCGTCAAATGGGCACAATGCCAGACAGCGTCCGCATCCGGCGCACAAATCCTCATCAATTGATGCTGTTTCGCTGAGAGTAATGGCACTCTGAGCGCATACAGAAACGCACCTGCCGCACCCTACGCACTTCTCCTCCTTAACTGTCGGAACTCCGGAACTGTGCATCTCTAACTTTCCCGCGCGGGAGCCTGAGCCCATGCCTATATTCTTTATGACGCCTCCGAAGCCCGAAAGTTCATGTCCCTTAAAGTGTGTCAGAGAGATAAATATGTCTGCATCCATAATGGCGCGCCCTATTTTAGCCTCTCTCACATATCTTCCTCCCTCTACGGGAACATAAATTTCATCAGTTCCTTTAAGGCCGTCCGCTATTATCACCTGACATCCCGTGCAGAATGGGTTGTAGCCGTTTTCGTAGGCTGCATCCAAATGTTCGAGAGCATCCTTCCTCCGCCCTACATAGAGAGTGTTGCAGTCTGTCAGAAACGGCTTTCCTCCGAGTTCCTTGACATAATCCGCTACAACCTTGGAAAAATTGGGGCGAAGATAAGCTATATTGCCCGGCTCTCCCAAGTGAAGCTTTATTGCGGCAAACTGCTTCTTAAAATTAATTTCACCCATGCCCGCGCTCTCCATGAGCTTTCTGAGCTTTGCCAAAATATTAAGCTCGGGTGTGGCACGCATGTTTGAAAAATAGACCTTGGATTTAGCCATATCAACAACTTCCTTCTTTTTAAAAAATTCTGAAATCCCCAAGCAATGATATCACATACATAAAATAAAGATGCCGGCCAACACATAAGTCAAGATTAGTCTAAAAGACTTAACACATTTTTTGAATAAATCCGCCGCGTTTCATGCCAAAATCAGCGCCGAAAACACAGACATAGAAAATTTTTGCTTTGCCGCGCAAAAAAGGTATAAAATATCCGCACACAAAAGGGGGAGATTTTATGATACTGACAAACAGCACAACAGGAACAAAAAGAGAAAAACTGGGAGGTGCGGGAACAGGCACTGCAACGGCATATCCCGTAGAAATCCCCGACAAAGACGGAGCCTTCATCATGGTGACAAGGCTAGAACTGGACGAAGGCGCATCCATCAGCTATCACAAACACGAGGACAACGAAGAAGTCTACCAGATAATCTCCGGCCGCGGCCTATACTGCGAGGAAGGCAGAGAAAAAGAAGTAACAGCGGGCGACACACTCCTATGCAGAATGGGAAACTCACACGGAATAAAAAACATCTCGAAAGAAAAACTGATTTTAGGCGCGATGATAGCGAAGAAATAGAAAAACTCAAATTGCAGAAGCAATTCTGAGGCTTGCCGCCGCGGGCAGTCACTCCGAACTTTACAGAAAATGAGAAATATCAACATAAAAAAGTTGTACAATCACTGCGGCGGCTCTTTGCGCTTTGCTTTTCTCCGACACGTCCACATGTCCACCATTTTATCAACATAGTTATCCACAAATTGTGGATTACGTTGTGACCAACTCTCTGTTTTAGCTCTGACAGTGGGGGTAATCTGCCCAAAACAACAAAAAACCTGTGGATAAACCCTTTTTTTTACCTTTCATTTAAGAGACGACAGTAAGGAAAGTTCTTATTGCGAGCAAATAGAGGAAAGGCAGATAAGCGGGGATGAGTGAAACATGGTGTTTAATGCAGAGCAACAGGCAAACAGTTGGCAAGCGATGGAAAAGGCGCAGTGGCGTTGAGCGATGGTTGAGCAGTTGTTGAACGATTGTCAGGGGCAGAGGCAGGGGCGCAACCTTGGCTTATCACTGCGTGGAAGTCGTTTGCTTTGCTTCGCGGCGGTGGCTTTGCGGAAGTCGCTTCGCATTGCGTGAAATGTTGTAGGAAGATAAATCTCTGTTTAGCTTTTTTCTCGTCTCCCCGCAAATTTTCTGTGCGGGGCAAAGTGTCGTTGGTTTTGAACCTTTAGGAGCTTAAAACTAAAGCCGCTTTACCCCGCACAGGAGCATAGCGGGGAGACGAGAAAGAGCAAGAAACATAGACTAAATCTCTGTTTAGCTTTTTTCTCGTCTCCCCGCAATGGGTCCGTGCGGGGTAAAGTGTCGTTGGTTTTGAACCTTTATGGGCTTAGAACTAAAGCCGCTTTACCCCGCACAGAAAATTTGCGGGGAGACGAGAAGGGGCAAATACACTGCGTTAAATTTTGGCTTTTCTTTCAATCGTTTGCCAATCGCTTGCCAATTGTTCTCCAACGGTTCGCCGACGATTTTCCGTCGTTTGACTGGGTTGGACAAAGTGCGGCGCCCCCGAGGCTTTATTTTTCCTCGGGGGCGCCGCTTTATTTCTTATTTTATTTTGCTGCTTTTATTCTACTGTGATCTCCTGCGATGATTCCCAGAGTCCGTGAATGTTGCAGTAGCTGAGAGCAATGAGTGTGCCTGACTTTGCAAGCTTTACAGGAACGCAGCTTGCTGGATCGGCGAATGCCGGTCCGGGATTGGCTGCATCCATAGAGGCTGCATGTGCCGTATAGTCAAACTTTGCGAGTTCTATTACAAATTTTGAGTCAGCCGGCTTGAAATAGAGCTGTATCCAGCAGATGTGGTGCTCCGGCTTGTTGGGATGGGGAATCTCTTTGCCTACACTGACTTTTGCAAAGAATGACTCTCCTGCTTTAACTTTTTCCGGTGCCTCTATAACGGGAACGTGCTTTTCGCCTTTGTAATCTCCGCTCTGAATTGTTTCTCCTATTTTCATGGTATTACCTCCAAGTCGTTATTTGAAATAATTGTTAATTGAACTTTTTTCAATATATCATAGTAATCATAACTTAAATCAGCATAATTACTGCAATTGTCAAAACAAGAGAAAAATATTTAGTTTTTAGATGGCTTCTCAAAAATTTTTCCTCATATCTCCGCTATTTGGACTCTCTTTCGGATAATCTGACAGAGGTTATTTTAAGCCTTGCCAGAGCCTCGGCAATATCAGGGTCAAGCCCATTCTCTTTGAGTTTGGCTGTCTCACTTTTAAGCTGCTCTTCCGGTATAAGGACGGGAGCTCTTCTCATACATGCGGGAGATGCCTCTTTCGCATTGCTTTTGTATAATATTTTTCCCTGCTTTATTTCGACCGTCACTTTGGCTGTCTTCAGAAATTTTGCCACAGACTTGGCCAATAAGTTTTTTCTGAATTTTACGGCTTGTATTATGCCTGGGTCTGCCACATTGACAGTTATAAAAATGCCTTCCTCGGTGATTTTGCATGAGGCAAGCTGGGTTCTTGAGGCGAGAGCGCTTCCCGCCACTTTTTCCCAGTTTTTTTCGAGAGATGCCAAACTGTAGGAGAGTTTCAGCGCGTCCGGCGCCTCTTTTGTGTATAAATCCCGAGCAGGTCTGTATCCGTTCATTCTTTTGATTTTTCTCTGCGCTTATTTTCGACTGCTACCCAGAGGAGCTGTATGTCCGTTGGAGGAACTCCCGATATTCTGGATGCCTGTCCCAATGTCCGCGGAAGAGCTTTTATAAGTTTCTGCCTGCCCTCCGCAGAAAGTCCCGTCACAGAGGCGAAGTCAAATCCTTCCGGAAATTTCAGTATTTCCATTTTTTTAAACTTTTCCACCTGACGTTCCTGTCTCTCTATGTAGCCTTCATATTTCAGAGAGACTGATATTCTCTCTCCGAGCTCTTCGGGAATTTCCGTCTTTATTATTTTTGAAAATGTGTGCCAATCCACCTGAGGACGTCTCAATATGTCAAGTGCGGGAACTCCTTCGGAGAGGGGCGATGAGCCTGATTCTGAGAGTATCTCGTTCACTCTTATGTTCGGAGATATTTTTACCTCCGTAATGCGCTCTTTTTCGAGGCTCATTACTTTCTGCCTCTCCCTTATTATTTTTATTTTTTCATAAGGCAGAAGTCCTATTCTGTAGCCTGTCTCCGAAAGTCTGGTGTCGGCGTTGTCATGTCTTAATAACAGTCTATATTCACAGCGGCTTGTAAGCATTCTGTAAGGCTCTTTTGTCCCCTTTGTAACCAGGTCGTCTATGAGAACTCCGATATAGGCTTCGTCTCTGCGCAGCACCAATGGTTCGGCTCCTTTTACGGCAAGAGCGGCGTTGATTCCGGCAATAAGCCCCTGTGATCCGGCCTCCTCATAGCCGGATGTGCCGTTTATCTGTCCTGCGAGGAAGAGATTTTTTACCGTTTTTGTCTCAAGCCACGGCTCAAGCTGAGTGGGAGGGACAAAATCGTATTCTATGGCATAGCCTGGCCTCAGTATGTGAGCGTTTTCACATCCTTTTATTGTTCTAACTGTCTCAAACTGAGCCTCGAGACACATGGATGTCGAAAAATTCTGCATATATACTTCACGGCTCTCAGGGCTTATCGGTTCCAAAAAGATAGGGTGGGAATCCTTTTCGGGAAACTTTATGACCTTATCGTCGATGGAAGGGCAATATCTGGGGCCTTCTGTGTCGAGAGTACCTTGGACGAGGGGAGACTTTGAAAAATATTGTCTCATAATCTCATGTGTTCTCTCGTTTGTCCTTGTAAGGCCGCATATCATGCCTTTATGCACTCTCTTTGTGCCGAAATGGGAAAAACTTTCCTCTTCGGGTATGCTTTCCTGTCTGTCCAATATTTCCCAATTTATTGTGTCAGCCTGTATTCTTGGCGTTGTGTCTGTGCGGAGTCTTCCCATTTCCAAGCCTGTTTTTCTCAGTGATTTCGCAAGCTCTGACGACGAAACCATTCCGAGAGGCCCTGATTTATGAGATGTGAGGCCTATATGAATTTTTGCCGCAAGGTAGGTTCCAGTCGCCATAATGACGCACTTTGAGTAAAAAACCTGTCCTGTTCTTATTTTGATTCCTACAGCACTTCCATTGTCTGTCAGAATTTCCACTGCCTGGGCCTGGTGCAGGTCGAGATTTTCGCAGGACATAAGGGCATTTCTGTAAAAATCACTGTAAAGTCTGGGACTGCACTGGGCTCTGAGAGTTCTGACAGCAGGCCCTTTCGATGTGTTAAGCCATCTGAGATGCTGGGTAGCAAAGTCAGCCGCGTTCGCCATCTCTCCTCCGAGAGCGTCTATTTCCCGAACCAAGTGACCTTTTGCCGGACCTCCTATCGAGGGGTTGCACGGCATCATGGCAGTGCTGTCAAGATAGAGGTTCAGCATTAGAACTGAGACTCCCATTCTGGCTGATGCCAAGGCCGCCTCGCATCCTGCGTGACCTCCTCCGACTACTATAACGTCATATTCTTTATCAATTTTCATCAAATTCTATCACTCTGCCTTTGGATACCGTATAGACGGAACCCGGAAATTTATCTGGAAAAGGTTCGGCCGTGGCTGCGAAAACTTGAGCGCGCCTGTTGATAAGAGATTCAAAAAGCAGACACCTGCCCTCAGAATCCAGCTCAGCAGTTACTTCGTCCAAGAGCAGAACAGGGTCTTTGCCCAGTTTCCGCCTCACTCCGTCTGATGCCGCGAGCATAAGAGCTATGGCTGCGCGCCTTCTGAATCCTCTGCTCAGAGAGTCTGCCGCTTTTCTGCCTCCGCTTAAAATTATCATGTCGTCTCTGTGAGGCCCTACCATTGGGATTTTTAGTATTTTTTCCTTATCGGAAGCTGCCGCTACCGAAGCAATGTAGTCATCCTCGAATGAGGCGCAATTTCCGGCACCCCCCCTCTGAAGATTCAGATATATCTGAGAAGGGAGCAGATCGGAGAGAGGCTTCAAGCAGTCTGACAGGAGAAAAACAGCCTCTTCTCTCATCTTCCAAATCCATGAGGCAAGAGGCATTAGAGCTCTGTCTATCAAATTTGTGGGATGCCCCATTCTCAGCACTGCGCTCTTCTGTTTTATTCCCCGCCTGTAGTCGTGCAGTCTCATTGCGTATGACGGAACTAAAAGAGCCAGCATCATGTCAAGAAGTCTGCGCCTGTAAGAAGCAGAATCCTCCAAAATTGCCGTATCGTTCGGAAGAAATGTCAAAACAGGTATTTTCCACCGCAGATCCGTGGCTTTTACAACTTTTTCGTCCAGCTTCATTGTTATTCTGCCGGAAATTTTAACTTTTATTATTTCTTTGAATTCGCTGTCTATTTCGCCCGTAAGCTGAACTTCCGAAGAGCCGCTCTCCCACGTGGGAAGAGACGCACTCTTTGTCCCCCTCTCAAGAGGGCCCCATCCGGAAATTATATTTATGCCTTCGAGAATATTAGTCTTTCCGGAGCCGTTCGCACCGGTGAGCAAATTCAACCCCGGGGACCATTTCATCTCCCGGGGCTCTATGTTCCTGAAATTATTGAACCTAACTCGGCTAAAGCCCATTATTTTGACGACGATTCCATTTCGTCCATATTCAGCTCTTCCTCGGATAAGTTTATCGGGGCTATGAGGCAGAGGAAGCTGTCCGTCTCGACTCTCTTCACTGCCATATGTCCCGACATGCCGTTGAAGGCAAGAGTGACATTCGGATCGCGGAGAACCTTCAGCGCTTCCATGAAGAATTTTGAGTTAACGGCAATTCTGAGATCATCGCCGGTAATTTCTGCCGAAATCTCTTCCATTGCCTGCCCAAAATCAGGTGCTTTGCCCCTCATTACCAAAACTTCGCCTTTAACTATGTCAAGAACAACCATCCTGTTATAGTCTCTGACTATTACGTCAACACGTTCGAGAGCCGAAATGAGATTTCCTCTGTCAAGGGATACAAAAGTCTGATGACCTTTCGGAAGAATTTTCTCATAAGCCGGGAATCTTGATTCGACTCGCCTCACAGTGAACTCCAAAGATTCCGCCCTAAAGTAGAACTGTGCGTCGTCATAGAGAATTTCAACTGGAGAGTCGCTGTTGAGAGAACTTAAAATTCTCTGAACTTCCTTAATTCCCTTCATGGGAAGCAGAGCGTTTACTCCATCCGATGACTCAAAAACCGGCACCCCAGACATAGCCAAACGCCTAGTGTCTGTCGAGACAATGTTTAATATTCCGTTTGAAGTCAGAAAATTGGCGGAAGATAGATAAAGGGGATACTCTTCTCCAGTCGAAGCAGCCAAAGTTCCCTCTTCAATTACCATCAAAAGCTCTCCAGCGCTGACTTTACAGAAAAGTTTTGCCTCTTTGGAGGAGGGAAGAACTGGAAATTCCCTTACAGGATATGTACTGAAATTATATTTGCTTCTGCCAGCCTTCAAAATGACCTTTCCGTCATCGACATCGAGTGTGAACTCCTCTCCAGGAGCTTTCTTAAAAAGGTCACTTACCATCTTAATCGGAAATACTGCCTCACCCGGGTCTACTACAGTAACTCCCGATGCAGTGCAGATAATTGAAGTTCTTATATCCGTGGCCTGGAGCGTCACTCCCTCAAAGGAGGCCTTAACCAGAACTGAGGAGAGTATATTCATGCTGCTTGAGCTTGAAGTGCTTCTTTCTGCCAAACTCCAACTCTGGAGGAATTGCTTTTTGTTAATGGTTAGCTTCATATGGTGAGACCTCCTGTTTTACTACTCTTTTTTTATTTAAAAACCAGTATTCGTAGTCGTAGGGGCGGTGGAAATGTGGAAAACAGCAAAAACTTCGGTATAGACCGTCTTTTTTGATGTGGATGAAAATTGAAACAGAAAACGAAAATATCCACATATTCCACAAATCATGTGCAAAACAATAACTTATCCAAAAGCGCCCACAAAATAATGCACAGAAAAAACGGTACTTATTTACAGCTTAGCGACAATGTTATCCACATAAGATTTTACACGCAGATCACACTTCAAAAGCTCCTCTATTTTCTTCGTTGCATGAATTACAGTAGTGTGATCTTTCTTATTAAAAGCATAGGCAATCTGCTGAAGACTTTCGTTTGTCTTGTTTCTGGCAAGATACATTGCTACTTGACGCGCAAGTGCAAGGTCTGCCGAACGATTCTGTGAGAGCAGGTCTTCTATCGAAATAGCAAAGGTTTCTGATACGAGCTGCTGAATCATGCCCACATTGACCGGTCCAGACCTGTTGTCCTTTATGAGATCCTTGAGCCACAGAGAGACATTTTCCATATTGATTGGCTCGCTGTTGAATTCGGAACAGGCTACGACACGGTTTAGAGTGCCTTCAAGCTCTCTGATGTTGCTCGGAATGTTCTG
Organism: uncultured Synergistaceae bacterium; assembly: GCA_964422205.1. Taxonomy (GTDB): domain Bacteria; phylum Synergistota; class Synergistia; order Synergistales; family Synergistaceae; genus CAZNYN01. Next base: position 1,388 of record CAYRAI010000014.1, on the reverse strand, counting down.
AGCAATGAACATAATAATATCGTCCGGAATGACATACTGCTTCATTTCGGCCTTCTTCTGCAGAATTGCAATTCTAGTCTCAAGATCAGGCGGCTGGATATCTGTGACAAGTCCCCACTCAAAACGGGAGACAAGCCTGTCTTCAACCCCCTGAATATCTTTGGGAGGGCGGTCTGAACTTATTATTACCTGCTTTTTTGCATTGTGCAAAGTATTGAAAGTGTGGAAAAACTCCTCCTGAGTCTGCTCCTTGCCTGCGATAAACTGAACATCGTCAATCATAAGCACGTCAAGCTCTCTGTAGCGTGACCTGAAATCGCTGTTAGTATTATTTCTTATCGCTTTAATAAGGTCGTTTGTAAAAGTCTCCGCACTCACATAGAGAACCTTAGTGTTCTGTTTTGAATTTTCTATGTGATGTCCAATTGCGTGCATAAGGTGAGTCTTTCCCAGACCGACCTTTCCCCAGATAAAGAGAGGGTTGTAAGCGACGCCCGGCGACTCGGCCACAGCGAGACATGCGGCGTGAGGCAGTCTGTTCGACTTTCCGACGACGAATGAGGAAAATACATAATTAGGATTAAGGCCGTTTCTGCTGGTAAAAGTTCTCGGAGGAGCGGCGGCAGCCACAGCCCTGTCCTCTGCCCCCTCGTCGCTCTTCGCTTCCTGACTCACTATAATTTTTATATCGGAGCCGAAGCTTGTTTCCTGCAGAATACTTATCATTTGAGGCAGAAAACGGGATTTAATCTGCTCACGAGCAAAAGGAGTGGGGACATCAAGAACAAGGACACCCTCCTCTAGTGATACGGGAAGACAGGTGTCCAAATAAGTCTTTACGGCGCTGTCAGATTCTGCCAACTTCCCGACACAATATGTTGTGAACTCATTCCAAATAATATCAAGCTCTTTTGCCATTTGCACTCACCTCAAAAAGATAGAGAACGAAAAACAGATAATTCATCAACGCTAATTTTAACATGAAAGAGAGAATGTAGTGGAAAACTTACCAAAACATTGGAAAAAATCGCCCGAAAACAAAAAAGTTATCCCCAAAGAAAAATTTTTATCCCCAGCAGATTAACAAGATTTGAGGCAAAATTGGGAAAAACAGCCAAAAAAAAGCCCAAAATTTGGGATATGAGGCAAAAAAGAGAAAAAAATGCCGTCAAGAGGGAAAGCATGACTGCCCATATATCCCCCAAATCCACAAAAGTTATACACATATCCACAAACTTTTACACAATATATGTGGTTATGTGGGTATCCCTGTAATAGAGCGAGTTGCGGGAATGGTCAAAAAACCATGAATTTTTGACTAAAGCTGAAAAAGCTGATTAGATCGAAGTGGATAATTTATTGGGTATAAGTGTGATTATGTGGATAAT
>CAYRAI010000013.1:0-52987 GCA_964422205.1 uncultured Synergistaceae bacterium | reverse complement strand
AATTATAGTCAGACAGCGGCGGATGCCCCTTTTTAGGGGTATTCGCCGTTTTTTTGTTAACAGAGCTATGGCTTAATTTGTTTGAAACGCATATAATAAAACAGCCGCAGGCAAACAGTGCCGCAATGCCGGCTGATATGGACGGCAAATATTACAGCCACGAGAGGCAGAGGTTACTATGAATGAAACTTATCGGGTACCGCTAAATAAGCGAAACCCGAATTTTGAAAAGACTTGCCATCCTTACCGCGCCGAGGTAAAAGACAAAGCCGCAAAAGGAGGCTACATAGGCAGCGTAGCTTTCTTCAAACAGCTTATAATATTTATTCTGCTGGCCGGTTTTGTACTGTTTGGCATGGGCTTCTTTTCGCTCTTAGGCTACACAAAAGTTCTCAGAAAAGAAAACTCCGCTCTTATGTCAAATATAGAACTAATGAGACAGTCGGCGAGGCGCACTCCTGTGCCTTCATCAGCTCAGTCTCCCTTATACACAGGGGGCAATTCCTTCTCCTATCAGAAAAAATATCCGCAGCTCTATGCTGCGCTTACGTCCGCAGCAGATGAGGAGCGCAAACAGGGCTCTGTTTACTTCACATTTGATGACGGTCCGTCCCGCATAACAGAAAAATATTTGGATGTGCTTGCGAAGCACAACATAAAAGCCACCTTCTTTGTCGTGGGCAAATTAATAGACGGCAACGAAAATACGCTGAAGAGAATAGCCCGCGAGGGGCACACAATAGGTATTCACACTTACAGCCACGTTTATTCCGGCATATACGCGTCAGTCGATGACTATCTGCGTGACTTCGCCATGACTTATGACAAAATATACAAGGTAACAGGGCAGAAGCCGCAAATATTCAGATTCCCCGGCGGAAGCATAAATGCCCATAACAGAAAGATATACAGATCTCTTGTGGCGGAGATGACGCGCCGCGGTTTTAAATTTTACGACTGGAACGTTTCGGCTTCCGATGCCGTAAAGGGAGCAACAAGCCAATCTGTCTACAGCAGCATAGTGAACGGAGTTAGCCGAAAAGCTCAGAACATAGTTCTTATGCATGATACATCTCATGTGACACTCAGCGCACTGGAAAGAGTTATTGCTTCAATAAAATCAAAAAGACTGACATTTGAAAGCATATCAAGTTCTGTTGCGCCGATAACGTTTTATTAGGAATAATATTTTAAATTTTTAAAAGGAGTGGATATATTTGGGTTACAAAGATAACTTTAAAGTAGCTCTCTACGAAGTTTTCGGAGTGGGCGAAAGGCCTGAACCGGCAGATGATAAAATCATCCGCAGCCAGCCTGCTCAGGAAAAGCCGAAACAGAAAATCCAGCCGATAGCGCCTGTGGAGGAAAAAGCACCTATTCCTATCATGCGCCCCAAAAAGCAGGACAACGCCTATGAGGAATGCTCAGTAATATCAAAAGACACTACAATCGTCGGCCAGATAGTCTCAAACGGACATGTACTGATGCTTGGACGTATTGAGGGCGACCTGACAGCTAAAGGCAACGTAAGTGTCAGCGGCGTTATCAAGGGCAATATCAAGGGCAGCAATATTGAGCTCAAGGCCTGCTCCGTACTCGGAGATGTCTATTCGACCGGAGTAATAGAAATGGACACAGGCACAGAGGTGATAGGCGCACTCGGAGGCGAGAGTGTGACTGTTGACGGCAGGCTCAAGGGAGATATTACCTCAAATACGGACGTATTCCTCAAAAAGAGCGCTTTTGTAATAGGCAATGTTGCGGCCAAAAGCGTCTCAATAGAGAAGGGTGCCGTTGTATGCGGTCAGATAGACATACAGCACGAGGAAAATGTATCAGAAATGTTCTCAATCGAATAAAAACAGAAATTTAAAATTGATATCTTAAAAATAAAAAGGAGAGGAAATAATCCTCTCCTTTTTATTTTCTATTTTTGTTCTTTATACTCATCAGCGAGCTTCTTAAAAGCAGGCAGAGAGTTTTCTATTTGATCTGTTCTGACGCAGTAGGAAATTCGAACATATCCGGGGCAGCCGAAGCCGTCTCCCGGCACTAATAGCAGCTCATATTTCTTCGCTCTCTCGCAGAAGGCGGAAGCGTTTGGTTCAAGAGCTTTGACAAAGAGGTAAAAAGCTCCGTCAGGCTTGACGCATTTATAACCGTATTCTGTCAGCGCCTCATACAATATATCCCTGTTCTTCTTGTATATTGAGATATCGGTTGTCTTGCCGACACATTTTGCCGCCACAAGCTGGAAAATGCTCGGAGCGCAGACATAGCCCAGCGCCCTTCCGGCTCCGCACACTGCCGCATATACATCTTTGCATTCGTCCATTTCAGGGGACACGGCAAGATATCCGACCCGTTCTCCCGGCAGAGAGAGTGACTTGCTGTAAGAGTAACAGACCAAAGTATTCTTATAGTAATTCATAAGGTACGGAACGACAGTATTCTTGTCATAAACAAGTTCTCTGTAAGGTTCGTCCGAGATGAGATATATGGGGTGTCCGTACTCCGCAGATTTTGCGTCCAATAGGGAACACAAAGATACGATGGTCGATACGGAATATACCGCTCCCGACGGGTTATTCGGCGAATTGATAATAACGGCCTTTACGGAAGGGTTCAGTGCTTTGCCGAGAAGGTCTATGTCAATCTGAAAATGTTCAGTATCGGGAGGAAGAACTGTAAGCTTAGCTCCCGCCGCTTCCACAAAAACCTTATACTCGGGGAAATACGGAGCGAAAGTTATAAACTCGTCATTGCCGCCGTCTTCCGTAAGGGCTTTTGCCGCTATAGTGAGAGCTGCGGCAGCTCCGTAAGTCATGTAGATATTTTCGGCAGATATCTTTGCTCCGAAAGTATCTCTTATGTACTTGGCTATAGTCTCTCTTACGTCAGCACTGCCCTGAGCCGAAGTATAACCGTGGAGCAAAACGGGATTCTCGTTATCCAAAAGGGATATCAAAGCTTCTTTGACGCACCCCGGTGCAGGCACATTAGGATTTCCTATGCTGAAGTCGAAGATATTTTCTGCTCCTATCTCCTGCGCCCTCTTCTTGCCATATTCAAAAATTTCACGTATCTCGGAACGCTTATTGCCAAGTCCGAGCATCTTTTCAGAAAGCATTGCTATTCCTCCCTGCAAATAAAATAAGACGAAACATTTTACTCATATAAGCCGTATATCAGTTCAGAGCTTAGCACAGAGAGGATTCTATGACAATTGTAAAATCCGCGTCAAAGAGAGCTTCATATCCTGAAAATGCTTTGTTTACTGACTTTTTGTTCTTTACGTTGTAAAATGACACTGATATACCGATTTTTTCGGTCAGACAAATTAAGGGGGTCTTTTTATGTCTTGGTTTGAAAAGCAGTTTAAGCTGCGCGAACACAACACAGATGTAAAGACAGAAGTACTTGCAGGTATCACCACATTTATGACGATGGCTTATATTATATTCGTCAACCCGGGAATTCTCTCAGCAACCGGCATGCCTTTCGGCAGCCTCCTTGTCGCCACTTGCTTGGGTGCGGCCCTCGCAACGTTCCTAATGGCGTTTTTGGCAAACTATCCGTTCGCTCTTGCTCCTGGAATGGGGCTGAACGCATTCTTTGCCTTCACTGTTGTTCTGGGAATGAAGATAAGCTGGCAGACGGCTCTTGCCGCAGTCTTTATTGAAGGGCTCATATTCATAGCTCTTACTCTGACAAAGGTTCGCGAGGACGTCGTTAATTCCATACCTACGACTCTTAAGATAGGTATCTCGGCAGGCATTGGACTCTTCATCACCTTTATCGGTCTTCAGGGCGCAGGCATTGTCGTACACAACGATGCCGTCCTTGTGGGACTTACGAGCTTCCGCGCTCACATGCCGGCGGTTCTTGCTCTCATAGGGCTTATGATCATGGTTGTGCTTGAGGTTAAAAAGATACGCGGCGGAATACTTATAGGCATAGTCGCAGTAACAATTTTGGGCATACCTTTCGGCATCACAAAGATGCCGAAAGGTGTCATGTCAATGCCACCGTCCCTCAGCCCGATATTCTGGAAAATGGACTTCTCAAGCATAATGAATCCCAACTTCTGGGTCATAGTCCTAACCTTCTTCTTTGTAGACTTCTTTGATACAGTCGGAACGCTAGTCGGAGTTTCAAGCAGAGCAGGCATGCTCGACAGCAAAGGACGCCTTCCCAAGGCAAGCGCCGCACTTATGTCGGACGCAGTGGGAACTGTCGCAGGAGCTGCATTCGGAACATCAACTGTAACTACATTTGTTGAAAGTGCAAGCGGAGTCGAACAGGGCGGACGCACCGGGCTTACGGCTCTTGTCGTAGCGGTTCTCTTCCTTCTCGCCATGTTCTTCAACCCCATTATCTCAATAGTCCCCTCATGCGCCACGGCACCTGCTCTTATCATGGTCGGAGGATTTATGATGATGGGCTTTAAGGATATGAAGTTTGACGACTGGACAGAGTTCTTCCCTGCAATGATGTCCTTCTTCATGATGCCTTTCGCTTACAGCATTGCGGCGGGAATCGAGTTCGGTGTAGTCAGCTTTGTCATCCTTAAGGTTCTGACAGGCAAAATGAAAGATGTGCACTGGATTATGTACGTTCTCTGCGTGCTCTTCATACTTAACAGAGCTTTTATGTAAATAATTTATTTACGGCACAAAAGAGGCGCGAAGGTATCTATCCTTCGCGCCTCTTTCTCTTGTCAAAGGAGCCTCTAATGAGGCCAATTACATCATAGGTACTGTGACAATTCCGTTCTTTATCAGAAACGCTGCCGCAGCCGAAACGACAATCCAGAGAGAAAGAGCCATTATCAGAGGTCTTATTCCAATCTTCTTAAGTCCCTGGCGCGACAGCCCTCCTCCTATCAAAAAGAGAGTGCCTGTCATCATATGTTTGCCTACGAGAGCTCCCATATTAAATACGCTCTCAAAGTGCGGCAGTGCCATGCGCAGAGCTGCTGCCGCAAGAAATCCCACCAAGAACCACTGAAACGGTGCTTTTGTCCCCGTCTTGTAAATTTTGCCTCCGATAAATGCGAGAGGAAGTATCCAAAGTGCGCGTGTGAGCTTTACAGTTGTTGCTATTGCAAGGGCCTGAGAACCGAAAATGGCGGCTGCTCCGACAACACTGCTTGTGTCATGTATCGCAAGAGCCGACCATAGCCCAAACTCTCCCTGAGTCATTCCCATGGCGTGTCCGATCGGAGGAAAAATAATAAGCCCAGCGCCGTTCAGCAGAAAGACTACTGCCATAGCTACCGCTGTCTCCGTTTGTCCCGCCCCTATTGAAGGAGACATTGCCGCAATTGCGCTGCCTCCGCAAATTGCCGTGCCGGAACTTATCAAAACTGCGAGATTTTTTTCTACGCTAAGACTCTTTGCCAAAAGCATTCCGAGGCATACTGTTGAGCTTATTGAAATCATAGTTAGCCAGACGGAGGAGAGTCCCACCTTTAGCACTACATCAAGCTGCATTCCGAAGCCCAGCATTATGACGGCAGCCTGAAGAAGCTTTTTGGATGCCTTTCCGGTCGCCGCCGATACGCCATTGCCGACAGTGAGGCCTATAAAGGCTCCCAACGCCAGTCCTGCCGCCGGATTATCGCTGACAGCCGACAACAAAACAGCCGCCGCATACCAGAACCTGATGTCTCTTGATGCTTTTTCTAAAAGATTTCTCATACCGCACCTCCGAAGATTTATGCCCTTATAATATTTAAAAGGCAGAACTCTCTCTATTTGAATTTGATTCTATATCCACCGAATGGTAAAATCCAATCACATAATTCTATCATGTGTATAATTTTTACTTATATAATAGACTTTTATAGATAATATATTCAAAAGTACATTGGGGGCAGAAAAGATGAATATGATAATAAAAAACGGCAAGCTTGTATTTGCGGACGAAATTATAGCCGCCGATATTGAGGTAAGAGGCGAAACTATCATAAATATAGGCTTGGATCTCGAAAATGAATCGGCCTCCGTTACAGACGCATCGGGAAAGTTTGTGCTTCCCGGAGCGATTGACGTTCACACTCATCTTGCCATGCCATACAGCGGGACAATATCGGCAGACGATTACTTTACCGGCACAAGAGCCGCACTCTGCGGAGGCACAACGACTGTTTTTGATTTTGCCGGGCAAGATAGCGGAGAAAGTTTTGCTGACTGTCTTAAGAGACGCAAAGCCATGGCGGAGAAAGACGCATGCACCGATTACGCCTTTCATCTCGGTGTCTCGGACATAACGGGAAATATACTTGACGGAATGGATGAGTGTGCCGAACTCGGAGTTACTTCCTTCAAAGCTTACATGACATACGACTTTAGCTTAAATGACGGAGAGCTCATGAGACTGCTCATAAAGTCTAAAGAGTGCGGATGTCTTGTTGCTGTCCATGCAGAGAACAAGTCAATAATAGCCGAAAGAACAAAAGAGTATATCTGCTGCGGCAAGACAGACCCATGGTATCACTACATGTCACGCCCAGAATTTGTGGAAGAGGAAGCGGCATCCCGCGCGATAAAAATAGCGGAAGCAGCAGGAGCGCCTCTTTACATAGTTCACCTCTCGTCAAAGGGTACTATGGATTCAGTGCAGACGGCACGCTCAAAAGGCAGCCCTATATTCGCGGAGACATGCCCGCACTATCTGAACTTTACAAACGAAGTCTATAATAGATCTGACGGCCGCAATTTTGTCTGCTCTCCTTCAATTAAGGGGCAGGAGTCGCAGAATGCCCTCTGGGAAGGAATAAAACGCGGTGATATACAGACTGTGGCCACAGACCACTGCCCCGTTCAGAGCTTTGAAAAAGAGTGGGGAAAGAGAGATTTTACAAAAATACCCAACGGATGCGCCGGAATAGAAACTATGTATCCATATATGCTAAGTCAGGCTAACAGAGGCGTTATAAGCTTCAGCCGGGCGGCGGAGCTCTGTTCCTCCGCTCCAGCCGAAATATTCGGCTGTTCGTCGGCTAAAGGCTCTTTGGCCCCTGGCCGCGATGCCGATATAGTGATATATGATCCGTACAAAGATGTAACAGTTAAAAACGAAAATATGCACGGAGCCAATGACCATACGATATGGGAGGGTACAAGGCTCAAAGGTTATCCGACAGAAGTTTACAGCAGAGGAAGCCTTGTATTTAAAGACGGAGTTTTTCTCGGAGAAAAGGGGCACGGAAAATTTATTAAGTGCTCCAGAGTAAATTTTTAGCCGAAAAAGAGATGAAATATATGAACTTCGCAAAATAAACAAAAATATAAGTTGCGCAATGTATTACTGTTGTATATAATTGTAATATTGGCTTTATGTAATATCAGCAATCCAAAATTTCAAATATCCGAAGGGAGGAAAGGTTAATGGCGTGATTTGACAGGTATAGGTCCGTGTATCGGTCCGCTGCCGTTTGCCTTCTTTCCGAATCGGAGCTTTATGGACGAGTCTCTCGGCCTTATTCTTTTCTCTGCGCCCTCTTTGCGGATTGAAGGCTTTCACGCATAATAGAAGTTTGTGCACTGTCTGAAGCTTTTTAAAATCTGAGGAGGTTTACAATGAATCGTCTGCTTATGTCAAAAAATGGCCCTGCAATAGCGGGGCTGATAATAGGTGTTCTGGCCGCACTTCTTGTCCATTTTGGCAACCCCGGCAATATGGGTGTCTGTGTAGCATGCTTCACGCGTGATGTCGCGGGAGCTCTCGGCCTTCACCGTGCCGCCGTGGTTCAATATCTGCGCCCAGAGCTTGCGGGTTTTGTCCTTGGCTCATTCGCGTCGGCCCTCTTGTTCAAAGAGTACCGTCCGCGCGGGGGCTCTTCTCCCATGGTTCGTTTCGGACTCGGCTTCTTTGCAATGATAGGAGCTTTGGTATTCTTGGGCTGCCCATGGAGAGCCTATCTACGCCTCGCAGGCGGAGACTATAATGCCTTTGCGGGCATAGCGGGGCTAGTTGCAGGAGTCGCCATCGGCATAGCTTTCCTCTACCGCGGCTTTAGTTTAGGTGCGGCACGCTCGAACCCCAAAGCGGCAGGCCTTGTAATGCCTATTCTGGCTCTGGCTTTGCTGGCTCTGCTTGTTATAAAGCCGCTCTTCGGAGCAGAGGGAACAGGGCCGATATTTTTCTCGGAAAAGGGCCCTGGCTCAATGCACGCTCCTCTTATGATATCCCTAGTTACTGGACTCATTGTGGGATACCTTGCTCAGAGAAGCCGCTTCTGCACTGTGGGAGCCATCCGCGATCTTATCATGCTCAAGGACGGGCACTTGTTTAAAGGTATCGTCGCATTTACCGCCGCGGCGTTTGTGACAAACATGGTATTAGGTCAGTTCAAGCCCGGCTTTGAAAATCAGCCCATCGCTCACACCATGCACCTTTGGAACTTCATGGGAATGGTACTCTCCGGACTTGCCTTCACACTTGCCGGCGGATGCCCGGGACGCATGTTCATAATGTCTGGTGAAGGGGACGCGGACGCAGGCATATTCATAATGGGAATGCTTGTCGGAGCGGCTTTTGCACACAATTTCAGCCTCGCCAGCTCGGGTACTGGAGTCGGAGCTTTCGGAATTCCGGCGACAATCATAGGTCTTGTCTTCTGCTTCGCAGTCGGCGGACTCTTCCTTAACAGGGTGGATTAGGAGGAACGGAGCAATGGATATTAAAACAGTTGATGCCAGAGGACTATCATGTCCCCAGCCCATAGTCGAGACAAAAAGAGTTCTTGACAAGCTTAAAAGCGGTAAAGTAGAAGTGCTTGTAGATACTGTAACATCAAGAGAAAATGTCCTGAGATTTGCGGAAAACGCAGGCTGGAAGGGCACTTTCGAGGAAAATAAAGACGGATACAAATTAATCCTCACAAAATAACAAAACAATAGGACAACAATGCGGACAAGAGCTCTGTCGGACAAAAGACGGAACGCTTGTCCGCATTTTGTATATAGGAGCCATGTATGAGAGGTGAAGTAGGAGTGCTCCTACTCAAAATCGCTTCTTAATAAGGACAGTTGTATAAATGGGTATCTTTTCATAAAAATAGGTTCTAAATTACAATGCCATCTCTCCTCGCTTATTAAATATCTATAAATGATATATAAGACATAAAATATCGCTGGTTTATTTGGACTACCTAGTGCAGGAGAAAGTTGTGAGTTCTTGTGCAAATAGCTCTATTTGTAATAAAAATATACATTTTGGATATTTTGCCAATTTTAATATCTCTCTCCTAGGATTAAACTATGCGTTAAAGGGAAGCTGCAGCAGTACCTGTGTAATATAAAGAAATATATACTTTTGCTCTTATTTACAAGAAGGGGTGTTTAGGATGGAAGCAAAACAAGATACCAACAGATGGACAATTCTTATCTTCGGAATGATTTGTATGCTGATTATGGGCGTGTGCTATACGTACAGTCTTTTCCAGCCTTACGTCATGAAACATTTTAATGTAGACTCTCCAAATGCAAGCCTACCCTTTACAATTTTTATAGCTGTTTTCTGCATAGGGAACTTTGTAGGAGGGCGTATGCAGCAGAAAAGCAACTTAAAGGTGACTCTTATTTTTGGCTATACTCTAATGGTACTTGGATGGTTCCTGACTGCTATTCTGCCGGAGAATATGTTCTGGGCGATGTTCATAACCTTTGGAGTACTATTCGGCATAGGAGACGGAGTCGTATATAACGTAATAGTTTCTCTGATGCCCAAGTGGTTCGTTGACAGAAAAGGTTTTGCTTCGGGGCTTACCCTTGCAATGTTGGGGCTTTCCGCAACGGTTTTCAGCCCGATAGTGAGCAAGTGGCTTAGTAATTATGGTTTCTCAAAATCATTTATGGCAGTTGCAGGCGTATATGTGGCAGTGGGAATTTTAGGAACTCTGACTATGAAGAATCCTCCCAAGGGCTATATGGAGGATTATAGGGGCACGGGTGCTGTTGTAAACACAAAAAAGCAGTATGAGGTAAACGAAGTTTTTAAAGTAAAAGAGTTTTGGACTCTTATGGGGCTTTACTTCTGCGCAGTACCGGCATATCTTCTTCTAAGTGCAATATTTGTAAGTTACGGCACAGATAAGGGACTTACCCTTGCAATGGCAACTTTGGGAGTCAGTGCCGCTTCTATGTGCCAGGTAGGAGGACGTTTTATAATTCCTACAGTCAGCGACAAGATAGGACGCAAAGCCGCTTTTGCGGTAAGTTTCCTCATTACCGCTATAGGAGTCGCCCTGCTTACTGTCTCCACAGGCTATCTCTATGTCCTGTGCTTCTGCCTGCTCAGCTTCTCATACGGAGGATCTCAGGCATGCTTCGCTCCAGTTGCTGCGGACAGGTTTGGAACAAAGAACATAGGTACAATTCTCTCACTTACAATGATAGGTTTTGGTTTGGGTTCGATAGGAGCCTCTGTAATCGCCAAAATAGCAGGAACAAGTACGGCTTTTATATGCGCCGGCGCTGTTTCTCTTGCAGGGATAGCTCTTGTCTGTACTCTGCCTACCCCCAAACTGTCAAACGATGTGTCTGGAGGAAAAGCGGCCTAATCGCAATTCCTTAAAAACATTGGAGGAATATAATGGCTACCTTGGAAGAAACCGTTTACAGACCGCCGCTTGAGGCTAAAAGCGCACTGCTTGAGATTGCCTTGGGGTGCAGCTACGGTAAATGCAGTTTTTGTATGTACTCAAATAAAGAGACGCCTTTGCAGCTCGTCTCCTCAGAAATGCTTTGTGAAAATCTTGAGGAGCTTGTGTCTCAAGAAGAGCAAGCGGAACGGATGTTTTTTCTCGGAGGCAATGTGCTGGCTTTTAAAAGCCGCTTTCTTCTGGATGTTTTTACACTTGTCAGGCGATATCTGCCGCGTGTGCGTTGTTTCAGCATGTATGCCAGAGCGGACGATGTACTGAGAAAGAGCATTGCGCAGCTAAAGGAGCTTAAAGACGCGGGGCTTGATATCCTCTATATAGGAGTTGAATCCGGAAGTGCTGAAATTTTAAAAAGCTGTCTCAAAGGAGAAAACCCTGATGAGATACTTACAGCTTTACACAAACTGGATTCTGTGGGCATCAGATATGGACTCAGCTCTATTTTAGGTCTTGGGGGAGAAAGCAGAAGCAGAGAAAACGCCCTTGAGACCGGCAAACTTTATAGCAGCGTTACTCCTGTGTCAATTAGAGTTATGACTTTGACTCCTATGAAGGGAACTCTCTTGGAGACTATGATTAAGAATGGAAAGTTTAAGCTTCAAAGTTCTTTGAGCATATTAAAAGAGGAGCTTCTGCTGATTCAGTCTATAGAGTGTTCTTCAAGTTGTATATTTGCAGGCAACCATGTATCAAACAGCCTTCACCTTGCAGGGATATTGCCCGAAGACAAAGATAAGCTTATTGCGGTTTTGAACAACGCAATTCAAAAAATGGGAGATGACGTACTCCAAACACAAAAAATTGTTAGATGGTGACAAAAGAACCAAAATGTCGGAATTTTTTGAGAATCAGTTAAAAAAGATATTTGCTGCGAAAGGGAGTGTAAATATGGGCAAAAGACTAGAGATAGATTATGTCAATGTTCATAAAGTTAAATTCGGTGATACAGCTTCTTTAAGAGACGGGGTTCTGACGGTAAACAAGGAAGAGCTGATAAATATAGCTTCCAGTGATTTATTTGGAAATCTTGACATTCAGCTTGTCTCTCCTGGAGAGGACTGCCGAATCCTTGGCATTCATGATGTTATGCAGCCCAGATGCAAAGCTGAGCATCCCGAAGAGTCCTACCCGGGGCTCTGGGGAAAACTGGCTCCCGCCGGTGAAGGCAAGACCGTAGCTCTTAAAGGAGTTGTCGTATCTGATATATATTACGCCAAGTGTAATATAAAATATTATCTGGATATGGGCGGCCCCTGTGCCGAATACAGCAACTTCTCAAGACATTTCCATATATGCATTGATGCCACTCCCGGGGAGGGGGTCTCTGATGCGAGCTATGCGGAGGCGCTGAAGCACTCTTCTTTGTCTGTAAACGTCTTTCTCGCAAAGCTTGCAATAGGAGTAACGCCGGATGAGACGGAAGTATTTGAGCGCAAGCCTGTGGATCCTCTCAAGAAGCTTCCGAAAGTTGCCTATCTTGTTACTCACATGGCGTCTCATGATACATGGAACTTCCTCTACTACGGACAGAGTGCTCTTAATTTCCTGCCAATAGTTGTTCAGCCAACGGAGATACTTGACGGAGCTATGATTTGGCGTTATTGGGAACCTAATTACTTCCTCCAGAACGAAACATACATCAAGGAGCTTATGAGACGTCACGGAAAGGATTTGGAGTTTGTCGGCATAGTCTTTGCAAATAATGTTATGAAGATAGATGGTAAAGATACAATGGGCATGATAGCCGCAACCCTCTGCAAAGAGACCTTGGGCGCAGACTGTGTAATGCTCAACAAATCAGGAATGGGGCACTGTCAACTCGACTCTGCTCTCGCTTTCAACTGGTGTCAGAAATTTGGAATGCCTGCCGCTTTGAACCTTGCCGCTGTATCAAATGACGAACCTGGAGATATGCTGGTAATAGCTGATCCTAAAATTGACGCAGTTATCAACAGCGGGAGAAACTGGGACCTTGAACATCCTAAGGTTAAGCGTCTTGTAGGAGAAAAAACTAACGTCCCCTGCCTGCTCGGGCTTGACCCATGGGGACCTTTCAAGCACACCACGAATTTCTGCTACCAGGGAATATGGTCTCAGCTGGGAGATTTCTATATGACTACGGACAGTGACATTGCACGAGAGAAGGCTGACTCAAATGACTAAAAAAAGAGTGGTACATTATATCAATCAGTTTTATGCCGGAGTCGGGGGAGAAGAATCGGCAAGCATCGGTCTCTCTGAGAGGAAGGGACCTATCGGTCCAGGACAGGCACTTCTAAGTTTCTTGGGAGACGATTACGAGATTGTAAAGACAATAGTATGTGGAGATAACACTATAGCGGAACGGACAAGTTCTCTGCTTCCTAAGATTGTAGCGATGGTAAGGGATGCTGATGCTGACTTATTCGTAGCTGGGCCTGGTTTCAATGCGGGGCGATACGGCATAGGATGCGGTGCCGCCACATCAGCAGTTACAGAACAGCTTAGAATACCGGCTGTTACTGCTCTCTTTGCCGAAAATCCTGGGACGGATCTTTACAAAAACAGATGCTACATCCTTCAGAGTGACAACAACGCCAAAAACATGTCAAAGGTGCTGGAGCAGATTGCTGTATTTGCCAAACGCCTTATAAATAAAGACGCTATAAAAGACGGAAAAAAGGAACATTATCACGGAAGCGGTCCAGCTGTGATAATAGACTATACAATTCCCGCCTCTGAACGCGGAGTTGATATGCTGTTGACAAAGTATGCAAACAAACCTTACAAAACAGAAGTCGTCATGCCGAACCACGAGGAGATACCGATTCCCGTTCTGACAAAGCCTCTTTCCGAGTGCAGAATAGGTCTTGTCACGGACGGAGGGCTTGTCCCGTTCGGCAACCCTGACCACCAGGTTCCGACAAACTCTAAGGCTTATAAGAGATATTCTATAGATGGGCTCGACACTCTTGAAGCCAAGGACTGGGAAGTGAGCCATCAGGGCTATAACAACGCTTTTGTTCTGGCTGACCCGAACAGGCTTGTTCCTGTAGATGCCTTGAGAAAGCTTGTAAAGGAAGGCTTTATAGGGAGTCTAGACGAAGCATTCTATTCAACAGCAGGTGTCATGACTCCTATGGAGAAGTGCAAAGAGTTCGGAGAAGGCATAGCTAAAGACTTGAAAACGGATATGTGTGATGCCGTGATCGAAACCTCCACTTGAGGAACGAGCAGCCGTGGCGGTGCCATGATAACCAAAGAAATTCAAAGAGCGGGCATTCCCGTAATACAAGTCACCAACCTGACAAAGATAGCCGAAGGAATAGGTTCTAACAGAATAATGAAAGGGAACAGCGTCCTTCATGTTTTCGGAGACCCTACACTTCCTCTGCCGAGCGAGCAGGCTTACCGTGAAGAGCGTGTGAAAAAAGCTTTGGATATGCTGGAAAAAGTTCCCGACGAAGGTTCCCATACTATAATTGAGGACTGACGTATAAATTATATGCAGAGGCGTCCCCCAACCGTCTGTAAGACGGCTGGGGCCGCCTCTGCAGAACAAATGCCTACCAAGATTGCCTGGTTCAGCAGTGATATAATTAGATAGGTAGAGGCAGTGCCACAGGAGAAGGGACTCTAGCGTAATGCCGAAGAATGAAATTACAAAAGCAGCGCTTAGCGAAGGTATAAAAGAGATAATGAAAGAAAAAAAATTATCTCAAATTACAATAAAAGATATTACGGAAAAATGCGGGGTGAGCCGCAATGCATTTTATTACCATTTTCGTGACAAATACGACCTTATAAACTGGATATTCTCCACGGAGACATTCCCAATAATCAATACTTTTTCAGACCCTGACAAATATTTGGATGGGTTTGTATGTATATGCAAATATATGTTAAACAATAAGTCGTTTTATATGGAAGTTTTTGATTATGTAGGACAAAATTCACTTGCAGATTACCTTATAGAATCTTATTTTGAGCTCATGAAGCTTCATATCATGACAGTATACTCAAATATAGGATATCACCTTGCGGATGATGAACTGTATATTCTTGCGAAGATGCAGGCTTATGCGTATGTAGGAATTATCATAGAGTGGGTGAGAGGCGGAATGAAAGAAAATTACATGATATACTTTGAAAAACTCAAAAACCTCAAAGCATCGCTCACAATTCCTCTCTCCTGTTACGAGATGCTGATAAGGAAGCTGCCGGATAATAAGCAGAAAAACTTGTAATGACTGATATAAAAATTACTCTATTAAGATAGAGAGGTATTAACTTTGCCCAAACAATACGCCGATGTTGTATGGAATCCTAAAAATCATAAAAGAAAAAAAGATAAAGCCCCTCTGCCCGTTTTTCATGAGGAGATAGATTACACTGTCCCTGCGGCAAAACGTGGAATAGACATGCTCCTGTCCAAGTTTAAGAAAGAAGCATACAAAAATGAGGTCTTCGGCAAAATGCCCCACTCCGTGCCTATGCCTAAACTAAGCAAGCCTCTTTCTGAGTCGAAGATTGCTTTTGTAACGGACGGAGGCCTTGTGCCTAACGGAAACCCGGATAACCTCTCTCCCGTCGCTCCCGACAAATTCTGCATATACTCCTTTATGGGCAAGTCGAGGCTCTGCTCTGAAGAATATGTGATAAGCCATCAAGGGTACGACAGCAGTTTTGTAAGAGAGGATCCAAACAGGCTTGTGCCTCTTGACGCGGCCCGCAAAGCCGAAAATGAGGGAAAAATTCGCAAAATATCAGATATATTCTACTCCACGGCTGGAGTCATGCTCTCTGTTGAAAAAAGCCGCAGCTTAGGGCACAGCATAGCCCTTTCACTTTACGAAAATGAAGTTGACGGAGTGATTTTGACTTCGACATGCGGCACTAGCACGAGGGCGGGAGCTTATATAGCCTGTGAAATTGAATATTTAGGCATCCCAGTCGTGCAAGTCACAAACCTGACGCAGATATCGGAGGGAGTTGGGTGTAGCCGTATCCTTAAAGGAAACAACATAAGCTTTGTCTTCGGCAGTCCAGAACTCTCTTTGGAACAGGAATTTGATTTTCGTGTCAGGCTCTTTGACAAAGCTTTGGAGCTTTTGACGGAAGTGCCGAAAAAGGATTCCTGCATAGTGGCTAATATAGTATAGATAAACATTACAGGCTTAAAAATTATTTCATAAGTTTATGAGGCTTTCTCTGTCTTTTTGATGCAAAGGGCAAAATCCGCATCTGCCGTAAAAGACGAAGAAAGCTTGTTTTTTATGAGGATCAGATGAAAATACAGCTTGTGCAGGCTGTTATCGCTCTCATCTGTTAGGGCTCTTTTTGCTTTCAGCAAATTCCAGATATTCTTCTGAAAAATCCCCCATTTTTGAGAAAATGATATACAATTACTCGGATGTAAATTTCTTAATCGGGGGAAGTATTTTGCGAAACAGAGCTAATTTTTGTTTGGTAATTTTGTTTGTATTTTTCTTTTTTACAGGAAGAGCGTCAGCAGATACAGTGCGTTTTGATGTTGCTGTGGTAGGCGCAGGATCTGGAGGGTGCGCAGCTGCCATACAGGCGGCACGCATGGGAGCTTCCGTTGCCCTTATTGATGAGACAGATTGGCTCGGAGGGCAGATGACAGCTGCAGCAGTCAGTACAATGGATGACAAGACTTTGACCCGTACAGGCATATATGGGGAGTTCATAGGCAATGTACGTGATTTCTACTCTGTGTGGGGGCACAATGTCAATGTCTGCTACTGGGGAAGCGATACTATAGCCTTTGAACCTTGGGCAGGTAGGAAGATTCTCCTCGATATGATTTCAAAGAGCGGCAATATTGTTTTTTACCCTAACACTAAGGCTGTTTCCGCAAAGGTCTCATCGGGCAGGCTCCAGTCCGCTGTTTTCAGCTCAAAAGGCAGGGAACTTTCCATCTCCGCTTCTGTATTTATTGACGCAACCGAGTGCGGGGATTTTATTCCTCTTACCGGAGCCAAATATCGCTCGGGCAACAGCATCTCTCCCAAGATCGACAAGGATAGCGTAATACAGGACATAACCTATGTGGCTGTAATAAGGAAGTATCCGAACGGACTTCCAGAGGAGCTAAAAGTAACGACGCCTCCTCCCGGATATTCCGATTACCTCTTTGATTTCCGCAAAATGTTCCGCATTGACGGAGACATGTGGCCGGGAGAGTATCCTTTTAATGTTCCTTCACACAATGCATACAGAGCCGTTCCAGACCCATCCAACAATGCGGTTATAGACGGAGGCAATCCCGATACGTGGGCTCTTATTACAAAGACATCAATAAACTGGGCCAATGACTACCCCGGCAAAAAAGATGACAGAGGCGGCTTATCCGTCCAATTTCTCGAAAGCCCTTCGTATCGCCGCGATATTGAAAGAGCCGCAATGGCAAAGACACTCTGCTTTATATACTATATGCAGAATGAGCTGGGCATGACAGATTGGTCTGTGGACAACAGAGAAGGATACGGATCGTATTTTACCAACAAGTGGCAGGATTGGGACGAGATGCCTGAACGTTACGGAGCCATATTAAAGCATTTCCCTCCATATCCATACGTGAGAGAGAGCCGCAGAATTGTCGGAGTCAAGTCGATGACCGTAACTGATATTATCAGAGACAAGGAGCTTAAGCGCACTCTGAAGCCGATCTCCGACTCAATAGCACTGGGAGAGTATCCCATTGATATACACGGAGTGCAGGCGATAAAGTACCTTGACAAGGATTTGGCGGAGAGAGCGGAAGATATTCCGACAGATTGGCAGGGAGACGGAGGTCTCTTCCAGATTCCCATGGGAGCTCTGATTCCAGTGAAGCTCAACGGACTTCTCGCGGCGGAAAAGAATATCTCTGTATCCCGTGTCGTAAACGGCTCCACGAGGCTCCAGCCCGTTACAATGCTGACAGGTCAGGCGGCGGGAGCTTTAGCCGCTCTTTCCGTGCAGAAAAAGACCGACCCGCGCAATATTAGAGTCATAGATGTTCAGTCTGTCCTGCTCAAAGCAAAAGCTCAGCTCTCCGTAAGAAAATTTGAAGATGTTCTCGATTATTCCTCTTCATGGCCCGGAGTTGAAGCTTCTATGCTTTACAATTATATGGACGCAGACTCAGAACATACTTTCGGAGTTTACAACGAAATGCACTGGATTGAAGTCAAAGATGCGTTTAAGAGGGCTCTCCATATAAAAAAATTCCCGCAAAGGGAGCTCACAGCCCCAGTGACTGTTGGAGAGTTCAAAGAGTGGCTTCGCGAACTCTACAAAAAAGATATAAAAAGGTACGAGGATATAATCGATTTTATGACAGACGACGATAAGCCCTTAACAAAGGGGCGCCTCGCTGTCACTGTTTTTAATATTATGAAAGCCGAACCGGAAAAAAGCGGTAAATAACAATAAGGCGGAGGAATATCATGAAGGAAAAGGTACTTTTTCTTGCAAAAAAGCTTGAATCGGATATGGTTTCGTGGCGCAGAACTTTGCACCGCAATCCTGAACTGTCGTTTGAAGAGCATGAGACAACCTCCTTTATCAGTGAGAAGCTGAAAAGTTTCGGCTGTGAGAATGTAAAAATAGGTTTCGGTCCTATCTCCACGGGGCTGACAGCCGAAATAGGCTCTTCTCTTCCCGGAGATGTCACGGCTCTGCGCGCCGATATAGATGCCCTTCCAATTAATGAAGAGACTTCTCATGAATGGCGTTCATGCAGAGATGGGGTCTCTCACGCCTGCGGACACGATGCTCATGCCGCTATTCTCCTTGCCGCTGCGTCTATATTGTCCGAGCTGAAAGATGAGCTTAAAAAGCCGGTGCGCCTAATATTTCAGCCTGCAGAGGAACGCTCCTACCCGGGGCCGGAATTTAAGTCGGGAGCTGCCTTTGTGCGCGAGAGCGGCGCTCTTGACGGAGTAGGAGTGATATTTGCCCTCCATGTCTGGGGAGATTACCCCGCGGGCAAAATATGCTGTGCGGAGGGGCCGGTAACTTCGTCAGTAGCCTCTTTCAGCCTCACAGTGAATGGGCGCGGAGGGCACGGAGCTCAGCCGCATTTTGCTATAGACCCAATCATGACAGCCTGCAATATAGCATCCCTATGGCAGCAGATAGTGAGCAGGGAAACAGACGCAATAGACTCTCTGGTTATCACGATAGGGAAGATAGAGGCGGGAACTCAGTACAACATCATTCCGTCAAAGGCCTTTATTGAAGGCACTTGCAGAACCTTAAGTAAAGAAACCTTGGACTTTGCGTCAAAGAGGATGGAAAAGATAGCCGCCTGCACCTGCGAAGGCATGAGATGCACATGCGGCTTCTCGTTTAGAAAGGGACATGATTCGGTTCGCAACAACTCAAGAGCCGTGGATATAATAAAAGAGGCGGCATCCGAAATGTTCGGAGAAGAATCTTATGTGACTGTCCCTCCTGTCATGGTAGGGGAGGATTTCTCGCTCTACACAGATATCGTTCCCGGAGCCCTGTTTTTCTTGGGACTGGGAGATGAGGCAAAAGGCACAAACTTCGGACAGCACCATCCGAAATTCACCGTAAACGATGACGTCATATCTCGCGGGGCTGCTATGCTGGCTATGTCGGTTTTAAAAGCTCAGGAAGTCTTTTAGGCCGGTTAAATGGGAGAAAAGAGAGCGGAGCTTATTCTTCAGCTCCGCTCTTTATATTTCCAGCAGAGCAAGTACAACGTGATTTCTTAGTGCGGGAAGGTAGTGGGCTCTTTCTTTCGAGCATATTTTAGCGTCGTTGCCGCAGAAGAAACACTTTCTTGGGGGAAGCCCTACGTCTTTTCTTGATATCGCACCGTCCTTGGTTATTATGTCGATGTCAAAGACTCTTCCTGCTCTGAGCCTCTCTTCAAGCTCGACAGCGCACATTTTCGCTCTGAGCGCTTCTTCTCTGTCGCCTTCAAAGACACCGATCCAGCAGTATCCTGCTCCGTTTATTAAGCACAAATCTTTGATAAAAGGTTCTTCAAACTCGTCCAGAAAGAGCTTTGTAAATTGGCATACAGCTTCTTCATCGTTTGGAATTCTTTTGGGATAGCCCGGGACATTAAGGGCTATCTGGCATATAAAACCCGCGTCTCTCTCCATGGCAGAAAAACTTTCGTGCATACTCAAAAGCAGTTCTCTCTGCTTCAAAGCCCGTTCTTCCCGTCCGTTCAGGACAGATTCAAGCGGCAGTATCATATTTTGCTCCTTATCTTTTTGATAACTTCAATACCCTTCTGTGACGCAAGGTAGTCTAAAGTTGTTTTGGGCAGAAGTTCCTCTAAAATATCCTTCTTCCCGTTTTTGATAGCCTCTCTGACGCGGGATGCTGAGATTGGCACGGCACCTTTGTCAGAGATTCGTTCTATCTCCGTTACAGTGACGCCTCTTTTCGGCAGAATTTCTTTCATTTTATCATTGTAAATTTTTGTTGTGGCGCAGAAAGGCTCCGTTCCTACAAATCGCTCCGTAATTTTAAGAGCCGGAACAAAGAGATTTGCAAAAAGAGTGACATCTAGCTCCGCCTGAACAGATGAGACAGAGTCGCTGCCCCTGTCTTTTAAAAAGTATGAAGGAAATGTTGCTCGCGAGACAGCGTATCCGCCGCTTGGAATAACTTTTACATTATTCAGCCCGCATATCCCCTCTCTGATGAGGGCTATTCTGTCTTTGAAAGGAAAATCTGATATGTCCTCTTCAACAGCTATGACATAGAGAGAGGAGCACTGTGAGGCGGCTTTTTCTATTAGATATCTATGTCCCTTTGTAAAGGGATTGCAGTTCATCACAATAGCTCCGAAAGGAGCTTCATTGCTTTTATATTCGTCTAAACTTTTGATGTAATCAGAAGAAGAGGGAAGTCCCGATTCCATAAGTACAGCACTGGATGTCCCTGCAAGCTCCGAAAAACCGAGATATGAGAACTTTTCTGCCATATCCGGTTTTGTGTAGAGAAAGAGATGAAAAATGCCATGCTCCCGCGCATACTGAATAACAGCGGATACAACAATCCCGGCAAGACCGGCCTCCTGATACATTGGATCGGAGGCAACCATCTTTATTACATTACCCTCTATGCTTGCTGTAGCAGCCAAATTTTCGGACGAATCCTCCACAATAACTGTGGCATCCGGATTGCCTTCGTATGTAAGGCCGTGAGAATGCAAAAGCTCACAGACGGCCTCTTTCTCATAGGGCAGGAGGTCTTTTGCCGTGCGGCACTCAAAACCAAACATTTTATTTAGTCCTTTTCCAATTTCCTCTTAAGAATCTCACCTATGCTGGAACGCGGCATTTTGTCCACGAACTCCAAGATTCTCGGAACTTTATAGTATGAAAGCTTCTTTCTGCATGAGTCGAGCAATTCTCTCGAAGTAACCTTTTCTCCGGCTTTAAGCACGACAAAGGCCTTTACTATCTCGCCGGTTATAGAGCGAGGAACTCCTATTACAGCCACTTCCGCGACGGAAGGATGTTCAAGCAGAACCTTCTCAATCTCCTGAGCGTAAACTTTAAAGCCTCCGACAAACATAACATCGCTTGTTCTTCCCACCAAAGAGAGATAGCCGTCAGAGTCAAACCTAGCTATGTCGCAAGTGTTGAACCATCCTTCGACAAAACGCTCTTCCGTAAGAGCAGGGTTGCGGTAGTAGCATGATGCCACGCTGTCTCCTCTTATCCAGAGCTGTCCTTCCGAACCTACAGGCAGTACTTCACCTTCGTCGCTTCTTATCTGGGCTTCCACCGAGGAGAGGAGCGTGCCTACTGTTCCGTCTTTTCTCCTACCTGTTCCCGGTGGGAGGCTCACGACCGACGATGCCTCTGTAAGGCCGTATCCCTCTATTACCGGCGCGCCCAAAATATCTCTAGAACGTTTGTCGAAATCGTGGGGCAGTCTGTCTCCCCCCGATAGAATATATCTCAGAGTGTGGGGCGGAGTCACCCCTCTTGCCGCAGCCCCCATAAGCAGGGATATCATAGTGGGGACAGCAGGCACGATTGTGACGGAAGCGTTTCTCATAGTGTTAAGAGCACCTTCCGGCGGCATAAATGACTGGAGGACAACCTGCCTTGCTCCCTTTACAAGAGCAATAAGGGCACCGCAGACAAAGCCAAGAGAGTTAAAATTCGGCAGAGCGTTGAGAAAAACATCATCATCGGTGAGAGTGTCTATATGCTCAACGCATGCGTCAATGATGCTCATAAGATTCTTGTGAGTGAGAGGTACCGCCTTAGGCTCTCCAGTTGTTCCTGAAGTATAGAATATTACGGCTGTATCTGTGGATTCCTCGTCAGAAAGACGTCCTGCTATGATAGGGCCAGGAGCGTCAAGATCAGTAATAATACAAGGTATACCCTCTTCTGATATTAGAGGGACAATATTTGAACACCCTCTGAAAGTTATAGCCGCGAACACATCTGCGTGCTTGAGCTGTTTTATTAATGTAACATATCCGCCTCTGTAATCGACAGGCACAACAGCGCCTCCGAGTCTCCATATAGCCACAGCCACGGCCAGTAATATAGGCGAATTCGGAAGCAGCAGGGCTATTCTGTGCCCTGCTTTAAACTGACTTGCCGCGAGTCTGCTCTCGCATTCCTCAACAAGTTCAAGGAAAGCTCCACGCGACCACCATGTATTCTGCCAGCAAATAAAAGGCTCAGCCTGCAGATTTTCCAGTGTCTCTGTTATTGCTCTATCCAGTCTGGGAGTCAAAGCATCCCCTCCAAAGAATAAATGGCGGCTCTTGCCTGTTAATGCGGAAACTGCTGCAAAGAAAGAGCCATATAAGCTTCCCAAGCCGCGGAGAAAGGAAGCATGCTCTCCGGTATGTCATATGACGGATGGTGCAGAGGGTACTCAAGTCCTGTACCCATCAGCATGAAGACTGACGGAACGCAAGTGCTGAAGAAAGAAAAATCCTCTCCCGAAAGCAAAGGCTGTTCCAAAGTGTTAATTCCGTCCTCACCGAAAAAAGGGACCCCTATCTTTGTAATAAGTTCAGTAAAGGAGGGATCATTTTCAACCTGTGCGTAATTTCTTGTATATTCAACAGAGGCTAAACCGCGGAAAGCCTTAGCTATCGCTGGAGCCATAGTCTCTATTCTGCTCTGTATAAAATCTCTTGTTTTTGGATTGAAGGCTCTCAGTGTGCCCCAGAGATTGGCCTGTTCAGGGATGGCATTATATGCGAAACCCGCCTCAACCTGGCCGAATGATACCACAACAGGGTCTCTTGGGTCTACATCTCTTGAAAGCATGGTTTGAATTGCAACAATAAGATGAGCCGAAATTGTTATCGGATCTACCGCCATGTGAGGTTCTGCGGCATGTCCAGCAATTCCGCGTATATCTATGTGAATTCTATCGGAAAGAGCGGTAAGAACACCTTTTCTAAGATACAGCTCTCCGTATGGAAGCTCAGGCCACCAGTGCAGAGCAATACACCGTCCTATATTAAAGCTCTCAAGGAAGTGCTGTTCTATAAGAGTCTTTGCTCCGCCTCTTCCCTCCGCGGCAGGCTGGAAAAGAAATACAACTTTTTGCTTAAGATCTGCTTTGTGCATGGAAAGAACCTTAGCCGCTCCGAGAAGAGAGGCCATGTGAGCGTCATGCCCGCATGCATGCATAAGCCCCGGCATGCACGATGTAAATGCAAGACCTGTAGTCTCCTCAACAGCTAAAGCATCCATGCTTGCTCTCATAAGAAGCGCAGGTCCGGGAAGATCCTCTCTTAATATGCCGATAACGCATGTTTGCATGGCAAAGCCGGAGATGACTTTCATCCCGTCAATTGATTTGAGAACTCGTGTAATTTTTGATGCTGTAATATTTTCCTCAAAGGCGATTTCGGGGAATTGGTGAAAATCCCTCCGCCAGTCCAGCATTTCAAAATTAATACTTTCCGTCTCAGCAAGAAGCTGTGCTCCCAGATTTGATGCCTTCAATTGATCAGACATGTAAAGTACTTCCTTCCGTTCCGCCTAAATAATGGCATATGAATATCTGATAAGTTTACCATAAATCATGGAATGATAGACAAACAAATTTTTAATTTTTTAAAATGTGTCAAAAATCGAGACATCATAATATGGCGTATAATATAATCAGGATAACAGTATAAAGGGGAAGTCGGCTGATAACTCATGGGGAATGTCAAAAAAGGAATAATCATGCTTTTTTCTGCCTATTTCATGTGGGGAGTGCTTCCGATATACTGGAAGGCGCTTGCCTCTCTTGGCTCAATAGAAATTCTTGCTCACAGAATATTGTGGTCGGCGGCTGCCTCTCTTATATATACACTATGCAAAGGCAGGTGGCACTTAGTCACTGATTTTATCCGAAACCGGAAAATAGCCGCTCTCAAACTTATGGCAGGCGGTGTGCTCATATCCTTTAACTGGTGGCTCTACATATGGGCCGTAAACGACGGGCGCATCCTGGAGACAAGCCTCGGATACTTCATAAATCCTCTTGTCAGCATGATGTTTGGAATGTTCTGCTTCAGCGAAAAATTATCGCGCCTGCAGTACGGAGCTGTTGTTCTTGTATTCCTAGGAGTCGGAGTGGAGATTGTATCTGCCGGAAAGATACCATTTGTATCTCTTGGCCTTGCCTTCTCATTCGGATTCTACTCAGTCCTCAAAAAGACAGTCTCTATAGATCCTATGGCTGGATTGCTCATAGAAACCCTCACAGTGACACCTCCAGCTCTATTATGGCTTATACACCTGCAGACATCTGGGCTTGCCTCATTTCCCTATTCAGCCTCAACAACTCTGCTGCTTGCAGGCACAGGCATAATCACAACAATACCGCTGGCTCTCTTCGCGGTCGCAATGAGGTATGTGCCTCTTACTACTGTAGGTTTTGTACAGTACCTCTCTCCGTCCATAACATTCATAATAGGCAATTTCATATACCACGAAACAATGGCCCCGTCACGCCTTGCCTCCTTCGCCTTCATCTGGGCCGCTCTGGGCCTCTACACCTTCAACGCCGCAGTAAACAAATCACCTAACCAAGCAAAAACAAGCTAAAAGGTATTTGCAAAAATCGGTCAGACTGTATTTCCGGCCCTTTTATGTGCCGTTTCCTCCCCTTTTCAAACGACACGCCGGTGTCAGAAAGTACGTCGTAATCAGTATTTTTTTTGCAAACGTGGCTAGATATGCTGTATTTCTGGCCCTATTATGTGTTTTTTTTGGCCCTATTCAAACGACATGCCAATGTGACAAAAGGTGTCAAAAATGAAGTTTTTTGTCAACATTGCAGGAACGTTCGAGTTCAAGGTTGTTTTTATGTTCTTTGACCATTCCCAAGTTTAAGTTTGTCGTCTTCACTTTGCAGGGCTTTTAACCCGAGCTGCATTGCTCTCTCCAGCAGCTCGGCCTGTACTTTGTAGTTGTCACTCAATTGATAGTAGGTTGCTTTTCCTTTACCATTTGATGTGAGGAATCCATTTTTTAGAAATATTGCAATATATTTTCTTACTTGTTTACGTGTAATATGTGAATCAAAGAGTTTAACAAAATCCCCCATTTTGGCATTCGTATTTTTTTGAAGAAAATTTTGTACTAATGTAAATGACTGTTGCATGTTCCAGAATATTTTATTAAAATATTCAGTTTTATTGTTGGTTAATTCGTAGTATTTTTGCGATAAAATATAATGTGAAGCTCTGGTTCTCCCCGTTTTTTCAATAAGATTAAGTGAAGTTAATTTTTTAACACATTCTTTGTTAAGCTCCTTAATAAGCGAGCCATTGCGTATTTTTGTTAGAGTTAATACATCAAAAACGGAGAGTCTATCTTCTTCAGGTAAACTATTCTGGGTAGACTCTATAAACATTGCAAAAGCCTTATCGCGAATAACAGAGGATAATACAAGCTCGACTTTGAAACAATCGCTGTTTGCATAGTCCGGCAAGTCTTTTCCCTCAGATAGTGTATTAAAGAATATCTTATCGATACCTTGACCCGATCGTTCAACTATACCTGTTTTTGACAGCACATCAGCCAAGAGCCTGTTTCTTGGAGTGCTTGGGGCTGTTAGTATGTTCTCAATGTTGATTCCTATAGGAAACCCACCCATATTGGTTATTATCATTTTCTGTGGATATTGTTTTATGACTACCTCGCTGTTGTTACGATAGTCTCGGTGAGTAATAGCGTTATTGAGCGCCTCACGGACAACTTCTTCATTAAAATAAGGAATATCAAATATATAAGGGCCTTCCTTTATTTTTAAAGAATTGTTGCGTAGATTAATGTTATCCCAAAGTTTATCTATAGTAATGAAAAAAGGAGTGTGATATTCTTGCCGATTGTCAAAAGGAATCTGGGCTTCAGAACTACGATATTCCAGCATTATAGCTGCTTGAGGCATTATTTTACGAATGACATTTTCTTTGCCCAAAAGAATGATAGCAGCATTTGTCACTTTGTTACCTACTATAAGGGCTAAGTCATTTAATATTTGTGAATTACTTAGAGTGAGGAACTGTCTGTTGTTCTGCTTTTTTGCATATTTTTGCTTCATTATTTCTATGGCGACAGAGTCAAGGTCTGAAATGTCAGCTTCATTACAGATATGTTCAGAGAAATCAGGTTCTTGTTCCTGAAGAATTTGCAGATAGTATGCATCCGACATTGGTAATAATTCTTCTCCTACACGCATTAAGGCGACATCCTCAAATTTGAAGACCTGACCTGAAGGGCGCGATGGAATTTCTATAACAAGTACTCTCTTATCTTCATCATATAATTCCCTTACTGATACACGAATGCGTGTGTCGCGATATATATCTGATTCCAGTTTTCCGATCCCATTAATACACTGTTTCGTCCCAACAACTTTATGAGGATATTGATCAGACATTCCGATCACTAAAGCCCCACCTTTTTCATTGCAAAGTGCCGTGACATATCCTAATATACTCCGTCGTCTATCCTTAGGTTTCTGCTTATCTGCACCATTATATGAAATGTTACCGTTTTCTCCTTTTTTGAATTCTATTTTGTTTTCTGATTCTCGGTAATTTTTAAGGTTTTCTATGGTTATTTCCATTTAAAACACCTCATAACATATATTTATTATGTCAGTAAATAGGCATGCAGAAGATTTAAAATCTTCTGTAGCCACTAAATATCTTGTATATTGATTGATCACAATTGTAATATAACATTCAAAACGGTTGGCATATAATTGTGCGTATTTTTGATATCTAACCTAATAACATCACCTCTATTATAACCCAGTCCTTGATAGCCGCGCCAAGCAAAAATTTTGTAAAAAACTTATTACCGGAATGCCACAGGGCTTTAGAAATGTTTTGAAGACAGATACCTCACTAGATATTTGGAAATTTTTCGCATTCAGTGTTTGTTCATAAGCTCGAAATCTAATATGTTTCATGTGACACGTGTGATAAGTTTCTCACACTATGTGTTTGAAAGCAGCATTTTGTTTTTGCATATAAAAATTTATAAGCACTGTACTATAAGGATACTACCGCAGTGAGAGCTGCGGAGAGTGCTTTTTTTGCCATGTCTAAACCACAAAAAAACAAGCTAAAAGGCATTTGCAAAATTTGAACATTAAAGGTATTATATATCCCGTTGAATGGACAATTATTCCACTTATTGGAAAACAAGGGGTGCAGCCGTATGAAAGAAGATTCAGTGCGTTCTGTAGAACGAGCTTTTTCTATATTAAAAGCCTTTACCAGGGATGACTACAAACTGTCTCTGAGCGAACTTGCAAACAGAATCGGGCTGCCGATAACTACGACTTTAAGACTTGCAGGCACGCTTGAAAATATGAACATGCTTCACAGACACAGTGACCGCTGCTACTCTTTGGGCAACCAGCTCTATTTGCTGGGCAGCATAGCAAAGGTCAATTTCCGTCCGCAGCAGATAATATATCCGTACATGAAGCAGGTGCGCGAAGAGACAAAGGAAGCGGTCTCCCTTTACGGAGTTGTGGAGGACTACCGCGTCTGTTTCGAGCATGTGGATAGCTTATTGAGCATGAGATGTGTAATGAGAATCGGAGACAGAATGCCACTTTGGACCGGCGCCGGAGGCAGAGCTCTGCTTGCTTTCATGGGAGAGGAAATTATCGAAAGAGAGATTGCAAAAGCTCATCCGATAACCCAGACAACTCTGTGCGACCCTGTACTTTTCAGAGAAGAGATTCTGAAGATACGTTCTTTAGGTTATGCTGTCAGCTACGGTGACAGAGAAGAGGGCATTTTCTCCGTTGCCGTGCCAATATTTAACAGACGGGGAGATATAGAATATTCATTTTCCGTAGCAGGGCCTTCGCTTCGCTTTACGGAGGAAGAGGGACATGCCATAGTACCCAAAATACAAAAAATGTGTCGGGAAATAGCGACACAGATATAGCAGGATAAGACGAAAAAACGCACATTCCCAAATAATCGGGAGGTGCGTTTTTCTTATAAACTCTTTCTTCTGCTTAATATGGAACATAGCACCGATGCCAGTATAACAGCACAGCCCGCTATTTCGTGCGGAGTCGGAATTTGATGAAGCAGTATAGGAGTCAGTGTCAGAGCTACGGCTATTTCAAGGGTAAGAATCATGCTGGTAAGGGACGCTGGAATATATTTTAACGATGTAAAGAGGAAGCCGAATCCCAAAATACTTGCTGCAATTGCAGGATAATGTATGATGGCAAATATGCGTGGTGTCAGAAATTGCAAATCAGACCAGCCGGTAAGAGCGCTCTTTGCAGATATCAGAAAGATTCCCGCGAAGACATGGGCGTAGAAAAGCTGTATGATGGGGTCAGAATCTCCTGTTTTTGAAATTTTTCTTGTTATAAGAGTCTGTCCGGCAATGGCAAAGACTGAAAGAGTGCCCCATGCTATGCCTATTGGTGATATTCCTGTCAAAAACGAACTTTTGCCGTAGAAAAAACCAATGTAAAGCCCCAGCATTACCAGGAAGCCCGATATAATTTGAAGCTTGGTCGGCCTTTCTCCTGTGACAAATATCTCGCCCGCCATTGTGACAAGCGGAAATGTGTAGTGCAGTATAAGAGCCTGAGGGACGGAAAGATATACGCATGAGAGCATAAAGCCCGTAGCGTTGCACCCTATGCCCAGAATACCCACAGCCGCGTAAGAACAAGCTGAAGTGCGCGATAGTTTGAAGGAGGAGCGCCCCTTTGTACAGAGGATAAAAATTCCTACCGTTGTTACGGCAAAGAGAGCACGATAGCACATTACGGAGACTTGGC
Organism: uncultured Synergistaceae bacterium; assembly: GCA_964422205.1. Lineage (GTDB taxonomy): Bacteria > Synergistota > Synergistia > Synergistales > Synergistaceae > CAZNYN01. The sequence goes on along the minus strand of CAYRAI010000013.1, from coordinate 24,021 downwards.
TCACTCCGCTTGCCGATATTATTTTCGCTATGGGGCTCTGTGCTCCCCAGACTAGAGCCGTGCATACTCCTGCCAAAACTCCTAAAAAATAGTTGTTCTTCATAAATTTGCACCTCGATATTTCAAAGATATTTCGCAATAAGACAAATCCCCGCGAAGCCAAAGCGCCGCGAGGAATATGTCCTATATGAGCCTGTACGTGATTTTGTTAAGCTTTGCCCTGTGAACGAAGGTATTCAAGGCTGTGCTCATACATGTAATCGGTAGGTGCTTCAACTCCGGTCCAAAGGCGTATCTGCTCTGCCGCCTGATATGTGTTCATCCAAAGCCCCGAGAGAGTCTTGCAGCCGCGTGCGGCAGCTTCTTTAAGCAGCTTTGTCATTACAGGGACGTAGACAACGTCGCATACTATATGCTCTGGTTTCAGAAGCTCAGGGTCAAAAAGTATATCGTCGCAGTGAGGATACATGCCGACCTTTGTAGCGTGTATGATGACGTCATACTTTTCAAGAGATTCAGCAATGTTTTTATCTGTCATTTCCGCTATGGTGCAGACCATGGGGAAGTGTTTGTCCACTCTGGCATAGAGAGTCTCCGCGCAGAAATAGTCCTTAGCAATACATAGAGAGCGAATGTCCTTTGCTCCTTCTGTGGCAAGAGCACATGCTATTGCCGTTGCCGCCCCGCCTGAGCCCAGAATCAAATATTTGTGTTCCGGTATCACAAGGGCCAGCTGGTTTTTCAATGATAGCACAAAGCCTGTACCGTCCGTGTTGTGCCCGATTTTTTTACCATTCTCGAAAACTATGGTATTTACCACCTCAGTATACTTTGCCGAATCGGCAAGGCCGTCAAGGTATTTGTAGGCATGAGTTTTAAACGGCATAGTCACTCCCGAACCGGCATAGTGAAAGTTCTCAAGGTTCTTTATTACATGCTCGAGCTGTTCCATGTCGATTTCAAGCGGGACATAGAGACAGTCCATTCCGAGCTTCTGATAGACACTGTTCTGCATGAAAGGCGCAGCGCTCTGGCTCAAAGGACTGCCGAGCAGCCCGAAGAATTTTGTATTTACCGTAGTATTGAACATGAGAGCCTCACCTTCCGATTCTAGTCTTTTGTCACTGTAGGATCGTAGAACTCGCCAAAAAGTATATCCTCAGCGGGCTGGTCTGTCATTATCGGCTTTGCGACCCATGTGCTGTTCATGTAGTGTTTAAGAGCTATGTTTTCGGATACCTGGTTGCCGCCCCATGTTCCGCAGCCCATGCTGGAAGTCATTGCCATACCGTTCTGCGCGCTTCCGGCATTCGCCTTTGACTGAGGCTGACGCACCATTACTCTCGTTACGGGAGCTCTGAGAGCCAAACGGTTGATGTGGTCGTCGTCAAAGCTGAATATGCCGCAGCTGTGTCCGCGTCCGCCGACTTTGTAAATCTCATCCATCATCTTAAGAGCGTTCTCAAACTCGCCCTCATATTTGTAAAGGGTCAAGAGGGTCGTAAGCTTTTCTCCGCTGAATTTGAACTCTTTGCCTATTCCTTCGCTGTTTACCATTACAAATTTACGGTCGGCCGGGATCTCAAATCCTGCCTGGCGGCAGAGTTCCTGGGGGGATACGGCGACTGACGCCACTATTCTGTGTCCCGCTTCATCCCACATAACTTTCTTTATCGCTTCGCGCTCTTCGTCCGTAGCATGGTAGCCGCCTTCAGCCTCAAGAGCCGCAAGCATATCATCATAGACCTGGTCGCTGATGATAAGGTTGCCGTCTGCGGAACAGCCTGAACCAAAGTCGGAAGTCTTGCTTATTCTTGTGTTCATGGCTGCCTGTTTGACATCGGTCGTCTCGTCAAAAATCATTGTCGCGTTTCCTGCGCCCGAGCAATATGCAGGTTTGCCGCTGCTGTGGGCTGCCTTTGTCATTGCGGGGCCGCCTGTAGCCATAATAAGATCGCAGCGCTTCATTGCTTCCGCTACAAGGTCCATATTTACTTCTGTTACGCACTGAAGGAAATCGGGATTCTCGCCTATTGTAGCAAGAGCGTCTCTCATAATCTGAACGACCTTATTTGTTGTCTTTACAGTGCGGGGATGCGGCGAAAAGACAACGACATCGCGTGCTTTAAGAGCATATATTGCCGTCACTATAGGGGTAAGTTCCGGATTTGTCATGGGGATAAGAGAGGTTATAACTCCCGTCGGCTTGCCGTAGCGGACTATACCCTTCTCCGGCAGAGTCTCGATGATTCCTACGCTCTTTTGACGAAGTGCGTCGCGCAGAACTCCAAGAATTTTATGGCGCTTGCCGTAGCGTCCGTTTCTGTCTCCTGCTCCCGCTTCGTCAACACCCATCCAGCATATTTCCTGGAATGCCTTGGGGTTTCCGGCAGCCCATGCTACACAGCGTACCATACGGTCAACCTGTTCCTGAGTATAGTTTTCGATTACTTTTTCGGCTGCTCTGGCCTTGGCAAAAATCTCGTCTAAAGCCGCTACCTGTTCCAGTGTTATTTCGTGATTTGCCATAATGAAACATCTCCTGAATAATTTTTAAAATTTTATTTATGATTATTTCTTCTTTTTCTTATCTTTGAGTTCCGGCATATACCAAGGCTCTGTCTCTTCCCATGCCCACTGTCTCCATGGCTTTTCTTCGCCGCGTTTGCGGTAGATGTCGTTTATGTTCCAGCAGCCCCATGTGACGACCGGCGCATTTTCCATCCTTACATCTATCACGCATGGTTTGTTTGATGCCAGTGCCTCTTCGAGAGCGGGCTTGAAGTCCTCCGCTTTTGTTATCTGGTAGCCCTTTATGCCGTATGCCTCCGCTATTGCGGCAAAGTCGGGGCTGTACGGCTCTCCGTCTCTCATAAAGAGAGTGCCAAACTGGTGGTCATAGTGCTGACGCTCAAGTCCGGCTATCGTTCCGAATGCGCAGTTGTTCATTACGACCCAAACTACCGCTACCCCGTCCATCGCTGCCGTGGCAAAGGGCGATACGTTGGTTCCCATGCCGCCGTCGCCTATAAGAGCCACAACTTTCTTGTCCGGATTTGCCACTTTAACGCCTAGTGCCGCGGAGGGGCCGTAGCCCATTGTGCAAAGTCCTCCTGGAGCTACGAAAGTGCCAGGTTCGTAAATTTCAAACTGCTGTCCTACACCGTTCTTATTCCAACCCACGTCCGCAACGACGTAGCCGTCTTTCGGCAGAGCCTCGCGCAGGTCTTTTAGGATCCGTTCAGGGCGCATCGGGAACTGAGGCGAATTCTGAGCGGCAACTAAGGTTTCCTTGTAAGCTGCTTTGGCTGCAGCTATCGCCGCGGTTTTTTCCGGGCGTTTGACACCGTACGGATACTTCTTCTTAGCGGCTGCCAGTATTGCCTCAAGAGCTGCCTTAGCGTCACATATAGCGCCTATTACCGTATTAAAATTGCGTCCGATCTCTTCCTGATTGATATCAATGTGGATGAGCTTTGTCGGCGGAACGTCAAATGTCTCGCCCATGTACCATGAACTTGAATCTGCCTCGGAAAGTCTTGTCCCTATTGCCATCATCACATCGGCATTCATTGCGGTTGTGTTATTGAACTCCGTTCCCCAAAAACCTGTCATTCCAACAGCCATCGGATGATTGTCGGGGATGGAACCCTTACCCATAAGAGTGTAAAGGACCGGGATTTCAAGGTGTGTAGCAAGCTCCGTGAGAGCCTTTGCCCCGCCCGATGAAATTACGCCTCCTCCTGGATAGAGAACGGGGTTCTTAGCCTCTGCAAGGAGTGTCGCTATCTCCTCGGCCGTCGCTTCGTCCATTCCTGGCTTGGGAAGTTCGGGAAAATTGTTCATTCTTGCTTCAAAGAAGCGTGTGTCTATCTCCATAGAGAAGATATCCATAGGAACGGAAACAAGCACAGGACCGGGGCGTCCCGTTACGGCAAGGCGGAAGGCTTTGTCCATAACTTCGGGCAGAAGCTCAGGGCGATCCACGCGCCACGCTCTTTTGACAAAGGGGCGGTATATTTCATACTGGCTGGCGTCTGCGTGCATGTTGACTTCCTGATGCGGGTGACGTCCGAAGTAGCATGTTGGAACATCTCCAGCGATGACAACCATAGGAATGGAATTAAGACCTGCTTCTGCAACTCCTGTTGTGGCGTTTGTCAGTCCAGGGCCCAAATGTGTCATTACAACTCCGGGAACCTTACAGTTTTTGCCTCTTGCGTAGCCGTCCGCAGCGTGAGCGGCTATCTGTTCGTGCCGTACCGATATATACTGAATGCTGCTGTCCTTCAGTGCGTCGAGAAAACCAATAACGGTATGGCCGCAAAGTCCGAAAATCTTCTCTACTCCGCGTGCTTCAAGAAACTTAACTAGCTGAAATGCTACTAAATCTTTTTGCATTACTGCACCTCCGAAGGGGTAATTTTAAGTAACAGTTTTCATAGAACGGAAATATAATCTAAATAACGGAAACAACTATACAATAATCTCTCTTTGTGAATTTGTCAAGATGCCATTTAGTAGATTTTTTTTCCGCTTGATGAAATTTTGGTAAAAAATTTTTTGCCACCCTAATTTGGCGGGAAAAAAGTCTGTTCCGGCCGTGGAGAGCCGAGTCTTACTTTTTACAGAGTGTTCAAAGAGCAGTTTATTTTGCCTTATTCCTGTCGATGAGCAAGGATGCGGCGCGCAGAGCCAGTGTGTAGCAGATTGTCCCCATGCCAGTTATCACTCCCGAAGCTACAGGCGCGGTAATGGACGGTCCGAGATTTTCTCTTGCCGCAATGTTTGACATGTGTATTTCGATAATGGGACACTCAAGTATTTCGAGGGAGTCATGTATGGCTAGGCTGTAAAACGACCAAGCGGCGGGGTTGATAAGCACTGCGTCCGTCTTTTTAAAATAAGCCTCATTTATCTTGTCGACCCAGTCACCTTCATGGTTGCTCTGAAAAAACTCAATCTTAAGCCCGCCTATCTCGTCGGCTTCTTTAAGCATGGCGGCATTAATATCCTCAAGGGTATCTGTTCCGTAAAATTTGGGGTTTCTGTGTCCGTACATATTATGGTTTACGCCGTGGAGCATAAGAATATTTTTCATACCGTTGTGCCTCCGTCCATCCTAAACTATGCCGTTCTTCTTTAAATATTCTTTGGCAGAGAGAAGGCAGCGGCGTGCATGTTCGGTATATCCATATTCGGCGACCCTTTCCAGGTGCGGAAGTTCTATTGAAAGCACTGTCTCTTTCGGAAGCAGAGCAACCATTCCGGCTATGTCTATAGCTCCTTCTCCCACATAGTATCTTGCGTCCCTGCCTGTGAATATGAGAGCTTCCTTGTCTGATTTATCGGGAATTTCGGCAGGGCCGTCGCAGATATGAGCCATTTTTATCTGTTCGTGCGGAATGGCTTTTATCTCCTCATAGGTTGTATATGAGCGTGACGCGTGAAGAGTGTCAAGCATTACTCCGGCATTGGCTCTCTTTACGCTGTCCAGTACCTCGCGCACCTGTGCCAAAGTTCCTACAGGTGCCCATGAAGGCCACTCAAGATTTATAAAGAGATTATATTTTGCAGCCAAGTCACACAGCTTTGCAAACTGCTCCAAGTAAAAATCTTTGTCATCAGTCCATATACTGCTTATGACATTGCGTGCTCCCAAAGATGCGCCGGCTTCAAAAGCCTCTTCGTATGAGGATACGTCCACTCCGTCCGCAACGCGCGCCAGCTCTATGTCGTTTATGGCTATGCCTGTAATTTCAAGAGCTTCCTTTAATGATTTCCAACGCGGAGAGCCTATGGGAATGGAGAAGTCCCTTTCTCCCTTTACTCCCATATTGATATTTCTTATACTGATGAAGTCATAGCCTATGAGGGATGCGTTGTAGGCCATTTCTGCCGGGCTCCAGCCTAAAACTGTGAGGTGTGCAAGTGAGAACTTATGACTCATTACAGAGATACCTCCTAAAAGCTGTATTTTCCGTTACATGAAAAACAAATCCATTTAACGACATAAAGATAGCTATTTTTCAGCAAAATGTCAAGCAAAATATTTCCACAATGTTAAAATATATTCCGCTAAACGGAAAATAATATTGCTTGACAGAATTTATTGTGAGATGTAAAGTAATTTTGTAAATCATCAATTCGGCTTTTACAACATTAATTAATTTAAGCTGTGCTGTCTCATAGAGAGTCAGCCATATACCACCAGCGGAGGTGCTGTCTATGTCTTTAAATTGGCCGGAAAAAATAATATTCTGTGAGGTAGGGCCGCGTGACGGTCTTCAGAATGAGCCTGTCATGCTCTCTGTGGAGCAGAAGCTAAAGATGATAGAGGGGGCGGCGGATGCAGGAGTCCCCATTATAGAAGTAGGTTCTTTTGTTCATCCGAAAGCTGTACCGCAGATGGCTGATACAGATGAAGTCGTAAAACGCATGAAGCGGAAAGACGGAGTGGAGTACAGGTGCCTTGTGGCAAACAAAAAGGGTGTGGAGCGCGCTCTTGCTGCCGGTATTACTAAAGTGAAGCTTACTCTCTCCGCAAGTGAGTCACATGCTAAGGCAAACCTTAATAAGAGTATTAACGAACTTCTTGCGGGATTTGAAGATTGCGTCTCCTTTGCTCATGAACACGGTGCCCAGGTATCGGGCGCAATATCCACAGCGTTCGGCTGTCCTTTTGAAGGAAAGATACCTGTTTCCCAGCTTATAAATATAACAAACCGTTTTTTAGATCTGGGCATTAATGAACTTTCGCTCTCTGACACGACAGGTATGGCCAATCCGCGTCAAGTATATGACACTGCCTGCGAGATGACAGCTCTCTTTCCATCTGTGCGCTGGTTTCTGCACTTTCACAACACAAGAGGCATGGCTCTTGCAAATATTACAGCAGGAATGAATGCCGGAATAATAAGATATGATGCCTCTCTTGCAGGACTTGGGGGCTGCCCCTTCGCGCCAGGCGCTTCCGGCAATATTGCATCGGAAGATGTGCTTCATATGCTGGATGAGATGGGCATAAAAACAGGCATAGACCTTGATGAAATGATAGCTTTAGCAAGAGAACTCCAAGGTTGGGTTGGACACACAACAGACAGCGCAATACTGTGCGCAGGCAAAGTTTCTGATTTGATAAACATCACAAAAGCAAAGAAACAATAAGATAATCTAGAACGCTTTTCTTGCATAACTCTGTCTACAGAGGAGTACATTTGTATCCCATCTTTCTTTTTTGGCTGAAAGATGGGATTTTTACAATGCTATGCTAAAAATACCTTGACATACGTACGGGATGGTATGTATAATTTGCAAGTTTCGATAACTGTGTATTAGGGGTTGATTGATTGGCCAGGAAGACGAAAGAAGAAGCTCTTGAAACCAGAGAGCGTATATTGGAGGCGGCACTTAATATTTTTGCCGAGAAAAATTATTCCGACGTCTCTGTGACAGAGATAGCGGATTATGTAGGTGTAAGCAAAGGAGCGGTCTATTGGCATTTTAAAAATAAAAGCGACATTCTTGTCAGGACGATAGAGTCAGCCTGCATCAAGGGTGAAAGTGATTTTATAGATATAGCCGGAGCTCCTAAATATTTGGCGGATCTGCGCTCATACTATACTGATTCACTGGCAAGGCCTCTTATAGATATGAGGTACAAAAAAATACATCAGCTCATGCTGCACCGTTATGAGTGGCCTGAAGATGTCCAGAATATTGTCACGGATATGATGAAGGCATCTATGGCAAAAGAGCGCAAAATGCTCGAGACTCTTATCTTGAAGGCGCAGGAAGAGGGCAAAATAAAAAAATCAGTTTCTTCAACCGTCGTAGCCGGGCTTATAGCTCCGATATTCGACGGATTATTCATTCTCAGAATGTCTGATTTTCTGCCCAATGATTTTTCAAAAGAGACTGAGTTCTTATTTGATGCATTGGTAAGAGAGCTCAAAGACGACGATTATAATACGAAAGAAAATGCACACAATATATAGAAAGCAGGAGCGTGTAAAAATGTCAGAAGACAACAAAAAGATGGAAATTAAGAGCACATCCGGGTCTAGGACGGTAAGAATTTTAACTATAGTCATCATCGTCGTACTCCTGGGTTTCGGAGCCAAAACAATGCTTGATAAGAAGAACCAGCCCAAGCATATTTCATCAGCTCCCGCAGCTCCAACGGTTGTTTTGGGAAGCGCCGCGGAGACAGATCTTGCCGTTCAGCGCGAATATGTCGGCAAGGTTGAGTCTATACAGACTGTATCTGTCAAACCACAGGTCGCAGGCGAAATTACAAAAGTCTTTTTCAAGGAAGGTTCTGTCGTAAAGGCGGGACAGACTTTGTTTTCCATAGACCGCAGCCAGTATCAGGCAACAGTAGACCTTCGCAAAGCGGAAGTGGCTCAGGCGGCTGCAAATCTGGACAAGGCTCAGAAGTATTACAATCGCCTTAAAAAATCCGACCCGCGCAGCGTATCTGCTTCCGATGTAGATACGGCGGAAAGCAGCGTTCTCTCCGGACAGGCCGCTCTGGCACAGGCTAAAGCTTCTCTGCGCCTGGCTCAGATAGACCTTGCCCATACAAACATAACAGCCCCGATAACAGGTAAGATAGGAGCCGCTCTATACACAAAAGGCAACTATGTATCACAGTCAATAGCATCTCTTGCCACGATAGTGCAGATGGACCCAATCAGAGTATCCTTCGCCCTTCCCGACAGAGAGTACCTCGACCAGCTTGACATGTTCAAAAAGAAAGGCTCTGTATATGAAATTGCGCTCCGGCTTGCAAACGGTAAAGTTCTTAATATCGACGGAGCACGCGACTACGAGAACAACCAAGTTGACAATAAGACTGGAACAATGACAGTTGCTGCACGTTTTAAGAACGCGGATGGCCTGCTCATTCCAGGCTCTATGGTAAGAGTTAATACAAAGCCGACAGAGAGCCGTATCGCTCTTGTCATTCCTCAGAGCGCGGTGCTTGCCGACTCCGCGGGAGACTTTGTCTACATGGTCGGCTCGGACAACACGGCACAGCAGCGCCGTATTAAAGTCGGAGACGAGTACGGCACAATGTTTGAGGTAAAAGAAGGGCTCAAGAACGGCGAAAAGATTATAGTTCAGGGACTTCAGTCCGTAAGAGTCGGAGCACCTGTAAAAGCAGCTGCGGCGGATGCGTCGTCAAAGTCTGCCGCCGAGCTCGCAATGGAATCAGATTCCGACATCAGCACATCTTCAGACAGCACAAAAGAGGGTAATTAACAAATGTTCGCTAAATTCTTTATAGACCGCCCCAGATTTGCGATGGTAATATCCATCCTTCTTGGATTGGCGGGAATAATTGCGGCATTTTCACTGCCTGTCGAACAGTATCCTAACGTAACGCCGCCTCAAATTCAGGTCAGTGCGAGCTACAGAGGGGCTGCGGCAGACGTTGTCGCCAATACAGTAGGAGCTCCTCTCGAAGAGCTTATCAACGGTGTTGACGGTATGATCTATATGGACTCGACTTCCAGCAACAACGGAAACTATGACCTTACCATTACATTCGAGACAGGCACCGACCCGGACATGGCACTCGTCAAGGTGCAGAACAGAGTCCAGCAGGCAACACCTCAGCTCCCGAGCGAAGTTACGGCAGAAGGAATTACGGTCGAAAGCAGCTTTTCCGACACGCTGGGGTTCATAGGACTCGTATCACCTAACGGTACGAGAGACGAACTCTTTCTTACGGACTACGCCTACGGCAACGTCAAAAACGTGCTGAAGCGTGTCCCAGGAATGGGGAACGTAGAAGTATTCGGCTCAAAGTACAGTGTTCGAATCTGGCTTGACCCAGACCGCCTCGCGGCTATGGGACTCAGCATCAGCGATGTCGCGTCAGCAATCAGAAGTCAGAACAAACAGGCTTCAATCGGCTCGATAGGGGCTACTCCGGGCAATACGGATACTCCTATAGTCTACTCACTTACAACAAGAGGAAGACTTTCCAATGTCCGCGATTTTGAGGAAATAATAGTTCGTACGGGAGCTCAAGGAGGACTTGTCAAGCTTAAAGACGTCTCGCGCATAGAGCTCGGAGCAGAAACCTACAACATGAGCTCAAAGCTCGACGGCCGTCCTGCGGCTATGATGATGATGTCTCAGGCGGCAGGCTCCAACGCTATTAATGTTATGAACAATGCGAAGAAGACCATTGCTCAGCTCTCGGAAGCTCTTCCCGACGACGTTAAATTCATAATTGGATATGACTCGACAGAATATGTAAGAGCTACAATTCAGGAAATCCTTCTGACACTGCTCATCACATTCTCGCTGGTCGTCTTCGTCTGCTACCTATTCCTTCAGGACTGGCGCGTAACTCTTGTTCCAGTCGCAGCTATCCCGATATCGCTTCTCGCAACATTTGCGGGACTCGTGCTTATGAATTACAGCATCAACATCCTGACTCTATTCGGACTTGTCCTTGTCATAGGTACGGTCGTTGACAATGCCATTGTTGTCGTTGAACGAGTTCTCTTTGTCATGGACAGAGACGACTGCTCGCCGGAAAAAGCCACTATACAGGCCATGCAGGACGTTACCGGACCTATGGTCGCAACCACACTCGTCTTCCTTGCCATATTTGTCCCTGTCGGATTCATGGGAGGAATCACCGGTGTAATCTACCGTCAGTTTGCCGTCACAATCTCCTTCGCCGTAGTATTCTCGCTCATAGTTGCTCTCACACTAAGCCCTGCGATGTGCGCTCACCTTCTGCGCAAAGTTGAACCTGCCAAGAGCGGGCCGCTAAAATGGTTTAACACGGCTCTTGCAAACGCCACAGACAAATATGTCGCAGGGTCTGTATGGATGGCAAGAAAACTGCTTGTATCAGTTATCTCACTTCTCTTAGTTATTTCTGCCTGTCTCGTAATAGTAAAGACATCGCCGACGTCCTTTATTCCCGATGAAGACCAGGGAACAGTGTTTGCTGCGATTCAGCTTCCGGAAGGAGCTACGCAGGGACGTACTCAGAGCGTAACAAAGCGTATTACTCCTATGCTTATGAAAATTCCCGGAGTAAAATATGTTATGAACATTGAGGGCTACAACATCATGGGGGGCAGCGGAGAAAACGTCGCATCCATAATCCTTCCTCTTGACCATTGGTCAGAGAGAAAAACCCCAGAGACAAGCCTCGGCAATATAGTGGCAGAAGTACGCAAAATAGCCGCAACAGTTCCCGAAGCTCAGATAAACGTATTCACACCTCCTGCCATTATGGGACTCGGAATGAGCGGAGGACTTGACCTGCGTCTCCAGTCCAGAATGGAAAACGACCCGGAAAAACTCGCCCAGGTAATGCGCTCCTTCCTAGGACAGATAAACCAGGCTCCGGAAGTCCTCTATGCCTTCAGCTCCTATACCGCGGACACTCCGCATCTTTACCTTGATATAGACAGAAACAAAGCTGAATCCTTCAATGTTCCGATCGGTACGATATTCTCTACATTACAGACATACTTCGGTTCTGCCTATATCAACGACATAAACATAGGAACTCAGGTCAACAAAGTAATGGTTCAGTCCGACTGGAATTTCAGAAACAAGATAAAGAGTGTAGGCGGAATTTACGTCAACAGCACAACGGGAAACCCCGTGCCGCTCGACAGCCTTGTAACTGTGAAAAAGACACTTGCTCCGCGCTCAATCAGCCGCTATAACCTCTTCCCGAGTGCAGGCATAACAATAGTTTTGAAACAGGGCTTCTCATCGGGACAGGGAATCAGCAGAATAAAAGAGCTTGCAAAGACACTCCCCGACGGTTACGAGTACGAATGGTCGGGAATGACATACCAGGAACAGCAGGCCACGGGACAGATTGCAATAATCTTGGCCATAGCCCTAATATTTGGCTACCTCTTCCTTGTAGCTCAGTATGAAAGCTGGACTGTGCCTGTTCCTGTCATGCTCTCCCTGCCTGTCGCAATGCTAGGAGCTTTGGGCGGACTGGTAGTAATGGGACTTCCTATAAGCATATACGCTCAGCTTGGCATACTCCTTCTCATAGGACTGGCGGCGAAGAACGCTATCCTTATAGTAGAATTTGCAAAGGAACAGAGAGAAGACCACGGACTGCCTCTCATTCAGGCTGCTGCAGTCGCGGCTGGCGAACGTTTCCGAGCTGTTCTCATGACGGCATTCACCTGCGTCTTGGGAGTCCTTCCCATGCTCTTCGCAACGGGAGCAGGAGCTTCAAGCCGAGTTCATGTAGGTACTACAATGTTCTTTGGTATGAATGCTGCTACAATTATAGGAATATTCATAATTCCAGCTCTCTATGTCCTATTCCAAGGCTTCCGTGAAAAAGTCAAAGGACGTGTTGGCAACTCGGTCGGAAAAGAAAACGAGGTGCGCAAATAATGAAAAAAACTACACTTGCGCTGGCATTCCTGCTGCTTGTCCTCTTTGCGGCAGGGGCCTTCGCCGAAGAAAAAGCAATATCAAAAGACATAGAACTCACAGAGGGACAATGGACGGAGCTTGCAAAACGCTATCCGATCCCAGCCCTCTCCGGTGAAGTGACGGAAGAGCCGAAGCCAGAACTCCTTGCCTCATGGTGGGAGAGCCTCGGAGACGAGACACTTACAAACCTCATCATGACATCTCTTTCAAACAACAGAGATTTGGCATCAGCACGCGCCAGCGTCACAGAGGCAAGAGCGAACTTGGGGATAACAAAAGCCGCAGCTCTGCCGTGGCTTGACACCACAAACTACTGGAACCGCGGCAATACGCCGGTAACCAAAGGCGGAGACGGAAAGACATCAAACCTCTACCGCCTCGGAGTGGACGCATCGTGGGAAATAGATATATTCGGCGGACGCAGAGCGGAAACAAAAGCCCAGAAAGCAGTGCTAGAAGCTAGGTATGCAATGCTCCACGCCACATGGGTCACACTTTCTTCCGAAGTAGCCGTAAACTACCTGACGCTCCGCACACTGCAGAAGCGCCTGGACATAGCACGATCAAACCTTGCGCTCCAGCAGGAAACCCTTGACATACTCACCTCGCGCGTCAATACGGGCTTAAGCGACGAACTTGCTCTGAACCAGGCAAAATACACACTGGAACAGACACGTTCCGCCATACCTCCTATTGAGACAAGCATAGAGGAGACAAAAAACTCTCTGGCAGTATTAACAGGAGTTGTTCCCGGAAGCCTTGAAGAAATGCTCAAAGAACACAAGCCCATTCCGAAATCCGGCAATGTAAACTTCGTCGGTATCCCGGCCAACGCTCTGCGTCAGAGGCCTGACATAAAAGCTGCGGAACGACAGCTTGCGGCACAAATGTCAAGAAAAAAATCTGCTCAGGCAGATCTGTGGCCCAAATTCTACCTTGTAGGCTCTATAGGAACAGAAGCCACAGATACGGGAAGCTTATTTGAAGGGCCCGCCAAAGCATTCAGCTTCGGTCCGAAAATAACATGGCCGATATTCCACTGGGGTGCGATAAAAAACAACATCAAAGTCCAGGGAGCAAAACAGGAACAGCTTTTGGCCGCCTACGAACAGACAGTGCTTCAGGCGGTAGGAGAAGTCCGCAACGCCCTAACTGCGGCAGTATCCGAACGCAGCCGTAATGAGTCACTCAAGCGCGGAGTCGAAGCTGCGAAAACAGCGCTTGACGTAGCCAATGACAAATACAAAAACGGGCTTACAGACTTCAACAACGTAATAGGAGCACAGCAGGCTCTGCTCTCACTCTCTGAATCCTACGCAATAAGCGAAGGGCAGATAACCTCAGACGTAGTGCGCATATACAAAGCACTCGGCGGAGGCTGGGCTCCAATGGACGCCGAAGCCATGGCGGAACTGAACAAGAAATAGGGAAATAAAATACAAAAGCAAAAACGGGCTCGGAGGCGGCAAAAAACCGCATCCGAGCCCGTTTGCCACAGCCATAGAAAGAGAATGAAAGCAGGAAGTAAATTTTGGTTTGGCGGAGCGGAAACAGCTTCTCTAGCTTCGCTGGCAGTCACTTCACGGTGACCGCATCGCGTGAAGCATGGTGAAGTGCTCTCTTCGCATCGCGTGAAATGTAGTGGGGAGGTAAATCTCGGTTTGCCTCTTTAATTGTCTCCCATTAACGCTTCTTCCTTCCCGTCTCCCAGCAAATTTCCGCCCTTCTCGTCTCTAGGCAAATTCTCGCCTATCTCGTCTCCCCGCAACGCCTCTGTGCGGGGCAAAGTGTCGTTGGTTTTGAACCTTTAGGAGCTTAGAAGCAAAGCCGCTTCACCCCGCACAGGAGCATAGCGGGGAGACGAGAAAGAGCAAAAACATAGACTAAATCTGGGTTTAGCTTTTTAATCGTCTCCCCGCAACGCCTCTGTGCGGGGCAAAGTGTCGTTGGTTTTGAATCTTTAGGAGTTTAGAACCAAAGCTGCTTCACCCCGCATACTTTTTTGTGATTGCGCGGCTGTTTTAGAACGGGCGGAAGCTTTTATCCTCTGTCATTGTGTATGTTTTGTCACCGTTTTTCACAGTTACGGATGCCGCGTCTGATCCTTCTGTAAAGAACTTAAATTCTGAAAATGAAGCCGGAGAAAGTGCAGGAGTGCACTTGTACCATGTGTCTGTGTATTGGTTATATACATAATTAGCTTTTGCAAGTCCTGCTGTTGTGTGTTTTTCTGTGCTTGCAAAGAGTATGGTCTGTCCTGTTTTTCCGCCTTTTACATCTACACCGAAGTAATAATCACCGTATTTTGTCTCTGCCGTTATTATATTGCCTGCAAGCACTGCGCTCCAAAGCCCATCTCCGCTTAGCCAGCCGGAAGAGCCCTTTACCGTCTCTATAATCTTATCCCAAATACCCTTTGTCGCAGATGCCACTAAGATTTCGTTGTGCTCGCTCTTGCTGCACAATATTGCGAGCCCTCCCGAAGGGGTGCGTGTTATTGCGTATTTGCCTCCGTCTTGGCATATCCCGCTGCATACGGCACTGTCGGATGCTACACTGTCCAAGTGGGCTTTGCTGTAATCTTTTATCACGTTTTCCATGGTGTTTTTGAAGTCGCTGTCGCTTGAAAATCTGTTTATTGCAAATGCTTCTTTCATAGTCTCCCGGTCTCCTATACAAGCAGCTCTTTTGGCGCTTTCGTCCGAGCCGGAAAAGGATATGTACATAAGAGATGTTAAAACAGATATTATTACTATAGTTATAAGCAGCTCTACAAGAGTAAAAGCCTTCTTCATTTTTCTTTCCGCCTTTCTTTGTTTTGTGCTTGTTCCGCTATTTCAAGAACCTTTTGCACATAGGACATGTACAGGTTCCCATTACGTGCTGGATGCCTACAGCCCCATCTGTAAATCTGCCGTTGTTGCCTGTCCCGTTAGATATCGAAAAATAGAAAATTGTATTAAGCAGTGCCTGTGAAACTCCATCAGGCGCGCTGTCGCCTATATCGCCGATATTGTACATTTTGCCGTCCTTTGGAACAATAGCTTTAAGCTCTTCCATTGTGAAGCCGGGAGCGAGTTCAAGTTCATATACTGTTGATGAGAACTCTTTTTTCTCGTTGCTCCATGTACTGAAGCCTATATAACGCTCTCGTTTAAGATTTTGCAATTTGTTGTCGGCTGTCGATTTCTTTGATGCAGCTGCACTTTTGTATTGTGTGTTTTTAATCTCATCGCGGATGTTAATCGCCATTGCTTCAAAGATACTGTTTATGAACGAAGAACCTGTCTTTACGATCTCATCTTTTGTAACCCTTGTCGTATAAAATTGCCCGTTTTCAGGTTTCGCAGCCGTTGTCAGAGTAAGAGCATTTCCCGCAACATCAAAACTCTTAACGCTGTTTGATAAAGTATAATTTTTAACTTTAAATCTGTATGTGCCGTTACCGCTGCTGCTTATTACCTCCGGTTGTTCTCCGACGAAGTCACCGTACCATACAGGCTCTGAGTTAAACCACCCCGGCCCTATATTCATGGGGTCTCCGTCTGTTTTTGAGTTTGTTGGCAGAGAACCGTCGTTGGCGAGCTTTAAATACTTTACTCTTACGATATAGTGAGGTGTATTTTGCGCAGCATTATAGTAGTATTCGAGCACGGTAACCAAGACGCGGCATCTTTGATTATAGGGAGCACGGGGAACTATTTTGCTTCCGCTGAGCCAGTCCGAATTGTTGTTATCCGTGGTGTAATAGTCACTGAGATACTGAAAAAGCGAGTTTTTCATATAGCCCGGACCATAAAACGGGCCGTAGTATCTCTCGCCCTTTGAGGTTGTGCCATGTCCGGTAAATTTATGTTTTGCTGTCTCGCTTGTGTAGGCTATTAACTTATTGCTAGCTTTTCCGTTGTCTCCGATTCCCCAACTGTCTCTTTGCGAATCTTCTGATTGAGAGCCGTTCAAGTGAATCCTAAGAGGCATTGTATCGCTCTTCGCCATCAATTGAAGCACAAGCCCGGTGTCTTTTATTGTGCTGTCTCTGTAACCTCCGAGCAGAAGTGTGAATCCGTCGCTTGTCTCAACGTCATAGTCGAATATTATTGAGTAATTCGCCATAGTCGTATAGGACCTTTGGTTGCCGTAGTCATTGGTCTCTATAGAGATGCGCTTCTGCTCTGCCAGGTATTTCGGTGTTATGGGTGCGTTTATTATGGTTGGTGTTCCAACAGTGCCGGCAGATGTGCCCTTTATTTTGAGCAGATCCTTACCTGTCGTCGGGTCAATGCCCGTTGTTATGCTTTTTATATCTGTGCCGTCCAGAACTCTGTTTCCGTTCTCTATAAGCCCCTTTTCCCAGAAGGTAAAGCGGTCTTCAGCGTTCTTTAAGCGCACCCATTCGCTTTGCCCTTTGGAATCACTTTTGATGAGGCTGCCTGCCGCTCCCTCTATGGCGGGCTCAAGGACAAAACGCACATAGCCGTACTTGCCCCATTCTTTTTTTGTGCCGTCCTTGTCTTTGACGTAGAAGGTATCGCCGGTTTTTAATTCTTTTCCCGTAACAATTTTGTCATCGCTTGTCACTATCTGCCAGTAGTACTTGCTCATATTCTCTTCTGTCAGAGAATTTTCCTGTGTATCGGGATTAAGAGATGCGTCTTTAGTAAGCGATATGTACCATGTGACCGTGGATTTGTCTTGGTATGAGTAGCTTGGTGCAGGTGCTGCTTTAAGGTCATAGCTTGCGTACAGGGTTTCTCCTGCATTTACATCACTCTTGTCAAGAGTTACATCTTTGCTGTTTTTAATATGCAGATTGAAAGCTGTAACAACAATGTCCGTTACGGTGAAGTGCAGTACTTTGCCGCTGTAGTTTGAGTCAACCTTTTTGTCTCCGCTCTTTACAAGCTTTGAGTACGTGTAGAGAGCCTGAGATATTGCGGCGTCGGCTTTGGCGGTATCGTATTTTGGATGTCTTGCTCCTATATCTATGCTCAGCATGTAGTTAGCGGCTGTTTTTTCTGTTTCCGAAGGAAGCAAAAAGTCAAGAGAGACTATGCACTCAGAGCCGGCAAGAGGCTCTTTGCCATGTCTGCTCCAATGTATTACAGAGCCGCTCTCCATGTAAAGATAGTGGTCGCTTGATGAAGGAAGTGCTGACGGAAGCTTTGTGTTATCTTCAAGCACTGCTATGGTGTCTGTATGGTCGAGAAGGGGTGATATCTCTCTGTTAAAGGAGTCGACTGTAAAGCGCAGTCCATTTGTGACAAGGGCGTTCGCTTGCGCTTTTTCAAAGAGGCCTATAGCCAATTTTGCTGTCATTGAGACAGCACCGATTATTATTGTCATAATAAGAACAGAGATGAGAACTTCCACAAGTGTGAATGCCGGTTTTTTATTTATCATAGATCTCACTTCTCCCTTTGAAATATAAATATAGGAGAGGATTTGTCATTCATATTGAGACGAAAAATTTTGTATTTCAGCGTTTTGCCGCAAAAGCTTACGTTTTTTTGGTTCTGAGCTGTTACTGTGCCTCCGGAAAGCTGCAAATCCTCCGGTGAGATGTCGTGAGATATCACTCTTGCGAGCATATATTGTTCCGCCGTGTTTAACGTCTGCATGTCTGTTTTTATGGCGGCTCTTGAGCCTATTATTGTCTTGAGGCTGTACATCAAGGATGTTGACACCGCAAAGACGCCGAATGCGAATATCAGAACGGCGATAAGAATTTCAGGAAGCGACATTCCTCTGTGCTTAGTCATCTTCTGTCCTGTCCCAGCCCGTTATGGTGCGGCTGCCGATGCTGTACATGCCGATTATGGTCACTTTTTTGCTCTCTGTCTTTGCCGTCGCGTAGATTTTTGCCGTAGACGCGCTGTCAGTGCTAATGACTAAAGTGAGGTCTGCCACTTTGTCACTTCCGTCTTTTATCTCTATCGAAGCTGTTTTATCAGACGCATCCAACATGGAAGCATCATTACTGAGAGCCTCTGCCGCGGCAATGACTGCGGAACGGGCGAGAATTGTCATCTGCCTATGTTTGTGCTCCATCTGCCAAACTTCGTTTTTCTTTGTCTGAGCAACAATAGAGAAGGCAATAGAGCTCAATATTGCCATCAGTATAAATGTTATGAGTACTACTACGAGAAGAGCTGCACCTTTGTTCTTTTTCATAAAGAAAACCTACTTAATCCAAGACACGACCATGTGAGCCGTATTTTCTCCCGTTTTGCCGCTGCCGAGATAATACTTGCTGTTGTAGCCTGAACCACTGCCATAAAATGTCGAGTTCCATAAGTCATTTTTTTCCGCGTCTTCCGCGAGTTTGTCTTTAACTTTTGCAGAGCAATTTTTCAAATCATATTTTACAAAGACAGAGCCTGCTTTTACGATTCCATCATTCTTGCCTTGAGTACTTTGAGTAACCGAAATGAGCACATTATCGCCGAGCTTTTTATCAAGAAAAGCTCCCAGAATCTCATCCGCTTTTTTGTTGTTTGCGTCGCTGTCCGGCCACTTGCCGTTCTTTGTATAGTAGCTCATGAGAGCTGTCTTTGCCGTTCTCATATCTTCTATAATTTGAACCGCCTGCATTTTATCGTCCGCAGGGCCCAGAGCCGCATATGCCAAAGCAGAGAGTATGGCTATTACCGCCATTACAACAAAAAGCTCCGTTAAGGTAAAGCCGGAGGCTCTTTTATTTTTCATCTTATGTAGCTCCTTTCCGTGCCAATTTGTTTGTTGCTATATTATACACTCAGGAAAAGTAATACAAGCGGCGAAAATTAAATCGTTTCCGAGTCGCTGCCGTTCAAATATTTCTTTTCAAATTCGTCTGAAGGTATAGGTTTTGAGTAGAAGTACCCCTGCTGGAACCGGCAGTCGACCTTGAGCATGAAGTCCGCCTGTTCAGGAGTCTCCACGCCTTCCGCTATGACGTCCATGCCCAGTCCCTTTGCCATTTTGATTACAGAGTGCAGTATAAAAGGCCCGCTCTCCTCGTTTCTTATCGCAAGGAAATCCATATCAAGCTTTAATACATTGACGGGGATGTCTTTCAGCATGTTGAGTGAGGAGTACCCCGTTCCGAAGTCGTCCATTTCAACCTTAAATCCGTGAGCCTGAAGATCTTTAGTAACTTCGATAATCTGTTGTGGGCTATCATTGTATGCGCTCTCTGTTATCTCAAGCTTGATGCATTCGGGAGTAAGCTCATATTTTTTAACGCAGCTTAAGATATTGCGGCACAAATTAGGATCATATATGTCCGTTCGTGAGATGTTGACAGCTATAGGGACAGTATTTATTCCCTTGTTAAGCCACTTTCTGATTATTGCGCAGGTTCGCTCCAAGACATATTTATCTAAGTTTGTTATAAAGCCTGTCCTCTCAAATATGGGTATAAAGTCAGCAGGCTCGATAAGTCCCTTTGTAGGACTTGCCCATCTTACGAGAGCTTCAGCTCCTATAAGTTCATTTGTGCTTCTGTCAAACTGTGGCTGCAGATATATTTCAAATTCACTGTTTCTGAGAGCGGATTCCATTTTGCTTATGATTTCCTGTTCCGCCAGCAGCGACTTTCTGATTTTATCGTCATAATAAGCGCATCCTAGGACATAGCTGCCTTTTACGGTTCTCTTTGCGATATGCGCTCTGTCAAGCATTATGTCAATCGGCAGCAGAGGGTCGTCTATTATATATACTCCAGTGCTTAGTGTTATTTCATAATTTATCTTATATTTGCTTATATCGGCTTTCAAATATTTAACCATTTCCTCTATTATTTCGGGAGTGTAGCTCAGGCATATCGCAAAATTGTCGGCAGAGAGCCTGCATAGCTCAGTATTCTCGGGAGCGGTGCTCTCTTTGAAGGACATCAGTCCGTTTGCTATGTGTATAAGCAATGTATCTCCCTCTTCATGCCCGAAGAGGTCATTTACCATCTTAAATCTGTCAACGTCAAAAACGACTATTGCATAGGAATTGGGCGCTGCGCGAGATACCAATTCACGCACCTTTGTCCCGAAATAGTTTTTGTTGTGCAGTCCTGTAAGTGTGTCAAACTCAGCCAGATAACGCAGTCGTTCGTTTGCCATTACCTCTTTGTTTATGTCGTTCAGTGTTATTATCATTTTTGGGGCCGCGCTGTCTGTGTTTATTTTGACTATGCGGAAGCGGAACCACCTCATTGTGCCGGAGACGGTACAGAGCTTCAGGTTCATTTCGTTTGTCTCTGCGGAATTGTTGACGGCAAGATCTGCTGCCATATCTTCCATAGCGTTAATATCTTTTTCGGCAGCAACTGAGTCTGATTTGAAGATGTCCCATATGACTCTTTCATCGTATCTGCCTGCAAGAATCTTGGATATTATCGGGTCGTATATCGTTGTGCATGTTCCCCAGTCATACTCAATGACTATAGTTCCTGTGCTCTCGAGTACCTTCCTGTATCTCTGCTCTTCGCGTCCTTGGAGCTGCAGATAGCTGTTCTGGAGCCGCAGATCGTCATTCTCTCTCTTCATAATTGCACTGTTTACTTTCAGAGTGATAAGCTTGATGTCAAGCGGTTTTGTCAGAAAGTCGGCCGCTCCGTGCTCAACAGCGCTTACAATATTGTCCGCTGAGTCATCTGAGCTTACTACGATTACAGGTACCTGAGACAGTTCTGTGTCGTTTGCTATGATGTCAAGGACTTCAAAACCGCTCATGTCCGGCATCATATAGTCGAGAATCACAAGGGATAGGGATGCACCATAAGCTCTCATTTTGCGCAGCGCCTCCGTTGCGTCCGATGCTTCTACTACATCCATATCCTTCTCAAATATGTGTGATAGTATCTTGCGGTCTAGGCTTGAGTCATCGGCGATGAGTATTTTTTTCTTTTGCAATTGGCTTTTTGCCGCTTTTTTGCCTTTAGCCAGTGAGAGATGGTTGCTCTCAATGCTCATGCCTTCTTTATAGAAAGTATAGTTGTCTTTCCTCGATGCTTTTGTATAGTAAAGAGCTATATCGGCTTTTTCGTAAAGCTCCGATGCTGTTGTGCCGTCCTTGGGGTATATTGAGACTCCGATACTTGCGGAGATGTATATTTTCCCGTCTACCTTCTTGCGAAGCAGTTTCACTATCTGTTTCGCTCTCTTGTCTATAACGGCATCGTAAGGTATGTCTTTAAGGCATACCATAAATTCGTCGCCGCCTATTCTGCCGACAATATCGTCTGATCTCATCATGGATTTAAGCCTGTTGGATAGCTCCACAAGCAATTCATCTCCTGCGATGTGCCCCAGAGTATCATTTACAGCCTTAAATTTATCAATATCAATTATGATAATGGCGTGCCGTGTCAGGTCGGAGCTTCTTTGAAGCAGGGCTTCAATCTTTTTAATAAGGGCCTCTCTGTTTAAAACTTTTGTCAGAGGGTCGAGCTGAGATTTTTCTATTATGCTCAGCTCTTTGCGTTTCTGCTCGTCAATATCCTGATAGAAGAGAGCCGCTTTTATGTCTGATGTGGATTTGTCTTCTATAAGCTGAGTCGAAACCCGAAGCCATTTATATATTCTTCCTCCGAAATCGATGCGGAAATCCGTAGAATCATTGATTTTCCCTTGATGAAATTCGAATATAAGCCGATCTTTATTTAAAAATTCAATATATGTGGGCTTATCATCTGGATGGACATATTTTTCGGCAAATTCTTTGGTTCTTTCGTTGAAAAGCTTAGTCCCTTCAAATGAAAACATTTTATATTCATTGCCCCAATCATCCTCTTCAATGACGGTGTCGCTTGTCAGGTCGTGACAGAAAAAGGCCGCCTTATTGCTGCCAAGGGCATATATGTAATCTCTCCATTTTTGGTATGATTTTTCCTTTTCTATTCTCTCTGTGATATCAGAGAAAGTTATTATTGCATGAGTAGGCTTGCCATCTTTGTTGAATATCGTGGTAAATTCATGAGTGTACCATCTGAAAGAACCTACTTTGGGGAAGAAAAGCGATATCGCGTCAACACATCCATGCGGCTTGCCCTGCATAATTTCATTGTAAAACTTTTTTACATCGGGAAGTGATTCGGAGGCAATCGACTCGCTTTCGAAGATTGAGTATGGAAAATTTTCATATACCGTAGAAAGCCCATACAGCTCGACAAGTTTGGGCGTTGTAACAAGTCTCTTTTTTTCTATATCGTAACGCAACATTGACTTTCCGCTGTGCTCAGAGGCGATGCGGTACTCTTCCTCTCTTATTTTTATTTTCTCTCTATCCTCTTTGACCTGTCTTATGCTTCTTTTTTCTATCAAAATGACTATAACCATAAGGATTACGGCAGTAATAATTATGATGGTGTAGATATGGCGTGACTGTGAAAGATCCTCTGCTATGCGTGACTCAATAATATCGGTTGTTACAACGGAAAATATATACCAGCCGTTTATTCCAAGAGAGTGGTAGAATGCTATTCTGTTTATCCCATCTGTGAGCCGGTATCGGATGATGCCGTCATGTCCCAGAGAGAAGTTATTTTTGAGAGACTTAAGCTCGCTTTCATTGCTCGGAACTTTGCTCAGAAGTTCAATGAGGTTGTTTTTGCCGGCATCGTTTTCGGATTTCTTGCCCCAGATAGAACTTTTATGGTGTGTGGAGACAATGATTTCTCCCTTGTCGGAACATATAAAAGAGTAGCCGTTTGTCTTGTATGCTTGCTGTATAAGCATGGAGGAGAAATTATTCTCATCATAGATTCCGAAAAGAGAGCCCGATATTATGGATTTTTTGATGATGGGAACAGATATGATAAAGATATTCTTTCTGTCGACAAGGGTCCCGTCAACTCTATCTATGGCGCTTCTGCCTGCCATATTGTCCTTAAAGTATTTTCTGTCCGAGATATTACTTTTTTCTCCGTTGCTTAATACGGCGTTTCCTTTTGAGTCTGATATACCTACGGAGTAAAAGCTAGCTTCCTTAAGAAGTCTTGATGCGGTCTCGTATTTGTCCGCTTTGTCAGAGTGGTGCTCCACTATTGCTTCTGCGGCAGCTCTTAATATTTTGTACTTACTGTCTATTTTTTCTATGAATAGCGTACTCTGCTCGCGGCTTGACGCTGCAAGCACGCCTTCGGTTCTTTCGAGTGTTCTTTTTTTGACACTATTATAGTCATAACCGGTGACAGCAATAATGCAGATTAAAAGCAAAATCGACGCGGCAACCAAATATAAGGTGTTGTTTATTTTTTTTATCTTTTTGTTAAGCATTATATGATCTCCCTTCGGAGATTTGTATTGTCGTTAATACAGCGTCAAAAAATAAAAAATAAAATAATTGCATATGTAAAATAATATCACATTAGTTCCCATTTTGCATTACGCCAACTCATGCTATACGACAGAAGATATCAATAGCTGCCATAGAATATTTCATAAAAGCGTTTTAGCCACGCACCCTATGCCTTTACCTTACATATAAAACGGAGAGAGGCTGATTGCTGCCTCTCTCCGCCCTTATATGACTTTGCTCCGTCTTTAGATTCTCTTCCAAACAGCCGCGGCATGCTCTCTTGCTTTTGCGTATATT
>CAYRAI010000012.1:0-53786 GCA_964422205.1 uncultured Synergistaceae bacterium | reverse complement strand
AAAAGATTTATAGCTGCGGCCGCAAGACTTTCCCTCATTGACACTGTTATGAGTGCCGCATCCGACAACGGTATTATGCTTTCTGCTATTGAGCCGGCCCAGATAGCTCTCGAACGGTGTGCCACGCCTTCCGTTTCTCCCTGCGATGCTGCTGTGCATCTTTACGTCGGCAGAAAACGTTCCGTGCTCACTCTATCTTGGAAAGGCAATGGCATTTTTTACCGCAGCATGTCTATAGGTTTTGATGAGTCACTGGCTTTGCACCCAGATGAGCTTACGGATCAATCCGTGGCTTTTGTAAAAGAGATGCGCTCATCTCTCCAGTTTGCTTTATCACAGATAAGGGGCTTTGAGCCCGAGTCTATCTTTCTTCATGGGCCTGGAGTCACAGACGAACTTTTGGAGCTTCTCAGGGACTCTGTATCTGTCGGCAGTATCTCTCAGATTAACTGTTTTACCCTTCAAGGTATTGATTTCAACGACGCTACGGGGAACTGGGATGTTGCCCTGGGATTGGCGATGAGGTAGAGCTATGGTCGTAAAAATAGACTTACGAATCCCGGGCAGAGTAACTGTAGTAAATAAAGATAAGGACTATAAGCACATAGTTCTTTTCACTTCCGCAGCTTTCTTTTTTCTTACTTCTTTCGCTGTTCTCGCGTTCGGAGGATGGAGGCTTCACTCTGTTACGTCCGAGAGGGATGCCTTAACTTTCTCTGTAAATTCTGCTATGGATAGGATATCAGTTATGGATGCAGAGTTTACAGTTTTAACATCAAAAAATGATAAATTCATTTCAAAACTTGACTATATGCTCTCTGACATACCTTCAATTGAGTTTCTTACAGCTTTGACAGGGCTTCTTCCTGAAGGAGTAACTCTTGACAGCATAAAAATGACGCCTGAGTCGGTATCTCTGACAGGAGTCGGTATGAATGAAGAGCTTATTCTGCTCTTTGTGGATAGGCTGAATAATTCACCTTTTGTCAGTAATTCAGATATCCCTGTTATTAAGCCTCTTGATGAAAAGGGTGCAGGTATAAGGAGTTTCTCATTTAATTTTATGCTTTATCCTCTTTCAGATATAATACAAAAGAGATATTCCGATGCAGGCAGTTCTGACATTGTTTTAAGCGGTGATATAAAATCTGGAGATGCAGAGTGATGGATATTAAATTCAATTACGGTACCAACAATAAAAACGCCGCACTTATCTTGCTCTTGGCTGTTTTGCTGATTGTTTTTTCGGAGATAATAATTCTTAGACACATTTCCGCAGCTGAATCAGAGACCGCAGCGAAACGTATCGAAAACTCCGCTCTACAGACAAGTTTGGCGCGAAAGTCAGAAGCTATGGCATATTACAAATCCAATGTCAGACTCAATACAAATTTGGCTATAGAAGAAGCGGAATCTCCTACTAAGGTTTATGCCTATCTTCTAGAGCTGCTTGCGGAATCCGGTATCAAGGATGCCCACGTTGTCAAAACTTCTGATTTTGAGGGTTCAGTATGTTTTAATATATCGGGCAGTGATGACTATTTCATAGTATTGAACCTGCTTGGAGTGCTGAGGGGCAGCGGAAAAATGCATAAGATAACAGAGCTGACTCTTCTGGCAGAAGACGACGGCAAAACTTCATATTCGTTTACTGTGGCATCTGCAGTCAAGCAGAAAGAATCTTCGCAGAAAAACAGTGAAGCGGCTAAAGTGGAGGGGGATGTCTCAAAATGAGTTCCTTTTATGATTTGCTTCATAAGCTAAAACCCTCTTCATCAGGCAAACCTTTATTTACAATGCCAATATCTCGCGAAGAGAGGAAGAAGCTTGTAATCTTCGCTATCTCAGCGCTTTTTTTTATATCGGCATCAATTTTCAGCATGTGGAATTATATCACCCTTAATAAATCTTCAGTCGGCTTAGGCGATATTGAAATGTCAAACTCGCCCGCTGGGCCCGGAGAAGAAGTCAGAGGCAAGGCGGAGGAAATTAACACAAAAATGGATAACTATATCAAGTACAGCAGGGACTCTAAGCAGCTTTTAGCTCTTGCCGCAGCTGTGGGCAAATCACCTTTAGCCCCGCTTCAAGCCATTTCTTCGGCGGAAATGGCTGTCCCGGATATGCCTCCTTCTATCTCTATAAAGGCTTTAGTCATAATGGAGAACGGAAGGGCCGTCACTTTGGATATAGATGGAGAAGTACCTGGTCAGATAATGAGAGTCGGATCCGTTTTCGGAAACGGAAGAGGAAAAGTTACAGGAATTGATTCTAAAGGGGTAAACTGGACATGGTTAATGAAAAATTATCGCACAGAGTTTTAGCTTCTGTCTTGCGCGTGGCTGTTTTTGTGTTTATTGCCGCTTTTTTTGCTCTTTTAAGCCCGCATAACTCCTATGCTGTTACCACAGAGGCCGTTAAAATCACCTCAAAGGACACTGTGTCAATAATAGAGGGGCTTAAGGTAAGGCAAATAGGCAGCGACACTATGATTGTCGAATTCCGAGGCACAAAACTGACCCTTCCTTACGCTGTCTCAGACCTCAAGTATGCCCTTGTCCTTGAGTGGCCCGATATCAGATTCCCAAGAAATACGGATAAGCAGGCATGGTGGGATGAGTACGGATGGGATATACTAAAAATTGACAGAAAGAAGAGCGATAATTGGGGTCAGAAGTATGATTTTCCGCTCTTTCAGAGGATAGAAGTAACGTCTACGGATGTGGGCGGCATAAAAATGTGCATTACCGCTGAAAAACCTCTTAACATAAAAACTGTAAGCGGCATGTCAGGTTCCGATGTCATAACGCTTCAGCTTCAGGCAGATAGCGGAATTGTACCGCCCAAGGCGCCTGCGCCGCGCGTAATGCAGCCGGGAGATCCTCTGGGAATGTACACACCCGTTACTCTCGAATTGAGAGATGTATCCGTCAAAGATGTTCTGCGTCTTTTGGCAAATTTAAGAAATCTTAATTTGATAATAGATCCTTCTGTGCCGGATAATACTATGACTTTTTCATTTAAAAATGCGAAGTTTAGTGAGGTATTCGCATATATGCTCAGAATGAACGACCTCACTTATGCCCTTATGGGAAAGACACTCGTCGTGGGAACTTCCGACAGTATAGGCAAAACTCTGGGCAGGAATCAGACAAGAGAATATAAGGTCGCTTATGGAGAGATGTCAAAACTGCCCGCGATTATAATGGGTGTTGTCCCTTTGGCAAAAGCTCCGGTGGCGGACGAAAGACTTCGCACTCTCTATGTAACGGCAACGCCTGAGCAGCACATAGAGATAGAGGCATTGATGAACAGGATAGACCACCCCGGAAAGCAGGTAATGCTTCAGGCTCGCCTTATTGAAATAAACGATAATGCAAAACAGGAAATAGAGACTATGATTTCCTCCGTATACAGAGGCTGGATTTTCAGCTATGGGGCATCGGGACTTTCAAGTGAGTACACTTATGGCAATGGATTGATTACCCCTAATGTCAATCCGTCGTCATCCAGCACTCCGGGAACTCTGCCAATAGTTGGCACTACAGAGTCCACTATACCAGTCAATATCGTTAATTCGTCAATGAAGATGCTTGATGCCGGACTGCGCGCGATGGAGTCGGACAATAAGGGAAAGATATTAGCAAACCCTTCCGTCGTTGCTCTTGACGGTCAAAAAGCCTCCATAAAGCTGACTCATAATTATCTCTATCAGTCAGGACTGGACAAAAGCGGCAACCCGGAATTTACGGAGCAGGAGACAGGGCCCACTCTTGATATTACTCCTACAATAGGAAGAGACGGCTTTGTATCACTTAAGCTTAAAATATCAACGGGGGAGATTGTAGATTTTAGGAAAAGCGGCGTATCTGAAGTGCCGGAGACAACAAAACGTGAAATTGACACTCAGATAAGAGTCAGAAACGGAGAGCTTTTTGTAATAGGCGGACTCTATCAGGAGTCAAAGACGAAGGGCATAGTAAGAGTTCCTATAATCAGCTATATTCCTATTATAGGAGAGCTCTTCAAGACAAGAAACGACAAGCATATAAAATCCGAGCTGGCTTTTATCGTAGTTCCATACATTCTGGATGTTCCCACCAGTGCCGCAGAAGTTTATAAAATGCCGGTGAAGAGTCTTTCGCAATAGAGCTTGAGATTTTCTAACATACCGATAGGGGGATGTGTCCGATGGCTAAATCTATAAAAGTAATGCGTCTAGGCGAGCTTTTGGTAAATGCCGGTGCAATAACTAAGATGAATTTAGAGGCCGCTCTCGGAGAACAGAAGGTTTCTCAGATGCGGTTGGGAGAAGTTTTAATAAAGAACGGCTATCTTACAGAGCTGCACTTAGCTGAAGCTCTTTGTGAGCAGTTGGAGCTGCCTTTTGTTTCGCTGGTGCAGACCCGCCCATCTCAGGCTGCTCTTGCTTTAATACCGGAGAATGTTGCTCTTCGCCTTAATGTTGTTCCCGTCTCAATTGAAGGCAAGCAAAAAATAACAGTTGCTATGTCTGATCCTATGGATGCACTCGCTGTTGATGAAATAAGGATGCTGACAAACAGAGATATCAGCATTATGGTTGCCACGGCATCAGACATAAACAAAGCCCTTTCCAGTTACTACAAAGTTCAGACCAGCGTTCACGAAGCTATGGCCGATATATTGAAGCACGAGAATTCTCTCGGAGGAGATATTGTAACAATAACCTCCTCCGCTCAGGATGTCTCCGCCATAAGCACTGACGACGCTCCAGTTGTCAGGCTCGTAAATAATATTCTTGAGCAGGGTGTCCGCGAAAAAGCATCTGACATACATATAGAACCGTCTGAGACAAGCACAAGAGTGCGGCTTCGTATTGACGGAACTCTTTTCAACAGTTTTGAAGTCCCCACAAACCTCCAGCTGCCTCTGATAGCCAGAATTAAAATTCTTGCCGGTATGGATATTGCTGAAAAAAGACGTCCTCAGGACGGCAGAATACTCATCAAAGTGGGGGATAAACGCATAGATTTGCGTGTTTCCACTCTGCCTTCGATGTTCGGCGAGAAGGCTGTCCTCCGCCTGCTGGATCAAAATAATGAAAATGTGGGTATAGATAAGCTGGGTTTTGATCCAGACCAGATCAGCACTATTAACAAGGCGATAACAGCGTCACATGGCATATTCCTTGTAACAGGCCCTACTGGAAGCGGAAAATCTACGACACTTTACTCTCTTCTTGAAATTATTAATAATCCTGGTGTAAATATCATTACAATAGAAGATCCTGTTGAATTTACTCTGCCGGGAATAACTCAGGTACAGATAAACGAGAAGATAGGTCTGACGTTCGGAAGCACGCTTCGTTCCATTCTCAGACAGGATCCAGACAAGCTTATGGTCGGAGAGATAAGGGACACAGAGACGGCACATTTGGCTGTGCGTGTTGCTCTGACTGGACATTTGGTGCTCAGTACCCTGCACACCAACGATGCTCCCACTGCAATAAACAGGCTTGTGGATATGGGAATTCCAAATTTCCTCCTTGCTTCGTCAATCAGAGGCGTTATTGCTCAAAGACTCGTTCGCAAGCTGTGTCCCAACTGCAAAAAAGAGATAGAAGTACCGGAAAGTGTCGCTAAAGAGGCAGGGATAGAACCGCACACCAAAGTATATGCTCCGTGCGGATGCGCGGCATGCCGCTTTACCGGCTATTCGGGCAGAACTGTTATAGCCGAACTTATGATGATGGATTCGGTTCTTCGGGATATGATAAACGACGCGGCTCCGGACCACGAGATACGCAGTTATGCTAGAAAAAGCGGCATGGTCACATTAAGGGAGTCGGCAGTCAGAAAGGTTTTGGCAGGGGTGACGAGCATAGAGGAAATGCTTTGCAGCACAATGATTGACTAGGAGGATTGTGATGAGCAATTTTATTTTTCAGGACATTCTGATTGACGGCATAAAAAGCTCCGCAAGCGACATACATATAGGTGTAGGCTCACGTCCGGCCATCAGAATCAACGGAACTCTGACAAGACGGCTTGACTCTGAAATCCTGGATAAAAATGATATGAATAAAATCATTGACATGCTCTTGAATGCAGATCAAAAGGAAATTTTCTTAAAAGAGCACGAATATGATTTTAGTTTTACAATTAATTATGGAACAGACGGCAATCAGCGTTTCCGCGCTAACTTTTCGCTTGAACGGGGAAACCCAACTCTCGCTCTGCGCATAATTACTCCTAATATAAGGACAATAAAGCAACTCTGTCTCCCCGCTGGCGTGAAGGATATGGCCAACAGGTTCAATGGTCTATTCATTGTCACTGGCCCTACCGGTTCAGGCAAGTCTACCACTCTTGCCGCTGTTGTTCAGGAGATAAATATGACACGCCCTGTTCATATTATTACGATAGAAGACCCTATTGAATATGTATATGACTCGGCTCAGGCACTTATTCACCAAAGAGAGGTCGGAAGCGATACAAAGAGTTTCTCAGAGGCTCTGAGACGCGCGATGAGACAGGACCCCGACGTTATTCTTATAGGCGAACTGAGAGACCTTGAAACTATTGCGGCAGCGGTAACAGCAGCTGAAACGGGGCATTTGGTGCTTGCAACACTGCATACGCCGGACGCTCCTCAAAGTGTGGACAGAATAATTGATGTCTTTCCTCCTTTTCAGCAGCAGCAAATAAGAATACAGCTATCGTCAATTTTGATAGGAATTTTATCTCAGCAGCTTGTGCCTCTTAAAACTATGGCGGGGCGAATGGTTGCAACGGAATTTCTTATAGCCAACAACGCCGTGCGAAATCACATCAGAGAAGGCAAGACCGCTCAGATAAAAAACACTCTGCAGACAGGCTCCGCTCTTGGAATGCACACTATGGATCAGGATTTGGCTAGAATGTACAAGGAAGGGCTCATTTCACGACAGACTGCTCTGGCTTATGCCTATGACTCAAAAGATATAGAACGATATCTTTCGTAAAAAATGTCTGAACACAGAGGGTTTTTGCTCACAGAGAGCCTGGTATTAGTATTTTTTGTGCTGATAATAAATCTTCTTGTTTCTTCTTCTCTTTCAGCAGGAAACAATCTGTTGGAAAGGGCAGACATGAGCCTCCGCAGAGAATATATTAAAGAGGAAGTCATTTCTCTTCTATTATCTGGAACTAAAATCAACGATCTGGAGAAAAAGAGCGGCTTTAGAATAAAGTCGGCAGACGCTCTTAAAAACAGTTGCGTAGTAGAAATACATGTGACAGAGGGCAGTATGAGGAAAAACGATGATGTCGTTATATTCTGGCCAAAAACCGGCTCATAAAGCGTCAGCACTTGTAAATGTATTATGCGCTTTTGCGATAATGCTTATGATTATGCCTCCTGCACTGACATCACTCAGGCAGGCATCGGAGACGGTTGTCTCATATTATGACCGCAGATATGCGGAAAACAAAATATCTATGGCTTTGGCTCTGCTTAGGGATCCTGTTTTTTACTGCGGCATATCCATGCCTCTGGACAAGAAAATATATAAAAAATTGTTTATGAATTCAATCTACGAGCCTTTTTGCTGGGATGGCCCGATAAAGATAAGCTCGTCTCTCTCCGGCACCGAGAACGGCGAATTGAGAATAGCCTACGGCGTTCCGTCCGGCATAAGGGTCATTGGCAGTTATGATTACGGAAGTTCAAAAAAGATAATAAAGCTCTCCCGCTCGGAAGATGAGGAACGCATTATGGAGAAGAGCAGCGGCCCTCCGAAATACGTCAAAAATGTAGTTATGTTTGCAAGAAGCTTTCCTCCTTCCATGCCTCTTGTCGTCAGGGATAAAGATAGAAGCATGAAAGTATTGCAGGCCGAATATGCGGAAAAAACGCGCTATTCCATAAGTGAAGGGGATGAACTGATATATTTTCGCGCCATCAGAGCTTACTCATACAGTGGAATATTATATACCGATGACTACAGAATAAGCGGAATACAGCCGCGAGTTGATGGTATAGAAGATATATCTTTTGACTTTGATAGCACAACAAAGATATTAAACATATATGTATTGGCAAGAGGAATAAAGCAATATAGCGATGAAAAACCTATAATGTGGATAGAAAACTGCCCACAAAACATAGTTAGCAGATGGCAGGCTAAAAAAAGCCCTTACCGAAGATATGCCCGCAAAGTTGGCTGGAGGCTTTCAAATTGTATTTCGGCAGAAAATATTCAAGAGGCTTCATCCTTATAAGCGGATTGGTAATTTTGTTCATTGTCTCTATGACCTGTTCTTCCCTTCTATTGCTCTCACAGAAGACAGCCGAATCAAAATTATTTACCGCAAAGACAGTAAAAAAAGTGAACACTTCTTCTCAGCTTGAGGCAATATGCGAGAATGTTCTTCTTAATGTCATATCGCCTGATAAAAATACTGATTACGAAAATTTTGAAACTGTTACAAATGTAGGAGAAAATCTTCCAAGCGAGATAGGAGATAAAATTAAGGCCCACATAATATATGCCGGAGCAAAATCTTCCGACATAGGGCTTATTACAGAATACGGCGGTGTCGCTATAAATGACCATGAGGTAATGTATTCAGGCCGTGTCTGTAAAGCCAGGCATTTTTTTGTCAGGACTGAATGTGCCGACAGTGAAAATAACGATTTTGTTCGTGTGACAGTGAGGGAATATGTTGTTTTAACAGATAAGTACAGCGGAGCGGTATCTCTCGTTCCGCTTTATGCTGTGAATAAAATGTTTAATAAAGACAAATAGTACGATTTTATGTTATGATTATGTAGCATATTTGTGAATCGAATTTAGTGGGTAGTGGATATCCACAATGTTACAGGGAGGATTTTTTATATGGGACAGGTAGTAGACACAAGTGATTTTCGTCCGGGTTTAAAGATTAAGTGGGAGGGCGGCATGTGGATTATCCTCGAATGCTCTCACCACAAGATGGGACGCGGCGGTGCCATAGTTAGAGGAAAGCTGCGTAATCTTGAAACCGGTTCGGGAGTAGAACAGTCTTTTAAATCAGGTGAACGTTTTGAAAGAATAGTCTTTGATGAGAAGCCTGCTCAGTACCAGTATAAAGACGGAGATGACTACATCTTCATGGATATGGAATCATACGATCAGGTCTATCTTTCATCAGATGTTTTGGGCGATGCCATAAAATACCTTGTAGACGACCTTGAGGTGAGTTTCGATATGTACGATGGCAGAGTAATGGGCATAGAGCTTCCTAACTCTGTCACTATGAAAATAGTCGACACACCTCCTGGATTTAAAGGCGACACGGCCTCTGGCGGCGGAAAACCTGCAACAACCGAAACAGGTCTTGTAGTTACAGTTCCTTTCTTTGTTGAAAACGAGGAAATGATTATCGTTGATACAAGAACAGGAGAGTATCTGGAAAGAGCTAAAAAGTAACATTCCGCACCTGCTTTCGCGGAAAACAATTGACTGGAGGGGTTCTTATGAGTGCACGTGAGAAAATAGCATATTTGAAGGGTCTTATCGACGGGCAGAATCTTACAGATACGCCGGAGAAAAAGAAGTTTTATGCAGCACTGGTAGACGCTATGGACTCCTTAGCAGAGGCACTTGAGGAACACGAAGAAGTGCATCAGGAGCTGAACGATTACCTGGAGCAGCTCGATGAGGATGTATGCAGCATCGAGGATGAGTTGGAAGAATTCATGGATGACTGTGACTGCTGCTCTGACGATGATGACGAAGACGATGATGACTATGAAGAGTTTGATGAAGAAGAATATGCTTCAGTAACATGTCCTCACTGCGGCAAAGATTTCTATTTCGAACCTGCTATGTACGAGGATGATGAGGATCTTCTCTGCCCGCACTGCGGAAAAGATTTTAAAATCCCGGAATAACATACAAAAATGTGAAATAACAGGTGTCTTTTAAGTCAAAGGAGGTATTACCGCATGGTTGAATCCAATAACGGCAGCGGTGTTATGCAAGATGACGTAATTGATGCAGGCTCGTCTATTGACCAGTCGAACCTCGAAGGTAAAATTCGTATTTCTGAGGATGTAATAGCTCAGCTGGCCACAAAAGCATTAAACAGCGTGGAAGGTGTCTCTCCCGCTAATCCAGGACTCATGGCCAATCTGCGTCTCGGAAGGAAGACTGTCAACGGAGTCAGAATTTCAATCTCTGACGGAGATTCTCCCGAAATACTTGTTGACGCATATATCTCTGTTAAATATGGTCTGCGCATACCTGATGTATGTTGGGATGTACAGGAAGCCGTAAAAGAGCAGATAGAACGCTTTACGGGATATTCAATAAAAGGTGTCAATATCTACGTACAGGGAATTTCTTTCGCTGATAAATCTCCGCAGGAGGCTTCACAGCCTGCAGACGCGTCTTACAGTTCCTTTAACGAAGAGGCCTGAATAAGCTAGTTAATCTCGGAGGCCGGAATCCCAAAGGAATCCGGCCTCCTCTATTGAGAGGTGTCGACATGTTATTTTTATGGACAACAACTGAACTTGGCAAGATTTGGCTGGATGGAGACTCTTTCAAGCAGATGATTGTAAAGAAACTTCCCAAGGATTTCTATTGTCAGGAAGTTTCCTTTATAGGCGAAAAAAATCTTATGTATATCTCTATAACATTGCCTGACAAATCGTCGGAAGAATCAAAAGATGCTTTGATAGGCAAGCTCAGTGGAATTTTTGCAAAATCTGGCATCGCTGCGGAGATAAATTGGATAAATGTAGCTCCTCAGGACAACCCAAAGAAAACTCCCATTTGGATGCTGCCTATTTTCTGGGGAGGAGCAGCGGCGGCTTTTGTAGCACTTGTGAATCTTGGATTTAAGGGAATTTTATGGTCAATATTTGCAGCGGTCATTGGTTATGGAATCTCCTGGGTATTCCTTACGGAAGACGGACAAAAGCAGGTAGCGGCATTAATGGAACAGTTCAGGAGATGATTAGTTGAGTCATTCATCAAGGGCGCAGCTGCGCCACAGATCACGCGAAATAGCTCTGCAGCTGATTTATGAAATGGATATGAGGCCTGAAGCGGATATATTGGACGCAATCGAGCTTTATCCTTCAGATGAGGAACAAGAAGGCGTATTTGACTACGCCTGCGAATTGCTTACTGGTGTTAGAGAACAGGCAGATGCTATATCCGAACTCTTAAGAGAAAACATTATCGGTTGGAGACCTGAGCGCATGGTCGCGGTCGATAAGGCTGTAATAAGCATAGCACTCTATGAGGGTGTCTTAAGCAAGCGAGTGCCAATTCCTGTCGCTATATCCGAAGCAGTTGAACTTGCAAAAACATACGGAACAGATGATTCAGGCAAATTTGTCAACGGCGTGCTCGGACGCATCGTGCGCAAAAACCAGCAAGAGTAAATTTTATGTATCTAAAAAAAGAAACGCCCGTATCTGTTGATGAGTTAACAGGAAGCATCAGAAAAGCAATATTCTCCTGCGGAGAGCTCCAGAATATTGCTGTATGCGGCGAACTTATGGGATTTAAAAAACACAGCAGCGGTCACTCGTATTTTACCATATTAGGCAGGGAGAGCCGCATTTCATGTGTGCTGTTTCGTTCAAACGCATCTTCGGTCTTGTCGTGGCCGAAGGATGGAGACGAAGTTCTTGTAAGAGGCAGTGTCGATGTCTACGGCGCACGCGGCTCGTACCAAATATACGCTTCAACACTCCTTCCGATAGGAGCTGGAGCAAAAGCTAGGGCGAAGGAGCAGCTTAAAAACAAACTTGCTCAGGAAGGTTTTTTTGCGCCCGAAGTTAAACGTCCTATCCCGCTCTTTCCGGAAAGAGCTGCTGTAATTACATCTCCTACAGGAGCGGCTCTGCAGGACATTATCAAAATATCATCCATAAGATACCCGGTAGCGGATATCATTGTAATTCCAAGTCTTATGCAGGGATTTGCTGCAGAGCAGGAAATTGTTGACGCATTCAAACTTCTCTCTGGTGTTAAAAATCTGTCTCTGATAATTCTTGCACGAGGCGGCGGCAGCCGTGATGATTTAGACATATTTGACAGCGAGGCAGTCGTGCGCGCTGTACGTTCGGCTTCTGTTCCTGTGATTACGGGCCTTGGGCATCAGATAGATTTTACTCTTGCCGATATGGCGTCCGACGCATCTGCTCCCACTCCGTCCGGAGCGGCGGAAAGAGTGTTTCCTGACAGACGGGAAATATACTCTCAACTCGAATCAATAAAAAAATCAGCTTTATACAAACTAAATTTTAAAATTGCCAAAGCAGCAGATATTGTCTCTTCGGATAAGGAGAGGCTTGTCTATCTGTGTCTTAAAAATAAAATTGAGCCCTCTCTTGACTTTGCCGAAAATTCGGCATTAAGAATGAGTCGCGCTGTAAACCATAAAATTGATATCTCCAATGCGTCTCTTTCGGCATTGGCCGCCTCTCTAAACGGCGTATCTCCTCTTAATATCCTCTCAAAAGGATACTCAATATGCCGTGACAGTATGGGGAATATGATAAAGGATACCGTTACTCTTAAGCTGGGTGACAGGATATCGCTCCAGATGAGAGACGGAAGAGCCTCCGCTGTTGTTGATGAAATAACCCATGGCAGCGGCATAAAGGAGTTTTAGAGATGCTTCCTCCGACACTTGAATGGAAGACAGAGACAAAGACTCTGCTCCTGCTTGATCAAAGAAAAATACCGGAATGCGTATCTTTCAGAGAATGTTGTTCATATGAGGATATTGCCGTCTCAATCGAAGACATGACAGTAAGAGGCGCACCTGCCATAGGAGTCGCAGCAGCGTACGGAGCTGCTCTTGCCGCGTTTGAGGATACAAATAAGATAGAATACGCTCTGACACGTCTTGCGGCAACAAGGCCCACCGCTGTAAATCTATACTGGGCAATAGAACGCATGCACAATACATACAAAAAATATAAAGGTTCGCCCAATCTTGCAGATATAATGCTTGCCGAGGCCGTAAGGATGCACTCGGATGATATCCAAATAAATAAACAATTATCTCGTTTCGGCCAGGAGCTGCTGCCGGATTCATGTACTGTGATAACTCACTGTAATGCAGGCTCTTTGGCGACTGCCGGTTACGGAACGGCGCTCGGAGTGTTCCGTGCAGCAGCAGAAAACGGTAAAAAACTGAAAATATTTGCCGATGAGACTCGCCCCCGCCTGCAGGGCGGAAGGCTTACGGCTTTTGAACTTTTTGAAGACGGATTTGATGTTACGGTAATATGTGATTCAATGTCCGCATTTTTGATGTCTCAAAGAAAAATAGATGCTGTTGTGACGGGAGCTGACAGAATAGCGGCTAACGGAGACACAGCGAATAAAATAGGAACTTACGGACTTGCCATAGCTGCTAAGCGGCATAATGTGCCGTTTTATATAGCAGCCCCAATAAGCACTATTGATATATCATGTCCGAACGGAGCTGCTATTCCGATAGAGGAACGCAGCGCGGACGAGGTGCGCCGAATAGGGGAGGCAGAGATAATTCCAAATAGGATAAAGATCTGGAATCCCGCTTTTGATGTGACTCCTTCCGACTTGGTATCGGGCATAATCACGGAACATGGCGTATTAACGAAGCCATATTCAGAGAGCATAGGCAAAATTTTTAAAAACAGATAATAATAAGACTCAGAGAGGAAGCATAAAATAATGAAGAACGAATTTAAAATTGCGGATATAAAACTCGCTCCCGAAGGTCACAGAAGAATAGATTGGGCTTGGCAGTATATGCCTGTTCTTAGGCTTATAGCCGAAAAGGAGTCCTCACAGCAGCCTCTTGCGGGGTTGGTGGTCGGGACGTGCCTTCACCTTGAGGCTAAGACAGCGTGCCTTCTCAAAGTTATGCATTCTCTCGGGGCTACAGTGGTTACAGCCGGCAGCAACCCTCTCTCAACACAGGATCCCGTCTGCGCCGCTCTTGTTGAAGAAGGAGTACACGTTTTCAGCAGAAGGGGAATGAGTACGGATGAGTACAGTGAGAACCTCAGAGAGATGCTTAAATGGGATCCTCAGGTAATCATAGACGACGGCGGCGATGTCGTATCCATGATTATCAATGAGCGCCGTGACTTAATTTCCAGCATACTCGGAGGCTGTGAAGAGACGACAACAGGGATTAAGCGCCTTCGCGCAATGGATGCGGAAGGAGTGCTCCCGTTCCCGATGCTTGCCGTCAATGACGCTCAGAGCAAACACCTTTTTGATAATCGCTACGGAACAGGGCAGTCTGTATGGGATGCAATAACAAGAACGACAAACCTAATTGTAGCTGGCAAAAACGTTGTGGTAGCAGGTTACGGTTGGTGTGGTAAGGGAGCTTCACGCAGGGCATCGGGCCTAGGAGCAAAGGTAATAGTCGTCGAGGTCGATCCGCACCGCGCACTTGAGGCTCTGATGGACGGGTACTCTGTGATGGATATGGAGAGTGCAAGCAAAATAGGCGATATTTTTATATCAGTTACAGGCAATACAAAGGTTATACGCAAAGAGCATTTTGTCAATATGAAGGACGGAGTGCTGTTATGCAACGCAGGACACTTTGATGTGGAAGTTTATGTTCCCGACCTCAAAGAGCTTGCGGCTGATACAATGAAATCAAGAGACAATATAGATACATACATCCTTTCCGACGGCAGAAGGCTTCATCTTTTGGGTGAGGGACGTCTAGTCAACCTTGCCGCTGGAGACGGTCATCCCGTTGAAATAATGGACTTAAGCTTTGCAATGCAGCTTCTTTCCGCGATATACATTACTAAAACAAAGCTTACCCCGGGACTTTACAATGTTCCGGAAGAACTTGACAAAAATATTGCTGAGCTTAAACTTGAATCTTTAGGTATTAAGATAGAAACTCTTACAGATGAGCAGGTTGAATATTTAGCAAGCTGGAGGGAGTAGTATGATCAGTTTATATAAAAATGTCGTTGTATGGGATGCTTCGCGCAAATCGGCGGAGATGAGCGATGTAGTAATAAACGGTAATATCATAGAATCAATACTTCCAGCCGGAACAGCTGCAGGAAACGGGTTTGACGGAAGGGGTAAGGTCGCTTTTCTTCCCGGCTTTGTAAATGCCCACGGACACGCCGCAATGACGCTGCTGCGCGGACTTGGAGAGGAACTTCCTCTTATGGAGTGGCTTGAAAAAAGGATATGGCCGGTGGAGAACAGACTTAACGGAGATATAATAAAAATCGGCACAAAGCTGGCCCACATGGAGATGCTTTCAACAGGCACCACATGCTTTGCCGATATGTACTTCAGCATGGACAGAGTTGCCGAGGCATCTCTTGAAACAGGCATCAGATGCGGACTCTCAAGAGGCATAGTCGGAGACTCAGACGGAACAAGGCTAAAAGAGAACCTTGATCTGGCTCGCGATTACAACGGAGCAGAGGGACTTGTCACGATCCAGCTCGGGCCACATGCGCCATATACGGTTCCCAATGAATTAATGACGAAAGTAGCGCAAAAAGCGGCTGAGTACAATTTATCTATACAGCTGCACTGGCTTGAGACACAATATGACTGGGCCAACA
Organism: uncultured Synergistaceae bacterium; assembly: GCA_964422205.1. Taxonomy (GTDB): domain Bacteria; phylum Synergistota; class Synergistia; order Synergistales; family Synergistaceae; genus CAZNYN01. Next base: position 38,207 of record CAYRAI010000012.1, on the reverse strand, counting down.
GCGGAAACGAAGGTGTAATTTCTCCTGAGGACTATTTAGTCAAAACAGGTCTTGCCGAAGTCAGCCATTTGATATTGGCTCACTGTGTATATATCAAAAAGGAAAATATAGACTTCTACGCGAAAGACAACATTACGCTTGTGCATAATCCAAAGAGCAACTTGAAGCTGGCAAGCGGATTTGCTCCAATCAGCGGCTTTTTAAAGAGCGGGGTCTCCGTTGCTCTTGGCACAGACGGAGCGGCAAGCAACAACAGGCTGGATATGTGGGACGAAATGAGAAGTGCGGCTCTTATCCATAAATGTACAACAAGCGACCCGACTGTTATGACTTCGTCAGAAGTGTTCAATATGGCTACAGCTGCAGGTGCAAGAGCTTTGGGCTTTGAAAAGACCGGGCTTATAAAGGAAGGCTTTACGGCGGACATAATGCTTGTTGATCTTGATAAGCCTAATTATGTAGGCTGGGATCTTGATAACCTTCCTGGATATATTGTATATGCCGGCTCATCTGCCGATGTTGCGGCAACAATTGTAGCAGGCACAACATTGTACGAAAATGGTATTTTTAGTACCATAGACAGAGACAAAGTAATTTCGGAAGCGCAGGAAGCAAGAAAATATCTTACAAACAAATAGTTTTTTAACTTTTAAAGATTACAGGAGGAAGGTATCATGCAGTACAGAAGCGGAAAGGAATTGAGGGAGCTCTTTCTTAATTTCTTTGAGGAAAAAGGATGCAAGCGTTATCACAGTTTTTCATTAGTTCCGGACGACCCTACTCTTCTATTTACAATAGCGGGTATGGTTCCTTTCAAGCAGTATTTCCTTGGCATTAAAACTCCGGAAGTTACAAGAGCTACGACATCTCAGAAATGTGTACGTACAAACGACATAGAAAATGTCGGACGCACGGCAAGACACCACACGTTCTTTGAAATGCTCGGCAACTTCAGCTTTGGAGATTATTTTAAAAACGAAATAATACCTTGGTCATGGGAATTCCTAACGGAAAGAGTGGGACTCGAACCGGAACGCCTCTATGCAACGGTGTATCTTGACGATGACGAAGCTCATGATATATGGCGCGACAAAGTGGGGCTTAGCGAAGACCATATCGTAAGGCTCGGCGCAGATGATAATTTCTGGGCGGCCGGCCCCGTAGGCCCATGCGGTCCATGCTCCGAAATCATTTACGACCAGGGACCTGAATTTTCCTGCGGCAAACCTACCTGCGGAGTAGGCTGCGACTGCGACAGATACCTTGAAATTTGGAATCTAGTTTTCATGCAGTACAACAGGGATGAAGCCGGCAATCTCACCCCTCTGCCGAAGAAAAATATAGACACCGGCATGGGGCTTGAGAGACTCTCGTCTGTCGTTCAGAGAACAAGGACTGACTTTGAGACAGATCTCTTTAAGCCAATAATAGACAAAGCCTGTGAAATCAGCGGAGTAACATACGGCTCAGACCCCAAAAAAGATATGGCAGTAAAGGTAATTTCTGACCATGCCAGAGCAGCAGCCTTTATGATTGCCGATGGAATACTGCCCGCAAACGACGGAGGCGGATATGTTTTAAGACGCCTTATCAGACGCAGTGTACGATACGGGAGACTTCTCGGAATAGAAAAACCATTCCTTACAGATCTTTTGCCTGTAGTCAGAAACTCTGTCGGAGACGAATATACGGAGCTTTTGGAGCAGAACTCGACAATTGAGCAGATTCTGAGCACAGAGGAAGACAGATTCTCAAAGACTCTTACTCAGGGAAGTGAGCTGTTGGAGTCGGAAGTCCAGAAGCTCATTTCGGAGAATAAAAAAGTGCTTTCGGGCGAAGTGGCATTTGTTCTTTATGATACCTTTGGTTTCCCCCTTGAACTGACGGAGGAAATGTGTGAAGAGCGTTCTATAACCATAGACAAAGACGGCTTTAATGCGGCTATGGAAGAGCAGCGTGAGCGTGCAAGAGCTTCCAGCAAGCAGACGAGCAGTGTCATATCAAAGAACGTCTATACTATCCTTGAGGACAAAATAGGAGCCAGTCACTTCTGCGGCTACACTGAGACGGAAGCGGAAGCGGAAATTGTCTCTGTCATAGCGGAAGGCGAGCTCAGAGATTCCGTCGCCGAAGGCTGCGAGGCAGAAATAGTGCTGAGCACCACACCTTTTTATGCAGAGAAGGGCGGACAGGTCGGAGATACCGGCACAATAACCGCGGACAATTTTGTATTTGAAGTTATCGACACAGTATTTCCCGTAGCGGACCTTATCGTACACAAGGGTATTATCAAAAAAGGCACTCTCACACCAGGCATGAAAGTAAGCGCTAAGATAGACATTGAGCGCAGAAAAGATATTCAGCGCCACCATACTGCGACGCACCTTCTCCATGAAGCACTGACAAGAGTGCTCGGAAAACATGTAAGACAGGCAGGTTCTGTTGTAACTCCGACATTCCTCCGCTTTGACTTTAACCACTTTACTCCCGTAACGCTCGATCAGCTGCGTGAGGTGGAGAGGATAGTATACGAAGAGGTGCTTGCGACAATCCCTGTTACGACTACGGTTATGCCCATAGAAGAAGCAAAGAAGTCGGGAGCGCGCGCTCTCTTTGACGAAAAGTACGGCGACGAGGTACGGGTTCTTGACATAAAGGGCTTCTCAACGGAGCTCTGCGGAGGAACACACGTCAAAAATACAGGCGAAATCGGCCTTGTTAAGATAATCAGGGAAGAGGGTATAGGCTCTGGCATACGCAGAATTAACGCGATTGCTGGATATCCTGCTCAGAAGCTCTTCCAGCACATGGGCTTTGCGGTTTCTTCCATGATGACAATGCTCGGAGAGGACACAGACTCCGTAGTAAGCAGAGTCGAAGAACTGCTCGACGAGAAAAAGGTGCTTGAAAGAAAGAACAGAGAGCTCCAGGTCAAGGCGGCGATGGCTGACATTGAGAACAGTGTAAAGCCTTGCGCGACAGTCAGTGGAGTTGACCTCATAGTCGAAAAATTTGAAGGTATTACTCCAGACCTTCTAAGGCAGGTCGGAGACAGAATAAGACAGAAATATCCCGTAGCTGCGATGCTTCTTGCCGGAGTCGGTGAGGAAAAAAGAGTTTCTCTCACAGCCATGGCAAGCCCCGATGCCGTTGAAAAAGGCGCGCACGCGGGCAAACTCCTCAAAGAAGTTGCCGCTATTTTGGGCGGCAAAGGCGGCGGCAGCCCGACACTCGCTCAGGGTGGTGCCGCAGACGCTTCAAAGTTAAACGAAGCCGTTCAGAAGGCGCCTGAAATATTTGAATCTATGATGAAAGCAAAGGGTTAAATTCTTGGAAAGAATAGTCGCGCTAGATATAGGCTCAGTCCGTATCGGTGTTGCGGTAAGCGATCCTCTGGGCTTTTTTGCCCAGGGGATTGCTGTTCTGCGTGCCGAAGGAGAATGGCTGGAGGACTTGGCACAAATTATAAAAGAGTATAATAATCCTACAATTCTTGTCGGACTTCCCAGGAGAACAGACGGCAGTGAAGGCCCCGAAGCCGTTCGCATGAGGGAAACAGCCGACACAATACAGGCCAGATTTCCCGAACTTAAACTGGAATTCTGGGACGAAAGATTTACAACGACGATCGCTCAGCAGGCACTGCTTGAAGCAGATGTCTCGCGCAGCGGCAGAAAGCAGAAGGTGGACAAAATAGCCGCTACACTGCTTCTTCAGAGCTATTTGGACAGAAGGAGGCCTTAAGGGCACTGTGAATATTCCGCAGGGAATTAAAGTAACGCCTATGCTGGAGCAGTATTTGCACTGGAAGAAAGAGTACCCAGACTGTCTTCTCTTTTTCCGCATGGGCGACTTTTATGAAATGTTCTTTGAGGATGCTCAGACTGCGGCCTCCGTACTGGATATTGTCCTGACATCCAGATCAAAAGATTCCGACAACGCCATACCTATGGCGGGAGTACCTTTTCACGCTGTTGATTCCTACATCGGCAAACTTGTGGCAGCAGGACACAGAGTTGCCATATGCGAGCAGATTACCGAGCCTGACGGCAAAACACTTGTGCAGAGAAGCGTGACAAGGGTCATTACGCCCGGCACTTGGATACCTGAAAATTCCGAAACAGACGGACGCATCGCATCCTGCTCCTTTGACGGCAAGAGCGTATCCATAGCTTTGCTCACCTCCGCATGCGGAAGTTTAAGAGCTGGAACTTTCTCAGTCGAAGAAGCGGCATCTCTGCTTTCATCCTTTAAGCCGGACGAAGTAATAATAAAAGCCGGACAGAAAGACTCTCTTCTCTCTATGTCACTTAACATATCCTACTCGGGCATAGTTGAAAGAGAGAAGGGGGAGTTCAGCGTACAGAGCGCATCTCAGTGGCTCTGCAGAAAGTGGAACATTGCTACGCTCAATTCCATGGGCTTCGATGACAGAGAACCATCTGTAGCGGCTGCTTACGCCGCACTTAGGTACCTTGAGGAAACTCAGTTTTCTCAGGCAAATCACGTAGGCAGCCTAAGCAGAATTCTTCCCTCGGAGCATCTCATTTTAGACCAAAACACTCAGATCAATCTTGAACTGACAGAGCCTGCGAATACATCTCTCTATTCTGTGCTGAACAGATGCCGTACTCCTATGGGAAAGAGATTGCTGAAAGAATGGATACTCTCTCCGCTGCAGGACATAACCGAAATCCAAAAAAGACAGGATTCAATAGAGATTCTCATTAAAGAGACTAAACTCTCTTCCTCTCTTAAATTACTCCTCTCCTCATGCAGAGACATGGCTAAGTCAATAGGCAGAATGACACTTAATATGGGCTCTCCCTCTGACCTTTTGACAATAAGGCTGACTCTTGAGGCATTGCCCGAGATCAAAAAACTCGTATCATCCTCTGATGTGCTTTCGCTTTGGGACAGTGATTTCTCTCTTGGCAGCATTACCGCTTTGCTCTCTTCGGCAGTTGCGGACAATGTGCCGCGCCTACTGCGGGACGGTGGTGTCATAAAAGACGGGTATGATGGTGAGTTGGACAGATGGAGAGACAAGGCGAGAAATTCTTCCGAGTGGCTTATAAAATTTGAAGAAGAAGAACGTCAGCGCACTGGAATAAGGACTTTAAAAGCGGGAGTCAATAAAGTTTTCGGTTACTACATTGAAATTGCAAAGGGGAGCTCCGACAAAGCCCCATCAGACTATGTAAGAAAACAGACATTAGTCAATGCTGAAAGATTTATAACGGAAAGACTTAAAAATTTTGAAAAAGAGATGTTTTCGTCAGAAGACGAAATCTTAGCAATAGAGGAACGCATATATTCTTATCTTATTAAGGAAACCCTCTCTGTCAGCCGCGAAATACAGAGGGCTGCAGAATTTATAGCAGCTATAGATGTATTGATATCTCTTGCGGAAACGGCTTACGAACATTCGTATGTAAAACCGGAAATGGATATGAGCAGAGATTTCATAATAAAGGGAGCAAGGCATCCTGTTATAGAAATAGCCCTAGGACACAACCCATTCACGCCAAACAACTTTTCCTTCTGCGCCGAGTCGGGACAGAGGATAGCAATAATCACAGGTCCCAACATGGCAGGAAAGTCAACATACCTCCGCACAGCTGCTCTGATAGCTGTAATGGCTCACATGGGTTCCTATGTACCTGCCGAGAAAGCAAAAATTGGCATTACAGACAGAGTCTTCACAAGAATCGGAGCCAGGGACGAGCTTGCAAAAGGGCAGAGTACCTTTATGGTCGAGATGGTCGAAACAGCTAATATTTTAAGGCACGCCACAGATAAAAGCCTAGTTGTGCTTGACGAAGTAGGCAGAGGCACATCCACTTATGACGGGCTCAGCATAGCATGGTCAGTAGTGGAATTTCTGCAGGGGCAGGAAAGCAGACAGGCGCGTGTGCTCTTCGCAACTCACTATCACGAGCTCACACGGCTTGCAGACATGCTTCCGGGTATAGTTAACCTCAGCATGGCTGTTGAGGAGAATCAAAATGGTGTAACATTTTTGCACAAGGTCGTCGAGGCTCCCTCCGACAGGTCATACGGAATAGAAGTGGCACGCCTTGCCGGAGTTCCATCCTCCGTGCTTCGCCGTTCAAAAGAGCTGCTTGAACAATTTGAATCCTCTGCGTCAGATACAAAACCACAGATAAAGGAAGATTCTCAAAGACAGCTTACACTCTTTGACATATCGCAGGAAGCAATACTGGAAGAGCTAGCTTCAATCGACCCGGACTCTATGACGCCAATGGAAGCCCTGCAGATGGTCTATAGGCTCAGAAAAGAGTCGCGTAAGGTGTTGGATTTCTCATGATAAAAAAATTGGACAGCGATGTTTCGACAAGAATAGCGGCAGGCGAAGTCATAGAGCGTCCCTCTTCTGTTGCGAAAGAGCTGATAGAGAATTCTATCGACGCAGGCTCTTCCGCAATCACCGTTTATGTAGAACAGGGAGGCAAAACATCCTTTGTTATAGAGGATAATGGCATTGGTATTGCTTGTCAGGAACTGCCCTTAGCCCTTGAAAGATATGCAACCAGCAAAATTGCAAACATAGATGACCTAGAACGAATCTCCACTTTGGGATACAGAGGCGAAGCTCTTGCAAGCGTAGCGGCAGTAAGCCGAATGGAAATAAGAAGCAGAACAAATGAGTCTGACATGGGCGGAATTATTATGTGCGAAGGCGGAGTAATAACTCTCCACACAGAGACTCCGTGCAGCCCTGGCACCAGAATACAAGTCGATGACCTCTTTTACAATCTTCCGGCCAGGAGAAAATTTTTAAAGAGCTCCTCAGCCGAGCTGCGCCGAATTATTCAGATTGTAAATGACTACGCCTTGATTCACCCCGAAATAACTTTCAGAGTTATATCAGACGGCAAAAAAATCTTGGATATGATGCCATCGGAAAGCGTTGACAGCGCACTCTCAATGAGATGGGGAGAAGATTCCCCGCGCCTGTGCAGCAACATGAAAAAAAACGGCATTGAAGCATTTGTTTGGTGGAACCCCTCACCCGACAGCAGAAGAGTTATACTGTCAATCTTTGTGAACGGGCGGAGAATACAGGACGCTACCGTAAGAGCTGCCATTTGCAACGGAGATGCCGCCGCTTACGGAGAGTGGCTTGTCATAATAAATATGCCGCCTGAACAGCTTGATGTAAACATACATCCGACAAAAGAAGAGGTTCGTTTCCGCCGTTCCCAGGAGATATTTAAAATAATCTACGATACGGCAAACAATATATTTGCAAAAAGATATGCTATTCACCGCGGCGACACAGAGACAAGTGAAACAGAGGAGAGCTTTACAATAAAAGACACTCCGGTAAATAGTTATTTTGACAGAACAAACCCCATATTCTCGTCAAATCCATGGCAGCCGCCTCAGAAACAGTCGGAAATTTTCAGCGGAAGAGTACAGTCCTCGGCAGAGAGTGTCTATATCCCGGCAGACGACAAAAATTTTGACAGCACCTTTATAGCAAAAAACTACATAGGGCAGACAGAGAGAGGCTTTTTGCTCTTTGATTTTCCCCAGGCTCTTGCAGTTATGGACCCACATGCGGCGCACGAACGGATCCTTTTTGAAGAGATAAGCACCTCTTTCAGCAGCAAAGTTGTAACACAGGGACTTGCCGTACATCTTGCAGTACCGCCAGCCTTAGCCGCTGAAATATCTCTGCATTCCGAAGATCTGGAACGGCTGGGCTTCACAGTCAATGACGGAGAGCTTACTGGAGTTCCTCTTATAAGAGGCAAGGGACACATATCTCCTATAGAGATGCTGCGCTCAGCATTAAGAGGCATAGAGACAGAGAGCGACCCATCCAAGCGCGACAGAGAGGTCTGGTGGAGAATAGCAAGACTTGCCTGCAGAGACGCAGTCAAGCTCGGACAGAGATTTGAAAGGCAGGAAGCTGAGACTCTGCTCAAGAGGCTAGAAAAGTGCAGCTCTCCTTACACTTGCCCGCATGGACGTCCGACAATTTTTATGATAGACAATAAAAAATTAGACGATTGGTTTGAACGCTGATGAATAAAATTCCTATCATTGCAATTATAGGGCCGACTGCTGTAGGCAAGACAATGTTCAGCCTTGAGCTTGCAAAAAATCTCAACGCTGAAGTCATATCCGTAGATTCAAGACAGGTCTACCGCTATCTTAATGTCGGGACAGACAAAGTGGATGCTGAAATAAGAAAAGAAGTCCTGCACCACCTTATAGATGTTGCAGACCCCGATCAGATTTTTTCTGCAGCCGATTTTGCCTCACAGACCGAGGACGCAGTTAAGCGCATAAGATCACGCGGAAGGGTACCACTTCTGATAGGAGGTACTCCCTTTTACTATAAAGCCCTTACAGGCTCGCTTTCCACAGATCTGCCAAAGGACAGCGCAATGCGTACCTTGCTTGAAAAAGAGATAAGCGAAAGAGGACTGAATGAAATGCACGGTGAACTTGCAGAAGTTGACCCCACTGCAGCTGCAAAAATACATCCCAACGACCCTGTGCGTATAATGAGAGCTCTTGAAATCTACAGACTTACAGGCAAAAACGCCTCATGGTGGTATGAGAATCAGGAGAAGATCGACTCTCAATATGACATATTCTACATAGGACTTATAAGAGGCAGAAGCACACTCTACAAAAATATAGAAAACAGGGTAAAAGTACAGTTCGCAAGCGGGTATCCCGAAGAGGTAGAATGGCTCTTAAAGCAAGGTTATTCACGCAATCTGCCTTCAATGCAGGGATTTGGCTACAGGGAGCTTGTGGAATATTTAAAAGGGAAGTGCACATTTGAAGAGGCACTGATGGGGGACATTCGCTCAACAAAGGCTTTTTCACGCAGACAAATGACTTGGTTCAAGCATTTTGCACCTGCAATATGGTATGATTTTGATACTCAAAGCATAGATGATGTTTTAAAGGAATCTCTCTGGAGATCATATGCTCATCTTGCAAAAGAAAATTCTTAGAGGATTAAGAATGAAAATACACATTGCCAATCCTACAGGTCTCTGCTTCGGAGTAAAAAGAGCCATTTCAACTCTTGAAGAAGAACTTCTTACAATGAAAAAGGTATATTCTCTCGGAAGCCCAATTCATAACCCTCAGGAGATAGAGAGACTATCTAAACTAGGCCTTGTTGTTGTAGACAGACCGGAAGATGTCCCTATAGGAGCCGTATCCTTTGTCAGAGCACATGGTGTTACGCCTCAGACATATGAGAAATTGAAGCAGAGAAGCTCAATTATGGTGGATGGAACATGTCCATTTGTAAAAACAGCACAAGAAAGAGCAAAAGACCTTTCCAAAGAGGGGTATTTAGTGGTAATATCAGGAGATATGAAACATCCGGAGGTTCAGGGAATAATGGGATATGCAACTGGCGATGTTATAGTACTGAGTGATGCAGATAAAATCCCTCCCTCTCTGGCAGGCAGAAAATGCGGAATATTGAGCCAGACAACGCAGAAAGTCGCCTCCTTTGTCTCACTGGTGAGCTCTTTTGTTTCTATCTCACCGGAGATAAAGGTATATAATACTATATGTAAAGCTACTCTTGCGCGCCAAGAGTCAGTGTGTCGGCTGGCAGCAGAGGTCGACGGCATAATTGTTCTCGGAGGCAAGAACAGCGCAAATACGAAAAAACTTGCTGAAATTGCCGTAGATGCTGGCGTTTCAACAGTTTGGATAGAACATGCAGGAGAACTTGACAGGGGGTGGCTGGAAAATAAAGAAGATATAGGAATAGCCGCAGGCGGAAGTACACCTGATTGGCTGATAAGAGAACTGACACAAAAATTAAACATGATGTAAGCAGGAGGATGTTTGGAATGGTTGACGAGCTTCGCACAGAAGAAGGAATGGAAACACAGGAAAAAGAAGAAACGATGGAAGAAATGATGCAGCAGTTTGACGTCATGGGCGATTTTCATCGTGGCAAGATCGTAGAAGGCACAGTTGTTGATGCACGTGAGGACGGCTGGCTTGTTGATGTAGGCTACAAATGCGAGGGATTCCTCCCCCGCAAAGAGTGGACACACAGAGTTCTTGTCGAAGATATGCCTGAACCCGAAAACGGAGCCAAGGTAAGGGTTCAGATAACAAACATCGCACAGGGCGAAGAGGCACAGCTGGGTCTCAGCCGCTGGCGCTGCGAATTTGACGAACGCTGGAACAAGCTGGAGGAAGACGCAGAGAAGAACGAGACAGTCAATGTAAAGGGAATCCGCAAAGTTAAGGGCGGCCTTATTGTTAGCTGCTACGGCATAGAAGGATTTATTCCTATCTCACATCTTGCCGAAGAGGGGCGTGGCGTAAACCCCGGACGTCTTCTCGAGCAGGAGTTCCCCGTTAAACTGATTGAAAAGGATCGCCGCAAGCGCCGCCTTGTATTCTCACGCCGCAGCCTCATGGAAGCCGAAATGGCAGAACTTCGCCACTCATTCTATGATCAGGTCAACGAAGGAGACGTTCTCGAAGGCGATATCAGCAGCATCACATCCTTCGGTGTTTTCGTAAACCTTGGTGCAATGGAAGGACTCGTCCACATCAGTGAGCTTTCATGGCAGCGCAACGCAAAAGCCAAAGACGTTGTTACAAAGGGCGATCACGTCAAGGTCAAGGTCATCGGAATTGACAAGGATAAAAACAGAATATCCTTGAGCATCAGACAGACACTTGATGATCCCTGGAATACAGTGGCAGAACGCTGGACACCGGGCAAAACAACAGAAGGCACTGTAACAAACCTTACTGAATTTGGCGCATTTGTAGAAATAGAGCCCGGCATCGAAGGCCTCATCCACATAGGCGATCTTAGCTGGACACGCATTAAGCACCCCAAGGAAGTCCTTAAAAAGGGTCAGAAAGTTGAAGTATCCATTATCGAGGTTGATACAGAGCGCAAGCGCATCAGCCTTGGCTACAAGCAGCTCAATGATCCCTGGAAGGATGTAGTCGAGAAGTATAAGAAAGACGACGAAGTACCAGTCAAAGTCGTCAGAATCGCCGATTTCGGCGCATTTGTAGAACTCGAAGAAGGCGTTGAAGGACTTATTCACATCTCCCAGCTCAGCCAGCAGAGAGTTGAAAACCCCAAAGAAGTTCTTTCTGAGGGACAGGAAGTCACAGCCAGAATCCTCGAAGTCAACCCGACAGAGCGCCGTATACGCCTGAGCCTCCGTCCCGCCAACGAGGAGCCTGTAAAGCGCACACCGCGTGATGAAGCTTCCTCTCACACAGACGCACCCAGAAAGAACAGCGGAGAAGATCGTCCTCGCCGCCGCCGTCCTGATGGCGAGCGCAAGAGAGCTGAAACCAACCAGCTCCCGCAGGAAGAGACAAACGTCACAATAGGCGATTTGCTCAAACAGGCCGAGTAACACACCTTAAACACCATAAATAAATTATCCCCGCTCATGGTAACGTGAGTGGGGATTTCTGTTACAATAGCACTATGATGTTTAATGTTCTTTGGAGGGGATTCACATGTCGCTCAGAAAAATATGCGAGTATCCTGACCCGGTACTCAGAGAAACAACTTTAGAAGTTACGGAATTTGATGATCAACTGAAAGAACTTATCAAAGATATGTGGGAGACCATGTATGCTTCAGATGGCATAGGCTTGGCTGCGCCTCAAATAGGAGTATCAAAGAAAATAGTCGTCATAGATTACGACGGAGAGAAATATACACTTATAAATCCTGAAATTATCAGTGCCGAAGGCTCTGTAACAAGAGAGGAAGGCTGCCTCAGCTTTCCCGATATATACGTAAAAGTAGACTCTCCGGAAAAAATGACAGTTAAATATCTCGATGAAGACGGCACAATGATTACAAAAGAACTCGAAGACTTTCAAGCCTGCGTCTTTTCTCATGAAATAGACCACCTGCGCGGTCGTCTCCTCATAGACAGAGTCTCTCCGCTGAAAAGACAGTTCATGAAAAAGCGCATCGCCAAAAAAGCCACGGAGGAAAAAAAATGCAAATAGGATTCTGCGGTTCGGGACACTTTGCCGCCTTATGCCTAGAACTAATTTCAAAATCCGCAAAACCGGCATGGGTAATAACAAATGCTCCAAAACCAGCCGGCAGAGGCATGCAGCTTAGGGTTACACCGGTCAGTGAAGCAGCCGAAAAACTCGGCGTAACAACATACACAACAGAGAAATTGTCAGCCGATGCCGGTTTGCTTGAATTTATCAAGTCGGACACTCCCGACTTGATAATGGTAATAGACTTTGGCCATATGATAAAAGAGCCATTGCTCTCTCTGCCACGCATAGGCTGTATCAACATTCACCCTTCAAAGCTCCCCTTATACAGAGGCTCAGCCCCTGTTCAAAGAGCTATTATGGATGGATTGACAGAGACGGCTGTGACTCTCTTTAAGCTTGACGCAGGAATGGACTCAGGGCCTATACTATCACAACCGACAGTTCCAATACTGCCTGAAGATGACACTGAGAGCCTGCTTGCAAAATGCGCAAAAGCGGGATGCGATGAAATTATAAAATATATAGAACAGCATCCTGCGGAAGAGTGGTCTTTTATGCCGCAGGACACATCTGCAGTATCATATGCGCCCAAGATAGAGAAAAACGAGGGCAAAATAGAGTGGGGCAGAGATGCCCATACACTCATAAACCTGATCAGGGCCTTAAAATATTCACCGGGGACATACTGCACGATATCCGGCAAAAGACTTAGAATACATGACGCAGAATATGTCAGAGCCGGAGGAAAAAGAGGAACTATAATAGCTATGGAAGACAACATGCCAATAGTCGCATGCTCGGACGGCGCAGTAAAATTAATATCAGTACAGCCTGAAGGCAAAAAAATTCAAAAAGCCGATGAGTGGCTGCGGGGCTCAAGACTAAAAATCGGAGATGTTTTAGAATAGAGGTATTGAAAATGTCCAAAGTCACAAGCAAAGATCTGCGAAATATTGTGAAGACGGAATATCCCTACAAAGGGAAAATATTAGATTTAAGAGTTGACAGCGTACAATTTCCGTCCGGTTCGGTAAAAATCAGAGAGGTAGTCGAACATAAATCGGCGGTAGCAATCCTTCCTGTCAACAGTGAAGAGAAAATATGCCTTGTTTCTCAGTACAGACACGCGATAGACCAAGATATATTTGAAATACCGGCAGGTCTTGCAGACGCAGGAGAAGATCCATCAGAGACAGCACTGCGTGAACTCAGAGAAGAAATAGGATATACAGCATCATCAATTACCAAAATTTCTGCCTTCTTCTCTTCGCCCGGATATTCAACAGAAAAAATTATATTATATTATGCTCACAATTTATCAGCATCAAAACTGCCCGAAGATGATGACGAATATATTACGGTACACTGGTTCACCTGTCATGAAATTGAAGATATGATATCTTCCGGAGAGATTGAAGACGGCAAGACAATAATGGCATACTACTGGTACAAATCAGAAAAGAGCAAAAAATAAAATGCCTTCTGCAGATATAACCAACAAAGAATTTTTAAGAATTATGGGGCGATTCCAAGACTATCTCAAACTTGAACGAATGTGCAGTACAAACACTCTAAAAGCCTATTCCTCCGATATAGGATTATGGTATCAATTTTGTACGGATAAAAAGTTTGATCCATGTGAACTTTCGGCGGAAAAAATATCACTCTTTCTCATGGATCAGACAATTAAAGGCAAGTCCAAGAGCACGGTGCAGAGAATAGCGGCAGTTATGAGCTCCTTTACACGATTCTTAGTCTATGACGGAGAAATTAAAGACATGCCGGTTCTTGATCCTCTCCCCGAGAGAGAAAAAAAATTACCTCAAATTATGACAGAGGGCGAGATACAAAGAATAATCAACGCATGTGAAGACGGAAGCATCATAGGAAAAAGAGACAGAGCCGTTATTGAACTTGCCTATGGAGCCGGGCTCCGAGCCTCCGAACTTTGTGCGATAAAATTGAAAGATATAGACCCAAACGACGGCATAATTTACACTAAAGGCAAAGGCGGAAAAGAAAGAACCGTACCTTACGTGGGCGCAGTCAGAAAAATTGTTGACACATATATAAGTGAGTATCGCCCTAAACTGGATAAATTCCAAAGCGATCTGCTCTTTTTAACCAAAAACGGCAGAGAGATGAAAAGAGAGTTTCTGTGGCACATAATGCGCAAAAGGGGACTGGCTGCAAACATACCGTCAGCACGCCTCCATCCTCACGTACTTCGCCACACCTTTGCGACACATTTGCTGAGGAACGGCATGGATCAAAGAACCTTACAGGAAATTTTAGGACACTCGTCAATAATGACAACGGAAAAATACACACACCTTGACAATGAAATTTTTGAGTACTACGAAAAATTTCACCCAAGATCATAACGCTCTTAGGAGGAGATGTAAATTATGCTTCTGTCAGAAAAAGTAGAACTAGCAAAGGAATATATCAAAACAAAAATAGAAGCTGTGCCGGATATCGCCGTTGTTCTCGGGTCGGGGCTCGGCAGCCTAGCTGATGAAGTAGAAAGTCAGGTAATCATTCCATATACCGATATCCCTTACTGGCCCAGATCCACAGTGACGGGACATGCAGGACGCCTTGTAATAGGAAAACTGCACGGAACTCCTGTAATAATGATGCAGGGCAGAGTTCACTACTACGAAGGCTACTCTATGACCGAAGTCACATTTCCCACACGTGTTCTGGCCGTACTCGGGATCAAGGCTATTGTCCTGACAAACGCGTCGGGCGGGGTAAACACGGATATAAAGCCAGGAACTATCGTAGCAATTCAAGACCATATAAACTACATGGGAATCAACCCTCTTATCGGGGAAAATAATCCCGACTGGGGAGTACGCTTTCCCGACATGACAATGGCGTATGACAGAGACTTTATAAAACTGACATGCGATATAGCGGAAAGAGAAGGAATATTACTCCGAAAGGGAGTCTACATCGCCTTCTCCGGCCCGTCATTTGAGACACCTGCTGAAATAAGAATGGCAAGAATCTTGGGTGCAGATGTTGTCGGCATGTCCACCGTGCCCGAAGTAATAGCGGCAAACCACATGGGAGTCAGAGTTTGCGGCATATCCTGCGTGGCGAATTACGGTGCCGGCATAACAGACAACAAGCTCACACACCAAGAAGTCATGGATGCCATGAACGCTGCATCAGGCTCACTCTGTAAACTAGTTTCAAAATTTATCAAAGAGGTAAAGCTGTGATGTTTAACAACGTCGAGTTCATTGAAAAAAAACGAGACGGAGGCATACACACAAGAGAAGAGATAAACTCCATGGTATCGGGAATTATGAACGGTACCGTCCGTGACTACCAAATATCGGCATGGCTCATGGCATCATTCCTCAAAGGACTGAACGACGATGAGACAATGTATCTTACAGAGGCCTTGGCGGCATCGGGAGAGAAAATCAGCTACCCCGAATCAATGCATGTAATGGACAAACACAGCACAGGCGGCGTTGGAGACAAAACGACAATAATTTTCGTTCCTCTGGCTGCTGCCTGCGGCGTCAAAATATCAAAATTGAGCGGCCCAGGCCTTGGATACACAGGCGGCACAGTCGATAAACTAGAATCTATACCTGGAATGAAGCTTCATCTGACGGAGAGTGAATTCAAAGAACAAGTTGAAAAGATAGGCTGCGCAGTGTCTGGACACTCTCTTAAACTTGCTCCGGCCGAAGGTATGCTCTATAAGTTAAGAGACGTTACAGGTACAGTTCCCTCCGTAGCTTTGATTACAAGCAGCATTATAAGCAAAAAACTGGCAGGAGGAGCTTCAGCCTATGTCTTTGACGTAAAATCAGGCAGCGGGGCTTTTATGAAAAACAGAGAGGAAGCCTGCAGCCTTGCTGAAAATCTTGTCGCTATCTCCTCTAAGCTGGGGAAAAAATCCGCCGTACTGATAACTGACATGGAACAGCCGCTTGGAAAATACATAGGAAATGCCGCCGAAGTCTATGAGGCTATAGAAGTTCTATCCGGAAGAGGGCCTGATGATACAAGAAAGCTCTCTATTTTGCTCGGAGCTTCTGTGCTTGTTATGTCTGACATAGCCTCCAATTTTGAGGAAGGAAAGACACTCTGCGCAGCGGCTCTTGACAGCGGCAGCGCATTAAACAAATTTAAAGAACTTATTGAAGCCCAGCACGGAGATTCATCCATACTGCAAACCCCAGAAGTACTAATTTCCAAAACTAAATACATTTTTGAGATAAAAAGCCCACGCACTGGTTTTGTATCAAAACTTGACGCTCTCTGCATTGGTGAGGCTCTGCGCGCTCTTGGCGGAGGGCGTCTCAGAATGCAGGATGAAATAGACCCATATGTATCAATAGAGCTCTGCGCAAAAATAGGAGACAAAATAGACAAAGACGGGACAATAATCAAAGTGCACTATGATGACGAAAGACAAATTCAAAATGCCGCACCATACCTTAAAGAATGTTTTGAAATTTCAGATAAAGCCGAAAAAAGAAAACTGGTAATAGACCACATATTATAAATTACATATTATTACCCATTGAAAAAAGCATACTTATCTGCTATGCTAACTAAGTTGCATGGAGGCGAGTTTCAGCTGGTGCTGGGCCCGGACTTCAAATCCGGTGGGGGTCGGTAACGCCGGTCCCGGTGTGTTCGATTCGCACACGCCTCCGCCATGACATCGTCAATTAGCCTTCAAAGTCCTTGCTGTTAAAGACGGCAGGGACTTTTCTGTAAATTATCCGCAGGTAATCCAATCCAGTGCTGAATCGGATGAGTATAAGCAAATTCTATGGCCACTTGTGCCGGCGGTGTTTTCCATTTAGAGTTTGTTTCAAAAATTTTTAAAGCCTCTGCTTTACACGATACGAAATCTTTTGAACAAAGCTTAACACTGCCAAATGAATTCCAATAATTTACAACTCCGACTTCCGAATAATCCGGGATAGATTGAAACAGACATCCATTAAGATAGCTTTCAATAGAAGATATAAAACTGCCCAAACAATATGTTTCCATACGAGTAAATTCTTGGAATATATCCAAAAGCAAGACAAAAGTTTCTGGTGACGCTTTAATCCGTACACCGATAAAGGCATCTCTCATATTTTTTTCGGGCATATCAAAAAATGCTTCTGCCGCAATATTTTCACACGTTACAGAAGCGCACCACTCTTTGAGAGAATTTATATGTGAAGCCTTTTTGATTATCATGCATTCTTCCCAGTCGGATTCTTTTGCAATCTGCAGTTTGGAAATTTTATAGTTTGGATTTATGTCAATGAGCGAGAATATGTGTACCATCCGCCTTTCGTTAAGTATGCTCGGTGCGAGTATAACACATCTGCAAAACACTCTCGCACCGATATATTCAGTTTTTTGAGCGTTATCCTAATCCACATGCCGCATTCTAATTATTCGCAAATTAATTTTAATCTAGATCATGAATAATATTAAATTATCAGAATTTGCACACTAGACAATTTTTTTCAATGTGATAATCTAATATTGTTAGAAAATTGTATCTTATGGGAGGCGATCTTTTTGGGGAAGATCGATCACATCTCTGAGATTCTGCGGAAATATCCGCAGGACTCTAGGTATTTACTCGCAATTCTTCTTGATATTCAAGAAAAAGAAAAATACCTCGAAACATCAGTAATGAAGGAAGTTGCAGGGTATTTAGGCGTACCCGACAGCAGAGTCTATGCCGTCGCGACATTTTACAGCACTCTGAGTCTCAAAAAGAAGGGACAAAAAATAATAAAGGTGTGCACGGGGACAGCATGTCATTTACGCGGTTCCGGAGCAGTGCTCAAAGAGTTGGAAAAGGAACTCGGGATTAAGGTTGGAGAGAGCACGGCAGACGGAATGTACACACTTGAAACTGTAAACTGCGTCGGTGCGTGCGCTCTTGCCCCGGTTATGATTGCAGAGGATAAGACATATGGCAATATGGCCCCCGAAAAGGTAAAAGATGTCCTTGAAAAGGAGGCTGCAAAATGACATTCAACTCTGTCACCCAATTCCTGGAATATCAAAAAAAACTTGAAAACAAAGATAACTCGTCAGTGAAGATATGGGTATGCGCCGGTCCAGGATGTATAGCCAACGGCAGTCTCGACCTCTTCGACTCACTGAACAGAAGTTATGCCGCAAAGATTGGAAGAGCAGATAAAGTATCAATTTCGCTTGATAAGAGCAAGGAGTGTGCCTGCGGCGGTGTGGATATTACGGGCTGCATGGGACCGTGCGAACACGGGCCTGTTTTGCACATAGAACCTTACGGCTGGTATTATTTTAATGTCAAAATATCCGACATAGACGAAATTATTGATTCCGTGGAAAAGGCTGTGCCTTTAACCAGGCTATGTCCCAAAGGTGCCGACAACAAAAATATAGTTCCTCCTCTGAGAGAGGCTATACCGTTTTTGTCAAAGCAGAAAAAGACAGTCCTAAAAAATATGGACAATATGTCGCCTCTGGACTTGGACGGATATATTGCCAAAGGCGGCTTTTCCGCTTTGGCAAAGGTTATCGAAACAATGCAGCCGAGTGATGTATGCAAAGAGATTATAGACTCAGGCCTAAGAGGCCGCGGCGGCGGCGGATTTCCAACAGGCATTAAGTGGGATTCATGCCGCAGAGCAAAAGGCGGCAGACGCTATGTTTTGGTAAACGGTGACGAAGGCGACCCAGGTGCTTTTATGGACAGAAGCCTCATGGAGGGAGATCCTTTCTCCGTGCTGGAAGGTCTGATAATCGGAGCTTATGCCGTGGAAGCGAAAGAGGGCATTATTTATGTAAGGCATGAATACCCGCTTGCGGTAGTAAGGCTCAAAGCCGCTATAGAAAAGTTGGAAGAAGCCAATTTGCTGGGCGAAAAGATTTTGGGAGCAGACTTCGCCTTTAGAGTCGAAATATGCCAAGGCGGCGGCGCGTTTGTATGCGGCGAATCAACTGCTCTTATGACATCAATAGAAGGCAGAGCTGGAGTGCCAAGGGTAAAGTACATACGCTCGACAGAAAAAGGTCTTTGGGAATCTCCGACTGTTCTAAACAACGTTGAGACATGGGCTAATGTTCCTCTTATTATCAACAATGGAGCTCAGTGGTTTAAATCCATCGGTACGGGAGGAAGCTCGGGAACAAAGGTTTTCGCTCTCGTTGGCAAGGTAAAAAACACTGGTCTCGTAGAAGTTCCAATGGGAACCACTCTGAAAGAAATAATATACGGAATAGGCGGAGGCGTTACAAAGGACAGACCTTTCAAAGCAGTTCAGACAGGCGGCCCTTCGGGAGGATGTCTGCCGAAGGATATGCTTGATACTGCTGTAGACTTTGACAATCTTACCTCAGCCGGCTCCATGATGGGCTCAGGCGGTATGATTGTCATGGATGACAGAACTTGTATGGTCGATGTAGCTAAATACTTTATAGATTTTCTGGTTGAAGAGTCCTGCGGAAAATGTGTGCCTTGCCGCGAGGGACTTAAGAAAATGCAGAAATTACTGCATGACCTTACATCTGGTGAAGGTAAGCCCGGCGATACGGAAAAGCTAAAAAATCTTGCTCTAGGAATCGCTGATACGGCTCTGTGCGCTCTTGGACAGTCTGCCGCAAATCCTGTACTGTCTACTATAAAATATTTTTACGACGAATATGAGGAACATGAAAATAAGCACTATTGCAGGGCCGGAGTCTGCAATAACATGTACCTGCCTCTTATCGACGAAGATAAGTGCAGGGGCTGCGGAATATGTTCCAAAAAGTGTCCTGCCAGTGCCATTCAAAAAACTCTCAAGGGAAAATATATAATTGACAATAAATACTGCGTCCAATGCGGCTCATGCATTGATGCATGTCCTTTCACAGCTGTAAAAACAGCAGGAAGGGGTGGCAGTGATGATTAATATTGTAATTGACGGAGTCAATACAGAAGTCGAACAGGGGGTTACCATTCTGCATGCGGCACGCTCCTGCGGAATAGAGATTCCCACACTTTGCAACCATGAAGGGCTTACATCTGACGGCAACTGCCGCCTATGTTCCGTTGAAATTGATGACAAGGGACGCAAAAAAGTTGTGGCTGCCTGCATGTTTCCGATAAGCAAGCCGATAACGGTAGAAACAAAGTCCGAACGTGTAATCAATGCAAGAAAGGCTGTCCTTCAGCTTTTGCTCGACAGAAACCCAAAAGCGCCCGTAATACAAAACTTGTGCAGGGAGTACGGCGTTATCAGGGAAGAGCGTTTTGCACATGAGCCGGACCTATGCATCAGGTGCGGACGCTGTGTAAGGGCTTGCGAGATAAACGGAACAAAAGCCATCGAACTGGTCGGCAGAGGCTTTGAGCGCCATGTAGCGCCTCCTTATGAACTTTCTCCAGATGCCTGCATAGGCTGCCTCTCCTGCGCGTCAGTATGTCCTACAGGCAAGATAACTTACGAGGAGAACAAGGGTACAAGGACTATATGGAAACGTACCTTTGACCTTCTGCAGTGCGAAAGATGCGGCGACTTATACGCTACGAAGGAAATGCTTGACTTTGCCGGCGTGCCGGAGGAGGAACGCGGACTTTGCGACAGGTGCCGCAAATATGATGAAAGCCATAAATTCTTAAAAGGTGATAAAATAAGGTAAAATAGAGAACATTCATAATTTTACAAAAAAAATCTCGCTCCCTTCGACTTTGTTTATCTCACTGAGATAAGCAAGGCAATGGGTACAGAAAGCGATTTCTGTGCCTGCCTAATTTGCAAAGAAGGAGACCCTCTTACTTTGGGGTCTCCTTTTTGTATATCCATAAATAAAACTGATCTACGCAGCAAAACATTGAGGAGGAATGCCTTATGGAAATGATTTTAGTAACATCGCCGGAAAAATGTGTCGGATGCGGTACTTGTGAATTAGCTTGCTCTCTGGCCCATGAGGGAGAATGCAAACCTTCAACATCAAGGGTAAATGTTTTTAGATTTGAAATGGGAAGCAATATTCCCATGCTCTGTTTCCAATGTGACGATGCAGCCTGCATGTCGGTCTGCAAGACAGGAGCTCTTACAAGAGATGAAGAAACCGGAGTTGTAACGGTAAACGAAGAAAAATGTATCGGATGCAAAATGTGTGTAATGGCTTGTCCTTTCGGCAATATAGCCTTCAGCCGCACTGCGAAAGCTGCCAGAAAGTGCGACCAGTGCGGAGGAGAACCA
Organism: uncultured Synergistaceae bacterium; assembly: GCA_964422205.1. Lineage (GTDB taxonomy): Bacteria > Synergistota > Synergistia > Synergistales > Synergistaceae > CAZNYN01. The sequence goes on along the minus strand of CAYRAI010000012.1, from coordinate 16,947 downwards.
ATGTGCGCGGAATTTTGCCCAACAAAAGCGATAGAATATTTGCCGGCTGACACTGCCAACCTTAACAGGAAAAAGGCGTTTTCGGCAAAGATGAAAAAGGCTATTGAGGAGGTAAAGTAAGATGGCAGGCTGGATCGGGACAATTCTAAGAGTAAATCTCACAGAAGGCACAGTTAAAAAAGAAGCGCTGAATATGGATGCGGCAAAAGATTTTCTAGGCTGCAGAGGACTGGGCACATATTACTATACCAAAGAAGTAGCTCCCGGCGTAGATCCTCTTGGAGCAGAAAATAACCTTATTTTTGCGGCAGGGCCTCTTACAGGAACGATGGGAACCAGCACAGGCCGTTATGAAGTGGTTACAAGAGCTCCTCTTACTGGAACTTTAGCCGCATCAAACTCAGGCGGATATTGGGGACCCGAGCTTAAATACGCAGGATATGACATGATAATTTTTGAAGGCAAGTCAGAGAAGCCTGTATATCTTGACATATACAACAGCAAAGTCGTTCTCAAAGACGCGTCTGATCTGTGGGGTCTGGATGTACCCAAAACAACGGCAGCAATCCTTGCAAAATCCGACCCTGATGCAAAAGTCGCATGTATTGGCCCGGCAGGAGAAAATATGGTTCTCATGGCGGCTATAATGAACGATGAGCACAGAGCCGCGGGACGCAGCGGCGTAGGTGCCGTTATGGGTTCAAAGAAGCTAAAGGCCGTTGTTGTCAGAGGCACTAACGGAGTAAAAATAGGAGACAAAGAAAAATTCCTTAAAGCTGTAAGAGACAGCAGAAAACTGCTCTTTGAAAACGGAGTTACAAATGCCGGACTTCCGGCCTATGGAACAAACGTGCTTGTAAATATACTTAATTCCGTAGGCTCTCATCCGACAAGAAATTTCCGCGAATCCTGCTTTGAAACGGCAGATAAAATAGGCGGAGAAACTCTGACGGCAACCAGACTGCACAGGAACAAAGCATGCGCCTCATGCGTAATAGGCTGCGGACGTGTGGCATGGAGCGAAGGCAAATTTGCCGGAGAGGGCGAAGGACCCGAATATGAAACAGCATGGTCTTTCGGCTCTGACTGCGGAATAGACGACATTGACCTTGTCAATAAAGCCAACTTTATGTGCAACGAACTTGGTCTTGATACAATCACAATGGGCGCTACCATAGCGGCGGCAATGGAACTCTACGAAATAGGAGCTCTGTCAAAGGAAGAAGCTGGATTTGAGCTTAACTTTGGCAATAAAGACGCAGTTGTCGCATTGGTAGAAGCTACTGCGTACAGAAAAGGATTCGGAAATGACCTGGCAGAGGGTTCCTTCCGTCTGGGTACAAAGTACGGGCATCCGGAAGTCTCAATGACATGCAAAAAACAGGAAATGCCAGCCTACGACCCGAGAGGAATTCAGGGAATAGGTCTTAATTACGCCACTTCAAACCGCGGCGGATGCCATGTCAGAGGATACACAATTTCGCCGGAAATCCTTGGACTGCCTGAAAAGCTTGATCAGCAGTCCATTAAGGAAAAACCGGTATGGGTAAAGGCATTCCAGGATTTGACATCGGCGGTTGACGCGGCCGGTATGTGCCTCTTCACAACATTTGCTCTAGGCGCACCGGCAATTGCCGCACAGCTCTCGGGAGCGACAGGCATAGAGTACAGTGCGGATGATGTGGCAAAAATCGGAGAGAAAATTTATAATATGGAACGTATGTACAACATGGCTGTCGGATTTACAAAAGCAGACGACACCTTGCCGGCAAGAATGTTTGACGAACCTGTTTCAGAAGGACCGATGAAAGGCAAAATCAGCCGTCTCAGCGAAATGCTTCCTGAATACTACAATATACGCGGCTGGGATGAGAACGGAGTCCCCACTGAAGACAAACTCAGAGAACTTGGTTTAAAGTAATTTACGGCACAGAAGACGGGAGGGCGGTTAACATGGTAAAGGTAGGTTTCTTTGCTGATATCAGAGCGATGGTAGGAATGAAAGAACTGATTATTGATGAAAGTCCGACTACACTGTCCGCCCTCATGAATATCCTCTGTCTGAGATTCGGAAAAGACTTTACCGAACGGTGCATGGATGGCGGCGTTATCTCACGCCGAGTAAATATTCTCATAAACGGCATACACATGCTGCACATCGATAAAGATGAATCAGCCTTAAAAGACGGAGACGACGTCAGAATCTTCCCTGTTATAGGCGGAGGCTAAACTAAAGAATAAAGAAGCCCGCGGATTCCGTGGGCTTCTTTATTTACGCGGGAAATGAGATTTTTGCTAAAGCTGTTTCTTCCAGCGGGGCCCCTGAGGCGTATCTTCGATAATTATGCCCTTGGCAGCAAGCAAGTCTCTTATCTCGTCAGAGCGCTTAAAATTTTTGGCTTTTCTTGCTTCGGTGCGTTCAACTAGAAGAGCGTCGATTTCCGCATTTTCTCCGTCTGAGTTTGACTTGTCGGAGGGGAAAAGTCCAAAAATTTTCTGCACCGTCTCAAAGAACTCACCCGCCTTTTTAAGAGCGTCCATATCACATTCCGAATGTTCGGTGAGGTGAACATTGACGGCTCTGACAGCCTCAAATATTGACCCCAGAGCTCCGGCTGTATTGAAGTCGTCGTCCATGGACTCTGTCATTCCTTTTTCAGCCGAGATAAGAGCTTCTTCCAATACGGAATCCCTTTCTCCCTGAGTGCGGTTCGCTATTGCGAAATTTAAGTCGGAATAGCAGTTTGACAGACGTTCCAATGCATTCTGAGCCTGCTCAAGCCCTTCTTTTGAAAAATTAATGGGGGAGCGGTAGTGAGCGCTCATAAGGAAGTAGCGAAGTACAAGAGGATTAAACTTCTGACGGATATCGCGGACTGTCATAAAGTTGCCGAGAGACTTTGACATTTTTTCCTTGTCTATCGTCAAAAACGCGTTATGAACCCAATAATTTACAAAGCGGCAGCCGCAGGAGCATTCAGACTGAGCTATCTCATTCTCGTGGTGGGGGAATATCAGGTCGCTCCCGCCGCCGTGAAAATCTATAGTATCTCCTAGATACTTCGTGGACATTGCGCTGCATTCGATATGCCAGCCGGGACGTCCCTTGCCCCATGGACTTTCCCAGAACGGCTCGCCCGGTTTGCTAGCCTTCCACAGAGCGAAATCAAGAGGCTGTTTTTTTCTTTCGTCAATGTCGATGCGCGCCCCCGACTGAAGCTCGTCTATGCTCTGTTTTGAGAGCTTGCCGTACTCTGGGAAACTCTGTACATCAAAATAGACATCTCCGTCAGCTTCATAAGCGTGCCCTTTTTCTATAAGTCTGCTTACGATTTTTATTATCTCTTCAATTTCATGAGTGGCGCGGGGATTGATTGTTGCGCGTTTAATTCCCAGTGCGTCCGCGTCTTTATAATATTCTGAAATGTACTGCTCCGCGAGTTCCGGCACTGTTATGCCCATTTCATTGGCGCGCTTAATCATCTTATCATCAATGTCAGTAAAGTTCTGAACATACTTTACTTCGTAGCCGCAGTGCTCAAGATAACGGCGAAATACGTCAAAGACAACAAAGGGACGCGCATTGCCTATATGGAAAAAATCATACACTGTCGGACCGCATACGTAAAAACGCACCTTGCCTTTTTCAATAGGTACAAATTCCTCTTTTTTTCTTGTCAAATCGTTATATACTACCAGAGCCATGTTTAGGCACCTCCTGAGTGCTTCTGTGAACTTATTATGATATCCTATAACATGAGAACTTAAAGAGCAATCTCAGAAAGGATAATTTCTTTGAATAGAGACGAACTTTTGCTGCATGTTAAGTCATTCCCCGATAAACCAGGGGTATATTTGATGCACGATTCAGATAAAAATATAATATATGTCGGCAAAGCAAAGTCGCTGAGGAAAAGAGTCTCATCATATTTCAGACACAGCAACTTTGCCTCTCCCCGGCTGCGCAAGCTTGTAGATACAATAAGAGATATATCAACAATCAGAACCGAATCCGAGATTGAAGCTCTTATTTTGGAAAACAGACTTATTAAATTATACCAGCCGTTCTTTAATGTAGATTTAAAGATGAACGAAAGGTATGCATATATAAAAATCACGGCGGAAAAATTTCCCCGTATAATTGTCACAAGGCAAAAGGCCGATGACGACGGAATATATGTTGGTCCTTATGTAAGAGTGTCAGAAGTTCGTGACCTTTTAAGACTTATCGAAAGATATCTGCCTTTGCGCTACTGCTCTTCAGACATTAAAAATCAAAACAAAGAACGCCCATGCATGAGACACTCACTTGGCAGATGTATGGGGCCTTGTTCCGGGCTGTGCACGGAAAATGAGTACAAAGATCGGGTCGCTGATGTTCTGATGCTGCTCCAGGGACACGGAACAGAGCTGGTAGAGAGACTTAGAAAGCGAATGGACAAAGCCGCCCAGTCAATGGCTTTTGAGGAGGCGGCAAGGCTCAGAGACACAATAAGGGCTATATGGAGAGTGAGCCGTCAGAAAAACACCATTCCCGAGATACCTGCCGGCAAAGAAAACTTTTGGGAGACTCTTAACTCTATGCAGAGAGTATTTAATCTGCCGCTGCTTCCATGGAGGATAGACGGTTTTGACATATCCCACACAGGGGGTACAAACACAGTCGGAGTAGTTGTCGTATTTGAGCAGGGATACCCCAACACATCTTTATACCGAAGATTTAACATAAAAACGGTTGAGGGCATTGACGACTTCCGTTCAATGTATGAAACTCTGCACAGACGCTACAAAAGATGTCTTGACGGACAGGAGCCACTGCCTCAGCTCATACTGATAGACGGAGGCCCGGTGCAGCTTGAGTTTGCAGTATCAGCGCTGAAGGAGCTCGGAATTATAAACATACCGGTAATATCTTTGGCGAAAGAATTTGAAGAGGTTTATATTCCTGACAGGAAAGAACCTGTGAGGCTTGAATATACAGATCCGGTTCTGCGGCTGCTTCAGCACGTAAGAGACGAATCCCACCGCTATGCCATAACATCTCACCGCGCCGCAAGAGGCAGGAGCTACAGAAGAAGTGTTCTGGAGGATGTGCCAGGCATAGGAAAGTCAAAGGCGGCTCAGCTTATAACAAAATTCGGAAGTGCAAAAGCGATATTAGATTTGCCCGAGGAAGAGCTTGCTTCCGCTCCCGGCATAGGCAAAGCTCTTTCAAAAAGAATATTTGACAAGTTACGAGAAGCTCAAGAGGAGCGTAATAAAGATGAATAACGCCGAACAAAGAAGAATTGACGAACACTATATGAGAATGGCAATAAGTTTGGCAGTAAGAGGCACAGGCGAGACAAGCCCCAATCCCAGAGTCGGCTGTGTGATTGTAAAAGACGGCTCAGTGATAGGAAAGGGCTGGCACCGCAAGTATGGCGGCCCCCATGCCGAAGTTGACGCAGTTTCTCATGCCTCAAGAGATATAAGCGGTTCAGATGTATATGTGACTCTTGAGCCCTGCTGCCACTACGGAAAAACTCCGCCATGCGCTGACATGCTCGCCGGGCACAAAGTAAAAAGGGTAATTATAGGAATGACGGACCCCAACCCTGTAGTAAACTGCAAGGGTATTTCCGTACTCGAAAATGCAGGCATAAAAGTGGATAAGGGCATTCTTGAGGCTGAGTGCAAATGGGTAAACAGAGGCTTTATCTTCAAAATGAAATATAAGCGCCCATGGGTCTTGATAAAATCCGGGATATCGGCTGACGGAGATATCGCACTCTCAAACGGCGAGAGCAAATGGATAACTGGAAGCGTATCCCGCCAAATCGTGCACATATTAAGATCAGAGTCCGACGCTCTCCTGACAGGAGCAGGCACTGTTCTTGCCGATGACCCGGAACTTACGGTACGCGGCTCAGAGGGAAGAAGCCCTATAAGGGTTGTTTTGGACAGAACTCTCAGAACTCCTTTGTCAGCTAAAATTTTAAATGGGGGAAACCTGATATTTTTTGCGGACAAGAGCGCGGACAAGAACAAAATCAGCGATTTAGAAAAAAAAGGAGCAAAAGTTATAATACCAGATGATGGGTCATCATACGACATAAAATTTATACTCTCAAAACTCGGCGAAAATGGTGTAAACTATTTAATGGTTGAGGGAGGAGCAGGAGTGACAAGTTCATTCATTGAATCCGGACTTGCCGATGAAATAGCTCTTTTCGCCGCTCCTAAGATTATGGGAGGCGGAACTCACTTTACCGATAAAATAAAGCTGCAAAGCATGAGAGAATGCATAGAGCTTAAAAACATACATACGCAAAGGTGCGGGGAGGACCTGTACCTAAGAGGGGTTTTTTCATGTTCACCGGACTTGTAGAAACAGTTGGCAAAGTTATATCCGTGCTGCCGAATGGCGATGTGTGGCGGCTTGACATATCAGCGCCCCAAATAGCGGAAGAGCTGAAATTAGGAGACTCTGTCGCAATAATGGGAGCGTGCAATACCATTATAAAACACGACAGCTATTCATTCAGTGTGGAAATGATGGAGGAAACTCGAAACAGGACAAAACTTGGGAAGCTTAAAGCAGGTTCTCCTGTGAATCTGGAAAGGGCTATGAGGCTTGACTCAAGGCTTGACGGTCATATTGTAGCGGGGCATATTGACGGCACTGCGTCAGTATCGCGGATAGAGATTCAGCCGAATACAAGAAAATACTTTTTTACCGCTTCAAGCGAGCTGATATCTGGCATTGTACCGAAAGGCTCCGTGGCGATAGACGGTGTAAGCCTCACAGTAATAGATGCCAATGAGGAAAATTTCTCTGTAGGCATAATTCCCACAACACTTGCGGACACAACTCTCTCTTCTTTAAAAATAGGAGATGAGGTTAATATTGAAACAGACATGATAGGAAAATATATTACAAAATTCCTTGAAACAAGATTCTCGGCAAAAAATGATACAAAAGAGATGAAAAAATCCTTAACATGGGATAAACTTGTTGAATATGGTTGGTCATAGGGGGAAGTAACTTATATGTTTAACACAATAGAAGAAGCTATAGCAGATATAAAACTTGGCAAAATGGTTGTCGTGGTAGATGACGAAAACAGAGAAAACGAAGGCGACCTTGTAATGGCGGCTGACTTATGCCGCACAGAAGACCTTAACTTCATGGTCACAAAAGCCCGAGGGCTTGTATGCGTGCCTATAGGCGCAGAGCAAGCTAAGAGACTTCAGCTCAATCAAATGGTTGAAAACAACACAGATGCTCACGGAACGGCATTTACCGTATCTGTAGACCATATGATAGGCACAACCACAGGAATATCGGCAGCGGAGAGAGCCATCACGGCAAAAGCTCTTGCCGACCCCAATGCCAAACCCGAGGACTTCAGAAGACCGGGGCATATATTCCCCCTTGTTGCAAGACATGGCGGTGTTCTCAAAAGGGCGGGACATACAGAGGCGGCAGTCGATTTATCCCGTATGGCAGGGCTTAATGAAGGCGGCGTTATATGCGAGATAATGAATCAGGACGGAAGCATGGCACGTCTGCCTCAGTTAATAGAATTTGCTCATGAAAACGGACTCAAGATTATCAGCGTCGAAAATCTCATCCGTTACCGCGTCATAAGAGAAAAATTTGTTCGCCGAGAAGCAACAATACATTTACCGACGGCATGGGGCGACTTTACATGCCATGCGTATGTAAGCCCATACGGAGACAATGCCGGAGCGGTACACCTTGCTCTTGTCAAAGGAGACGTCGCCGGAGTAGACGATGTGCTTGTGCGGGTACATTCCGAGTGCCTTACGGGAGACTTACTCGGTTCTCTCCGCTGTGACTGCGGCCCACAGCTTCACACAGCAATGCAGATGATAGAAAAAGAGGGAAGAGGCGTCATACTTTATATGAGACAAGAAGGCCGCGGCATAGGACTTCTCGCCAAACTTAAAGCGTATGAACTTCAGGAAAAGGGTATGGATACAGTTGAAGCAAACGTGGCACTTGGCTTTGCACCCGACCTCCGCGACTATGGTGTGGGAGCTCAGATACTTGTCGACCTTGGACTTAAGCGCTTTAAGCTCATGACAAACAACCCAGTGAAAATTAAAGGGCTTGCCGGCTACGGTCTGGAAATATCAGAGCGTGTGCCCATTGAGATACCGTCTAATCAATACAATGAAAAATATCTCAATACCAAAGTATGCAAAATGGGACATTTTCTGCACACAAAAGAGTGCGGATGCAAGTAAAATTTTATAAATCATATATTTAGAAAGGGAAGATAAATTCATGAAAGTCATTCAAGGCAACATGATAGGAACAGGACTAAAATTTGCAATTATAGCTTCCAGATTCAACGAACTTATAACCGGAAAGCTCATAGAAGGCGCCAAAGACGCACTTACACGCCATGACGTGCGCCATCAGGACATAGACCTATACTGGACTCCGGGCGCATGGGAACAGCCGGTAGTGGCAAAGGAAATAGCATTATCAGGGAAATATGACGCCATAATATCACTTGGGGCAGTTATTCGCGGTGACACAACCCACCACGAATATGTAGCGGGAGAAGCAGCCAAAGGACTCGCCCATGTAGGACTTGAGCATCGTGTACCTGTAGCATTCGGCATTCTTACATGTGATAACCTCGAACAGGCTCTTATGAGAGCCGGAAGCAAAGCAGGCAACAAAGGTGCAGACGCAGCATTGGCCGCGCTTGAAACAGCAAATATATTAAGAGAAGTTCGTAATGACAGAGGAGCTGAAGCATAATGCTTGACCCAAAATGGATAAGAGAGCACAGCGAAGAAGTCGCAGTTATGCTCAAAAACAGAAACAACACAGAATTTCCGCTCGATAAATTTATGGAGCTTGAACGCAGGCGCAGAGAAATTCTTCTCGAAGCCGAAACATACAAAGAGAAACGCAACGCCGGCGCAAAACAGGTCGGGATACTCAAAAAAGCTGGAGAGAACGCCGACGCTCTTATGGAAGAGATGAGGCTTATAGGAGACAAAGTCAAAGTTTTTGACGACGAAGCTGCGGAAATTGAAAATGAGCTTAACGACCTTGCAATGAGAGTTCCAAACAAGCCGCACGAATCCGTTCCTATAGGCAAAGATGAAAATGACAATGTAGAACAGAGAAGATGGGGAACACCGAAAACTTTTGACTTTGAGCCTAAAGCTCACTGGGATATAGCCGAACCCCTAGACATAATGGACTTTGAAAGAGGTGTAAAGCTTGCCGAAAGCCGCTTTACCGTTCTGAAGGCCGAAGGAGCGAGACTTGAGCGCGGGCTTATGAATTTCATGCTGGATCTGCACACGACACAGCATGGATTTACAGAAGTGGCGCCCCCTATACTCGTAAATACAAACTCAATGAGCGGAACGGGACAGCTTCCAAAGTTTGCGGAAGACCTTTACCGCTGTGTCAATGATGACCTCTGGCTCATTCCAACTGCGGAAGTACCTCTGACAAACCTTCACTCGGGAGAAATTTTAAGCGAATCAGAACTGCCCAAATACTACTGTGCCTACACACCTTGCTTCCGCCGAGAGGCCGGAAGCTACGGACGTGACATGCGCGGAATGCTCAGACAGCATCAGTTTGACAAAGTCGAAATGGTCAAGCTCAGCACTCCGGAAAAAAGCTATGATGAACTTGAGCACATGACAAACTGCGCAGAAAAAGTTCTTCAGCTCCTGGGCATCCCATACAGAGTAATATGTCTCTGCACCGGAGATATGGGATTCGGTGCCGCGAAAACATACGATATCGAAGTATGGCTGCCAAGCCAGCACTGCTACAGAGAGATAAGCTCCTGCAGCAACTGCGAAGATTTTCAGGCACGCAGAATGGGCACAAAATATCGCCCCGAAGGCGGAGGCAAGCCGCGCTTTATACACACACTAAACGGCTCAGGAATAGCAATAGGACGCTGCCTTATCGCTCTGATTGAAAACTACCAGAACGAAGACGGAAGCATCACAGTTCCCGAAGCGTTAAGACCATACGTTGGCGGACTTGAAAAAATAGGCTAATTAAGCAGAAAAATGAAGGAGACCGGATATACTCCGGCCTCCTTTTTTGTAGTATTATATATAGTCATAGATTTATGATTATTTGCTTAGCGGAAGAGCGGGGTATATCTTCATGTTTGATAATATTTATATTACTACTGTCGCAATGGTAATAATAGTTGCAGCCATTTGTGTCTTCATACAAAAATTTTTTAAAAGATATCTTGAAAGCGACCAGTATTATTATTTAAAAGACATAACACTGGTGGGAGCCTGGGCCCTGTGCGGAATATGGGCTGCGGACGGCCCGCTGAAAATCACAATTGCGACAGGCATTGTAGCAGCCTGCATAGGCTTCTGCCAAAAAGTATCCCAAGGCAAAAATCTCAGATTTTTATATTTCCTTGTAGGCTTAGGCTTTTCCATATTCGGTCCCAGAATAGCATTTATAGAATTTACAAAAGGCGAATACTACTATCTCTCATACTTCGCCTCCATTGCCATAAGCACATTGTGGGTCGGCATATTTCCAATATTCTTTCAGGAAATAGATGACATTCCCGGAATGGCCGGACTTCTCCTCACTGTAAGCTGGTCTCTTATCTCAGTAGCCATTCTTTCATCCTCACTGAACCTGCAGGACTCATCTCAGATATGCATCGCCGGCATGATATTCCTTACAGTCTTCTGGAGCAGACACATACATCCATACAAAAGACTTACAGAACCTTTGACCGCTCTTTGGGGGACACTGTTCGCAGGCATAACGATATTCGGAGTAAGCAAAGGAATAACATTCTACACTCTGGCAGTCATGCCTCTAGGCATATTTGCACTGCCTATAATCGAGACACTCCTCAGCGTGGTAACGGCAGCAGCCCCGGTAATGCCTACCGGAAACTACATAGTCTACAGAAATTTAATAAAAAACGGCAAAGACCATGTGGATGCCATAAACTGCGTGGTTAGAATCTGCGCCCTCTGCGGCTGTGCAGTATCCTTTTTCTTCTTCGGCATAATACAGGCCTTACTGCTCTCCGCGTCCGCGTCCGTCATACTCTTTGTAATATACATATACACAAAATTAAAATTTGCGGCACACGCCAAAAACTACAACCGCAAACCAGGACTTTGGGGAATAAGAGTTGACAACATATCACTTAATTATGCCGTTACACAAGTACAGCACTGGATTAACACAAACGACTGCTCACATATCATAGTCACTCCAGACGCACTGGCGGCTCTCAGAAGCAGAACTGATGAGAAATACAGGAAAATTGTTCGTGAAGCAGGACTTGTACTGCCAGACGGAGCAGGACTTATAGGCGCGCTTAAACTCGTGGGCAGCCCCATACAGGAACGCATACCGGGAGTCGAATTTACAGAACACCTGTGCAAACGCGCGGCATGCGAGGGGTGGAGCGTTTGGCTGCTCGGAGGAGAGCCCGGCATAGCAGACAAAGCGGCTGACGTCCTTTGCTCAAAATACCCAGGGCTTACAATAGCCGGTACTCAGGATGGTTTTTTCAAGCAGGAAGATACAGAATCCGTATGTAAAAGAATACAGGAAAGCGGGGCAAAGATACTCTTTGCCGGACTTGGAGTTCCCAAACAGGAATACTGGCTGGACAGTAATCTTAAATCAACAGGAGCTATAGTCGGAATGGGCATAGGCGGCAGCATGGATGTTCTCTCAGGAAAATTGACAAGAGCTCCTAAAATATGGCAGAAATTCGGTATGGAGTGGCTTTACAGATTACTGCAGGAGCCTTGGCGCTGGAGACGCATGTCAAAACTCCCGGTATTTGTCCTCTGCCTCTTTCTGACAGTTATCCACATAGACAGATATAAAAATAATGATGTCGAAATTACTAAGTAAAATACTCTAGCTGAAAAGATAAAATTACTGTATCTTTGTTCGTTAATCAAATCAACGCAGATGAAAGGACGTACCTACATGAAAATGGACAAAATTTTGAAACAGGCACAGAGAATGCAGGCACAGATGACATTGGCTCAGGAAGAGCTTGAAAAGACAACGCTTGAAGGAGTTGCAGGCGGCGGAATGGTAAAGGCTGTCGTAAACGGACACGGCGATATTATTTCTGTGTCAATTTCTAAAGAAGTCGTAAACCCCGATGATGTTGAAATGCTTGAAGACCTCGTACTTACAGCAATGAAAGACGCTATATCCAAAAGCAAAGAACTCTCAAATGATAAAATGAACTCTGTAACAGGCGGCATGGGCGGCTTCCCGGGCTTCATGTAGGTTCTGGCATTGTCTTTACCTGATCCTATAAACAGACTCATAAAACTTTGGAGTAAATTGCCGGGAGTAGGAGAGAAATCGGCGCGCCGTGTCGTCTTTTACATCTTAAGACAGAATCCTCAGTGGGGCAGGGATCTTGCCGATGCAATACTGTCGGTTGTCAACGGGATAGGACACTGTTCGGAATGCGGAAACATTACGGACACCGAGCCCTGCTCAATATGCAGAGATAAGACAAGAAACCGAAAAATCATCTGCGTGGTTGAAAATGAAGAAGACTGTGTCGCAATAGAACAAGCCGGAATCTTTAACGGTCTCTACCACGTTCTCGGAGGGCAGCTTTCACCTCTGGATGACTCCTCTATACCGGAAGAGAGCATAGAGCGCCTAAAACAACGCATAACAGAGATAGGCATAGAAGAAATAATCCTTGCCACAGCGCCCAGAATTGAAGGAGACTTAACGGCATTCGCTATACAGGACGCAATGAACGGCATAAATGTTAAAATCTCAAGACTCTCCTACGGTCTGCCTGTTGGAGGAAGCATAGGCTTTGCGGACAGAGTCACATTGCATATGGCTTTAGAATCAAGAAAAACAATGTAATAAACAGATTCATAAAATGTTTCATATAAAACGGAAGGAGAAATGCACAGTGTCTGAATCGGGACTATCAAGTGTCATGAAAAGATTGGTAAAAGCTGTAATGGTTTTTATCTGCGCCGCTGCCGGCTACCAAATATCAAAACTAATTCTTGAACGAAGCTGGTGGCCAAACGTCACATTAATTCACCCAATCGGAACTACCGTCTTTATCATACTGCTGTCAGCATGTTTCGGCTTTATTCTTGCACCTCTATTCTGGTTGGGGCTCACTAAGTTCGGCCAATTCTCAGAAGCAAAACTACAGAATACAAGCGTTTCTGATTTGATAGTAAGCTTAATGGGGCTCATATTAGGATTAATGCTGGCAAACCTAATAGCATTGCCTATGTCGAGAATACCGGGAGGAGTAGGCGTATATATTGCCGTGCTACTCAACATAGCCCTTGGGTATCTTGGATTAAGGTTCTTTTCCAAAAGACGCAACGACTTTTGGAACTTTATAACCAACATAGGTGACATAAAATTCAAAATAACCAGGAAAAAGAAGAAAAACAATGCATCCGAAAATTTAGACGAAGAAAGCGACATGTCCTCCGATTTCTACTATTCGACACCCAAAATACTTGATACAAGCGCGATAATAGACGGCAGAATCCTTGATGTAGCTCAGACAGGCTTTCTTGAAGGAACAATAGTCCTCCCGAGATTTATACTAGCCGAACTGCAGGGAGTAGCCGATTCAACCGATCCTCTGAGAAGAACACGAGGCAGAAGAGGACTCTCTGTTGTAACAGAACTGCAGAAAATAGAGGCACTAAGCATAGAAATTCCCGAGACAACACTGAAAGAACTGGAGCGGGACAAAGTTGATGAAGCTCTTGTCGTTTTAGCAAGACAGATAAACGGCAAAGTAGTCACAACAGACTACAACCTAAACCAGATAGCCCAGATAGAAGGCGTCTCAGTGCTCAATGTCAACGACCTGGCAAACTCACTTAAACCCATGCTTCTTCCGGGAGAAAACGTTGAGATTGATATCATCAGAGTAGGCAAAGAAAATCACCAGGGGGTAGGCTACCTTGACGACGGCACCATGCTTGTTGTCGAAGACGGCTACAAACGAATCGGTGAAAGGGTAAAAGTTACCGTTACATCCATGCTGCAGACTTCTGCGGGAAGAATGGTATTCGGCAGGATAAGGCAGCAGTAATGTCAGACTGCAAACGCTCCTTTATAATAGTTGCCGGCGGCACTGGCAGCAGAATGGGAGGCACCCCTAAACAGTTTCGCAATCTGCAGGGCGTGCCACTCTGGATGTGGTCTGTCAAAACGGCGGAAAAACTATTCTTAAAAGGCTTAATATCCGAACTGATAATAGTTGTTCCGGAAAACAGCGTAAAGACAGTCTCCTCACTCCTGAATACAGTCATCCCATCAAAAGTTGTATGCGGCGGAAAAAACAGAGCTGAATCCGTAATGAACGGATTAAAAAATTCCTGCGGGTCACACGTGCTTGTTCACGATGGGGCCCGCCCTTTTATAACCGAATCGCTCTGCACAAAACTTATCAATGAAGCAGGCGACTCTTCAGCCGCTATACCGCTCCTTCCCTCTGCGGACTCGTTAAAATACCTCTCTGACAAAGTAATTGAATGCCCTGACAGAGCAAAATATTTCAGAACACAGACACCGCAGCTCTTCCCCAGAGAGGAACTCATAAAAACCATGGAAGAATACGGCCTTATGGCTACAGACGAAGCCACAGCGTGGATAAACAAAGGCTATGACATCAAAATTACAGCCGGAGAAGAATGCAATTTTAAAATAACGACACCCTATGACTGGGAAAGGGCTGTTCTTATGACAAACGAAAACAGAGAATACCGCACAGGTCACGGCTACGACATCCACCAGCTTGTGCCGGGACGAAAGCTCATACTTGCGGGAATAAGCATAGAAGACTCACCTTTGGGGCTGTTAGGACATTCAGACGCGGATATCGTAATTCATACGGTAATGGACGCAATATTGGGCGCGGCAGGGGAGCCCGACATAGGCACAATCTTCCCCGCATCAGACAATAAATGGAAAGACGCAGACAGCACGGAACTGCTGTCATCAGTGCTAAAAATTGTCAGAGAAAAGGGCTGGAAAATACATTGGGTTGATGTTACATTAACAGCGCAGACACCGAAACTTGGCCATATGGTTCAAAGCTTCAAAAAAAACATGTGCTCGTACCTCAAAGAAGATACAGACACAGAAAATTTTAATATAAAAATCAAATCCGGCGAATACTGCGGAGCAGTGGGAAGATCAGAATGCATGATATGTCATGGAGTAGCTACATTGACAAGGATTCAGCCTTCCTATCCGCAAAAATAATATAAAATTACACATCGTGGAGGAATATTGTATGACAAAAGAAGAAAACACTTCCAACAACAAATTCGTTAGCTATCAAGGATTCACATTTGACGACGTACTTCTCGTGCCCAGATACAGCGAAGTCGTACCTGCAACAGTCAATGTATCGACAACAATAACCCCTGGCATATCGCTGAATGTACCTATATGCAGTGCGGCAATGGACACTGTCACAGAAGGCAGACTTGCCATAGCCATGGCGAGAGAGGGCGGAATAGGAATACTTCACAGAAACCTTCCCCTCGAAAATCAGGCTATAGAAGTAGATAAAGTAAAACGCTCTGAATCTGGAGTTATAGTAGACCCATTCTACCGCCATCCGGAAGACATGGTAAGAGACGCAGTGTCCCTTATGGAACACTACCATATATCGGGAGTGCCTATTGTTGACCACAATATAAAACTAGTAGGAATAATAACTAACAGAGACCTGCGCTTTGTAACAAACCTTGACCAGCCTATATCCAACATAATGACCAAAGAAAATTTGATAACAGCGCCTCTCGGCACAACATTAGACGACGCAAAAACAATATTAATGGGCACAAAAGTAGAAAAACTGCCCATAGTCGATGCTGACGGCAAACTTAAAGGCCTTATCACAATCAAAGACATTCTAAAGGCAAAAGCCTTCCCCAACGCCACAAAAGACTCACACGGAAGACTGAGAGTCGGAGCCGCAATCGGAGTCGGCGCAGACGCATTTGACCGAGCGGCAGCTCTTGTAAAGGCCGGAGTTGACACAATCATAGTCGATACCGCCCACGGACACTCAAAAATGGTCCTAGACGTAGTTCGTACTCTGCACACAAAATACCCCGACCTGCCTATAATAGGAGGCAACATAGCCACGAAAGAAGCCGCAGAAGCCCTAATTGAAGCTGGAGCGGACGGAGTAAAGGTTGGAATCGGCCCAGGCTCTATATGTACAACTAGAATTGTAGCCGGTATTGGAGTTCCTCAGGTTGCAGCCGTAATGAATGTCGCGGAAGCGGCTCACAGACTCGGTAAGACAGTCATTGCCGACGGAGGCATAAGATACTCCGGAGACATAGTCAAAGCCCTTGCAGCAGGTGCCGACGTTGTAATGATAGGCTCACTCTTTGCCGGAACTGAAGAGAGCCCTGGAGAAGCAGTAATATACAAAGGACGTTCCTTCAAGAGCTACAGAGGCATGGGCTCTCTTGGAGCGATGAAGGGCGGATGCAGCAAAGACCGCTACTTCCAGGAAGGCTCCGCGGAAGATAAACTCGTTCCCGAAGGCATAGAAGGAATGGTTGCCCACAAAGGCCCCATATCAGGTGTGATATACCAGATGGTAGGGGGAGTGCGAGCTGGTATGGGCTATGTAGGAGCCGCAACAATAAAAGCTCTGCATGAAGAAGCTAAATTTGTACAAGTTACTTCCGCATCGATGAAAGAGAGCCATCCTCACGATGTTGTCATCACAAAGGAAGCACCGAATTACTGGGCTGAATAACAACATACGGTGTTGACATATCAAAAAAAATCTGTATAATATCTACCTGTTGGGCGGTTAGTTCAGAGGTAGAACGCTACCTTGACACGGTAGAAGTCAGAGGTTCAATTCCTCTATCGCCCACCAA
>CAYRAI010000011.1:0-54139 GCA_964422205.1 uncultured Synergistaceae bacterium | reverse complement strand
AACTGCAACACTTTAGCCTTGCTTATTGGCCTTGGATTCTGCAAAAGTCAGGACATAATGCCAAAGTGCAGATAAAAGCGCAGCAAAGGAGGTGTCCTCACAAAGAGGGCGCCTCCTTAAATTTTGATGCACTGGTAAAACACAGCCAAACATGTGAAAAACGGTTGGCAAACAATTGAACGAAAAACCAAGATTCAGCACTTCACAATATTTCACGAGAGTGCGAAGCGAGCACTTCACCATGTTTCACGCAAAGCAACAGCCGTGAAATGAAGCGAGCGACTTCCGCGCAGCGCAAAACCCGCCTTTGCCTCTGTATCTGACAATTGTTCAACAATTGTTCAGCAGCTGCTCAACTATCGCTCAACGCCCCTGCTTTTACTGTTTTTTGCTTTCGAATTCCGCTTTTACTTTCTCCCTCAAGGATTGATCTGTCAGGATTTTCAGAGCTGTGAAGACCATAATTTTTGCTCCTTCTGCCAGTCTTTGGTGTCCCATCTCAGACCTTGTAGCGGCTTCTATCTCTTTTGTATGGAGCGGTACGGGGATGTCGGTTATGGAAAGAAGCGGCTGGATTGACGGGCAGCGCCAGCTTATATTTCCCATGTCTGACGCTCCTCCCTGTCTTTCCTTTTCGGCAAGAGGAACTCCAGCTTTTGCAAAGCCTTCTTCAGTTATCTTTTCCAAAGAATCCAGCTCCAGGGAGTTGTAGAAGTATGTGTCGTTGGGCTCAAATGTCACAGATGTCTCAGTGGCTTCCGCCGCGCCAGCCGCGATTTTGCGCACCCTTTCGGTCAGACTTTCCAAGTCCCGTTTGTCTAAAGCGCGCAGCTCTAAGTGTATGGAGGCCCTTTCCGGAACGGTATTTACCGCTGTGCCGCTTTCGGTTATTATGCCGTGCATTCTGATATCCGGCTTCACATGCTGGCGCATCATGTCGAGAGCATCAAAAAAGAGGCGTGAGCCGTTAAAAGCGTTGCGCCCTTCCCACGGAGCGGCAGCGGCGTGAGCCGGAACTCCGCTGTACTTAATATTCCACCCTCTGAGAGCAGGCGTGCTCATAGATACCATACTTTTGCCGGAGTAGCAGTGTATCATCATCGCGAGAGAAAGTTCATCCGCTATACCCATATCTGCCATTCCGCACTTTGCGCCCCATGTCTCTTCCGCAGGTGTGCCTATAACAAGGACTTCTCCCCCTGTTTGTTCTATTACTTTGGAAAGAGCCTCGCCGGCAAGCAGTGACATCATGCCGCTTAAGTTGTGTCCGCAGCCGTGACCGACTTCCGGCAGAGCGTCATATTCCGCAAGGAATGCGACTTTGACAGGGCCGCCGCCGCACTTTCCGCAGAATGCAGTCTCCATGCCGCAGTAGGGCATTTCTGTCGTAAACCCTTCTTTTACCAGAGCGTCTCTTAGTATGCCGGCCGTTCTGAATTCTTTGCCGCTGAGTTCCGGATTGTCCGCGATATCGTCGCTTATCGCGGCCGCGGCATCAATATTTTCGTCTATATATCTGAATGCTTTCGCAAGCAGCTGTTCAAATTCGTGATTATCCATAAAGTTTCCTCCGTAACTGCCGTCTTTACTGTTTCGCCGCAAGTTCTGTCTCTTTTTTGTAGTCCTTCCACATTGAAGCGCGGAGCTTTTCGTCAAGAAGCACATTGAGCACGGAACGGGCTATTATTTTAGCTCCTTTATTCAGAGCCTTGTGCGCTGTATCCGTGACAGTGGCTTCTGCGAAGGCTCTTGTATGAGGCTCGTGTTCCTCTCCGCCGGCAATGTCTATTTCGGGCTGGACTGCGGGGCAGACGTATGATACGTCTCCGACATCGGATGAGCCCATAAAGCCCGGGCACGGCACGACTTCCATTCCGAACTCGGCAAAGAGATTCTCCATCATTGTCTCTGCTGTGTTGTTGGGCAATACATCCTTAAAGCTCGCCTCAAAGTTTCTCCAAGTCACTTCTGTGGCTGTGGCCAGAGCCGCACCTTTCGCGCAGTTGTATACCTGCTCCAGCATCTTGTCCAAATATGCACGCTTCGACGCTCTGAAGTAAAAGCGTCCGACTGCCTTTTCGGGAACTATGTTCGGAGCAGTGCCTGCCTCGCTGTATATGCCGTGCATCCTCGCATCGGGGCGCACATGCTGACGCAGCATATCTATAGCATGAAAGAAGAGCTGAAGTCCGTTCAGAGCGTTGCGCCCTTCCCACGGAGCCGAGGCAGCGTGAGCAGTTCTGCCCTTGAAGGTGAACTCGATGGCATCCATTGCAAGAGAGCGGTAGCGGACTATTGATTTGCCGCAGGTGCAGTGAAGCATTACGGCAAAATCGCACCCGTCAAAGACTCCCTGCTCGGACATTGCCACTTTAGCTCCGTCACTCTCCTCCGCCGGCGTACCTACAACGATAAGTTCACCGCCTGTCTCCTTCATGACAGGCAGCAATGCAAGCCCTGCCAGGACTGACATTGAGCCGTGCAGGTTGTGTCCGCATGCGTGTCCTATCTCGGGCAGAGCGTCATATTCAACGAGAATCGCTGCCTTTGCTCCCTCTTTTTCTCCTTTGCACGATGCGATGAAGGCAGTGGGGATATTCATATAGGGGTATGTGACATCAAAACCAGCCTTTGTAAGCACATCGACAATCTTTGCGCTTGTCTTGAACTCTGTTCCTGAAACTTCGGGATTTGCGGCGAAAAAGTCGCTCATCTCCGCTATTTCTTCAGAGCGGGAGTCGATAATTTCGTCTATTCTTGCTAGAAGAGAAGTTTTTTCCATTGAGACACCTCCATATAGTTAAAGCAGAAGCGCAAAACAGCTATAACCGAAAGCCCGAGCCCCTGATTTCAATAGGGATCCCGGGCTTTTTTAAATTATAGCTGCAATTGCAGAGAGATTTGTCCGTTAAGCACGCCTTAAAAGATGTCCCTTGGGCTCTCCCAATACCTCATTATTACGGACAGCGGGCGTTCCTCCCAGGATAACCCACTTTATTCCGTCAGGGGGCAGCAGTTCCATAGCGAATGTCGCATTGTCCCTTAATGCCTCTCCGTCGAATATTACAAGGTCGGCATCCGCTCCCTCTGCTATGACACCCTTGTTCAGCCAGTTCATCGCAGCAGGAAGAGCTGTACACTTGCGAACAGCCTCGTGCCAAGGCAGTCCTTTATCGGCAAGCATGCGCAGTGCTCTCGGGAATGTGCCTGCAGCGCGCGGATGGCCGTGACCGCCGCGCAGAAGAGAGTCGGATGCAATAGCGCAATTTTTGTGCATAAGGCATAGCTCGACTTCGTCCCCTCTCATAACATGAGCTATGATAAGAGTTTCGGGAGCTTCCTTTCTGAGCCTATCATATAGGTTATCCTCATTCAGCCACTTGCCTCTGTAAGGGCCGCTCCCTATTTCGAGAGACTCAAGCCCCTTTCCCCACCTCTCTTCAAATCCGGCATCAAATACTGCAGAACCGAGATTTGTGCAGAAAGCGTCGTAGGGATAGCAGTCGAAAGTTACATCTGCTCCGTCGTCTGCGGCTTTTTCTATATGTTGCAGAACTTCGGCAAGATGTCCGAATGCCGTCATGCTGCCTGTGTGGGATATCTGAAATCTGAGAGGCCACTTTTTGGCGTACTCTATGATTTCGTCCGTGGCAGCGACTGCCTGAGGCCCGTCAGAACGGATGTGTACCGGTATCCACCTCTGCTTGAACTCCTTTACTATATCAAAAAGGGGAGCAAGTTCCTCAGGCGGTGTGTTGGGCATATACTCAAGCCCCACGGAAAGCCCGAAAGAGCCATTTTCAAGCTCGCTTCGCAGAAGTTTGCACATCTTCTCCCTCTGCTCCTCATTTGCCGCAGCGTAAATGTCTGTTACTCCGGCTGCTTCGCGCAGACATGTATGACCAGTGAGATATCCCAAATTGAGCCAGGGCTTCTGCCTGTGAGGGAGAATGTCGGCAGCCAGAGGGCCGGAACCGCAGTTTCCCGCTATGGCAGTGGTAACGCCCTGACGCAGCAGAGCTTTTTCCACTGTATCGCCGTCGCACACTTCCTCGTCATGCATATGTGAGTCGATAAATCCGGGCGATACGAAGAGTCCCTTCGCGTCTATCACAAAGCCGGCATCAGGCTCATCGTGTGTCAGAAGAGCGATTTTTCCGTCAGATACCGCGATATTTACAGCTTCCTCCCTTGCTTGGTCGGGAAAGAGCACAGTCCCGTTTTTAATAAGCAGAGAGAATTTTGTATTTGTCATGATTCTAATTGTAACCAATGGCTACTGCCACAAATATGAAAACCATCTGAACGGCAAAAAGCAGACCGAAGAACGGAATAAAGTACTTCCACCAGCGATCGATGGGAACCTTCGCAAGTCCGCAGATAACGGGAAGCAAAGTTGTCGGCCAAAGAATGTTTGAGAAACCGTCTCCAAACTGATAAGCCAAGACTGCGACCTGACGCTGTATGCCCAAAATGTCCGAAAGAGGAGCCATGATAGGCATTGTGACTGCGGCCTGTCCCGAACCTGACGGAATAAAGAAGTTTATCAAAGTCTGAACGATGAGCATGCCTTCTGCTGCAATCCACTTCGGCAAAGAGGTAAGAGGGGCAGCCAGAGCATAGACGACAGTGTCGATTATCTGTCCCTGCTCCATAACGACAAGAACGCCTCTTGAGATACCGACTATTGTCGCTCCGAAAATGATATCTCTCCAAGCATCGATGTAAATTTCGGCAATGCGGCTCGGGCTGTAACTGTTTGCCACTCCGCAGGCGATACCGGTTATAAGCAGAAGTCCGCAGAGTTCGTCAAAGTACCATCCCTTTTCAAGAACGCCCCAAACGAGAACTCCGAGAGAAATTACAAGGATAAGCAGTGTAAGCTTATTCTTGCCTGTCATCTTAGATTCGATGAGCTCGTTGTGGTCAAGAGCCAAAGCTCCCATGTCCACGCCTGCCATAAGGGACTTGCTCGGGTCTTTCTTAACAATCGCCGCATAGCGCATAGTCCATGCAACGCCCATAGTGACAAAGACAAACCATGCCACGATGCGCAGCCCAAGTCCCGAGAAGAGGGGAAGCTCAGCGAACTTCTGAGCGAGTCCTACTGTGAACGGGTTCATGAAGGCGGCGGCAAATCCAAGTCCGCAGCCCATGGCAACGACAGACATACCGACAATGGCATCATAGCCCATAGCTATGGCAAGACCGACAAAGATAGGAATAAATCCGAAAGCCTCTTCAAACATTCCGAAGAATGTGGAGCAGGTGGCAAAGAGATAGATAAAGACGGGAAGCACAAAAGCTTCCTTGCCTTTGGTTCTGCGAAGAAGAGCGCCTATTGCCGCATTCAGTGCTCCGCTTACGATAATCAGGTAGAAACATGCGTAGGATATCATAATGAAGAAGATGACGTTTGCGGCATTTATAAGTCCCTTATAGACACATATAAAGGTCTGGAACGGATTAACCGGGCTCTGGGCCACTGCATGGTAAGTGGCCGGGTCAACAATTGTGCGGCCGGTATTCGGATCTGTAATCCTGTCATATACGCCTGCCGGAATAAAATAAGTTCCTATTGCGGCAAGTACGGTAAGGCAAAAAAGAATTACAAAGGTGTGCGGAACTTTGAACGTAGATTTTTTCTCTGACATACGAAACCCTCCCGGTGATACTCAAAATATGGTGCTGAATTCTTCTGTTGAACCTCCTTCCATAAACTAAAGTTTACCACACTTTTTATAAAAATAAAAAGTAAATGTGGAAAAAAATGATAGTATATGATAATGCTTTTATATTTATTGTCAATATCCCATTTTAGTAAAGTTGTATACAATATATTTTAAGTTAAAATTGTTATTTAAACGTATTATATTTTTATCCGCAAAAAAGCCCCTATATAACCTGGTGGCATGTCTTGGTGCTATTTTGTCCAACTTTATGAAAATAACATCTAAATTTTATTTTCTATAACATATAGATTATTACAAGTAAATTAAAGTTTAGCCTAGAGCAGCAGGCAAACGATAGGCAAACGATAGGGCCTTGAGCGATAGTTGAGCAGTTGTTGAACGATTGTCAGGGGCAGAGGCAAAGGCAGGGGCTTTGCACTGCGCGGAAGCTGCTTCGCGTGAAACATGGTGAAGTGCTCGCTCCGCATCGCGTGAAATATTGTGAGATGCTAAATCTTGGTTTAGCGTTTAATTGTCTGCCAACGGTTTGACAATATTCCTCTGCCGAATCTCAATTTATCATTCTGCTTTTACGGATGAACCAAGGCTCATAGTGCTTTCAGCTTATGATATATATACTTGCTGCGGTACGACAGTCGGCAAGTCGAATATATGGCGGATAACCGTATCTAAGATGAGGTGGACTCAATGGTAATCGACAGCAGCTCTGCAATAGTGCTCATAAACGAGGAGACTATACGCGATAGGATTTATATTGTTCGAGGGCAAAAAGTTATGTTGGATTTTGAGTTGGCGTCAATTTATGGATATGAAACGAAGAATTTCAACCGTCAGGTTAAGAATAATTCTGCAAAATTTGATGGCGAGGATTTCATGTTCCGCTTGACGGCAGATGAATTGAAAATCTTGAGGTGCAAAAATTCCACTTCAAGTTGGGGCGGCGCAAGATACCTTCCATATGCTTTCACCGAACAGGGGATCTACATGCTTATGACTGTGCTTCGGGGTGATTTGGCCATTCGGCAGAGCAAAGCACTGATCCGAACTTTCCGGATGATGAAAGATTACATCATTGAGAATCAGGGCTTGATAGGTCAGCGCGAGTACCTTCAGCTCTCCATGCAGACATCTCAGAATGTCAGAGATATCATGGCAATGCGCATAGACCTGAACAATATCGAAAACAAAGTAGCAGACGTTGTAAACAGTCTCAGTGACGTGGTGGTTCAATCCGACCTTTCGGCCATCATGCTGGATTTTGGCAGCCCTCAGGTTCGAAGAGGCTACCTTCTGTTAAACGGAGAACCGGCAAAGGCTGACCTTGCGTATTCACAAATATATAGTGAAGCAGAGAAAACGATTTTTATCATTGATAATTATATTGGTCTAAAAACGCTTGTACTGCTCAAGAGTGCCGCCAAAAACGTAAGTATAGTAATCTTCAGCGATAACATCGGAAACGGTCTCCACAGCTTGGAGTACAATGACTTTAAGAAGGAATACCCGAACATCACAGTCTCGTTTCGTAAGACGAATGGCATGTTCCACGACAGATATATAATTCTTGATTTCGATACGGATAAGGAGAAAATATATCACTGCGGAGCGTCTTCAAAAGACGCGGGAAACCGGGTGACTACGATTACAGAAGTCCCTGAAAAGCAGGTGTATCATGACCTCATCAAGCGTATTCAAAACAACCCTTCCTTGATACTGTAACTAAATCTCGGTTTAGCTTTTTAATCGTCTCCCCGCAATGCTTCAGTGTGGGGTTTAGCGATGTTGGTTTTGAATCTTTATGGGCTTAGAACCAAAGCCGCTTTACCCCGCACAGAAAATTTGCGGGGAGACGAGAAGGGGCGAAAACATAAAATAAATCTTGTTTTTTCAATCGTTTGCCTATTGTTTGCCAATTGCTTGTCAATCGTTTGCCGATTGCTTGCCAACTGCTTGTCAATCGTTTGCCAACTGCTTGCCAACTGCTTGCCTATTGTTTGCCAATAGTCCCTTAATCGTCTCTTCTCATCTGCGCAACCGCACCTTCCTGACTTTTATTGCTTTTGCGCAATTTTTGCAATGACGGCTATTGACAAATAAAAAAATCATATGTATATTTAGAAGATACAGCTTTAATATTGCTAAACGCTATGATGGAGTTAAGCCCCTATTTGTGGATGTTACAGAGAGCCGGCAGAAGGTGAGAGTCGGCACTGAAGCAGTGGGAAGCTGTCTCACTCCGGAGCGGAGCGCCTGAAAGCTTTTGCGATTAAGGGGCTACGGACACGCCGTAAAGTGTTAATCGAGAGGCCGCATCTGTATGCGGCAATCAGGGTGGTACCGCGAATATTTTCGTCCCTGAGACATTTATATGTCTCAGGGACTTTTTTTGTCCCGGAAGAGACGTAGGATAAGGAGTGTGTATAAACATGAGGAAGGTAAAGTTGACGGACATCACATTGCGAGAGACCTCGGTAGGACAGGAGAGCTCTCTCAGCTTTAAGGAGATTATTGAGGCGGCTAAGATTCTTGATAAGCTTAACCTTGATACTATCGCACTTGCCCCTATCGAGAATGTGAAGACAGACTCCCTTCTGGTGAGAACTATTGCCTCGGCGGTAAAGACTTCGGCACTTTCCATTCCTGTGGGCTATACGGAGGATTCCGTGGATACTGCGTGGGGAGCTGTTTCAAACGCCGTGAGGCCGAGGCTCTATGTGGAAGCACCTATTTCTGTCGTTCAGATGGAGTTTGAATGCAACAAGAAGCCCGAATCTGTCCTCGAAATGATAGATTCCCTCGTAAGAAGAAGCAGAAGTTACTGCGATGATGTGGAATTTGCCGCAAAGGACGCTACCAGAAGCGAGGAGGATTTTCTCATCAAGGCTATATGTACGGCAATAGCCGCAGGAGCCGGCACTGTTACGATATGTGACTCGGCCGGCACGATGCTTCCCGATGAGTTTAAGTGTTTTATAGAAAATCTTTACGAAAAAGCTCCCTCCCTTCGCGGGGTTAACCTTTCCGTTATCTGCTCTGACGAGATGTCAATGGCAGCTGCCTGCGCCGTGACTGCCGTCATGTCCGGAGCTTCCGAGATAAATGTGACTGTCGGAGGCAGCTCAACTCCGACTCTTGAGTCCGCAGTAAATATTATAAAAAATCTCGGAGACGGAATCGGCATATCCTGCGGCATAAAGACGACAGTGCTTCACCGCTCTATAGGCCAGATGAACTGGATAACGCGCACAGAGCGCAGCAAGACTTCGGCCTTTGACACTGGCTTTGCCGTTCACCATAACGACAGCGTGACGCTCGATGCCAATGATGACATAAGTGCTGTGAACAAGGCTGTAATGCGCCTTGGCTATGACCTCTCCGAAGAGGATCAGGCCAAAGTTTATGAGACTTTTGTCAATGTTGCTGCAAAGAAGTCTGTCGGCAGGAAGGAGCTTGAGGCTATTATAGCGAGCGTGGCTCTTCAGGTTCCTCCCTCATATACAATCGTTAGCTTTGTAATAAACAGCGGAAATATTATAAACGCCACTGCCAATATACATGTCCGTAAAGACGGTGCGGATCTCTTCGGCCTTGCTGTGGGAGACGGCCCTATAGATGCGGCTTTTATGGCAATAGAGCAGATTACGGGACGCCACTACGAGCTTGACGATTTTCAGGTTCAGGCTGTGACGGAGGGGCGCGAGGCAATGGGCTCTACATTGGTGAAGCTCCGCTCCAACGGCAAGCTCTATTCCGGCAACGGAATTTCGACAGACATCATAGGTTCGAGCATCAGAGCTTATGTCAATGCTTTAAATAAAATCGTATATGAGGAGAGTCACAGCTGATGAAACTTTCTTTTTCGACATTTGGCTGGAGCGGCTATACGTGGCAGGATTTCTGCGGCATTGCGAAAGACGGCGGCTTCGGCGGCATAGAGATATATAATATAAATGAGCCTAAATTTTCCGGCAGGAGCGGAATTTTTGACCCTGCCATGGCACGCGCCGCTCACCGCGCCTTAGTTGAGCAGAACCTCACTATTCCCTGCATAGATACCTCCTGCAACATAGGCAGTCCCGAGATACTGGAAGAGTGCTGTGCCGAAATAGAGAGCTACATAGCTAACGCAGCCAGTCTGCACATTCCCTATGTGAGAATAGGAGCAAAACCGTCCTCCTGCAGTGAGGAGGAGTCTCACAAAGCCGCGGAAGCCTGCATAGAGAGAGTTCTGCCTAAAGCGTCCGCAGCCGGAGTAACTCTCGTAATAGAGACTATCGGAATATACAGTGACACAGACAAGCTCTGCCGTATTTTGGAGAAGTTCGTCTCCGACAATCTGGCGGCTCTTTGGGACATGCAGCACACTGTGAGAAGCGCCGGAGAATCTCCGGAAAAAACTGTCAAAAATCTCGGCGGTCACATAAAGCATGTTCACCTCAAGGACTCGGAAATTATCGGCGGAGTCTGTGAGTACCGCCTGACGGGAGAGGGAACTCTTCCCATAGGAGATATGATGAGAGCTCTCTATTCCATAAATTATGACGGGTATATATCTCTTGAATGGGAGCCGTCATGGATGGAGGATGTGGAGAGCATAGAGCTTATATGCCTGCACTTTGCCAACTATATGAGCCGTTTCGGAAACCCTGCCCGCCAGACCAGAGCGAAGAGGCTTCACGACAACAAGCGCGGCACGGGACAGTTTATATGGCAGAAGGACAAGCTCATAGAGAAGACTTTCTCTCAGGTGCTGGACAAGGTTGTGGACGAGTTCCCCGACCAGTGCGCCTTTAAATTCACAACCTTGAATTACACAAGGAGCTACTCTGAGTTCCGCGACGACGTAGACGAGTTTGCCAGAGTCCTTATCTCTCTCGGAGTGAAAGCGCGCTGCCATGTGGCGGTATGGGCGACAAATCTGCCTCAGTGGTATATCGCTTTCTGGGCCGCGACAAAGATAGGAGCTGTCCTTGTAACAGTGAATACAGCCTACAAAATTCACGAAGCGGAGTATCTTTTAAAGCAGTCCGACACTCACACTCTCATTATGATAGAGGGTTTCCGCGATTCAAATTACAAAGCCATCATGAACCAGCTCTGCCCCGAGCTCAAGACTTCCGCCGCGGGCAAGCCTCTGGCGTGCAGCCGTCTGCCCTTCCTCCGCAATATAATCACGGTAAACTTCCGCATGAAGGGCTGTCTTACATGGGAAGACGCTCTTTCAAGAGCAGATATGGTTCCCATAGAGGAAGTTCACAGAATGGCATCGGCGGTTGATGTCCATGATGTCTGCAATATGCAGTACACCTCCGGCACTACGGGATTCCCAAAGGGGGTAATGCTCACTCACTACAACGTGGTGAACAACGGCAAGTGCATAGGAGACAGAATGGACCTTTCAACAGCCGACAGAATGATGATACAGGTGCCTATGTTCCATTGTTTCGGAATGGTTCTCGCTATGACGGCCTCAATGACTCACGGAACATCTCTTATGCCTCTGCCCTATTTTTCGACAAAGGCTTCTCTTGCCTGCATCAATCAGGAGAGGATAACATGCTTCCACGGAGTGCCCACAATGTTTATAGCAATGATGGAGCACAAGGACTTTGCCAATACCGATTTTTCATATATGAGAACGGGAATAATGGCAGGAAGTCCATGTCCGATATCCAAGATGCAGGATGTTGTAAATAAGATGAATATGACAGAAGTCGTCATAGTATACGGACAGACAGAGGCCTCTCCGGGATGTACAATGAGCAGTACGGACGACTCACTTGAAGTAAGAGTGGCCACAGTGGGACACGCTCTGCCGGAAATCGAGTGCAAGATAGTGAACCCAGAGACGGGCGAGGATATGCCCGACAATGAGACAGGCGAGTTTGTGGCGCGCGGCTACAATATAATGAAAGGGTATTACAAAATGCCCGAAGCTACGGCCGCAGCTATAGATAAAGACGGATGGCTCCATACAGGCGACCTTGCCTGCCGCACCCCTGAGGGCAATTACAGGATAACTGGGCGTCTTAAGGATATGATAATAAGGGGCGGAGAGAACATCTATCCCAAAGAGCTCGAGGAATTCCTCTACACTCACGAAAAGGTTAAGGACGTGCAGGTAATAGGAGTTCCCGACGAAGATTTGGGAGAGGAAATAGCCGCATGTATAATATTAAAAGAAGAAGGCTCCATGACGGAGGATGAAGTAAAAGCATTCTTCCGTGCGAATATGGCGCGTCACAAGTGCCCCAAGTACATAGATTTTGTGGCGGAATTCCCCATGAATGTAGCGGGCAAAATTTTGAAATACAAGATGAGAGAAAACGCGATAGAAAAATTTAACTTGCATAAAGCGGCGAGTGTGAAGACGGCTTAGTAAGCACTCAAAAGGACGCAAAGAGGAGGAGCATAAAATGGCAGGGAAAAAACTTGTCACAATGGACGGCAACGAGGCGGCGGCATATATTGCCTATGCTTTTACGGAAGTGGCGGCGATATATCCTATAACACCTTCGTCTCCTATGGCGGAAAAGACGGACGCATGGGCCGCGGTTGGGAAGAAAAATATATTCGGACAGTGTGTCAACCTTGTTGAGATGCAGTCGGAAGCGGGAGCAATAGCGGCTGTTCACGGAGCTCTCGAGGCCGGAGCTCTTGCCTCTTCATACACCTCATCTCAGGGGCTGATGCTAATGATACCGGTGCTTCACCGCATATCGGGACAGCTTCACCCCGCCGTCCTCCATGTAGCATCGCGCACAGTCGGAACTCATGCCCTCTCCATATTCGGGGACCATTCAGACGTGATGAACTGCCGTCAGAGCGGCTTTGCCATGCTCTCGACCGCAAACGCCCAGGAAATCATGGACATAGGAGGCATAGCCCACCTTGCCGCGATAAAGGGACATATTCCCTTTATGCACTTCTTTGACGGCTTCCGCACATCTCATGAAATTTCAAAGATAGAAGAGATGAACTATGAAGATTTAGCATCACTTCTCGACAGAGATGCCCTTGCCGCCTTCCGCGCCAAGGCATTGAACCCAGAGCACCCGGTGATGAGAAGCACGGTTCAGAACCCCGACATCTACTTCCAGGTGCGCGAGGCGTCAAACCGCTTCTACGACGCTCTCCCTGACATTGTCGAGGACTACATGAGCAAACTAAGCGTCATAACAGGTCGTGAGTACCACCTCTTCAACTATTACGGAGCGCCAGATGCCGAAGAAGTAGTAATAGCAATGGGCTCTGTCAGCGGAACAGTGTGCGAGGCTGTGGACTATCTGAACTCCCGCGGGCGCAAAACGGGCTTCCTTCAGGTTCACCTCTACCGTCCATTCTCCCTCAAACACTTCTTTGAGGCTCTGCCTCAGAGTGTCAAGCGCATAGCCGTGCTTGACCGCTGCAAAGAGATGGGCACTACGGGAGACCCTCTCTATCAGGACGTATGCACCGCATTTACGGGAACAGGGCGTGACCTGCTCATAGTCGGAGGCAGGTACGGACTTTCCTCAAAGGACACAGACCCTGCTCAGATAGCAGCAGTCTTTGACAACCTCAGCTCCGAAAAGCCAAAGAATAGCTTCTCAATAGGCATAGAGGACGACGTTACCCACCTCTCTCTGCCGGTACGGCCCATATGCGCAGGCTCTTCTGACCAGCTCGGCTTCAAATTCTGGGGACTCGGCGGAGACGGCACCGTCGGAGCGAATAAAAACACTGTAGACATAATAAACAGCTACACAAATAAATATGGTCAGGCATATTTTGAATATGACGCGAAAAAGTCCTTCGGAGTGACAATATCACATCTGCGCTTCAGCGATAAGCCAATACGCTCATCATACTTTGTGAAGAACGCAGACTTTGTGGCGGCTCACAACCAGACATATATACAGAATTACGATATAGTGAGCGAGCTTAAAGAGGGCGGAACTCTGCTCCTCAACTGCCCTTGGAGCGCCGACGAGCTATCGGAGAAAATCCCCGCAAACATCCGCCGCAAACTTGCCGAGAAAAAAGCGCGCTTTTACATCATAAACGCGGCAGTGATAGCGGAAAAGCACGGACTCGGAAACCATGTGAACATTCCTCTCCAGTCCGCCTTCTTCCACCTGGTCAACCTCATCCCAATAGAAGATGCTATGAGCTACATGAAGGATGCTATAAAAAAGACCTTCTTCGCTAAGGGCGACGAAGTAGTAAACAGAAACATCGCGGCGATAGAGGACGGAGGCACCGCCTTAGTCAAGATAGACATTCCCGAAGAGTGGCTTCATGCAGAGGATGCTCCCAAAGCAAAAGACCCGAAAATCCCCGCAATAGTTACGGATTTGCTGGGCCCCATAAATGCTCAGAAGGGAGACACTCTGCCTGTAAGCGCCTTCCTCGGATATGAGGACGGTACTGTGGAGCTTGGACTGACTGCATTTGAAAAAAGGTGCATAGCGACCTCCGTGCCGGAGTGGGACGAGACAAAGTGCATTCAGTGCAACCGCTGCTCCTACGTCTGCCCTCACGCCGTCATACGCCCGTATCTGCTCAATGACGCGGAGGCTAAGACCGCTCCCGAGGGCATGAAAATAGTACCGGCAGTGGGAATAAAAAATTATGTCTACTCTCTGCAAGTGAGCAAAGAGGACTGCACCGGCTGTTCAAGCTGCGTAAACTGCTGTCCTGCCAAAGAAAAGGCGATACGCATGGTTCCATTTGAGGAATCTTCCTCTACAAGGGAGCTTTGGGACTACGGACTTTCGATAAGCGACAAAGAAGGTGCTTTCGACCCATACACGGTAAAAGGCAGTCAGTTCCGCCAGCCTCTGCTGGAATTCTCAGCCGCCTGCGCGGGATGCGGAGAGACCCCCTATGCGAAGCTCATGACTCAGCTCTTCGGAGACAGAGTCTACTGGGCTAACGCCACAGGCTGCTCTCAGGCATGGGGCGGAGCTATGCCGGGAATACCTTACACAAAGAATAAAAAGGGACACGGCCCGGCATGGTCAAACTCCCTCTTTGAGAACAACGCCGAATTCAGCCTCGGCATGTTCCTCTCTGTCAAACAGCAGAGAGAGGCTCAGAAGATGCGCGCCGAAACTCTTATAAAGAACAGCGAAAATACCGCGGTAAAAGAGGCCGCGCAGGAGTGGCTCTCTGTATATGACGACTTTGACAAATCCGCTCATGCGTCGGAAAAATTCATCGAAGCCATAGAATCTGACATGACATCCCTCGGCGGAGCGGCCAAGAGAGCTGCCGAAGAGATAATGCAAAACAAAGATCAGCTGACAAAGAAGACCTTCTGGATGTACGGAGGAGACGGCTGGGCTTACGACATAGGCTTCGGAGGGCTCGACCATGTGCTTGCGAGCAAAGAGAACGTCAATGTATTTATAGTAGACACCGAAGTCTACTCAAACACGGGAGGTCAGTCCTCTAAGGCTACTCCATTAGGAGCTGTTGCTCAGTTCTGTATATCCGGCAAAAAATCGGCAAAGAAAGACTTGGGCGCGATGCTCATGACATACGGTCACATATATGTGGCTCAGGTTGCGATGGGAGCTGACATGAACCAGCTCATCAAGGCTATCAAAGAGGCGGAGAGCTACGACGGCCCATCTGTAATAATAGCTTACACTCCATGTATCGCTCACGGCATAAAGTGCGGCATGGGAGGCGCTCAGCAGGAGATGAAGCGCGCCGTAGAATCGGGATATTGGAACCTCTACAGGTACAACCCGAACAACGAGAAGCCTCTCACCATAGACTCAAAAGAGCCGACAATGGAATATGAGACATTCCTTGACGGAGAGGTACGATACTCGTCCCTGAAGCGAACCTTCCCTGAAAACGCGGAGAAATACTTTAAAGAGGGAAGCTCCGCGGCAAAAGAAAAGTACCTAAAATACAAACATATGGAAGAAAATCAGTAAGAGAGAGGGGCAGGAATCTATAAAGGCTTTCTGCCCTTTTAATATCCCTATACTTTAAAAAAATTGGGTATAGTTGATAAAATAAGAGATATTTGTTATTGAGAAATCTTTCTGATAAAATATATCTTGTTTTAAATCTGTATATTGTCTCCTAAAAAAGTAAGAAATCGGCGTGTCAGTTGTTATTTAGATTTGAGGAAGACGGAGGACAGTTATGAATTCTGCTGATTCGAAGAACAATACCGCTTCTAAAAATTCTGACGAAAAAATAAACAGCCCGGGCTGTGTCGGTTTTGCATGTTCCTGCGGTGATAGTTTTGCCGTCACTAATGCATCCCAAGACCTTCTCCATATTATCAACTCCA
The DNA here is from genome assembly GCA_964422205.1 of uncultured Synergistaceae bacterium. Taxonomy (GTDB): domain Bacteria; phylum Synergistota; class Synergistia; order Synergistales; family Synergistaceae; genus CAZNYN01. The sequence goes on along the minus strand of CAYRAI010000011.1, from coordinate 38,149 downwards.
TACCAGGCGGCGTGGTTGTCTGTGACCCTCGTAAGCCGGATTCTTTAATATTCTCCAACAAAACAGTATGTAAAATGACGGGCTATTCCGAAGAGGAGCTTATGAGCTCCGAGTTCGGAGGAATATCGTCTCTTGTCCCTCAGGAAGAAAGATATAAGTTTAAACAATTCGTCACCGATTCTCTTACCGAAAACCACCGTGAAGAACATTCCTGCAGATTTTTAAAGAAAAACGGAGATTTTCTCTGGGTTAAAATAAGCGGGCATATATATAAAACTTCCTGCGACAGACACCTCTTTGTGGCAGTAATAATAAATGTTACGGAAGAAAAGAAAGCAAGAGATTTCTTAGCATACAAAGCAGAACATGACAGCCTAACCGGAATATACAACAAGGAGCACTTTTACAAGAAAACATCAGAGATCCTCGCCTCGCGCAAAGAAGAGAAATTTGCTCTTGTTCGCTGCAACATCGAGAGATTTAAGTTCATAAACGATCTTTTCGGCATAGAGACTGGCGACGTTGTCTTAAAAGAACTTGCCTCAAGACTTATCGGCATATTTCACAAAATCGGGACTTACGGAAGGCTTGATGCTGACAACTTTGCCGCCTGCATTCCTGTCTCGCGGCTCGACTCAGACAAGTTATACATAGAGATACAAAAATGTTTTGAGTCTCTTAACATAGAATATGAAATACCTATCAAAATAGGAATTTTCATAATAGACGACATAACCATACCTGTATCTCAGATGTGCGACAGAGCAGCTATGGCACTGCAATCCATAAAAGGCAACTATATGAAGTGCATCTCCTACTATGACGAGGCAATGAGACAGGCCGTGCTGGACGAGCAGAGCCTGACCCATGACATGGAACGCGCACTGGCAGATAGAGAATTTGTCATATACCTCCAGCCTGTCTACAGTGTCACTGAGGAGGCTCCTATTGGAGCGGAAGCTCTTGTCCGATGGCAGCACCCGACAAAAGGCTTTCTTTCTCCCGACAAGTTTATCCCTGTATTTGAAAAAAACAGATTCATAATCAAGCTTGACTCTTACGTCAGAGAAGAGGTCTGCCGCTATCTTGCCGAGAGAAAGCTTGCGGGGAAAACAATAGTCCCAATATCGGTCAATGTATCAAGGCTTAACATATATATGTCAAATTTCTGCAGTCAGCTGGTGGAACTTCTCGATAAATATGAGCTGGACCACAAATACATGAAAATCGAAATAACCGAAAGCTCCTACACAGATACGCCCAAGCGCATTGTAAACCTCATAAGCTGCCTCCACAGCAACGGATTTGCGGTTCTGATGGATGACTTCGGCAGCGGCTATTCGTCTCTTAACATGCTGAAGGATATAGACGTTGACATACTGAAGATAGACAGGAATTTTATCAACGGCATAGAAAGCTCGGAACGCGGAAGCAGTGTGCTGGGCAGCATAGTCAGGCTTGCCAAGTGGCTCAACATTCCCGTAGTGGCAGAAGGCGTTGAGAATGCGGCGCAGTTGGACTATCTGACTGGGCTGGGCTGTGACTGCATACAGGGGTATTACTTCTCTCCTCCCGTTCCTATGGAGAAATTCAATGAAATCATAGATACAATGTCTCTTTCCGGCATGGGAAAAGTAAGCAAAGTCACTCTTGATGAGATAGATTTTGAGAGAACGTGGAAATCAAGCAGAACAGCCGACTTAATAATGAACAGTATGGTAGGGGCTATGGGAATATACGAACTCTCCGGAGGCAGGCTGGAACTCCTGAGAGTCAACGACGACTATTACAAGCTTACGGGAACGACTCCCGAAGATTTTAACAGTATGGCGAAAGATATCATGCCATTGATACATGAGGACGACAGATATCCTCTGCTTGCTGCCTGTGATGCCGCGACTGCGTCTCATAAGGTTGAGACTCTTAACATAAGAAGAAAGCAGCAAGAGCCTGACGAAGAATACCGGTGGCTGGCTCTTAAAGTACGCCATATCGGAGACATGTCCGACAGATCTGTCTTCTATTTTGCACTTGACGACTTGTCGGCTCAAAAGAGGCTTGAGCATGAGGAGTCCCTAAAACAGCTGACGGACATACTGAGGCTTTCCTACATAGGCATTATCCATTTTAACTACTCCGATGATACTGCGACAGTCCTTTACAGCGCAAAAGATATATCTATCTATGCGCCGATTCTCCCATTGGACGAAACTTACGAGAATTTCTGCAGCAAGGTCTCCTATGCAGATGAAAAAGAGGTAAGAGAATTCCTAAAGAAGGAGAATGTGCTCTCTTCTCTCTATGACGATGAGAAAGGCTCAATCTCGACAAAGTGCAGACTCAAAGTAGGAGCTAAGTACATATGGTCTCAGATCTCCATATTCCGCATAAAGAACACAATGGGCAAGAAGACCTGCATGTTCTGCCTCCGCGACATTGATGACGAGTTCAGGCTTGAAAAGAGTGAGGCGGACAACAGAATACTGAAATTAAAATATGAGGACGAGCAGAGATACCGAGCCATAGTTGAAAGTACAGGCACATACGTGTTTGAGTGGGACCTCGACAATGAGATCTTCTCCGCAGATGCGGGATGCCGCAAGTTTATAGTAGATGAAAAGCCCGACACATCACTGCCTTACCCGTCGGTATTCTCTGTTCACCCCGATGACAGAGCCGAATGGGGCACTCTCAGAAACAAATTCAACATAAGAGGCAGAAAATCATCAGTGGAAGTGCGCCTCCAGAAAAAAGACCTCTCATATTCATGGTGCAGGGTAAGCACCTCCTTCATCAGCGGAGCCGGAGGAAAAAACATGATGGTCGGTACTGTTACGGTGATAGACGACAAGAAAAACACCGAACTCGACCTTCAAAGTCAGATAAACGAGAACAAGAGGCAGCTTGAACACATAAATAATATTTATGATTCTCTTCCCTGCGGAGTCGCCCACTTTACCGCGGATGAGGCGATGAAGTATATAGAGTCCAGCAAGAGTGTGGCAGAGATACTTGGTTATAACGATACAGATGACATACACCGCGCCGTCTCGGGCAGCTTTCTAAATTTAGCCCATCCGGAAGATGCCGAAGAATTTAAAAAGACTTTGAAACATTGCATTGATAAGGGAGAGAGAGCGGACTTCGGATGCAGATTTGTCAAAAAAGACGGAAACAGCATATTTATTGCCGGACGGTGTGAGATTGCAATCTCTATGACAGGCGGGAGAGTTATTCAAATATTTTTTATCGATACATCAAAATTCGGAGTTTACGCAGGAGGGGCAATTTCCGCCGATTCGCGATAAATCGGATTACACATTTCAGATAAATTTTGCTGTTGGGGCAGAAGTAGGCGAGGCACGCCTAATTTGCCCCTTGATTTTTTAAAAGTAGTATCTTTGGCTGTACCGTCTCGGCGATTTTGACTATATATTGTACATACTTGTATTCGCCTAAGGATTCTCTTCCTTTTGCGCCGTATGTAAGTACCGAATATTAATCAGGCAGAAGATGGTTATTCTTATGAATTTGCGGGGTGGAAGCTTTGAAAGATTTAAAGAAAAATAAGATGATGGCTGTGTGCGGTGCCGCAGCTGCAATAATCATCATCACTGCTGCTCTTGTAGTATCCCAGACAAATTTTCTGGGCTCTTTAGTCCTTGACCAGCTTAACAAAGCTGTAAAAAAGGAACTTAATGTGGAGCTCACAATATCTCCTCTGGACGGCAACCCGATATCGGGCTTTAAGGGAAAAGACATGATTCTGAGCCGTTCCGGAGATACTCTCCTTAAAGTCGGAGAGGTCGGCATAAAACTCTCCCTGCCCTCACTGCTTAAAAATTCTCCGCGAGTATCCCTCATCACACTGAGCGGACTATCCTCGGACTATGACTCTTTAAATTCACTCGTGCCGAAATCACAGAGCCAGTCCGGGCCTAAAGACATTCCTATAGACAAAGTCGAAATTTCCGAGTCAGAAATTTCCTCAAAATGGGGCGCACTTGAATTAACAAACGGATATGTAATTTTAAAAAACAGCGAGAACTTTAAAGTGAACCTTCAAGGCAAAATCAAGGGAGAGAGCTTCTCTGCAAGAGGCACTGCGGCGAAAGAGTCCGGTTCATGGACTCTCGGTAATTTTACGGCAAAGATCAACGACAGCGAAATTATAGCCGAAGGCTCGCTCTACCCATCCTTAGACGTGACCGTAGAGACAAAAGCTCTCGACCTTCACAAGACGGCCTCCCTGATACCCAATATCAATACATACGGAGTAAGCGGCTTTTTCACGGGCAAAAGCACTCTCAGAATCTCGGGCAAAGATATATCCGCCAAAGGCGAGGGCGAACTGAAAGAAGCTCTCGTAGAGGGCATACCCCTCTCTTCGATATCAGCAAAGTGGAACTGTGACAAGGGACTTATGGAAGTCGAAGTCAGTGACAGCAAAATTTTCGGCTCGTCAATCAAAGGCAGGCTTCTCTTTGATGCTAGGAACAAAGAGAAAAAAATGGAACTCAAAGCCAGTGTGAAGGAGCTGACCTTCTCCGACTGGACAGAAAATTTCTCGGAAAAAATGCCAAAGGACGCACTTGCTTTCAAGGGCAGGATATCCTCCCTCGAAGCAGACCTAAAAGGGCCTCTTGACGCTCTTGTCGGAAAGATAGAAATAGCGCCATCCACCATAGCATACAAAAATTTCAGCTTTAAAGAGATAAAAGGAAGCGCGGAATTTGACGGAACTCCTAAGGGCAAAGTGAATTTTACGGCACTGCACAACGGCAAAAAAATATCCCTTGAGGGAGATTTCAGCGTGGCGGAGGGCGTAGCCTCCAACTTGAAGCTTGATGCGGAAAACATATCCATGAATGATTTAAGCGCCTCAGCGCCGGCTCTGAGTAAGTACGGAATGGACGGCAGCATCTCCGTAAAAGGAGCTTTGAGCGGAGTCACAGGCTCATGGGCCGCGGAAGGCACAGTAACCACTCCCAGCCTATCCGTCAAAAACATCGGCTCACTAAAAAATATGAGATTAGTCTCGTCATATAAACTCAAAGAGGGAAAAGCCACGTTAAAAGAATTCACCTCGGAGCTGAACGGAGCAAAGCTCTCCGCGTCAGGCACCGCAGAACCGTCAGGCTCGCTTATGGCTCTGAAAATATCGGGTACGGCAAAAAGGGCAGACCTTACACAGTTCTACTCACTAGTCCCCTTCTTCAAGACAATGGGAATCAAGGGAACTGCCGAGGGAACGTGGAGCGTTTCCGGAAGCAGCTCCGCTCCCGAAGTAAAAGCTAAAGTCAAAGCATCGGGCGGAGAATTCAAAAATTTAAGAATATCCTCCTTCTCCTCCGATATCTCTTTCGCATCCTCAAAACTTCTGCTTGAGCGCATGAATGTAGCTGCTGCGGGCGGAACGGCAAGCCTGAAGTGCTTTGCGGACCTTAGGAAAAACGCGCCTGCCGTAAAATGGAACCTCATAGGCAAAGTAAAAGATGTAAATTTAGACGCTGTTAACAACGTTCTCAATATGAAAGAAGACATAGGGGGAACATGCACGGGAGACATAAGAGTCTATAACGATGGAAGCGGAATAAAGTGGGAAGCTTCCGTGGCAGATTCCGAGCCGCGCTGGAAGGATATCCGCATCGAATCCCTGACGGGAAAAGCGTCGGGAACGGACAAAGTTGTCAATCTTGACGGAGTCAGAATAAAGTTCCTCAAAGGCGACAGCGTTGTACGGGGAAACGTGCAGCTTGCTCCCGCAGGAAAGCCTGCTAAGGAGGCAAAACTCAACCTCGTGGTCAATGCTGACAAGATAAACGTCTACGAAGCCATAAGAAAATATACCCCGTCTGTCAGAGGAATACAGGGCCATGTTCAGGGAGAGATAAAAGTTACCGGAACGGCGGGCGATCCTATCTTTGAGGGAAACGGCACATTGGCTCCCTTCAGATACAGGGGATTCATGCTTCCCATCGTCGCGGTTGACTTCAAAGGAAACATGAAAGAGATAGACATACCGAACGCCGAAGCGAAGCTCCAAGGAGGAACCGTCACAGGCAAAGCACGTATATACCTCAAAGACGGAGAGTGGCATGTAGACCTTAAAACCACGGGGCGCAACATGGAGATGAAGCAGTTTGGAGCTTATCTGCCCGAAAAGTTCCGCACCGGACTCGGAGGCAGAGCCGACTTTGACCTCAAAGGCGGCGGAAAAATATCAAACTTCGGAGGACGCGGCACATTCTCATCCTCATACCTCAGAGTAATGGGCATACACTTTAAAAATGTAAAAGCTCCCTTCTACGTCTCGGACGGATACGCAGTTATGGAAGACGTAAAAGCCGAGATGAACGGCGGAACATTAAAAGGCGGTCTTGCCATGGATATAGCCAAGAGCATCTGGGGAGGCAACCTTACTGCAGAGGGAATAGATATAGACCAATCCATCAAGCAGGCCTTTCCCTCCCTTAAAGGCAGCGTCACAGGCAAAGGCGACTTAAAAATAAGGGGCGGAGGCGAGACCGGCAGAACCAGCACAGTCAAAGCCGCAGGCATAATGCTTATGCATGACGGAGAAATAAAGAGCTTTGACGCGGTCGAAGCGGCCAAAAAATACACGGGAGGCAAACCTCTCAGATTCGCTTCAATAAAATGCACATTTACATATGACGGAGGCTCGATCACAATATTGCCTGGCAGCCAGGCGGCTGCTCCTAAGGGAGACTCTGTCTACAGATATGTAATGCTTGACGGCATAATAACTCACGAAAGAAACATAAGCATGTTCGCTATGGGCAAGGTTAATATCAGAGCCCTTAACGCACTCTTGGGTGCGCTCCAGGGCGTTATAAACGCCGGCATGGACTTTACCTCGTCCGGTAAACTCAACAGCGGAGAGCTGCTGCAGAACTTCCTTGGAGGAGTGCTCTCCGGCTTTGCCAAGTCAGACTTCCGCTTTGTAACCATGAACATAGGTGGAACCGAGGACAGCCTCTATTTTACAAATATCAAAGTGGACAAAAATGTTAAAAACAGCAGTGCGTCCGATGCCATTCCGAAATCCTCCAGCGACCCTGACGAGAAGGATTTCCTAAACGACACGACCTTCCGCCTGAAATTTGAAATTCCGGTAGGGCCCGGCACACAGACCAACCCAGATGAAGTCAAAGGTCAGGTTGTGGAGCAGACTCTTGAAAACCTATTTAAGAACATCGACTTCGGACTGTAGCCATGAGTGAGATAACATTAATTCTCGGAGGGGCCAGAAGCGGAAAGAGCAGCTACGCGGAGGAGCTTGCGTCTCTCGACGGCAGACCTGTGACTTACATAGCCACTGCCGAATCCAAAGACCCGGAAATGGAGTCGCGCATAGCGATTCACAAAGAGCGCAGACCCTCTTCGTGGAAGACATGGGAGGGAGCTGCGGAAGATCTGCCCGAGGCAATTTCCTCGATGTCGGGAGTGCTTCTGCTTGACTGCCTCACAATGTGGCTCACAAGACTTTTCCTGAGTGACTCGGTATCTGAGAACGGTGACGAAAAATCGTGGTTTCTCAGAGAAGCCGAGATAGCATCAATGGCGTCAAAGCTCTGCGACGCTGCCCCTTCGCAAAGCCACCTCATAATAGTGAGCAACGAAGTCGGCTTTGGGCTTGTTCCTCCTTACATAATGGGAAGACGCTTCCGCGACATGCAGGGCAGAATAAACCGCCTCTGCGCAGAAAAATCCGAGAGATGCGCACTTGTAGTGGCGGGATGTCCGTTGTGGGTAAAAGGAACCGTGCCCCAAAAGCATTCTTTGTGAACAAAATACTTGTATTTTTCTCGGATTCAATGTATTATCCATACATATAAGAAAGGCTCTCCGAGTTTGCCCGCCTAAAGATTTATGTCCACGGCGCTCAGACCGTTAGGGTTTTATCGGAAACGGTAAAGCCTCCCTCTGGAAAGGAGACCGGCTGATTTATTAATTGTGACGGCCGTCTCTTCCGGAAGAGACAGCCGTTTTTTATTTGATTTAATTTTCAAAATCCCCAACTCCCTTCAGGTGAGACTGCCCCCAACAGTCTCACCGTATTTTTTGCCGATAGATGTGACTATGTTGCATTTATGGATAATTTATACTGATTAAAATATATTCTTTCACAAATTTGCTATTATAGTGTAGAATAACATTTGTTACGGGTTGACAGCCTGTAATACCCCGTATTCGTATTTTCTAAGGCATGAAAGTTATGAAATACGAACGTTAGGGCGTAGCTGGAAACGGCTTCGCCTCCCATTGCGGAAAGGGGCTTTGCATTGGTGTCCTCGGCACCTTCAACCCTCCTTTGCGCAGCAGTGTATCTGGTTTCAAGGCAACGCAAAACTTATAAGGAGGGGATTTCCCCATGCGAATCAACAAACGTTTTACCGTCGTAATGGCTCTTCTCGTAGCATGTGTGCTTGCTTTTGGCTCAATAGCCACGGCAAAGGCACCTGTTTTGAGAATGGCAACCACAACAAGCACAGACAACACAGGCCTTCTGGACTACCTTGCGCCTATCCTTCTTAAGGATACCGGAATTGAAATTCAGTGGGTTTCAGTCGGAACTGGAGCGGCCCTGAACCACGGACGCAACGGAGATGTCGATGTCGTTCTGACACACGACCCTGCGGCGGAAGACAAGTTCATGGCAGAAAAAGCGGGAGTGAACCGCCGCCAGGTTATGTACAACGACTTTGTCCTCATCGGCCCGGCAAATGACCCTGCAGGAATCAAAGGCAAGCCCATCACGGAAGCCATGGCGACAATAGCGAAGAAGGAGCTGCCACTTGTAAGCCGCGCTGACAAATCGGGCACTCACTCTGCGGAACTTAAGCTTCTCGCTAAAGCCGGAGTCAAAGATTTTGACAAGGCGAAGTGGTATGTACAGACAGGACAGGGAATGCTCAAGACAATAAATATCGCCGACGAGCAGAAGGGCTACGCTCTCACAGACCGCGGCACATTTGTCAAATACGAAGCGGGACTCAAAGGCAAGAAGGGTCTTGTAATAGTTGTCGAAGGAGACAAGGACCTCCTCAACCAGTACAGCGTAATAGCTGTCAACCCGCTGAAGTATGACCATGTAAAGTATGACCTTGCGATAAAGTACATCGACTGGATAACATCATCAAAGGTTCAGAAGGACATAGCTGACTTCAAACTCGAAGGCAAACAGCTCTTCTTCCCGAACGCGGCAAAAAGAGCGGGGCACTAATAGTTTATAATAATTACAGGGGCTTTCCTTTGGGGAGCCCCTGTTTAAAATTGCTGCAGGGGGGAGTTTCGTGGACTTTATAGTTGAAGGTTTTGTTCAGGGCATAGGCCTTATTCTATCTATGGACGAGGAAACCTCGAATATAGTTCTGACAACGCTTCAGCTCACAGGGCTCTCTATGGTCGGTATTCTGGCTTTGGGGCTTCCCCTTGGTTTTGCCTTGGGGTATTTTGAATTTCCCGGCAAAAGAATAGTCCGTACCGCAGCGGATACTCTGCTCTCTATTCCGACTGTCGTAGTCGGGCTTCTTGTCTATGCTTTCATATGCAGAAGCGGCCCTCTCGGAGATTTGGAACTGCTCTTTTCAATCAAAGGAATGGCTATAGGGCAGCTGATACTCGGACTTCCCATAGTCATATCCTATACCGCGTCAGCCATAGAGGGGCTGGACAACAGACTTGCCCTCACACTTAAAACCTTGGGGGCTTCCGGAACAAAGCTTGCACTGACAAGCCTGTGGGAGGGGCGCTTTCTGCTTTTGGCGGCGGCTCTCACCTCATACGGAAGAATAATAGGGGAAGTCGGCTCGGCAATGATGTTGGGCGGAAATATCAAATGGCACACAAGAACCATAACCACAGCAATAACTCTTGAGACTGGCAAAGGTGATTTCGCACTTGGCATAGCCTTGGGAGTAATACTTCTCGCCATATCCCTGGCACTGAACATAGCTCTGTCATTTCTGCGCCGCAGAGCGTCAAATTAAAGACAAAAAAATAAGGACAGGTGAATAAAATGAAAGCCTTACAAAGACTCTCACTTCTTGCCGCACTACTCACACTTGGAATGCTGTTCGCGCTTCCAGCGTCAGCCGGAACAATAAGACTGTCCAGCACTATAGGGCCTGTGGACGCGGGGATTGTCCCCCTGCTTGCGGAAACATACAAAGCCAAGACAGGCACGGAGTTTGTCATAGAAAAAGCCGGAACAGGCGCCACATTGGAGAAGGCAAAGACAGGCAACTTCGACATGGTAATAGTCCACGCCCGCGCCCTTGAGGATCAGTTTATCAAAGACGGATACGGACAGAACCGCAGAGATGTCATGTACAACGACTTCGTAATACTAGGCCCCAAGAGCGACCCTGCGGGAATTAAGGGAATGAAGAGCGCTGCGGAAGCGTTTAAGGTGCTTGCGGAGAAGAAAGCTCCCTTCATCAGCCGCGGAGACATGTCGGGCACTCACGTCGCAGAGATGAATATTTGGAAGGCAGCCGGAATCACGCCCGACGGAGATAAGGACGAATGGTACACAGTATTCTCGCTCGGAAAGCTTGGAAACGGCCCCACGACAATATTCGCAGATAAGCGCGCGGCATACACACTTATGGACAGAGCGACATATTTGAAACAGCAGAAAAATGTTAAGATTGTCCCCCTCGTCGAAGGCGACAAAGCAATGCTCAATCTTATCGCAGCCATTGAAGTCAGCCCCAAGAAATTTTCCAATGTGAACAACGCAGAGACAGTGAAGTTTATAGATTGGCTCTGCTCGGACGAAGCCCAGCTCATAATTAAGGATTTTGAAGTCAAAAAATTCGGTCAGCCCCTTTTCTTCCCGAACAGCGACCAGTGGAATAAGAACCACCCCAAATAAAAATTCAAACCGAAGCAGGCGGACAAAATACATCCGTCCTCAGGTCTAAAATTCTAAAAAGTAATTCTCTTCACAGAGGGCTTGAGATTTTAGATAGTTCTTTTGTGTATAATATTTTTAAAATAATTTTCTTCCGCCTGGGGGATTTTCTGTGAGCGATATTCTTTATGACATCAGAAATTTAAGGCATAGGTACGGCAGCGGCCCTCTTACTCTCGATATAAAATCTCTTTCGATAGTAAAAGGCAGTGTCATGGGACTTGTGGGGCCAAACGGCAGCGGCAAGTCCACTTTGCTTAAAGTGCTTGGCTTTCTTGAACCTTGTTCCGAGGGGAGCATTGTATTTGACGGTTCGGAATACAAGGGAAAAGAAAACAGCGTCAGGCGTGATGTCACATATCTGCTTCAAGATTCTTATCTTCTCAAACGTTCCGTATATGAGAATATCGCTTACGGACTCAGGCTCCGAGGAGAGACGAACGGCATTAGAGATAGAGTATATGATTCTCTCCTGCGTGTGGGGCTCTCTCCCGAAAAATTTGCGGAACGCCCTTGGTACAGACTCTCGGGCGGAGAGGTGCAGAGGGTTGCTCTGGCCTCGCGCCTTGTGCTGCACCCCAAGGTTCTGCTGCTTGACGAGCCCACTGCAAATGTTGACGAAGCCAGTGCCGTTTTAGTAAAAGATGCCGCACTTTCCGCATGGAGGGAGTGGGGCACGACAGTGATAGTGGCGACTCACGACTTATCGTGGCTTTACGAAGTATCTACTGAGACAGTGAGCCTTTACAAAGGCAGAATTGTCGGAAGCGGAGCAGAGAATTTGATTTCGGGAAGATGGGAGAGAGACGGAAATTTTGCCGTGAAAACTCTCTCGGACGGCCAAAAGATAAGAAGTTCTGCTGAAGGAGTATCAAACCTAAGCGCCGCCATGCTCAGCCCATCGAAGATTATAGTGAGGCGAACCGAAAATGCTGGCGCGCCCTTGGAAAATTCTCTTATCGGTGTTGTAGTCCAGATGCTTCTTGAGAAGGGGCAAAACGGTGTCCTCGTCTCTGTCGATGCGGGCGGCATCACTCTTAAAGCCCGTATGTCCGTCTGTGAAGCCGAGAAGGAGAGAATATCTCCCGCATCAGAGGTGCGTCTTGGTTTTAAGGCCGATGATGTAAGGTGGATATAGTTTTGTTTTAAAAGAGCTTTTTGGGACGCCCAACAGAGTTCTTTTTTTCGCCGGTCAATATTTCGTAGGCTTTGCTTTTCGCTCTCTCATATATGGGAGCCAAAGCGGTGCGGAACGGCTGTTCTCCCCTCCAGAAAGGAAAATCGTTCATAACTTCCAAAGCCGCGGCATTTCTATGAGGTTCGCTGTCTGTCGCAAAGACGGGCAGAGCTCCTCCGTACCAGCTCTCGTCAAGTGGGGCCTCCTCACTCTCCTCGCGGTAAGTTTCTCTCTCATCCGCAGTGCCGCCTGAAATTTCTCCTGTATCTGCGTTCTCTTCCCACTCTTCGCATGAGTCGAAAGCATCGCTTCCCTCAGCCGCCGATTCCGACGTAAGGAGAGATATCATACGCTCTCTGTCTATACCGCGCAGTTTAAGCAGGAGAAAAGGGTCGTCGTCTATCACTTCGGCAAGCAGCAGCAGAACTGCTATTATGTGCTTGCACGGAGTAGCGTCGTCCGGGCAGGTGCATTTGAAGCGTCTGATAGCGCTCTTTCTCATAAAGAGGGGAATTCCCGTCTCCTTAAATACCTCTTCCATTTCCTCGGGCATTTCGTGAGCAAGGAGCTTCGCCGCAAAAGAAGCTCTCTCTCTGAATCTTAGCAGCAGCAGCTCTTTCGCTTCGTCCGTAACTGTTTCAAAACCGAGTTTTATCTGGTAAGGCTTCTTTCTCGTTCCCTGCACGGAAGCAGATACAAGACCCGGTTCGACATCTATCTCAACTACCTGACCTTTGCGCGCATAGCTGCGTCCTCTTGTTAGCCTTCCCGCGTCTATGGATTCTTCAAGTATCTGCAGCCAGCGCCGCGACCACCAGTTGTACTGGTAGGCGCGCCCTCTTATCACACGTGAGCGTATGCCGCCTTTCGCTTCAAGAGGTTTTTTGTATTTATAGTATGAGTTAAACATTACTTTATGTCCTCCACGGCGTCAGAGCTCAATGTAAAGAGCTGTGAGAGTTCCTCATCGGAGAGCTCGGTAAGCCAGTTTTCGCCGCTTCCTACCACGGAATCGGCCACGGCTCTCTTTGACTTTATGAGCTCTTCTATCTTCTCTTCCAATGTGCCGCGGCAGGAGAAGTAGTGTACCTGCACACTCTTCTTCTGTCCTATTCTGTAGGCTCTGTCCACGGCCTGCTGTTCAACTGCAGGGTTCCACCATCTGTCAAACATTATTACGTGGTTTGCGGCGGTAAGGTTAAGCCCCGTGCCTCCCGCTTTGAGAGATAGTATGAAGAAGGGCGGATGTGTCTCGGATTCCTGAAATTTCTGCACCATCTCGTCGCGTTTTTCCCGTGGTACTCCTCCGTGCAGGAAGAGTACCTCTTTGCCGAAGGTTTCTTGAAGAAATTTTTTGAGTATCTCTCCCATTGATGCGTACTGGGTAAATATCAGAGCTCTGTCTCCAGCCGCCAGCATCTCTTCCGCTATTTCCGAAAGACGGACAAGTTTTCCCGATCGTCCGAGAATTTCGGACTGGTCTTTAAGGTAGAGAGCCGGGTGGTTGCATATCTGCTTTAAGGCGGTTATTGCCGCAAGGACAAGACCTTTGCGCTCTATGCCTTCGCTTTCGTTCAGCTTTTCATCGAGAGAAGTTATGACAGCGCTGTAAAGAGATGCCTGTTCCTTGCCCAGTGAGCAGAATACCTGCGACTCTATCTTTTCGGGCAGGTCTGATATTATAGTTTTGTCTGTCTTGAGCCTTCTCAGAATGAAAGGAGAGGTTATCTTGCGTATCCTTTGCATAGCACTCTCTTCGCCAGCCTGTATTGGGCGCAGAAATTCTCTTGCGAACCTTGCCCTGTTCGGCAAGAGTCCCGGAAGGAGAAATTCCATGATAGACCACATGTCTCCGACGTGGTTTTCCACAGGCGTTCCCGTAAGAGCCAAGTGCCAGTCCGCCGGTATCGAGCGTGCCGCTCTGGACTGTCTAGTGTCGGGATTTTTTATATTCTGAGCTTCATCGAGTATCACGCCGCACCATGGTATTCCGCAGAGAAGAGAGTTATCTCTGGAGAGCAGAGAGTATGACGATATTACGAGTACGCTCTCGGATGCGGCATGGATCAGCTTTTCGCCTTTGAGCCGCTTCATTCCGTGGTGTATGAGAGTTTTTGTCCCTGGGAGGAATCTTTCCGTCTCACGGCGCCAGTTCTCTATGACAGATGTCGGGCATATCAAAAGAGCCGGGCGGTTTTCTCCTCTTATTCTCATAGTCTGTATCATGGCGAGAGTCTGAACCGTCTTTCCCAACCCCATGTCGTCGGCAAGACATCCTCCGAGGCCGAACTTCATAAGCCATGACATCCAAGAGAGCCCCTTTGACTGATACGGGCGCAGTGTCCCGTTAAATCCGTCCGGCTGAGGCAGCATTTCGATATTTTCTTTGCCGGTCAGGATATTCTTTACCGAGTCAAGCCATTTTGAGCCTGATATTTCGGATATAGGGATATCTCCCCGTCCTTCGCTGAAAGAGGCTAATAGGGCATCTCTTCTGTCTATTTTTTTCGGAAGAGTCTGTATTCCGTCCATGATTTTTTCTATTTCATCTTTGTAAAGCAGCACCCACCTGCCTCTGATATTGGCAAGGGGTGTTTTGAGCTCTGTCAAAAGAGTCAGTTCTTCCTCGGTGAGCACGTCATCTCCGAGTGATACAGACCAGTCCACTTCCATGAGGTCGCCCAAACTGAGCTGTCCTCCGACTGAGAAAGAGGCGCTGTCATGCAGTGTGCCTTTGACAGCGAGGCGCGGACGCTCCGAAAGAGAGCCCCACGCAGCGGGGAAGTGTATTTGAATTCCCTGGTCTATGAGAGCCGGTACATGGTTCTGCAAAAAGTCGAATAGCTCTTCGAGATTTAAAAGGCACTCGGTGGGGTACGGACTCTCAAGGCTTCTTGCAACAGCCGGCACGATAGAAGCGAGATGTCCCAGCACCTCAAGCAGGTACCGTCTGGGATTTGAGCCTATTTTGCAGAACCAGCTTCTCTCTGCCTCTTCCGGCATCCAAACTTTGGAGGCTGGAATTATAAGGCTCGGGTCGCTTACGGACTGCAGGTGCCATGAGAGAGCCCAGCACTTTTCTCCGTCATCCTGTTCCGGCTCCTCAAGTCTCATAAAGAGCCTCCAAGGCTGTCCCGTGACGGTTTTAAGAGACTCGCTCCATCCTATTATCTGAAGGTAGAGGGACTCCATCTCATCGGCCCAGCAGTCGAGAGGAGCCTGAGTCCATATAAGAGACCTCAGCCATAAGTCGTGAGTGTTGGCTGCGTCAATCTTGCGCCCCTTCGCTCCGCTTGAGTTCTGAACGGAACGAACCATATTGTCGAGCAGAGTTTCAAGAATCTCAAATGCGAGTTCCCTTCTGCCGCAGAAAGTGCTATCCGGCAGCAGACTGAAAGTCCTCATTACATTGGGCAGAGATTTTTCATATACAGATGTCTCATCCTGATACTTCATAATGTGGAGCGGTTTCCAGCGCGAATAGTACGAGCCTTCAATATGCTCCATATATGGGTAGTAAGTGCCTCTGCATGCCATTATGGCCGCATATTCAAGCGACTTTACGAGGAACTTGGCATCGTCTGCGAAGAGCAGTCCAGGCACAGAGAGTTTTTCTTCCGTATTGTTCAATATTTCTGATATACCTATGAGCTCGTTGTATGAAAATAACATGGCCTCTACGGAATATCTTCCGAGAGACGGTTTTTCATCAAGGTCGGTCAGCTCTCCCAACAGGGGCGACGATGGTATCGGAATTCCAGACCGAGAAGGCAAAGACACATAGGCTGTTGCGGTTTTTTCGTGAGAGCCTCTGCGCGGATGCTTTATGCCGGCCTGCTTCAGTGCTTCGTTCAGTGTGTTTTCGTCAGCGCTCCATGGATGGGGCTGAGGAATTGTTTCATCTATATTTGCGGGGTGCAGGTTTTTCGTATCAAAAGAAACTTCTCCCCACAGGTAAAAATTATTTTTAAAATATGAAGCATGAATTATTAACATATTATTACCTCTTACCTAACTGTTTCTTATTGCAGAATATTTGCGGTACTGCAAAGCGGTATCTTTAAGCCGAGCTAAGCGAAGCAGCTTCCTCCGATAAATTCTCTTATTATTGAGAGGTTCGGCACGTCGTCTGACGGAATTACAGGAACAAAGTCAAGAATTGAGAGCAGGCGCTGAGCCTCTCCAAATACCGGAGAATCCTCATCTATGCCTTTGAGCAGAGGGAGCACATAGCCTTTCAGCACGGGAAGCTCATAAGCCAAAGATGTGTTGAAAAGTGTATCCGCATTCTCCTGATAAGGGAAAATATGCCTCAGAGAGCCTCTTATTACGGACGGCCACTGTGTGAGTGTCTTCTCCGGAGAATTGCCTCTGGTCTTGTAATCTCTGATGATGCGCCTTAAAAGGCGAATGTCTGTTGTCCCGACTCTGTTGTGCAGATCAAGGTTTGTTCCTGTCAGAGGGCAGATGAATATTCCGTACTTGTTCTCGGAAGGGATGCTTTCGGAAATTATCTCGTTAAGTCCGTGTATTCCTTCTATGACCAAGAGCTGTCCCGGATCAAGCTTTAATTTATAGCCCTTTGTCCTTACTCCCGAGACAAAGTCAAACTTAGGCACATCAACCTCTTTGCCCTCTACAAGGTCTGCCAGATGCTCATTTATCAGGTCTGTATCGAGAGCTTCTAAAGCCTCAAAGTCATATTTCCCATCCAAGTCTTTCGGAGTGGACTCCCTGTTTACGAAATAATTGTCGAGTTCGATAGTGGCAGAATTAATCCCTGATGTCAGAAGCTGGACTCTCAGACGCCGCGAGGATGTTGTCTTGCCCGAGCTAGAAGGACCGGCAAGGCAGAGGAGGCGAACCTGAGGACGCGATTCAATGTTGTCGGCTACTTTGCTTAGAATCTTTGTATGCAGAGCCTCGCAGACCATAATCAGGTCGCGCGAATGGCCTTCTGCTACTATTTTATGGATTCTGTCCATAGTCCCCAAAGAGAGATTATCTAGCCACTTAGCGTAATCGGCAAAGAGCTTGAATGTCTTTGCTGAAGTTTGAAGAGGAATAACTTTTCTTGAGTCGCTCAGAGTAGGCCCCGAGAGAAAAAGACCTCCGCTGTAGAGGCTTAGCTCAAATGTCTGAATGGCCGAGGCAGTATCCGACAGAGCTCCCCCGAAAAAGTCATAAATGCCTTCGCATTTGTACAGTATTACAGGGTCGTTATCCGCCCATCTCAGAAGCTGCTCTTTGTCGCTGTAGCCCTGAGATATCATCACAGCCCGAGCCCTGTCCATGGAAAGCTCTTCTCGGACAAGCGGGACTCCTTCTTTGACCATGCGTTTCATCTCGTCATATATTTCATTATATTGCGAGGGAGTTATCTCTCCGTCAGGGGATTCATAGTAATAGGAGTAGTGCATCGATTGGCTTAAACGAAGCCTAATGCCGCATATGCGAGTTGCGGCAGATGTCAGAATGAAGGCCAGTGTGCGGTTGTAAACTTCAAGGCCCTCTACCGAGTCGGTGGTTATAAATTCAAGAGATGAGTCCATTGATATCATCCATGAGAGAGGACGCTGTATTCTGTTCACTCTGCACGCCACAGTGCTCTCCCTCTTAGGAAAGTTTGTCTTTACCAAAATTTCCCGCGCTGTCATTGGAAAGTCATTATCTATCGAAGTCATATCTTTAAAAGTAACTTTTATCATAATTTTCTCTCTCCGGCATGTTGAATCATATTATCGATTATTGCGTAAAACATAAATTAGCGTACTCATCAGAACATTTTATCACAAAAAAGACAAATAGGGACGAATAAACGGAGCGGAGAAAGGAGTTTTTGTTCATGTAGACAGAATTTAAGCACATTACATAAAAAAAATATTCTGCAAAATAAATAAAAACCGCAGAAGCAAAAAACGCACTATTTCGCAGTTATCTTTATTTCTCTGCTCGTGGACAAATCTGTATATTTACTGCGTTTTTTACATAAAATACATACACCGCATTACACGGCTTTGCTATAATGCGGTAAGACGAAAAGTAAAGGGAGATGTGCAATGGAACAGCTCAGAGCCAAGAAGGGTTTTATATGTGATATGGACGGAGTTATATATCACGGGGACAGACTGCTGCCCGGCGTGAAAGAATTTGTAAATTGGATGTATAAAGAAGATAAAAAATTTCTCTTTTTAACAAACGCGAGCGGCAAATCTCCGAAGGAACTTCAGCTCAAACTTTACAGAATGGGGCTTGATGTTGACGAGAGCCATTTTTACACCAGTGCTTTGGCAACAGCAAAATTTGTCAGCAGACAGCATCCGGGGTGCAGCGCCTATGTCATAGGAGATCCCGGTCTCATAAACGCTCTTCACGACGCTGATATAATGATGACAGAGGTGAACCCCGACTATGTTATAGTGGGCGAAACAGCCAACTACAACTACGAAAGCATATGCCGCGCTGTGCGCCTTATTATAGGCGGAGCAAAGCTTATAGGTACAAATACAGATCTGACGGGCCCTTCCGAAAAGGGCATAATTCCGGCATGCCGCGCACTGGTCGCTCCTATAGAGGCGGCAACCGGCAAAGTGGCATATTACGTCGGCAAGCCTAACCCCCTTATGATGAGAACCGGGCTTAAAATGCTCGGAGTCCACTCAGAAGAGGCTGCAATGATAGGCGACAGAATGGACACGGACATCATAGCGGGAATAGAGAGCGGTCTTGACCCGATACTTGTCTTAAGCGGAGTGACTGACAGAGCGGAGATGGAGCAGTACCCATACAGACCCAGACTTGTGCTTGACGGAGTAGGGGATATAGCGGAATCGTAGAGGGTAGAGCTTAGACATAACAAGCATTAAGAAAGTTTTTTGGGAGGTAATTGTATTGAACACTCTTCACCTCAAGTACGCAGTGGAAGTGGAAAAGACAGGTTCCATTTCCAAGGCGGCTGAGAATCTCTATATGAATCAGCCTCATTTGAGCAAGACAATACGCGAGCTGGAGGATTCTTTAGGTATTGTTATCTTTAAACGCACGACAAAAGGTGTCATTCCGACAAAAAAAGGCGCGGAGTTTCTGGGCTACGCCAAAAATATCTTGGCTCAGCTCGAAGAAATGGAGTCTATATACAAGCCTAACTCGGGAGACAAAATATCTTTTGATATAGCAGTTCCGCGCAGCAGCTACATCTCTTATGCCTTTACAGAATTTGTAAAGACTTTAGACCCGGATGCCGCGATGAGCATAAATTACAGAGAGACAAACTCCGTCTCCACAATAACAAATGTCGCGTCCGGCGACTACAACATGGGCATAGTACGCTATCCCAAGATGTACGAGCACTACTTTATGGGAATGATAAGAGAAAAAGGGCTTAAATGCGAACCCGTGATGGACTTTGTCTACCTTGCTCTCATGTCTAAGGAACACCCGTTAGCGTCCAAGTCCTCCGTGGACTATTCCGAACTTTCAAAGTACACGGAGATAACACACGGCGACCTCACAATTCCCTCTCTGCCATTGGCAAAGAATCCGGGAGTATCAGTATCGGGCAAAGCGCGCAGACAGATAGCAGTCTATGAGAGAGGCAGCCAGTTTGAGCTGCTGATGCGCATAAAGACGACTTACATGTGGGTATCTCCTATGCCGACATCTTTGCTTGAACTTTTCTCTCTGACGGAACGCCCATGCCCTCTGTCGGAAAACAATCAGAGGGATATTTTAATTTACAGAGATGGTTACCGCATGACAGACGAGGACAAAATGTTCTTGGCAAAGCTGCGCGAGTCCGTTGCGGAAGTCAAAAGAGCGTCGAGTATTTAGCCCTTACTTTTTCTTATCTCTCTGAGATATGCACACTCCTGTCAGAATAAGCGTACCTCCTGCTACTGCGAAGAGGGTAATCTTTTCGTGAAGCAGAATCGACGCGAAAACCATTGTCATGGGGGGAGTCAGGTATATAAGGTTATTCGCCTTAACCGCGCCCAAGCTCCATATTACCTTGTTCCAGAGCAGAAAGCATACGGATGAGGCAAGCACACCCAGAAAGACAAGATGCCCTATAACTTCCGGCTTTACCAGCACTTCGGGCTTCCATGCGAATGCGTCCGTAAAGAGCAGCGGCACAAGTGTCAGCAGAGAGTAAAAAAAAGTCTTTCTCGTTATCTGAATGGCACTGTAATCCGCCTTGCTCGCAGTCTTTATTATGATGGAGTAGAAGGCGAAAGAGAGAGCCGCAAGGACGGCAAGCATATCTCCGAGAGGGTTTAAGTGCAGAACAAAATGGCCGTTGAAAACTATCAGAAAAACCCCGCTGAGGCCGAAAATGCAGGCTACTGCGAACTTTCTGTCCATCTTCTCGTTCTTTGTCAAAAAGTGGGCTACCACGCCTGTAAGCATTGGAGCGCTCGAGACGAGAAGAGATACATTTGAAGCTGTGCTATATAGCAGAGCGCAGTTCTCAAAGAGGAAATATAGCGTAACACCCAGCAGTCCGCAGAGAAAGAACGGAATTTCCCCGCGCAGCGAGTGCGGTATTACGGGCTTTGGGCTGACGGCGATAAAGACCAGATATGCTATTATGTATCTGTAAAAGAGAACCTCCGTGGGAGAGAGATATTGCAGAAGCACCTTTGTAGATATAAAAGTGATGCTCCATATCACAGTTACGAAGATTGCCCTTGCGTAAGTTAAAATTTTATCCTTTGAAACCATAAAAGTCATCTCCAAACTTCTGTGCATTTTATAATATTTTACAAGTCTATCACAAAACCATAAAAAAATTTTTAAAAACAGCAAAGACATATATTCAGAAGAATAAGCATTGAGGTGATATCGGTGAAAAATTATGAAAATATCATTATTAAAGAGGGCGACATAACAAAAGAAGCTGTAGATGCCATCGTAAATGCAGCCAACAGCGGGCTTTTGGGCGGAGGCGGAGTGGATGGAGCCATTCACAGAGCCGCTGGACCGGAGCTTCTGACAGAGTGCGCGGGAATAGGAGGCTGCCCCCCGGGAGAGGCCAGGACGACAAAGGGCTACAATCTTCCCGCCAAGTTTGTAATACACACTGTAGGGCCGATATGGCGCGGCGGACAAAATAACGAGGATAAAATATTGGCATCAGCCTACATAAAGAGCCTTGAAGAGGCAGTTAGAATAGGAGCTCAATCTGTCGCTTTTCCCGCAATATCGACGGGAGTATATTCATTTCCGCCCGCATCGGCTGCCCTTATAGCATATAAGAGCGTATATGACTTTTTAAAAACTCATCCCTCAATAAAAGAAGTAAGGCTGGTCTGCTTCTCAAGCAGCTCAAGAAAGCTGCACGAAAAGGCCGCGGAGATTATCTCCGAGCGTGAATAAAGATTCAAGTCCTGCCTTTATGAGCCGAGAGCCTCTTTTAAAATCCTCTTTGCGGCATCGGCTCTTGAAATTTTCTTTATATTTTCAAGCATAGAACGGCGCTTATCGCCGTTTTCCAAAACAGCTTTAACCTCTTCCGCGGCGCGGTGAGGCTCTTTTAAGGGCAGGGCTGCGCCGTTTTCACATACATAGTCCATATTGAGCTGCTCCTGTCCAGGTATCGGATCCATAAGGAGCAGAGGCAGGCCGGAAGCCAATGCTTCGGATAGAGAGAGCCCTCCCGGCTTCATTATCCCTATGTCGGAGGCTGAATAAAACTCTTCCATATTGGGTACAAAACCTTTAATTTCGACATTCGCTCTGCCTTTGTATCTTGCTGAGAGAGAGGCAAAGAGGCGTCTGTTGTTTCCGCATATCACCACGGACTTTATCCCTTCGCAGGCTGACACCGCTTCCGCCGCCGCTGCGACAGAGCCTGCTCCTATACCTCCTCCGCTGATGAGAACTATCTTGTCGTCGGGAGAGAAATTAAGTTTTTTTCTGGCCTCCGATTTTGACGGCAGATTCATATACTTGGGAGCTATCGGTATTCCTGTGTCCGAGACATTGTATATGCCGTCGCTTCTATACTGCTGAATAGCGGAGGGACTTGCAGCAAAGGATTTTGCGTATATTTTGTCCCTCTGGAATCTGTGTGTTACAAAGTCTGTGTTTACATAGAAGACGGGAAATCTGCCCGCGTTTCTCCTTGCCGTGATGGCGGCCGCAAAGTAGTGGGTAAAGAATACAGCCTGTACTTTGGCCTCGTACAGGTCATGTTCTAATTTAGGAAGATATGCGGAGCAGAGAACGTCATGTATTTTATCAAAGCAGGATGCCTGAGGAGAAGGCCTGTCAGAGCTTTTGTAAAACCATCCCCAAGCCCATGGAGTATATCTTGCCATGAAGAGATAGCCGTCAGATACGATTCTGCGCAGAGGGGCGGGAGTGTAGTCCAATATATCGCGGCACAGGACATCTGCGTCTTCGTGTTCCTTTATGAAATGAGAACAGAGAGCTTCCGCAGCGGTGCGGTGCCCGGTACCCTCAGAGGCGTAAATTACCGCAATCGACTTCAATTTTTACACCAAACCTCCGAACAGGTCGCCTAAAGTTATGCGTGGTGTCTCGTCCCTCTCTCTCTCCACTCTTATTGCCGCAAGAATAGAGTCCTTCATCTGAAGCTCGGTGTAGTGGTGCGGGAAGTATATTGCCGAGGCATCACCGTGTCCTCCGCCTCTTACTTTCTTTCCATCCTTGAGCAGGCTCATCACTCTGCCCGCAAGTCCGTCTCTGCTTCTCAAAGATACAGCCCAATCTCCGTTCATCCTCTTTGCCGCCACAGCAGCCACAAGAGGCGGATTTTCGTCTCTGTCCAATACAAGACCGCAGAAATCGGAGACATCCCCAAATTCGAGAACTCCGTCACATACAAAGGAAAGTTCGTTTCCGGTACGTATTATTTTCTCCTTGGCCGCGTCAAAACGCTTCTCCTGACGCTCCACAAAATCAACAGCACCCTCTCTCTCTGATTGGGTAAGCTCAGCCGATGGGTTCGCTGTGAGCCGCATGAGAACTCCCCACTGTCCGCACATAGTTATGAGAGCCTGCCACAGCCTGCTTTCGGGAATCTGCCCGAGCCAGAGATCTCTGTCATTGGCTATCCTTATAAGAGGCTCCAGCGTCTCTATCTTTGCTCTGCGCTCGGGAGAGAGGTCTAAAGACATAAGATAGTTCCAGTAGACGAGAGCTCCGCAGTAATTTGTATCTATCAATGCCCACTTCCTGTTGCCGTACCTTTCAAAATTGCTCTTGTGGTGGTCAAAGAGAAAGGGCGGCAGAGCTTCGTCCCGTTCCTTGTCTATTCTGTCCACAGTCTGCTCCCTTTGGCAGAAGAGATCAAGCACGAGAGGTTCGCTGTGATTTTCAAAGGTTTCTAAAATAAGAGAGTCAACTTCTCCGTAACCGGTCAAGGAGACCTTCATAAGCCGCTGTTCATCGGTGTTTGCATGCCACGCGAGTGCGGCCGCGGCAACTCCGTCTAAATCTGTGTGGCTTATTATATGTAAAAGCGGTTTTGTCATTTCTCGGCACCTCTTCCGATATTTTGTCCCATATGTCAGGATAATTTTACAGCAATAAAGCAAAATAGTGTATAAAGGTGCTGGGAATAAAAACATTGCATATAATTTTTCAGAGGGGGAATGAAAGTTGATAAGAGCTTCCGTCGATATAGGAACAAACTCCGTAAAACTCTCAGTGGGAGATGTTTCGGGGAGAGAGATTTCAATGATAGAGGATGTAAGCACAGTCACAAAACTTGGGGAAGGACTGGCAGCAAGCGGAAACCTATCTTCAGATGCGGTGAAAAGAACATCTCTTGCCGTTTTAGGCTATGTAAATAGGGCAAAAGAGCTTAAAGCCTGTGACATCATAATCGCGGGAACTATGGCTCTGCGCTCCGCAAAGAACAGTTTTGAGCTTATAAAGAGTATAAAGCAGCTGACTAATATTGATGTAAGGACGATATCTGGAGAAGAGGAAGCAAAACTATCTTTTGCCGCTGCTCTTTACGGCATAGAGGGAGCGCGCTCTTCAAAAGTTGTCACATTTGACACGGGAGGCGGAAGCACGGAATTTGTCTTCGGCGAAAACGGCGCCATAACTTACGAAAAGAGCATCAACATAGGTGCTATAAGGCTTACGGAAAAATATTTTGCAAAGACACCCGTCTCGGAGGAAGAACTCAAAATTGCTCAGAGGGAGATAACGGAAGAGATATCAAAAGAAGGAATATCTTCCAGCAATGCGATACTTGTAGCTATGGGAGGAAATGTTACCTCCATGGCTGCGGTAAAAGAGGGAATGGAAGTCTATGATGCCAAAAAAATTCAAGGTTATCTGCTGACAAGGGATGATGCGGACAAACTTGCGAAAAAATTCGCCTTTTGCTCTCTTGAAGAGAGGAAAAAAATCAAAGGGCTGGAAGCTGCGAGGGCCGAGATAATAACCGCAGGTGCATGTATAGTGAGAGGTGCTATGGAAGTGTGCCGCTCCGACAGCCTCACAGTAAGCGACCTGGGGCTCCGCCACATGCTGCTGCTCCGAGAGTAAAAAAGCCCCGCCTCTCAAAAAAGGCGGGGCAAAATCGCAATAAACCAATAAACTGTAAACGTATCGTCCGCCGGTCAGATGAGCCAGCCTCTAAATAGCCAGCACAGACCGTGGCTGCCTATCGCGTGGATGGTGCATATAATCAGCGGCACCATACTAATAGTAGAGTTCGTACTCCTGAGCTGTAGGAGCGTTGTAAATGTACTCTGCTTCGGCGCGCTTCGCCTTCGTCCAAAGCTCTATAAGCTTATCGGGGAATACGGGAGCTAAGTACTCCTTATCCGCTGCAAGCCCGTCAAGAACCGCGTTCAGGTTAAGAGGGAAAGTATATTCTTCTTTTGAATCCTGGCTCTGATAGCCCAAAGCTACAGGGTCGAGCTTCTTTGCTATGCCGTCCGCTCCAGCCAGAACCATTGCCGAGAGGAAGAAGTATATATTTGCCGAAGCGTCTCCGGTGCGGTACTCGACTCTCGTCTCTTCCTTCTTGACATACCCCGGGATTCTCACCGCCGCGGCTCTTGAACCCTTTGCAAAAGTTGCGCTTACTGGTGCTTCATATCCGTGCACAAGTCTGCGGAAACTGTTTGTAGAAGGGCACGCAAAGGCGAGAAGGCTGCCTGTCAGACTGTGGCTCAGCATTCCAGCTGTGTAGGAAAGAGCTTCGTCCGTAAGGTTGAAGAGAGCATTGCCGGGAAATATCGACTTTCCGTCCTTTTCAAGGAACTGATGCACGTGCATTCCGCTTCCAGGCATCTTATAAAGAGGCTTCGGCATGAATGTTACGGAGAGTCCCATCTCGTCCGCTACCTGCTTTACAATCCACTTCGCCAATGTTACCTGGTCTCCTGCGCGCGCTATATCCATAAAATCAAGCTCTATTTCAAGCTGAGAGATTGCAACTTCGTGGTGGTGGTACTTAACGGGGATTCCCAGAACTTCCATAAGGTGCACGGTCTCGTTGCGGAAATCCATATACTTGTCTTCCGGGGGCATACGGTGGTATGCCTTGTGCGGGTCAACTCTCGGCCCTGTCTCAAAACCCTCTCCGAATCCCTCGGAGGACGTTACGCAGTAGCATGCGTGGTCTGGCCCCGACGAATATTCAACGTTTTCAAAGACATAATACTCAAGCTCGACAAGGACTTTGGCTGTGTCCGCTATGCCCTTTTCCTTGAGGTAACTTTCCGTGTTGCGGATAATGTTTCTCGGATACTGATTAAAAACTTCCCTCTCCGTAGATACGACATCGCAGAAGACGTGAAGCATCTTGTACTCTCCGCGAATTTCAAAAAACGCTGTGGACATGTCGGGAATGGCCACCATGTCGGAGTTATTGACCTTGGCGTAACCGTAGTTCGAAGCGTCAAAGCCTATGCCCTCTGCGAGAATCTTTTCGCTGACATAGGCCTTGGGAAGTGAGACACTGCGCATATTTCCAAAAATATCAATCATCAACAAGTTTAGAAAATCAGCATCTTCAATCTTACCGTTGAAACGTTCCAGCTGCATCTTTACCCCTCCATAAATAACTGCATATTCGTTGCTGGTGCTGTGCAAAGAAATTTTAGCATATGACATAAAAAAATAAAGAGTATTTAAGAATAGCGGCAAATTTTATTATTCATAATTTTCTTTTAACAGAAAAACAGAGCGTGACGCCCCGGCCTCACTAACTATCGCGCGTCAGTGATACAATAGTAAAATCAACGAAAAAAGGGGCTTGTACATGACTTCTTACTACATGTTTCAAAATGGCAGAATATTGCTCTTGCCGGACGGTTCTCATGTGCCAGAAACCACACTGGGACTGGAGACATACTTCTTAAACAGCGGATCCGTCGACAGAGAAAAACAGGATTCAGATATATGGGCGGAACTCGACCCGTCGGCAGAAATTCCGACAGGCTTCGCCCTCTTTGAAAGACGTACCGCTTGGACGACCTTAGACGAAGAAAAATTCTTCCGAATGGCAAAGGCCTTCCACCTTATGGACTGGCAGAGAAGCCGCAAATACTGCGGAGTGTGCGGAAGTCCGACACACCTTGACGACAAAGAGTTCGCCATGAAATGCGCCAAATGCGGAGAACTCTTCTTCCCCGTAATATGCCCCGCAGTCATAGTCGCCGTGGAAAAAGAAGGCAGACTCCTAATGGGGCACGGAGTCAACTTCCCCAAGGGACGCTACAGTGTATTGGCAGGCTTTACGGAACCTGGAGAGAGCCTTGAAGATTGTGTGAGACGCGAAATATACGAAGAATCTCACATAAAAGTCAAAAACATAAAATACTTCGGAAGCCAGCCTTGGGCATTCCCACACTCCCTCATGCTAGGCTTTACCGCAGAATGGGAGAGCGGAGAAATAATTCCGCAGCTTGAAGAACTTACCGACATAAAATGGTTTGCCCCGTCCGAACTTCCGGACTACTACAGAGGAATAAGCATATCGGCCAAACTTATAGAAGACTTTGCGATGAGAATGAAAGGACACCCAAAATAGACAAAACACATTCTTACCGCATAAACTACGGTTGCGCCGCGCGAGACAATTAGGGAAAATTTACAGTATTCATACAAGTTAGCAAAGGAGGCTGTTTAAATGTTAAAAAAACACATACTCTCATTTATAACAGCAGCCTGCGTACTATGCTTCGCGGCGAACACCGCCGATGCTAAACTATCTCATGCCGATGCTCACAAAGTATGGGAAAAAGTCGCGCAGGCTACGGAACTCACAAACCTGCCGTTCAGCGTAAAAGCCGAAAAAGAACCCAACGCCTGGGTGGCAAACGGCAGCTCCGTAACAGTAACCACGGGCCTGCTCAACTTACTGGACACACAGGCGGAACTTTACGGAGTATTCGCGCACGAAGCGGGACACGCAAAACTCGGACACTATGAAAACACAGTAAACAGAGCCGCGGGCCTCGGAATAGCATCAGCCATACTGGGCAACCTGCTTGGCGGAGGAATAGGCAGCACAGCCGCCAATGTAGGAGCGAACCTCGCTTACGCAGGCTGGAGCAGAGAGCAGGAAGTAGAAGCAGACGACTACTCAGTCCACCTTGCATACTCCAAAGGCGAAGACCCTGTCGGACTCTACAGTGCCATGCTCAAATTATCCAACAACGGAGGACGCACTCAGCCGAGCGGCTTTAACTCACATCCGCCCGATGAACGCAGACTTCTCCACATAAGAAACGAAATCTTAAGCATAAAGCCAAACGCAAAATTCCCCGACGGTTCGGAGAAAAAGGCTAAGGAGTAAACACAATGCTCGGACATGACGGACTCATTCAGATATACACGGGAAACGGCAAAGGAAAAACAACAGCCGCGCTCGGCCTTGTCCTGCGCGCCTGCGGACATGGGGCAAAAATTGCCGTAATACAGTTCATGAAAGGCTGGGAACACTATGGTGAACTCTCCGCAGTCAAACTCCTGCCCAATGTCACACTCGTGCAGACCGGACGCCCCGACTACGTATACAGAGGCAAAGAGGAACAGCAGGACTTTGAAGAAGCAAAACGTGGCCTGGCTCTGGCATCTGAATTTGTATCATCCGGAGAATATGATCTTCTGATCCTTGATGAAATAAATGTCGCACTGGACTACAAACTCATACCCCTGTGCGATGTTTTGACGCTTCTTGACTCCAAGCCTAACAGCCTTGAAATAGTTCTGACAGGGCGCAGCGCTCCCAAAGAACTCACAGAAAAAGCGGATCTTGTAACAGAGATGAAAGAGATAAAACACCCATACCAAAAAGGCCTCCAAGGCAGAAGAGGCATAGAATACTAGCATACAAAAGATGCCATTAATTTACGGTACAATATCAGTTGACAAAATAGTTAACTTGGGCTAATCTAAAATAGTTTTAAATAAGGAAACAAAAACATCCCTGTTACAGGGGAGATAAAATAAGGGAGGAAATATAACAATGAAAACACAGGAAAATCTCGCAACAGCATTCGCAGGAGAATCACAGGCAAACCGTAAATATCTCTGCTTCGCAGACCAGGCAGAAAAAGAAGGATTCGCAAACATAGCACGCCTCTTCCGTGCAACAGCCGAAGCAGAAACAATCCACGCATTCGCCGAGTTTAAAGCAAAGGGCGGAGTAGGCACAACAGCAGAGAACCTAGTAGCAGCCAAAGAAGGCGAAACATACGAATTCACATCAATGTATCCTCCTATGCTTGAAGCCGCAAAGGCTGAAGGCAACAACGAGGCAGCCCGTATCTTCAACTTCGCCAACGAAGCAGAAAAAGTACACGCACGCCTCTACGATGAAGCTCTCGCCAACCTCGGCAACGAGCCCGAAGGCCAGGACTACTACCTTTGCCCCATCTGCGGCTACATCCACAAAGGTGCAGAAGCAACATCACCTTGCCCCATCTGCGGAGCAAAGCCCTCAATCTTCAAAAAGTTCTAAGCTTTAAACCGATAATATAAAAACAAGCAGCGCGCGCCTATGGCGCGCGCTGCGCTGTCGCACAGAAAAATGGCATCAGCAGGAATAGTTACTTTTTGATAGTGCTGCCCAAATTGCGAAGATGTTAATAGGACTGTTTTTTCAAACAACCCAGATGATATAATTATAAAATCGCGCATGCGCGTTAGTTGAAACTTTGGAGTGCGAACAAGGCAGTGGAAAAGACCTACTTTAATTTATTTGAAGCTGGGTCTTTTTTTATTATCTGAATAGTTACTGCCTTATTACACACCAAAGAATTAATGTTATAATGGATTTGTACTCAAAGTGTCTCTTTTGTGATATTTGAAATCAGGATTGTTAACCGAAAAAATTTTTACATATTAAAAATTTACGGAGGCTGATTTTATGAGCAAAAAGCAGTTTGCGGCACATATTCGCACAGAAGATTCTCAAATTCAGACGCTCGAGGAGCATTTGACGGGTGTAGCAAAGCTGTCCCGTGAATATGCCTCGAAGATAGGTTATGGATCTTGGGGCGGACTTATCGCTTTTCTGCATGACGTAGCCAAATGTTCTTCCGTTTTTCAAAACTACATCAAAACATCTTCTTCTATTAATGAACAGGATAATGACGAGGCCGGAGATACGGGGTTATCTGTAAGTTTCGGAAAAGGCAGGATTGACCATTCTACCGCCGGTGCTCAGTATATATGGAATTATCTGGTTGCATCGAAGAAACAGGGCGAATCTGTAAAATCTGAAAAGTATATAGCCGCAGAAATTTTGGCTCTGTGTGTGGCGTGTCACCACTGCGGTCTTACCGATATGCTGGATAGCGACGGTACGGATCTTTTTGCCAAAAGGATGGGCAAGGATGTATCAAAAACTCACTTAGAGGAAGCACTTATTTATATGTCATCGGAGTATACTGAGCTTGGAGAGCAAGTTGATTCTTTGTTGTCTGACGAAAAAGTTTTTGAAAAATTTAGGGGTTTGCTATCCTCATGGATCGAACTTGAAAAAAGCAGGGAGGAAAGCTGCTCCTCCGATAGAGTCCAATTTAAACTGGGATGCTTTGCAAAGTTTTTGTCGAGCTGTCTGATAGATGCGGACAGGTGCGATACTATAGATTTTTGCGTTAAAGGCGCGTCTGAAGCCCGACTCGCCTCTAAATATACAGATTGGAATATCCTCTCTGAGAGGCTTGAAAAGCATCTCTCCCTGTTTGCCGCGGACTCTCATGTCAATTGCATTCGTTCGGCGATATCGGAGGACTGCAGAAGAAGAGGACTCGGATCTAAGGGAATTTATACTCTTACCGTACCGACAGGCGGCGGCAAAACTTTGGCTGCTCTGCGTTTTGCTCTCGAACATGCCAAGAAACACTACGGAACCAACAGCCCGATAGAACGAATCTTTTACGTAATACCATACACCTCCATCATCGACCAGAATGCAGCTGCGGCGCGGAATATTTTAGAGACTGACGCAGACAGAGGCAGGGTTGTACTTGAATGTCACTCAAATCTTGCGGAAGAGCTTGATACGTGGCAAGGCAAATTGCTTTCTGAAAATTGGGATGCTCCTATAGTATTCACAACAAATGTCCAATTCCTTGAAGCTATATTCGGGAGAGGAACTAAAGGCATTCGTAAATTCCACCAGTTTGCAAATTCTGTAATTATTTTTGATGAAATACAGATGCTCCCGATAAAGACAGTTCATCTTTTTTGCGGCGTATTGGATTTCCTTGTCAATACATGCGGAGTTACAGCCGTACTATGCACTGCGACTCAGCCTTGCTTAAACAGAGTTGATAAAAAGTACGGAAGTTTATATTACGGCAGGGATGACGAGATAATAGCTAATCCAGAAGAGCTTTTTAGAAGTTTGAAGCGCGTAAAGTTTGTGGATAAGACAAAAGAAGGAGGCTACTCAACGGGAGAATGCGCTGACTTCATACTTGACAAGCAGGCAGAATTTGGAAATGTGCTTGTAATTGTAAATACAACTGCTGCGGCAAAAAGAATTTTCAATGAAGTGAGATCCAGGACAGATGTGAAAGCGGTACATTTGAGCGCTCAGATGTGTCCCGCCCATAGGAAAGCGGTTCTTGAAGAGATAAACATTATCCTAAAGAGCAAAACAGCCAAACTCATTTGCATCTCTACTCAGGTGATGGAGGCGGGCATAGATGTAAGTTTTAACTGCGGAATACGTTCCGTCGCAGGTCTCGACTCCATGATACAGGCAGGGGGCAGGGTGAACAGAGAAGGGAATCTTGAGTTTGGATATCTTTATATCATAAATATAAACCAAAATGATGAAAATTTGGATAAACTCGAATCAATAAAGTTAGGACGAGACGTTTCTTTAAGAATTATGGAAGAATTTAACACGCAGGACGACGACATCTCTTCACCTGATACTATTGAGAAATATTTTGACTATTATTTCTATAAATTAAATGATAAAATGCTGTATAGTATAAAAGCTGATCGCACCGACACGATACTCAATTTATTGTCCGCAAATAAGATGGCGCCTGCAAACAGACGGCGCAAATTAAGACAAGCTTTTGGAACGGCAGGAAACCTTTTTGAAGTTATAGATGCACCTACGAAGGGCGTTATTGTTCCTTACGGTGAGGGAAAGGAGATTATTGCCAAATTATGCCAAGAGTACTCACCTGCAGAAGCAAAAAAACTTATCCATAAAGCACAAAGGTATTCCGTTAATTTGTACCCTTATAAACTAGCAACACTTAGTGAGCAAGGTGCCCTCTATTCTATCAGCCCATGCGGCGGCTTGTTCAGCATATGGGTGCTTAAAGAGGAGTATTATTCCGAAGATTTTGGTATAGGGAGCGAGACAGTTTCAAAATTTCGTGCGGAGGTGATGTAATGAAAAACAGTATTGCTTTTCGGCTGTGGGGCAAATACGCTCTCTTCTCCGATCCTGTTACACGAATAGGAGGAGAGAAGTGCTCGTATCATGTCCCCACATATGAATCGCTAAGGGGGATTGCAAGGTCAATCTACTGGAAGCCGACTTTTGTCTGGCGGATTGATAAGGTGCGGATAATGAAACCAATACGCACTCAGACAAAGAGTGTCAAGCCTCTGAATTATACCGGCGGCAACAGCCTCGCTTTTTACAATTATCTTTCCGATGTTGAATATCATGTCCTGGCTCACTTTGAATGGAATGAGCACGCAAGTCAGCTGGAGTGCGACAGAAACGAGAATAAACACATGTCCATGCTCAAAAGATATCTTGAACGCGGCGGTACGAGGGATATTTCGCTTGGTACAAGAGAATGTCAGGGATATGTCGAGCCTATAGAGTGGACAAACTCTCCTCAGGGCTTTTATAAAGATGTTGACGAAGTCTCTTTTGGAGTGATGTTCCACAGCTTTTTGTATCCTGAAGAATCGCAGAATGCGGAATTGTTAAGCAGACTTTGGTATCCTAAGATGAAATATGGCGTGATAGATTTTGCGTCCGTGAAGCCCGATGAACTTATCAGCAGATTTGTCTGCTCGATGCAGCCTACTGAATTTGTCGATAAGAAAAATTTTGCCCGTGAAGCTTGGGCGGAGGCAGAAATATGAGCTGGATGCAGAAACTATACGAAACATACGAAAATATCCAGAAGAATAAGGGAAACTTCATAGGCGAATCTCTTCCGACTCCGCCCGCTCATATTGAACAGCAGGCACATATTGAAATAACTTTGGACAAAGACGGAAACTTTAAGTCCGCAGAAGCAGTTGCCAAGGAGATGACACTTTTGCCCGCGACAGAAGCTTCCGCAGGAAGGACAAGCGGAGGAGAACCCCATCCTCTTTGTGACAAGGTACAGTATGTGGCGGGGGATTATCCTGACTATGGCGGAGTCTCTTCGTCATATTTTGACGATTTTAAAAGCGGAAGTGATATAAAGCAGGGATACCTCTCTCTAATCTCATCCTGGGAAAAATATTCAGAGGAACCCATGCTGACTGCCGTACGGAAATATGTCGAAAAGAGAGAAGTCGTAAGGGATTTAATCCGTTCCAAAGTTCTTTTTGCCAATGATAAAAATATTTTACTTACAAGCTGGGAAGGAGATAACCCTCCCCCGATTTTCAAAAACCTTACAAAAAAACAAGACAAAAACATGGGCTCTATTCTTGACCAAGGTTCCGCATTAGTGCGCTGGAAGGTGATGCTGCCGGGAGTACCTGAAGATCGTGTATGGAAGAATGAGGCTCTGATGGAATCTTGGGCATCATTTGTTTTGTCGCATCAGACAAATAAGAATTTATGCTATGTGAGCGGAGAGGAGATGCCCTTTGCCGTAAACCATCCCTCGCGCATCAGGCACTCCGGCGACAAAGCAAAGTTAATATCGGCAAATGATCTGAGCGGTTTTACCTTTAGGGGGCGTTTTACTGATGCCGAAGAGTGCTGCACCATAGGATACGACGTTACGCAAAAAGCTCACTCTGCACTTCGCTGGCTAATAGGGCGTCAGGCTGCTTTTAAAAATGATACCCAAGTCATTGTAGCTTGGGCCGTAAGCAATGCAAGTTTACAAAAAGTCGTAGCAAGTACCTGTGAGTTTTTTGATGATATTTCTGTGGATTCGCTCTCCGAATCTGAAAATTTTGATAACGGGAACGATATCGGGCAGGAATACTCTTTAAAGCTGAAAAAAAAGTTAGCAGGCTACAGAGCAGAGCTCAAGGACAGAGATGATATCGTAGTCATGGCACTGGATTCAGCCACGCCGGGGCGAATGGCCATCACATATTATCGTGAGATAAAAGGTTCAGACTTCCTTGCCAGGCTTGAAGATTACCACACAAGGTACGCATGGCGGCAGTTTTTCGGAAAAGATCAGCAGTTCATAGGAGCTCCCGCTATAGACCAAATCGCAAAAATAGCTTATGCGGGCAAACCGAGTCCCGAACTATTGAAATCTACCGTATCGAGATTGCTGCCGTCAGTCATGGATGGTGCTCCCATTCCCAGTGATTTACTTGTCTCTGTGTGCAGAAGAGCGTCTTCGCCCCTGTCAACGGAATCATGGGAACATAACAAATTGTTGGGAATAGCCTGCGGGCTGTATGCGGGCAGCCATATAGAAAGGGGTTATCAAATGTCGCTGGAAGAAAACAGATGCACGAGGGATTACTTGTTTGGACGCCTGCTGGCAGTAGCCGACTTTTTGGAGGATAAGGCTCTGTTTGTCGCGGGAGAGAGCAGAGATACAACTGCGATGAAATTGATGCAGAAATTTTCTGAAAGGCCATGTTCAACATGGCCTCAAATTGAGGGAAACTTGAGCTCTTATATGAGCAGACTTAAAGCACGCAGACCCAAACAGCTTAAGTATCTAAGAGACCTTCTGGACAATATACATGCAAAGTTTGCCGATGGGGATTATGAGGACAACAAAAAACTATCGCCGGAATACCTCTTAGGCTACCACTGCCAGCGCCATGAGTTATACAAGAAAAAAGAAGAGCCTGAGTCTAACAGCGAAGCTCAGGAATCCAAAGAAAGCAACTAAATATTAAGGAGGACGACAAATAATGGCTCTTTCAAATAAAATAGATTTCGCGGTAATATTTTCTGTAAAAAATGCAAATCCAAACGGGGATCCGCTTGACGGCAATCGCCCCCGCCACAGTTATGACGGCATAGGAGAAGTCTCTGATGTCTGCCTGAAGCGTAAAATGAGAGACAGGCTTATGGAAGACGGATGCGAGATATTTGTTCAGTCTGAGGACAGAAAAAAGGACGACGCTGCATCTCTCAAAGCCCGCGCAGACGCTCACCTTAAGAAGAAACTGGATAAAAAAGAGACTGCTGCAGCAGCGTGCAGAGAGTGGTTTGATGTGCGCGCTTTTGGACAGGTGTTTGCGTATAAAGCGGATAAGGGCGGCGATGCCGGTGTGTCGATAGGTATAAGAGGCCCTTTGACGGTTCAGACAGCCTTCTCTGTATCTCCCGTCAATATAACAAGTACTCAGATTACGAAAAGCGTCAATAACGAAGATACAAAAGATGGGAAGAAATC
The DNA here is from genome assembly GCA_964422205.1 of uncultured Synergistaceae bacterium. Lineage (GTDB taxonomy): Bacteria > Synergistota > Synergistia > Synergistales > Synergistaceae > CAZNYN01. The sequence goes on along the minus strand of CAYRAI010000011.1, from coordinate 2,997 downwards.
CTCTGACACAATGGGGATGAAACACAGAGTGGACGAAGGCACATACTTGTTCTTCGGAAGCATAAACCCACAGCTAGCCGAAATAACCGGCTTCAGTGATGATGATGCCGAAAAAATCAAAAAGATACTGCCGAAACTTTTTGAAAACGATGCGTCATCCGCGCGTCCGGAAGGCACAATGAGAGTCTGCAACGTATTCTGGTGGAAACATAACTGCAAAACGGGGCAGTACTCGTCTGCAAAAGTACACGGTACTCTCAGCGTTAAACCGGACGGAAACTATGAGATAACGGCCCTAGATGGTTTGGCTCCGGAAATAATCCCGGGATTCTAGCAGCTGCGGATATGTTTGAAGACGAAGAGCTGCTTCTCATATCGGGGCTTCAGCACCTGATGTTTTGTGAAAAACAGTGGTCGCTGATACATGTAGAAAAGCTCTGGGCCGAAAACATACTCACCGTGGAAGGCGCTCATCTGCACGATAATGTGCACTCCGCAGGACTTAAAAGCCGCGGAGATTTAAAATTGGCAACCGGCCTCCAGCTCCGCTCGTCGGAGCTGGGGCTTTATGGTGTAGCCGACATGGTTGAGTTTGTTCTTGACAGTACAAACGGAGTAGAAATCCCCTCTGCAGGTTTCGGGAAAAAGAGATGGATGCCGTATCCGGTGGAGTACAAGCGTGGGCGCGCGCGGTGGGATAATGCCGATGAAATTCAACTCTGCGCTCAGGCTATCTGTCTTGAGGAGATGCTCGGCGCAAAAATTAAACTAGGTGCCGTATATTACGGCGAACCCAGAAAACGTTCCGAGATACAACTCTCGGCTGCATTGAGAGAAGAAGTTCGAAAAATATGTGCAAGAGGCAGAGATTTGTTGGAAAGTAAAGATTCGGCAAAACCGAACAAAGGCAAGCACTGTAAAAACTGCTCCATGAGAGAATTCTGTATGCCGGACATAACATTGTCTGCTGACAGTTCAGAGAAATACATAAAATCTCTTTACAAAATATCTGACGGAGAATGACAAATGAGGCGAATGCTGAATACGTTGTTTGTTACAACACAGGGAGCATGGATATCTCAGAAGGGTGAAAATATCATAGTTCACCTTAGCAAAGAGGAGAGCAGAGCTTTTCCCATCCACCTCTTTGAGTCTATACTGTGCTTTGGGCAAGTAAACGTGACTGCCCCTGCAATGGGTTTTTGTGCAGAACATGGAGTAAATCTCGCATTCTTTACAGAGTACGGGAAATTTATAGCTCGCGTTCAAGGCGAGGTTCACGGCAACGTCCTACTAAGAAGAGAGCAGTATCGTATTGCAGACAATGAAACAAGATGCGTCTCACTGGTGCGAAACATCTTGCTGGGAAAACTGTTAAACTCCAAAATCGTGCTGCAGCGCTCTCTGCGTGACCACCAGCAAGATGCAGATACGGGAAAAAGTTTTAAAAATACTTGCGCTCTGCTTGACAGCTACATATTGCAAATAAAGAACTTGCAATCTATAAGCGAGATGAGAGGAATAGAAGGTATTGCCGCAAAAAACTATTTTGACCTGCTTAACTTTATGATTATTCAGCAGAAAGAAGATTTTAAATTCATTGGAAGAAACAGAAGACCACCTACTGACAACGTAAACGCCATGCTTTCTTATGTCTATACTTTATTATCACATGATATTACGTCTGCACTTGAGGCTGTAGGCCTCGATCCTGCTGTAGGTTTTCTGCATACTGACAGATCTGGACGCCCCAGCCTTGCACTTGACTTGATGGAGGAATTCAGAACGTGGCTTGCGGATAGATTTGTACTTTCTCTCATAAATATGAAACAGATAAAATCTAATGGATTTACATTAACGCCAAGCGGTGCCGTTGTAATGAATAATGAAACAAGAAAAACCATTATCGCCGAATGGCAGTCCAGAAAACAAGACGAACTTACTCATCCATTCACGGGCGAAAAAATACAGATTGGAAATTTGGCATATTTACAATCAATGTTACTAGCCCGTTACATACGAGGAGATATCAAAGAATATCCTGCGTTTGTGTGGAGGTAGTGAAAATGATGGTTGTCGTGAGCTATGATGTAAATGTTCAGAGTGACGGTGGAAAAAAACGCCTCCGTAAGGTGGCCAGATTATGTGAAAATTATGGGCAAAGAGTTCAATTCTCTGTTTTTGAGTGTTTAGTTGACCCAGTGCAATGGTCTGAACTAAGATTTGAATTAGAAAAAACAATAGACCATGACAAGGATAGCTTAAGATATTACTTCCTTGGCGCACATTGGGAAAAGAGAGTCGAACACAGCGGAACAAAGCAGCCATATAATCCTCAAGGATTGCTTCTATTATAAAGTACATACTTTATCTTCCGCGAACCTAAATTTAGCAATTTTAGTATAAGAAGTTCGCGTTGTAGTCACTGTCAAGAAAAACGTAAATAATAAAAAATATACAGCACCATGACACAGCGAATCTGCAAGGTTCGCTCCCTATAGAGGAAATTGCACTGGAAAAACAGAAGAAATAAATAGTACCGTCGCGCCTCACGCAGGCGCGTTAGTTGAAACACCAACTCTTGCAAATGTGGGCACTAGTAATACGTCGCGCCTCACGCAGGCGCGTTAGTTGAAACTGATAGTCAGCATCACTTCTAGGTTGCTTTACGTCGCGCCTCACGCAGGCGCGTTAGTTGAAACAGCTCTGCTGCTCCCAGCCCTGGCAAAACTCGCGTCGCGCCTCACGCAGGCGCGTTAGTTGAAACTCATCGAACCACGTCACGTTTTCGGGCGCGTCGGTCGCGCCTCACGCAGGCGCGTTAGTTGAAACTTGACACAGCGACAGGCGCAAGGGAACAGCCGTGTCGCGCCTCACGCAGGCGCGTTAGTTGAAACCATTTGAAGCGTAGACGTTCTCTTGACCGACAAGTCGCGCCTCACGCAGGCGCGTTAGTTGAAACCTCTACAAGCTTCTCTATCTCAATGCACATGTGTC
>CAYRAI010000010.1:0-55585 GCA_964422205.1 uncultured Synergistaceae bacterium | reverse complement strand
TCCTCACAGCTCCATAGTATACATTAAAAAAAGCGCCCCGTGAACAACGGGACGCAGTAAGCAAAACAGCGTAAAACACAATATTTTTATATCAATGCTTTCGATTCGGACACAGCTGATTTTTTTAGATAAACAATCAAGAATGCGATAGCCACAGTGGCTCCGATGCTGAGTGCCATGTTGTGGTGAATGGCAATCAATGCAACTATGCCCAATACCGCCCTTTCATAAGTTCTTAGTGTGCGGAAGAGCCAACCTTCTAAAGCACCCGCTAGTACTATTACTCCAAGGAAACAGGAGATAACAAGTATAGCAAGTTCATATAGAACAACTTTCTGCAGAAGAAGCATGGGGTTATAGACAAACATGTAAGGGAGCAGATATGACGCCAATGCTATTCTCGTTGCCGTCATGCCTGTTTTGGCTGGACTTGCTCCAGCTATGCCCGCGCCTGTAAAAGCAGCAAGACAGACCGGAGGTGTAAGGTCAGCCATGATTCCAAAATAGAATACAAAGAGATGCGCCGCAAGTGGAAGAACATTCATTCCTATGAGTGCCGGTGCTATAATCGTACTGCAGACTATGTAGTTTGCAGTGGTCGGAAGCCCCATACCAAGAACAAGACATGCCACCATTGCCAGTATCAGTGTAAATACCAAGCTGCCTCCGGATATGTCTATTATATTGTTTGAAATTGTCAGACCTAGAGAGGTCAGAGACGAAGTTCCGACAACGAAGCCGACCAAAGCGCAGGCAAGAGCTACTCCCAAGGCTCCGCGGGCTCCCTCTTCCAGTGCTTTTATCAAATCACCTATGCCCATTCTGGTATTCGCTTTAAGGGAGCTGACAAGAATGACAGAGACAACACCGATAAAACCAGCTCTTAGAGGGGTATATTTCATAAGCAAAGTGACTACTATGACAAGAACAGGTATCAAAAGATGTCCGTCCGCTTTCATGACATCTCTTACAACGGGAAGCTGATCCTTCGGCAGGCCTTCGAGTCCCTGTTTCTTGGCTCTTATGTGCACATTGGTAAATATAGCCGTGTAGTAAATAAGAGCCGGAATTATCGCTGCAGCCGCTATCGTAAGATATGGGATGCCAAGGAATTCGCTCATTATGAAAGCACCTGCTCCCATAATCGGAGGCATCAACTGCCCTCCCGTTGATGCACATGCTTCGACTGCGCCTGCATAGTGAGGCGGATAGCCGACTCTTTTCATAAGAGGAATGGTAAATGTCCCGGTGGTCGCAACATTTGCGACAGAAGAACCGTTTATTGTGCCCAGCAGCCCCGAAGCAACGACAGCAACTTTAGCAGGACCGCCGGGAGTTCCTCCTGCCACAGCAAGAGCCAATTCATTAAAGAACCTGGCGCCGCCGCTCTGTGAAAGAAATGCCCCAAAAATAATAAACACTATTACAAATGTGGCAGATACTCCCAGAGCAAGACCAAAAATGCCTTCGGGTGTCAGATACATGTGCTGAATTATTCTGCTCAGAGAATAGCCTCTTATTTGAAAAATACCAGGGGCATAATTGCCAAAATAGCAGTAACCAAGGAAGAGGATACTTAGGCATGGCAGAACATTTCCGACGACACGCCGTCCGGCTTCAATTACCAGCAAAATAGCGGCAATGCCAAAGTATATTTCGTAATTCAAGGGTTCTGCGCCGCGGCGCGCAATGTCATTGAAGAAAAATATTATATATCCTGTGACACAGCCTCCAGCAATTGCCAAGAGCCAGTCATAAAACGGGGTAGACGTTTTAGAAGACTTTCTTGAAGCGGGAAAGAGAATATAGACAGCAACGATTGCAAAGGTCAGGTGAATTGCTCTTTGAATTGTTATCGGCATACTTGCAATGCCGGCAGTATAGAGGTGGAAAAGTGACATACATGCGAGCCACGCTGTAATAAATTTACCCTGCCAGCCGCTTAGTCTGCGATAGCGGCTTTCGGCATCATACTTTTCTATTAAATTATTTACCTGCGTTTCATCTATAGAGACAGCATCAATAAGACTCTTGTTTTTCTTCTCAGTATCATTCATTGGCGTATCACCCTTCCCAGATTATAGAGCAGGGGCGGAATGCCCCCGCCTGAGCCGAAAAAACCAAAAGAATGTATCGCTTACTTTATTGCTCCTATTTCCTTAAAATATTTTGCTGCGCCGTTATGGAGAGGAACCTGTATGTACTTTAGGTTTTCGGGTGACATAGATGCCAGACGTGTTGATACGTTGAGAATATCCTTCTTTTTATCCATGAGGGACTTTGTCATTTTATATGCGTCATCATCATTGAGTTTGTCTGTTGTAATCAGAACATTCCAGCTTGCCATTGATTTAACGGCTTTTTTCTGCCCCTTATATGTGTTTGCAGGAATATCAAACGCCAAATAATAAGGGAGTTCCTTTGAAAGCTTCTTTATAAGATCAGGAGCTAAATCACGAAACTCTGCTGTTCCGAGAGTAGCAATTTCTACAACTCCGGCAATACCAAGAGCTCCTACTGTAAGAGCAGCATCGATATTGTTGTCCGCAAATGCGGCAGCCGTATCGGAAAGCCCAAGGTTTTCAGCTTTGATGTCTTTATCAGGGTCAAGGCCGGCACACTTCAGGAGGGTGCGTACAGTGACTTCTGTTCCGCTGCCGACAGCTCCTACAGATACTCTTTTACCCTTGAGATCCGCAACTGTCTTGATAGGGCTGCCTTTGGCTACAAGAAAATGTATGGGTTCCGCATATAGAGGAACAAGGCCGCGGAGATTCTTCATAGGCTTATCCTTGAATTCACCCTTGCCCGAATATGCAAAGAAGTAAAGTCCGTCTGCGAAGATAACTTCTGCCTCGCCTTTGCCGAGAAGCGCAAGATTCTGAGCCGTACCGCCAGTAGACTGAGCATTAGCCTTCATCCCTGGAACAGATGCATTCCACACCTTTGCCATTGCCGCTCCGACAGGATAGTACGTTCCTCCCGTCGAACCTGTTCCGATATTGATGAATGTCGCCGCAGACGCCGTCCCCACAAATAACATAATGATAGCCATTATCGCCACAAATCTTACTGCCCTGCTCATACAAAAAACACCTCCATCTACATTGCGTCCTCAGTATACAATTCAACATACTGTGGTAAAGAGCTATTAAGTTGTATCCTTGGACTGTTTTGTATTCTAACAGACTAAAGTGCCATATGCAATAGGATAGAAGCATTAAATATTTAAGTAATATATTGTCTGAACCGTAAAATATTTTATAAATTATCTCAATATGCCACATATACTTATTTTTATTATTTAGAGCTAAAGTTTATAAGATTACATATTATTAAATTTTAACACACATACGGCCTCATTCATGAATCATTACACTAATACTTCTTCCCACCGGTACTCTACTGACACATTACAAAATCCCCATACACTAACAAAAGATACGTGCCGCATTAAAAAAACGCCATATATAGAACTTTCTTGCATTATGAAACCGGTGCAGGCACAAGTGTACTGTGCGCCAAAATAAGCAAGCCCGCATCCCTATGACTGGGAAGCGGGCATACTTGGCTAAATTTGCATTGCAATACTAAACAAATAATATAATCCGGTCTGTTTGACCCGCGGATGATTATGATTCCGTTTTTGATGTTTTCTTCAAGAAGAAGAGCATTGCTACAATGACAATGGTAGCTCCTACGCTTAAAGCCATATTGTGGTGTATTGCGACAAGAGCTGCCGCTCCAAGAAGCGCTCTCTCGTAATTTTTAAGAGTGCGGTACATCCACCCCTCAAAAGCTCCTGCCAAAACGATTACGCCGAGGAATGAAGAAATTACTAGCACTGCAAGTTCAAGCGGAACAACTTTCTGTAAGAGCAGCATTGGATTATAGACAAACATATAGGGTAGCAAATATGACGCCAATGCTATCCTCGTAGCAGTCATGCCTGTCTTGGCAGGACTTGCTCCCGCAATGCCGGCACCGGTGAAGGCGGCAAGACAGACGGGCGGCGTGAGGTCGGCCATTATGCCGAAGTAGAACACAAACAAGTGAGCCGCCAGAGGGAGAACGTTCATTCCTATCAGAGCCGGAGCTATTATCGTGCTGCAAACTATGTAGTTAGCTGTTGTCGGAAGCCCCATGCCGAGGACAAGACAGGCCACCATAGCCAGTATCAATGTCAGGACCAGATTTCCGCCCGATATGTCGATAATATTGTTCGATATCGTCAGACCAAGGGAGGTTAGTGAGGATGTTCCTACGATAAATCCAACTAACGAACATGCAAGAGCCACTCCGAGAGCTCCTCTTGCACCTTCTTCGAGAGCCTTAATTATGTCGGCAATTCCCATTCTTGTGTTCTTCTTTAAAGAACTGACAAGGATAACCGAAACGACACCGATAAAACCGGCGCGCAGAGGTGTGTACTTCATTAAAAGTGTGACTATTATTACTAAAACCGGTATCAACAAGTGTCCATCAGTCTTCATAACATTTGACAAAACAGGAAGCTGGTCTTTCGGCAATCCTTCGAGTTTCTGTTTTTTAGCTCTGATATGTACGTTGGTGAATATGGCAGTGTAGTAAATAATAGCCGGTATGATGGCGGCTGCGGCTATTGAGAGGTAGGATATTCCAAGGAATTCGCTCATTATGAACGCTCCCGCACCCATGATAGGAGGCATTAGCTGGCCTCCCGTGGATGCACAGGCTTCAACAGCTCCGGCATAGTAGGCGGGATATCCGACTTTTTTCATCAGCGGAATTGTAAAGGTTCCGGTTGTGGCAACATTCGCGACCGAAGACCCGTTGATAGTTCCCAAAAGACCCGATGCTACGACGGCAACCTTGGCAGGGCCGCCGGGCTTTCCTCCGGCGACAGCAAGTGCAAGTTCGTTAAAAAAGCGGGCTCCTCCGCTTTGAGAGAGAAACGCTCCAAAGATAATAAAGACTATTACAAATGTTGCGGAGACGCCAAGAGCAAGTCCAAATATGCCCTCCGGAGTCAAATACATGTGCTGGATAATTCTGCTCAGTGAGTAGCCTCTTATCTGAAACATGCCTGGGGCATAGTTGCCAAAGTAGCAGTAGCCAAGAAAGATGAGGCTGAGACATGGAAGAACATTGCCTACTACGCGTCGTCCTGCTTCAAGTACCAGTGCGATTGCCGCAACGCCCAAGTAGATTTCATAGTTCAGAGGCTCGGCTCCGCGGCGGGCAATATCGTTAAAAAAGAAGATAATGTAGCCAATGACAAATGCCCCTGCGGCTGCAAGAATCCAATCGTAAATAGGAGTGGAGGTCTTTGAGCCTTTTCTTGTAGCCGGAAACAGAATAAAGACGGCTGTTATTGCAAATGTAAGGTGAACCGCTCTCTGGATTGTAATAGGCATAGTCGCTACGCCGGCTGTATAAAGATGAAAGAGGGACATGCACACAAGCAGAAGTGTTATAAATTTCCCCTGCAGACCGGTAAGTCTGCGATATCTGCTTTCGGCATCATACTTTTCGATAAGGTCGTTGACTTGATTTTCGTCTATGGAGAGATCATCTAAGAGGCTGTTCTTTTTCTTTTCTTCAATCATCAGCTGCGATACCCCTTTTCTAAAAATATGGGGGGAGAGAAAACTCCCCCCGTAATTTTATTTTATTGCTCCTATCTCCTTGAAGTACTTCTGTGCTCCGTTGTGAAGAGGAACCTGTACATATTTCAGATTCTCGGGAGACATGGAGGCAAGGCGAGTTGAGACATTGAGGATATCCTTCTTTTTATCCATAAGAGCCTTTGTCATCTTATAGGCATCTTCATCGTTAAGCTTATCTGTTGTAATAAGAACATTCCAGCTTGCCATTGATTTGACTGCTTTTTTCTGTCCCTTATATGTATTGGCGGGAATATCAAATGCCATGTAGTAAGGGAGTTCCTTTGCAAGTTTTGCAATTATATCAGGTGTGAAATCACGGAATTCTGCCGTGCCAAGAGTTGAAATTTCTACAACACCGGCAATGCCAAGTGCGCCGACGGTAAGAGCAGCGTCTATATTATTGTCCGCAAATGCTGCCGCAGTGTCGGAAAGTCCGAGGTTCTCAGCTTTTATATCTTTGTCGGGGTCGAGTCCCGCACACTTCAGAAGGGTGCGAACTGTGACTTCGGTTCCACTGCCAACCGCTCCTACTGATACTCTTTTGCCTTTAAGGTCGGCAATAGACTTTATTGGGCTGCCTTTGGCAACGAGGAAGTGTATTGGTTCAGCGTAGAGAGGCACAAGACCGCGGAGGTTCTTCATGGCTTTGCCTTTAAATTCTCCCTTGCCGGTGTAAGCAAAGAAATATAGTCCGTCTGCGAAAATAACCTCTGCTTCGCCTTTGCCAAGAAGAGCCAGGTTCTGTGCTGTGCCGCCTGTAGACTGAGCATTGGCTTTCATTCCGGGAACAGAAGCATTCCACACCTTAGCCATTGCTGCTCCGACCGGATAGTACGTTCCACCCGTCGAACCGGTTCCGATATTGATAAAGGTTGCTGCTGATGCTATTCCTGCAAATAAAAAGATGAAGACCAACGCTGCTGCAAATCTTACTGCCCTACTCATACAAAACACCTCCAATAATATTGTGCACCATGTACACCTTACTACACATAAAATAAATTTGTGGAATAAGGTAACATTGAACTGTTTTTCATTCTAGCAGAGAAAAGCCGTATATGCAAGGAATTACTTAAGTTTATAGTAATAAGTTGTTGTACGAACCATAAAATAAATTTTAACATAAAGTAATAACATAATTTACTTTATTATACTTTGAAACATAACCTTATTAGAATATATTTAGCACGCAATTGATGTATTAGCCTGCTAATTACAAAATTCTCAAATTTGCAAAAAAATATGGGAAAAGCCTCATGTCCAAGGTTTTCCCCATACCGCCTTATTTTACTCTGCGCAATTTTTACTTATACAGGCACTCTCCGCGTGAGTCTGCCAATACTACCAGAGGCATTTCTTTTACCTCAAGGCGCAGAATAGCCTCAGGGCCAAGGTCATCATATGCCACTTTTTCCACACTTACTACGGAATTTGAAAGCAGCACAGCAGTTCCTCCAGTTGCTCCGAAATATACCGCCTTATTTTTTACAATTGAGTCAAGCACTTCCTGAGATCTTCTGCCTTTTCCTATCATGCCTTTAAGGCCTATATCGAGAAGAAACGGTGTATAGGGGTCCATTCTGCCGCTTGTCGTAGGGCCGATAGGGCCTATGACAAAACCGGGCGGTGTGGGTGCCGGGCCTGCATAAAATATTGTCTCGCCTTTCAGTGAGAACGGAATTTCTTTGCCATTTTTAATGTCTTCTGTCAGGCGCTTGTGCGCAGCATCTCTGGCAACAAGGATTTTACCGCTGAGCCTCACTATATCTCCGGCCTTCAAGTCTGCGACTGCCTCTTCTGTCAGAGGCAGAGTAATATGTTTAATCATTGCACAGCCTCCCCTCTATTTCCGCCGAGGCATGACGGAGAGCGTGACAGCATATATTCACAGCTACGGGCATTCCCGCTATGTGGGTCGGCAATGTCTCTATGTGAGCATCCAGCACGGTTGTGTCTCCGCCGTATCCCCCCGCTCCTATACCTAATGCATTAGCCTCGGATATTATTCTCTCTTCCATTGCGGCATATTCTTTTATGTCGCTGCGTACTCCTTCTTTGGCAAGAAGCGCACGTTTTGCAGCCAATGCGACTGTTTCAAAATTGCCTCCTATGCCTATTCCCAGAACTATGGGAGGACATGGATTAGGGCCGGCCGCTTTCACTGTTTCGATTACCGCTTTTATGACACCTTCCGCTCCGTCTGCAGGCTTGAGCATAAAAATTTTGCTCATATTTTCGCTGCCCATGCCTTTTGGTGATATTGTTATTTTCATGTTATGTCCCGGCACAATTGACCAGTGTATTATTGCCGGTGTGTTGTCACCGCTGTTTTTACGATTAAAGAGCGGATCTAAAACTACCGACTTGCGAAGATATCCTTCAGTATAGGCGCTTCTTACGCCGCTGTTAACTGCTTCCGTTATGTCTCCGTTCACATGTGCATCCTGACCAAGCTCGATAAAGACAACCGCGAGGCCGCAGTCCTGGCAAATCGGCATTCTTTTTTCCGCGGCAAGTTGCACATTTGTCAGAATATCGTCAAGAGCCTGCCCTGCAAGAGGTTGAGTCTCAATGTCTTTTGCGGACTTTATTAAGTTCTTCATCCCGGGGGGGAGTTCTATATTGGCTTTGAGTGCCAGATTTTTTACTGTTTCTGATATCTCTTTTGAGTCGATAGCATAATATTTCATTAAGATGCCTCCTATATTTTCCCGATTCTGCGAAGCCCGAAGTACAGATGAATCGCTGCCGCCATATTTATTGCGGCGATTATACAGACGCATATTCTGTGCCCTTCTGCGGAAAATTGACCTCCGACAACAGGATACATGTTTAATATTACACCTACAAGCCACTGAAGTAAAAAGGAGGCCAGAAAGATTGTAAAGTTAAGAAGGGACATGACTCGGCCGACTTCGTTATTATGATACAGGCGGCGAATTATGGGAAAGGATATCATAGACATGGTCGAGAGAAACATAACCGGCCCCCAGATAAGAGCCGCTGCTTTGCCATTTATCACTGCTATGAGAGCCAAGAATAGGGATATAAAGACGCCTGAGTAGAGATAAAGCTTTTCCCATGAGAAAAGTCCGCGCTTGTTAAGCCAATCTGCAAGGACTCCGTTCAGAAAATATCCCAAAGCAGCGCCTGCGGAAGCAGTCATCATGAACATGCCTGTGTCGGAGTTTCCCGTTCCAGCCACATCCCTCATCCACGGGCTTATCCATAAGTAGAGGTAGGCAAACATAACGCTTTGAGCAGCAGTCACAACAGGCGCAACTAAAATAAATCTCGGGTCTTTGAAGTAAGCGAGCATGCTTCTTAGCAGAGTAAACAACGCAGTTTCGCCGTTCTTTCTGTTTTCCTCATCTTTGGGGACGATAAACCATATCAGAGCCGCAACAAAGAGGGTGAAAAATCCAAGTACTATAAATAATGTTCTCCAATTTATAATCGTTACCGCTATCAATATAGGCTTTGTCGCCGCCATTCCTCCTATGCCTCCGAAAAGACATTGGATGCTGTATATGAACGGAAGACGTTCCGGGGGGAATTTTTCCGCATAAGCCTTAAAAGCGGCCATAAGACAGCCGGAAAGACCGATGCCGCTGATAGCCCTGGAAATTACAAGAGATGTCATATTATTGGAAAACGCAAATACAAAAGCACCTGCAACAGCAAATATGAGTGACGGAGCTAAGGTTTTTCTTGCACCGTAACGGTCAAGAAATACACCTATAGGAAATTGCGCCAGTCCAAATGCTATCAAGTAGACAGATGTCATAAAACCAAGGTCCGCGGGAGAGAGTGAGAAGGTTTCCACCAGTATAGGAGACATAGCGGCATTGGCGCTTCCCAAAAGCACTGATACAAAGTACCCCAAGGCAAAAGGCATGAAGATGGAAAAAAACAGCGGCGTAAAAAGAGTGTTCTTTGTACTGTTCATTAATACAACAACTCCACATGATATAATATACTCTTGACAAAATCTGACGCATGCAGATTATAACACACTAGTTTAATATGGCTGAAAACAGATCTTAATTCTGCGGGCAATAACCCCCTCACTGATTATAAAGACACAAGACTCAGCACATTCGGTCAAGGAGATAAAAGTATGAAATACTTACGTCAATTCACCATTATAATGTCTTTCGCATTCATGGCGGAGGTTATACACAGTATAGTTCCATTGCCAATACCGGCAAGCATATACGGACTTCTTATAATGCTTGCCGCTCTTGAAAAAGGTGTCATTAAGCCATCCAATATAAAAGATACTGCCCTTTTTCTAATCGAAATAATGCCTGTAATGTTTATTCCGGCAGCTGTTGGAATTATTGAGTATTACCACACACTCAAAGGCTTATACATAGAGGTCGGCCTGCTGCTTGTTCTGACAACAGCAGTAACAATAGTTCTGACGGGGCTCACGACCCAAGCCGTCATAAAAAGAGGCAGACATGAATAATTTTGCGGATTCATCCCTATTCATCGGGGCTGTCATCACTTTGGCGGGATACCAAGTAGGGCTTGCCCTGTACAAGAAAACAAGATTTGCCCTTCTAAATCCCATACTGACAGGTATGACATTTACAGCATGCCTATTGCTGTTTTTAAAAATAGATTACAAAAGCTACAACGAGAGCGCCCAATATATAAGCTACTTGCTGACACCGGCAACAATATGCCTGGCTTTGCCTCTCTACGAAAATCTCCGCCTTATAAAAAAACACTGCAAGGCAATAGCGGCTGGCATTCTCATGGGAACGGCATCAAGCACCGTGTCTGTATATTTACTCTCACTTATTTTTAAATTTTCACATGTTCACTATGTGACATTTCTTCCAAAATCGGTAACGACCGCCATAGGAATCGGAATATGCGAAGAACTCGGCGGTTTCATAAATATTGCCGTAATTTCAATAATTTTTTCCGGCATAATAGGCTACACAATCGCACCGGCTCTTATGAACTTTTTCCGCATAAAAGAGCCGATTGCGGTTGGAATCGCAATCGGCTCCGCATCGCACGCAATAGGAACTGCAAAGGCAATGGAAATGGGAGAGACAGAGGGAGCAATGAGCGGGCTTGCCATAGCTCTTACGGGAATATTGACAGTATTCGCCGTACCGCTTGCGGCAATGTGGATATAAATCCAAGAGCAGCCGTTTTCCTCTGCCGGACAACTATAGAAAGCTTCCTCAAATGCAAAAGACTAAAGCCGCCTGTCATTTAAAACGGGAAATTCTTTCCTTATCCTCAGAACTTCGTCATGTGAAATCTCGGCGCTGACTATGGTTTCCTCATAGCCGCTGCCGGCTATGAGATTGCCCCAAGGGTCAACAATCTGACTGTGCCCCGCGGCCCTTATTCCCGACGAAACTCCAACGGCATTACATGATATGAGATAACAGGTATTTTCAAGAGCCCTAGCTTTATTCAGAACATTCCAAGCCTCAATACGAGGGTAAGGCCAACATGAAGTGATTAAGAAATATTCTGCTCCCATCTCAACAGTCATCTTTCGGAAAAGCTCAGGGAAGCGCAAGTCATAACAAGTAGCAAGACCTATTTTGCCAAATTCAGTATCTGCAACTGTGATATTTTTGCCGGGAGTTAATATTTCAGGCTCTCTGCTTTTATATGTGAAAAGATGTATTTTCCTGTATTCAGCTATATTTTTACCCTCTCTGTCAAGAAGAATACTTGTGTTGTAATAATTTTCTCCGCTCTTCTCAACAAAACTTCCGGTAAAGATATAGCATCCAAGCTCTTTCGCTTTTTCGGACAGTGCCGTTACTGTCCTTCCGTCAAGGGCTTCCGCATATGTCTTGTAGTTGTCATAATTAAAGAATCCTACATTCCAAAGCTCAGGAAGAACAATCAAATCAGAGCCATGGCAGCGGTCAATCATTTCCAAAGCATGAGTTATCATCTCATTCTTGCTGACGATACCAGCCGTATTCAGCTGCACTGAAGAAACTTTCATTTTCACACCCTCCTTCATATTGCTATATTATAGAAATAATTTTGCATGTTTGTCCATATACATAAAATACGCCAGCTTCGAGTTGTTTGCTCGGAGCAGGCGTATTCTGTGTGTTAATTGAAAGTATGGTTTATTACTTCGTCAGCAGTGTGAGCATTGCTCCGGCTGCGACTGCTGTTCCTATGACTCCGGCCACGTTGGGGCCCATTGCGTGCATAAGGATGTAGCTTCCGGGGAATTCCTTTGATACAACTTTCTGGCAGACACGGGCTGCCATAGGAACTGCGGAAACGCCTGCCGCTCCTATTATTGGGTTGATCTTACCGCCTGAGACAACTTTCATTATCTGGCCGAAGCAGACGCCGCCGGCAGTACTGAATACGAAGGCGACAAGTCCGAGGGCTATGATTTTGATTGTTGCAATGGTAAGGAATGATCCCGCGCTCATTGTTGCTCCGACTGAGATGCCGAGGAATATCGTTGTGGCGTTAAGAACTTCGTTCTGAGCCGCAAGCGAAAGTCTCTCTGTGCATCCGCACTCACGGAGAAGATTTCCGAACATGAGCATTCCGACAAGGGGAACAGATGCGGGAAGTACAAGTCCGCATGCGATTGTGGAAACTATCGGGAAGAGGATGCGCTCTGTCCTTGTAACGGGGCGGAGCTGTTCCATTTTAATAGCACGGTCTTTTTTTGTTGTAAGCATCTTGATGACAGGTGGCTGGATAAGAGGAACGAGGGACATGTAGCTGTATGCAGCAACGGCAACAGCGGGAAGTATTCCTTTAGCAAGCTTGGCGCAGAGATAGATGGCTGTTGGGCCGTCAGCTCCGCCTATAATTCCGATTCCTGCCGCTTCCTGAATTGTGAAGCCCATAAACATTGCTCCGATGACAGCGAAAAAGACGCCTATCTGTGCTGCTGCTCCAAGAAGGAATGTGATCGGGTTGGCGAGAAGAGGACCAAAGTCCGTGAGCGCGCCGATACCCATGAATATAATGACAGGGTAAAGTTCATGATCTATACCGAATTTTACAAAATAAAGGAAGCCGCCTGGATCAACGATCCCCGAGAGGGGAAGGTTGACCAGGAGGCATCCGAACGCGATTGGCATGAGAAGCAAAGGCTCAAAGCCCTTCGCAATGGCGAGATAGAGCAGGACAAAGGAAACAAGCAGCATAATAAGCGTAGGCCCATTAAGTGCTACGAAACCCGACTGTTCTACAACGCCCTTTAGAGCTGTTAAATAAAGTTCCATTCAGATAACCTCCCAGTACAGAAATTCTGCGAATAGCAGATTAAATTTATGCTATTACTAGGAGAGTATCGCCTGTATTGACGGAATCTCCTTCTTTGCAGCCAAGCTGGCTGACTGTGCCGGCGGCTGTTGCAAAGATTTCGTTCTCCATCTTCATTGCTTCGAGGATGAGTACGAGCTGACCTGCCGCTACCGCTGTGCCCGGAGCTACAAGTATTTTAAGAACTTTTCCGGGCATCGGTGCTGTAATGGAGCCTTCACCGGCTGCTAGTGGTGCTGCCGCAGGTGCGGGTGCCGCTGCGGGGGCTGCCACAGGTGCGGGTGCCGCTGCGGGTGCGGGTGCCGCTACAGGTGCAGGAGCTGCTGCAGGTGCGCCTGCGCCCATTTCTTCAACATCTACATCATATGCTTTGCCATTTACGGTAACTCTGTACTTGCGTGCCATCAGAGAAAGACCTCCTTGAGTTTTTAGTTATAAATTAATCCTGAAATCCTTCAGAATTCTGAACCCTGCCGATAAGCTTCCAGCTTGTTGCAACGGGAGCTTTCACAGGAGCGAAAGAAACTATGCGCGCGGAAGTGCCGCACATGGCCATTATTGCAGCTGAGATAACGGCCATAAGTTCGCCGTCATCGCCCGCAGGAACCGCAGCTGCCTGAGCAGGCGCGGAGGCCTGAGGGGCCGCTTTGGCAGCTGCCGCAGGTGCGGGAGCTGCAGTTTTTTTGCTTCCGTCTATAGCATTGCAAATGTGCTTCAGTCCCATCATAAGGAACATAAGTCCTATGATGACGATGAATACTATGCTGAATGCTATCATAGACATTACCAGTCCGCCGGGTACTCCTACAAAGTAGGATGCTACTGAATTTTCCATAATTCAGACCGCCTCCTAGTGCGGCAGAATGCCGTGTTTGCGTTTGGGACGAAGCTCACTCTTTGTCTCTGTCATTATCAGTGCCTGGTAGAGTGCCGGACGTGTCTCTTCAGGCAGGATTACCCTGTCAACAAAACCGCGCGCGGCTGCTTTGAAGGGGTTGGCAAAAGCTTCTTTGTATTCTTCTATTTTCTGAGCGCGCATTCCTGCTTTGTCTTCTGCCGCTTCGATATCTTTGCGGAAGATGATGTTGGCTGCTCCTTCTGCTCCCATAACAGCTATCTGTGCCTGCGGCCATGCAAGAACTACATCGGCTCCGAGGTCTTTGCTGCACATACCGAGGTATGAACCGCCGTAGGCTTTGCGGAGAACGACTGTGATCTTGGGGGCTGTGGCTTCGCTGTATGCGTAGAGAAGTTTTGCTCCATGACGGATAATTCCGCCCATTTCCTGCTTGAGTCCTGGGAGGTATCCGGGAACATCTTCAAATGTGACGATTGGAATGTTGTATGCGTCGCATATGCGGATGTGGCGGCTGGCTTTGTCGGATGCGTCTATGTCAAGGCAACCTGCCATGTAGTTGGCCTGGTTCGCGATGATTCCTATTACGCGTCCGCCTACTCTTGCGAATCCTGTGACGATGTTGCGCGCCCAGAGTTCCTGAACTTCACAGAAGTCGGCGTTGTCTACGACCTTTTTGATTACGTCGCGGACATCATAGCCTCTGTTGGGGTTGGTAGGGACAAGTTCGCGCAGAGCTGAGTCCATGCGTGTTGTGTCATCGCCTGTCTCGACATAGGGAGGCTCTTCCATGTTGTTGCTGGGAAGGTAGCTCATTACTTTGCGGACCTGAGCATAGCACTCTGTTTCGCTTGATGCGAAGAAGTGGGCGCATCCCGATGTTGAGTTGTGAGCGCGTGCTCCGCCTATCTGTTCGGAGGTTACGTCTTCACCTGTTACGGACTTGATGACAGCCGGGCCTGTGATGTGCATGATACCGATTTTGTCTACCATAAATACAAAGTCGGTAAGGGCAGGGCTGTAAACAGCTCCGCCGGCGCAGGGACCAGCGATAATTGAGAACTGGGGAATTACTCCGCTTGCCTTGACGTTTTTGAAGAATATGTTGCCATATCCTGAAAGAGCGTCTACAGCTTCCTGAATACGAGCTCCGCCTGAATCGTTAATGCCGATGCAGGGCGCTCCGTTTGTAAGGGCAAGGTCGAGAACTTTGCAAATTTTCTTTGCGTGCATCTCGCCAAGTGAACCGCCCATAACTGTGAAATCCTGGCTGAATACGTAGACTATGCGTCCGTCTATTGTACCGTAGCCTGTTACAACTCCATCTCCGGGGAAAATGGTCTTTTCGAGACCGAAGTTTACACAACGGTGCTCGACAAACTCATCGATTTCCACAAAGCTGCCGGGATCAAGTACCGCGTCGATACGTTCGCGGGCGGTCATTTTTCCCTTCTCATGCTGCTTGGCGATAGCTTTTGCGCCACCGCCCTGTGTCGCTTTTTCTCGTTTTTCAATGAGACTTGCGCACAGTTCGTCGATCGTTTTGTCCGCCATTACTTCTAACCTCCTCGATAATCTGGTGCTTGTTACTCTTAGCAAATGCACCCCGTACCATACGGCACGGGGCCTGACATGCGTAAATTAGCGCTCGCTGAGTTCGAGCAGGATGCCGCCCGTAGCTTTCGGGTGAAGGAAGGCTATTTTGGCTCCGCCCGCTCCGCAGCGCGGTTTCTCGTCAATAAGACGGACTCCCTTTTCTTTAAGCTCTGCAAGAGCTTCTTCGAGGTTGTCAACTCTTATTGCAAGGTGGTGAATACCTTCGCCCTTTGCCGCTATGAATTTGGCTACGGGGCTGTCTTCGCTTGTTCCCTCAAGGAGTTCGATTTCTGTGTCCTTTACGGGAAGGAAGGCTGTCTTTACTTTCTGCTCAGCCACTTCTTCAACACCGTGGCACTTAATGCCGAGTGTGGCTTCCCAGAAATTAAGGGCTTCGTCAATGCTCTTTACCGCTATTCCGATGTGGTCAATAACTGTAGGTTTCATTTTGCTTACGCCTCTTTCGCTCTCTTTTCGGCTACTGCCTTTTCGAGCCATTCGATTGTCTCGGTTGTCGGCGTTCCGGGGCCGAAGATAGCGCCTGCACCGAAACCGAGAAGTGTCGGGTAGTCTGTCTCTGGGATAACTCCGCCGCCGAACACTATTATGTCTTCAGCGTTCTTCTCTTTAAGAAGGTCTATTATTGCCTTGAAGCAATATTCGTGAGCTCCCGAAAGGATGCTGATTCCTATTGCGTCTGCATCTTCCTGGATTGCTGTTGATACTATCTGTTCCGGTGTCTGACGAAGTCCTGTGTAGATAACTTCCATGCCTGCGTCTCTGAATGCTCTGGCGACAACCTTAGCGCCGCGGTCATGTCCGTCAAGTCCTGGTTTCGCAACAACTACGCGAATTTTACGGTCCATCTTTTCTTCCTCCTTGTCTGCTCTTTAAGAAAACCTAAAGAACCACGTTTTCCTTATATTCGCCAAATACTTCGCGAAGCACACCGCAGATTTCACCTTCAGTGCCATAGTGGCGAACTGCGTCAAGTATGAGCGGCATAAGGTTGTCTTCACCCTGAGCGCCCTTGCGGATGGCTTCGAGGCAATCCTTGACTTTGACGTTGTCGCGGTTTTCCTTCATAGCGCGGAGCTTCTTTATCTGGTTTACGCCAACGCTGGCATCAACCTTAAGCAGTTTGCGTTCGGACATATCTTCGTCGATATGGAACTTGTTGACTCCGACGATAATTCTGTCGCCAGATTCGATGGACTTCTGGTACTGATATGCGGCATCCTGGATGTTCTTCTGCGGATAGCCTTTTTCGATTGCAACCATCATGCCGCCGATTTCGTCAATCTTCTTGATGTACTCCCATGCACCCTCTTCAATCTGCTTTGTGAGGGATTCGACAGCGTAGCTTCCTGCGAGCGGGTCGACAATGCTTGTGATACCCGACTCGTAAGCAACTATCTGCTGTGTGCGGAGAGCGATGCGGACTGACTTGTCTGTCGGCAGTGCAAGGGCTTCGTCAAGGCTGTTTGTATGGAGGGACTGTGTTCCGCCGCATACCGCAGCCATTGTCTGGATTCCAACACGGACGATGTTGTTCTCAGCCTGCTGGGCTGTAAGTGTGCAGCCTGCTGTCTGAGTGTGGAAGCGAAGCATCTGAGCGCCCTTGTTTGTAACGCCGAAACGTTCCTTCATGATTCTTGCCCAGATTTTGCGGGCAGCGCGGAACTTCGCAACTTCTTCGAGGAAGTCGTTGTGAGCGTTGAAGAAGAAGGAGAGACGCTTACCGAATACGTTCGGATCCTGGCCTGATTTGATTGCAGCTTCGATGTACGCAATACCGTCAGCAAGTGTGAAAGCTACTTCCTGGATGGCTGTTGATCCGGCTTCACGGATATGGTAGCCGGAGATTGAGATTGTGTTCCACTTCGGGATGTTGTCGGAGCAGAACTGGAATATGTCTGTTATAAGGCGCATAGACGGCTTCGGAGGGAAGATATACGTTCCGCGTGCTATGTATTCCTTAAGGATATCGTTCTGGATTGTTCCTGAGAGAGCGCTCATAGGAACGCCCTGCTTCTCTGCGACTGCGATGTACATTGAAAGAAGCACTGACGCAGGAGCGTTGATTGTCATTGATGTTGATACTTTGTCCAGAGGAATCTGGTCGAAGAGTATCTCCGCGTCGGCAAGGCTGTCTATTGCGACACCGACCTTACCGCATTCGCCTATGGCCATGGGGTCGTCTGAGTCGTAACCGATCTGTGTCGGAAGGTCAAACGCAACTGAAAGTCCCGTTGTTCCCTGGCTGAGGAGATAGCGGTAACGCTTATTGGAATCTTCGGCTGTTGCAAAACCCGCGTACTGGCGCATTGTCCAGAAACGTCCGCGGTACATTGTCGGCTGTACTCCTCTTGTGTAGGGGTACACGCCCGGATAACCCAAATCCTTTGCAAAGTCAACATTTTCGACATCTGCGGGGGTATAGGTTCTCTTAAGAGGAATTCCGCCGCCCGTTGTGAAATTTTCTTTTCTCTCTGGGCCTTTTACCAGTGCCTTTTCTACTGCCGCATCAAAGGCAACCTGTCCTTCTGCTACTTCCTGGAGCTGTTTTGGATCGAACACTTACTCCGCCTCCTTATGAAACATCTTGTGCCGTTTTAGACGGACACATGCACACTGATAGATATTACAAAACACCACACTCTATTATTATTGAGCAGGTTGAGGAAAATTGCAACATTTGACAGGTCATTTAAAACACATTTATTGATATTTTTATTTTTGCCCGTTATCCTTGTTTTTTTCAGTAAAGATTGATATATCTTAACAAATCAACCTCAATCATCTTTTTCTCCTCTTTTTAAAAACAAAAAAGACAGAAAGCACTTGTATAAGTATAACACGTGTACTAATTGTCTGAAAAATCTTCCTTGTTAGAAAACAATAATTTCTCATATTGCCGTACATACCCTGCCAAAATTGACGGTGTAAAATCAGGAGTATAGTAGTATTATTTACTTATGATTTAAATATCCGAAAGGTGGAATGCTCTGTGCAGAAAGCAATAAATGTTGCAAAAGATATATTTTGGATCGGCGGCAATGACAGAGAGACAGATTTATTTGAAGGACTCTGGACACTGCCATGCGGTGTCGCATACAACGCATATCTTATAAATGACGTAAAAACAGCCATTATAGATACAATTAAAAGCAACAGCTTATCAGATTATATAGAGAGGCTCAGCTCTATTATCCCAACTTCAAAACAGATAGACTACCTTATTGTTAATCATATGGAGCCCGACCACTCGGGATCAATTAGGATGCTTAGGCATCTTTACCCTGATATGAAGATAGTCGGCAACAAAAAAACGATGGAGATGCTCAACGCCTTCTACGGCATTACGGAAAATCTCATTGAGGTAAAAGAGGGAGACATTCTAGACCTCGGCACTCATAAGCTCACATTTGCCATGATTCCGATGGTTCACTGGCCGGAGAGCATGGTCACATACGACATGACCGAGAAAGTTCTATTCTCAACAGACGCTTTCGGCGGCTTTTCCGCACTTGAGGGAGGAATCTTCGACGATGAGCTCAATATGGCTCACTACGAGGATGAGACTCTTCGCTACTTTGCCAACATCGTTGGACGCTACTCTGCTCCGACGCAAAAAGCTATAGCCAAAGTACGCAGCCTTGATCTTAAAATAATATGCCCATCCCACGGCCCCATTCACCGCACTAATCCATGGCACATTGTCGATATGTACGATAAATGGAGCAAACATGAGACGGAAGAGGGCATAGTAATTGTTTACGGCTCGATGTACGGCAACACCAAATTTATGACAGACGCGATAGCGAGAGCGGCATGTGAGAGAGGAGTTCAGAACGTCATAGTCCACGATGCTTCACGTTCAAACATCTCTTTTATAGTACGAGATATATGGAGATACCGCGGACTTATAATAGGAAGCTGCACTTACAATACAGAACTATACCCGCCCGTGGCTCATCTCTGCAGGACTCTTTCCAATAAAATGATGAAAAACAGGGTGCTGGGAATATGCGGCTCATACAGTTGGAGCAAGGGAGCTCTTGCCGAGCTGCAGGTATTTGCGGAGCGCGGAGGAGATTGGGAACTTGTAGAACCGGCAGTCGAAGTAAAATCCTGCCCGACAGAGGCAGACCTTGAGATGTGCAGGCTGCTCGGCAGAAATGTCGCAGATGCGGTAATGAAAAGATAAAAATATTTGGTTAAGGGAGTACGGCTGAAATGAAAAAAATTATTCTTGCCGCGTTGGCGGTAATAATGGCGGCAGCATCGGTGCTATATGCACAGGAAGCTGTAAAAGTAACGGCTGCGGGTAAATATGAGTTTGCCAAGGATGGAATGGAAATAAAAGTTATCACTCCTAAAATACACGGACTTGCCGATACCAAGCTTATGAGCGAACTGAACAGAGGATTTGCAAAGGACGCAAAAGAGATTATTGCTGAATTTAATACTGAGGCGGCAGAACTAAAAAAGGATAATCCTGGTGCAGATATACACTTGGGAGTTTATTCCAACTACATAGTCAAGACAGATACAAAAAAATATCTCGCTTTCAGCGTTTACGTTGTAAATTCAGTCGGCTCGTCATCGGAGGATAGTGACTTTTATACAGTTGACAAGCGCACCCGCAGACTGGTAACTTTGAAAGATCTATTTAAGAAAAATTCAAACTATGTACAGGTTTTGAGCAAGTATATAAAGTCAGAGATGGAGCGCAGAAATAAAAAAGAGGGCGGAATGTTTTGGGTTAAACCGACAGAGGAAGATGCCTTTAAAAAAATCGATAAGGATCAGAATTTCTACATTGACTCAAAAGAGCGCCTCGTCATTTGTTTCGATAAGTACGAGGTGGCGGCCGGAGCTCAGGGAAGCCCCGAATTCATAATACCGGCAAAGGTAATGAAGAAGATATCTGCAAGATAAGAGTGTTTTTATCAGAAGTGGCGGGGCGATAATATCGCCCCGCCACTTCTTTACTGTAAAATCCCTAGTTTTGCATATCGTTTATTTCAATTTCGGGAGCATATTCATTCAGAAGCTCTTTCAGACCGTCAACCTGGTCATTATCGAAGAGCAGCTTCCAGCCGAGCGTATCCCTTTCAAGAAAAACCAGAGTCTGCTTTCTCTTTCTCATAATCGTTATAAACGCTATATCTTCCCATTTGAGCAGTTCTCTGTGGTGTGTAATCCACGTGTGAGTCTCTTTTACCATGCCTATGGGAGACATATAAACGATTTTTTGATACTTCAGCACAAAAAAGGCTGATGCTCCGATAATCAGGTTTGGAAGCATTCCATCGGTAATCCCGGCAGAAAAATATTTCCATGCAGTCAAACCAATGAGATATACTCCTATAGCGGCAAAGGTAAAGGTTTTGAAGTTGGAATTTACGCTTCCGGTTTTTGAAACCACAAGCCTTTGCAGCGGAACAAGTTTTTGTGACAACTAGAGACTCCCCTTAAACTACTTCAGATTTTCAGGACGTGTCTTACCGCCGTGCACAGGTTCGCCGTCCTTGCCGCGCCAGAATATGCCTATTCCCATGAATGTCATAGCCGAGGCTATAATCGGGTTCAGGTAGTTGAGGAAGGCATAAGGAGCATACTCAAATGTGCTTACGCCGAGAACTCCTGAGTGGTACGCACCGCATGTATTCCAAGGAATCAAAACGGAGACGAGTGTACCGGCGTCTTCAAGTGTACGGGAAAGCATTCTCGGATGCAACCCTTTTTCATCGAATGCTGACTTGAACATGCGTCCCGGCATCGCTATTGAAAGGTACTGGTCACCGAGGAAGAGGTCGCAGACGAAGCAGGAGATCAATGTGGCTGTTACCATTCCGCCAACGGACTTGATGGGCTTCATTATTGCTTCGAGCATAACCTTAAGAAATCCGCAGACTTCCATTGTCGAACCGAATGTGAATGCGCAGATGATAAGGGAGATTGTCCAGTTCATGGACTGAAGTCCGCCGCGTTCCATAAGCTTGACAATGTCATTTGCAGCTTCAAGCGCTATTTTGGGCTCAATTGTTATTGCATTGTCGGCAAGCACTTTTGCAAGAGCGGCTGCATCTTCGCCTGCTCCGGCTATGTCAGCGGATATTGTGGGAACATAGCCGTACTGCATGATGTTCAGGATTTCGCCTATGCCTATTCCCTGGAATGCCGCAAAGCCTGCTGCTACGAAGATACCTGCATATAGGCTGGGAAGAGCGGGTTTTCCCATAGCGGAGAGGGCTATAACAACGGCAGGAGCTATGAAAGCGATGGGGCTGATCCAGAACTCGGCATCCATCAATGCCTGCATTGCGGCGATTTTGCCTGTATCAAGTTCACCTCCGGCATAACCAAAACCGAGTACCAATGTGATTACTGCAACTATGATATAGGTCGGGATTGTGGTCCAGCACATTGCTCTTATATGCTGGAAGAGGTCTGTTCCGGCGACGGCTGGAGCTAGGTTTGTCGTATCGGAAAGGGGCGACATCTTGTCACCGCAGTAGCCTCCGGAAATGATGATTCCGGCTGTAAGAGGAGCAGGGATACCAAGGCCAATCGCTATACCCATAAGGGCAATACCCACCGTTCCAGCTGTTCCCCATGAGGTTCCGGTTGCAAGAGAAACTATTGTGCAGATAATAAGTGTGGCAAGGAGGAATATGGATGGGCTGAGAATTGACAGTCCGTAGTAAATCATACTGGGAACGACTCCGCTAACAATCCATGTACCGACCAGCGGACCAACTGTGTAAAGAATGAGGCATGCCTGCATGCCTGTCATAATACCTTCTATAATGCCTTTTTCGATACTTTCGTAATCATATTTCAGAAAGAGAATTCCAATGGTTCCAGCAACAAGCGCGGATAAAACGAGTGTGATGTGGATATCGACTTCCCAAACAAGAACCGTTGCGGCAATCATAGCCGCGGCTGCGATAAATACTAAGATGGCAAGTCCAAGCGATGGTTTACGTCTTTCCATTATAAAACTACATCTCCTCTCAGATACTAATAAAAATATGATAAGAATAAAAAAATATGGAAACGCAGTGCCGTAAAGTTTTTAGATTTTTCACCTCCTGTCTATTGCGATAAGAGTATCTCGCATACTACAGTAAAAAAATAAGAAATATGACTAAACTTTCTAACAATTACTTTGGTAATTATACTATCCTCATAAACCTTTTGTCCATAGCAAAGATAAATTCAACAAAAATAGTATAACTTTGTCAAACAGATTTATATATACTGACTAATCTAGCCAATTAACTTAACAGCTAACTTTTGTCAGGTGTCTCTGGCAATTTTCAGTTTAATGAACTTTTTCTGCACAATAATTTATATGCGAATAATTGGGGGGGAAAAAGCCTGTGTATATAATTTCCGCAAATTTTGATACGGACGGCGATGCCTATGGCGCGTATTTTACTGAGTCAATGTTAAAATTAGCCTCGTATGAGGCTGGACATATATGCAGGGAAGCGCGTAGGGCACAAATTTCAATATTGCCGCAGCTATGCTATGAAATACAAAGAAAACAGTTGAACCTTATCGCTTTTCACGATAGAATAACACGGTACGGGCTAAGATGTCCCGTAAATATTGCAGCATCTATAATAAGGAGGACTTCTTACAATGGCTAAAGCAGTAGTCGATCAGGATACGTGCGTAGGTTGCGAAGCTTGTGTAGGCGTATGCCCCACATCAGCAATCAGTGTGACAGACGGCAAAGCAAAGGTTGATGCGGATACATGCGTGGAATGCGGTGCATGCGTCGCGACATGCCCTGTCAGCGCAATCGCTCAGTAATAAGCTAATACCAATCTTAGAATAATAAAAATCGGAAGACGTACGTCTTCCGATTTTTATTTTTTGTTATCTCTGCCTGTAGCAGTGATTAAGAGGGCCGCTGCCTCTGCCGAGGTTCAAACCATCAGCCAATGCCCCTGATACGTATGCTTTCGCTTTTCTGACGCTTTCTTCCATGGACTCGCCAGATGCGAGGGCGCAAGCTATTGCGGAAGAAAGTGTGCATCCAGTTCCGTGAGTATTGTCGTTATCTATGCGCTTGGATTCATACCATCTGATTCTTCCATCAGGGAAAAAGAGCAGGTCGTCAGCACAGCTCTCAAGATGTCCGCCCTTTATAAGGACTGCTTTCTTTGTATCTTCTGTAATTTTTGCTGCTGCAGTTGCCATGTCCTCTCTGTCCGTAATTTTCATACCGCAGAGGACTTCGGCTTCGGGGATGTTAGGGGTGATTAGATCCGCAAGAGGCAGAAGGCTCTGTTTCAAGGCTGTGACAGCATCGTTTGACAAGAGCCTGCTTCCGCTGGTTGAGACCATTACAGGATCGGCCACTATGTTCACAGCGTTATATTCTTTAAGTTTTTCCGAAATTATCTTTATTATCTCTATATTCGACACCATGCCTATTTTCACGGCATCCGGCCTTATATCGTTAAAAATACAATCTATCTGGAGTCCTACAAATTCCGGAGAAGCTTCGGTTATGCCATAGACTCCTGTCGTATTCTGCGCTGTGAGGGCTGTTATTACGCTCATGCCATATACACAGTGAGCCGCCATCGTTTTGAGATCAGCCTGTATTCCAGCACCGCCGCTGCAGTCAGATCCGGCTATAGTAAGAACCTTTTTCATATTTTCAGCTCCTAACGTGTTATTTCATCGGCAAGAACGCGAAGCTCTGCCGCTGCGGACGCGATATTATCGGCCGCAAATATTGCAGAGACGACGGCAGCTCCGTCCGCTCCGCTTCCTTTAAGCATTGTTATGTTGCTTTTTGTTATGCCTCCTATTGCTACGGCAGGCAAAGGCACGGCCGCGCATATTTTTTTCACCTCGGCCAAGGAAAGCTGCTCAGCATCGTTTTTAGTCCCTGTTGAAAAGACTGCTCCGATACCTACGTAGTCCGCTCCCATCTTTGCGGCAAGCATTGCCTGATCCGTTGTTCTGGCAGAAACGCCCAATATTTTCTCCGGACCTATTTTAGCCCTTACGTCAAAAGCGCACATGTCGCTCTGCCCCACATGTACTCCATCCGCATCGCAGGCAAGTGCGACAGCGACGTTATCATTGATTACAAACGGAACTTTGTATTTATCGGTAACTTTTTTTACCTCTCTTGCCAATGCCGTAAATTCTTCAAAATCCATATTTTTTTCTCGGAGCTGAACCATTGTGACGCCGGATTTAACAGCTTCCTCTACCGCTTGGGGCAGAGATATACCCTTAAGCCACCTTCTGTCCGTGACGGCGTAGAGTTTTAAACAATCAGCACAGAACTTCAATTTTAATCCCCCTGTTCAGTTTATCTTCATCCATTAGGCTTATTTCATCAATTAGGGCTGTTCTGAAAGATGACGTTCCTCCGCCTGATATTTGCACTTTTTTGTAAGCCAATTCTCCGCATAGGCCCATTACAGCCGCCGCGGCGGCGGAAGCGTCAAGAAGACAGGTGCTGTTGGCTGCGCAAAAAGCAGTAGTCAGAGCGCTGAGCATACAGCCTGTACCTGTAACTTTTGACATCATTTTATGTCCATTTTTTACTGCATATACTTTTTTGCCATCGGTAATGATATCGGATTCACCTGTTATTACTGTCACAAGATTAAGGCGCAGGCTTACTTCTTTTGCCAAAGCCGCAGCATCGATGATATTGCCTCCCGACAAGATATCATTCTCGTCGGCATCCACTCCGCGCGTTCTTCCGCAGCCCGACGCTATTGTCTTTATTTCCGATATGTTGCCTCTTATCACAGAAAATTTAACTTTTTCTATCAAGTCAAGGGCGGATGAGGTGCGAAACGATGAAGCACCGGCTCCCACTGGGTCGAGAATGACAGGGTGGTCAAGTGAGTTGCTCATTGCCCCTGCCTTCGCCATTGATACGAGAGTCCTGCTGTTCAGAGTTCCGATATTTATCGTCAGCCCCGAACATATTGAAGTTATCTCTTCAGCCTCGGCTTCGTCGTCAGCCATTATGGGAGACGCTCCGCATGCCAAAAGTACATTTGCGCAGTCATTTACTGTGACATAGTTTGTTATGCAGTGGACAACCGGATGCCTTAAAGCAACATTTTTAAGTATTTCGTCAAACATATTCTTACCTTGCCTTCACCGATGAGAAACTTCTCTTTGCACAGTCAAGAAGGTACCCCGCACCGCATATTATTATCATGACAGGCAAAGTATTTCCTATAACAGTGTCCACGGACATAAAAACTCTGTAGAGGAAGAAGCCAGCTGTCCAGAGAACAAAGTTTGAGACGGAGAGCGACTCTTCGAAGTGGTCTTTTCCAAGGAAGAAGAAGTCCAATATTATTACGGATATCATGGGAGCAAAGACAGAACCTATCAGGAAGAGAAAGTTCTCATACTGCTCTATAGGTGTGAATATGGCAAGGAGAGTGCCTACGATACATACTATTATTGCAGTTATTTTTTCGTTTGCGTTCCTGTTGATGCTCATATAGCTTACTCCGGCGGAATAGGCATCAAGAAATGTTGTTGTAACAGTCGAGAATATTATGATGAATACTGCCGCGGCACCGAGACCTGCGCTGAGCATTATCTGAGCTATGTCGGAATCTCCGGTAAATATTGAAGCGCCGAGCCCTATGGCATACATCCAGCAGCTTCCGAGAAAATATACAGCGACACTGATAGCAGTTGATTTCTTCGGCTGTTCCGAATTTCTGGTATAGTCGGATATGAGGGGCAGCCAGGAAAGCGGCATTGCTACGGAGAGTTCAACGGCATTACCGAATGTCATAGATCCCCCCTGTGCATGAGCTGCGCCTCCGCTGAAAACAGTGAAGCTCAATACGATTGTAAGAATAAAGAGGGCACCCATTGCGAATATGTTGAGCTTTCCCAAATTTGTTATTCCTATCATTATCCATAGAATTATAAGAGCTCCTATGACGGAACACCAAAGAGCCGAGCCCCCGTAAGGAGTCACCTGCGAAGCTATTACAGATACAGCCCTTCCTCCTCCTATTATCATTACTGCCGTCCATCCGACAAGCTGGGTTATGTTAAGAAGGGAGAAAAATACAGAGCCCTTCTGTCCAAAAGACATTTTAACCGTTTCCATAGAGCTGCGTCCGCTCTTAGCTCCGATAAGCCCAGCCATATAAAGTGGGATACAGCCTATTATGTGACCGAGTATTATTGCGCTTATCCCTTTTGCAAAGCCAAGCGGCGCAAGAAGAGTTCCTGTCAAAATTTCCGCGATAGAGACAGCCGCTCCGAACCATATTAATCCATTTCCGCATACAGATATTCTTTCCTGAGACATTGCTCATCCTCCTAAATAGAAAGTGGGAGACACCATGTCAGCGTCTCCCACTAAATTCACATTTAATGCGTTCCCTACGTTGGCATTATCCAAATCAGGTCTAGGGTCGAAGTTCGATTACTTCCTCTCAGCCTGCATAACAAGCTCCCCAAATATTAAATTATTTTTACATTATAGCTATAGATATAATTAATTGCAAGTATTTTGTCTTGTTATCCATTATCTTGTTTGCTTTGCCGAGCAAAATTTTTAGGTAAATATCTGTGGGTTAAGACACTTTAAAGGTGTTATCATTAAAAGGATGATTAACGAGATTTTATATTTTAATGAGGTGTTTACGGTGAACGGTTACTACAATCAGGAAGATCTTTCAAAATTCTCGTCTGTCGGAGAAGAAGCCCCAAAACTTTGGAATAATTTTTTAGAATATTACTCTTCTGTGTTTGAAGAGGGAGCACTTTCAAAGAGGGAAAAAACACTTATTGCTCTTGCGGTGGCTCACTCTGTTCAGTGTCCATACTGTATTGACTCTTACACGGAGGCATGCCTTGAGCAGGGAGTCAATGAGGAAGAGATGACTGAAGCTGTGCATGTGGCTGCTGCGATGAAGGCGGGAGCAACTCTTGTGCACGCCGTTCAGATGAAAAACACAGTTAAGAGATTGGAGATATAGAGATGGGGTCCTCTCTCCCGCAGTTTGCGGATTACATACCGAACAAAGAATTTATAATGTCCAAAAGCACAACTGAAACTATTCAGATTAATGTGGGCTATATGTGTAACCTGGCGTGCAAGCACTGTCATGTCTCATGCGGTCCCAATAGGAAAGAAATAATGGAGCGCAGTGTAATGGAAAGCTGCCTCTCAGCAGTAAAAGCACGAAACATTAAGGTAATTGACATAACTGGAGGCGCCCCCGAGCTCAACCCTAATTTCAGGTGGTTTCTCGGAGAAGCCTGCAAAAGCGGAGCCCATGTCATTGTCCGCACAAATTTGGTAATTTTGGATGAGGACGGATTTACAGATATTCCAGAATTATATGCGAAGAACAAGGTCGAACTGGTCTGCTCTCTTCCCTATTACTCAGAAAAGGACACGGACAGACAGAGGGGCGACGGAGTATTTAAAAGAGCCATAGGGGTACTTAAAACATTAAACTCTATAGGATACGCCAAAGATCCCGACCTTCAGCTAAATCTCGTTTACAACCCGGGAGGGGCTTTTCTCCCACCGGCTCAGGCTTCTATGGAGGCGGAATACAAAAAGAAGCTTTCAAGCCTCCATGGAATAGAGTTCAGCCATCTCTACGCAATAACAAATAATCCCGTTGGGCGATTTGCGCAATTTCTGGAAAAAAGCGGCAACTATGACAGATATATGGAGAGGCTCTTCAATGCCTTTAACCCAGAGTCTGTGCCGGTCATAATGTGCCGCAGTCAGATATCGGTGGGGTGGAACGGGCTTATCTACGACTGTGACTTTAACCAGGCTCTGGAATGGCCGATAGACGGCGGTATGACTATCGACCGATGGCTGAAAGAGATGCCTAAAGAGAGGAAAATCAGGACGGGAATGCACTGCTACGCATGCACGGCGGGATGCGGCTCAAGCTGCGGCGGATCTACTGCGGGCTAAATCAGATGAATGATTTAATGCCTGATTTGCCAAGGAGAGTCATACTTTTCACAAAAGTTCCTCTGCCGGGACAAGTCAAAACTAGACTGATGACATGCCTCTCCGCCGAAGAGTGCGCGTCTCTTCAGTCCTCCTTTATAAAGGATATCGTCCGCGCCTGCCTTGAATCAGACGCAGGGCTTTATATATTTTACGCGCCGGCGGAGGAGATTACTCCTCTTAAAGAGTGCGTCCCGGATTCGGCTCGGCTTTACCGGCAGGAAGGGAGAGAAATAGGAGAGCGGATGCATAACGCATTCTGCCGCACTCTCAGCGAGTGCCGCGCTTCCGTGCTCATAGGCTCCGATATACCAGCGATGTCGTCTGATACCATAACCCGAGCTTTTGAGGCTCTCTCCCTCTGCGATGTTGTCTTGGCTCCGTCCGAGGACGGAGGCTACAGCCTTATCGCAATGAAAGAACCTCATAAATTTCTCTTCTCCCTTTCCCACTACAGCACGACAAGTGTTCTGGAAGAGACACTTGCAAAAATTCATGAATCAGACCTCTCCTGCATTCTACTTGAAACTTGTTCGGACGTAGACACGGAAGAGGATTTAAAAAATCTTGTAAAAGATATCGAGAATGGGAAAATTGACGTTCCCGAGACGAAAAAATTCCTGACCGCCAAGGGATTTATAAAATGAGAAGCATCTCAGTAATAATTCCTATCCTCAACGAAGAAGACGAGATAGAAGCTCTGCTCAGAAATTTAAAAGGCGCTGGCGAAGGCTTTGAAGTAATTTTCGCGGACGGAGGCAGCACAGACAGGACAAATGAGATTATAGGCAAATCACATAAAATCATTAGTTCAGAAAAAGGACGTTCTAAACAGATGAACGCAGGAGCAAAAAGTGCCTGCGGCTCTATTTTTCTCTTTCTTCACGCAGACAGCCGTCTGCCATACGGATTTTGTACCGAAATTAACAAAATTTTTGAATCCGGAGGAATGGCAGGATGTTTTCCAATAAAATTTGACAGTTCCGCCCCTCTGCTTTCTATATGCGCTTACATGTCAAACGCTAGAGCGCGCTTTCGTCAGATAGCTTTCGGAGACCAGGGATTATTCATAACCAGAGAACTTTTTGAAGATCTGGGAGGTTTTCCAGAAATTCCTCTTATGGAGGACTATATGATGTCTGAGCTGATAGCTCAAAGGACAAAAATAATGCTCGCAGAAAAATATATAACCACATCGGCGCGCCGCTTTGAAAAACACGGCATACTGCGCACGATGTGGTTAATGCAAAAGCTCCAATATCTGTACAGAAAGGGAGTAAGCACAGATATCCTAGCCGAAATTTACCGCAGCGGAAAGTAATTACTCTGCGGAGAAAATTAATTCGCTTTCTTTATCGCAGTAATAAGAGCGCTTGCAGAGACACCCTCTATCTCCTTCAAGTCCGCTTCGGTAAGGTCCATTACAGTGCTTTTGAGAACTTCAACATTGATTTCGTGAGGCTTTGTTATGGAGACTGTTACATTTTTAAATCCAGCTTCTTCGAGTTTTTTCTTGTATTCTTCCGCCGGAAGAGCTCCGGCTACTCACCCTGACCATGCGGCAGGGCTGCTTTTGAGCTTTTCAGGAACTTTCTTCATAAGGACAACATCAGAGACACAGAATCTGCCATTGTCTGCCAAAACTCTGTAAGCTTCGGCGAATACCTTTTCTTTTTCGGGAGAGAGATTTATTACGCAGTTTGATATAAGGACATCCACTCCTGCGTCCGATACGGGAATCTCCTCTATGTAGCCTTGAAGCACTGTGACATTGCTTATATTCAGCTTTGCCATATTTTTGCGGGCTTTTTCGACCATGGCGTCTGTCATGTCAAGACCGTAAATATGACCTTTCTCTCCAACTTTTTTTGATGCCAGAATCAGGTCAAACCCTGCTCCGCATCCTAAGTCGAGAACTCTTTCGCCCTCTTTGAGCAGAGCTGCCCTTACAGGATCGCCGCATCCGAAGCTCTGGACTTCCTCGGTTTCAGCTCCTTTATCAGAGTAATTCTCATCCATCATATCAGTGATATAAACTTTTCCCGTAGAGTTGCCTGATTGAACAGCATCAGTGTAAGCTTTTTTTATATCCTCTCTTATAGCACTCATAAAAACATCCTTTCCCTGTCTATACTAATTATTGTCCGTAATTTTCTTCTAAAAAGCTCAGCTCATATGATATTTCTTCTTCTGTCAGAGGTACTCCTCCACCTGCCATCTTCGCTAATATAAATATTCTTGCGAAAGTCTCAAGCATCTCACAGCGCATAAGAGCCTGAGCAATGGTGTCACCTGTGCATATTGATCCGTGGTTTGAAAGCAGTACGGCGCAGCCTTTTCCCATTGCCTCAGCGGCATTCCGGGCCAATTGCACCGAACCTATAGGCCCATATTTTGCAAGAGGAACAGTACCGCCGAATACCGCAACCTGATTGTCGGTGAGAGTCTCAAGAGGCAGTCTGGCCGAAGCCACGGAGGCAGCGTAAATAGAGTGGGTATGAATTACGGCCTTAATCTCCGGTCTCGATTCAAGAATGAGTCTGTGCATTTCTTTTTCCACAGATGGCTTGCGTACTCCCGATAAAATATTTCCCGCTAAGTCCATCTCAACAAGGTCGCTTGGAACAATATTATGATAGTCTATTCCGCTTGGAGTAATAAGAAAACCTCTATCCGTCCTGGCGCTTATGTTCCCGCCTGTGCTCTGGACAAGTCCTTTTTCGACGAGAGCGCGTCCGGCCGCGAGGATTTTTTCCCTGAGTACTATATCACTCTGCATTGCCAACACCAGCCATCTTTTTTAAAAATGGAGTAAGGAGAAGATTGATAATTCCCATCAGCAGGAATATGTTTATTATCGAAAGATGAAGCAGCAGCATGACAGCAACAAAAACTGCGGACATAACCATCCCGAACGAATCTGAGACATTAAGGCACGCAACTACTCGCGCTCTGTGCTCATCAGAGCTGTGAGCCTGCATTATGGCGTACATAGGCACACTGAATATGCCTCCGCAGGCCGCAAGCATGAAAAGCCCTCCAATGACACCCCATGAAGCCGGCTGTCTCAAAAATTCCCATACATTCATAAGAGTTCCGCTTTTGTCCGAGGCAAGGCCGAAAAAGTAAAGGACTAGTGTGGCAAGCGATATTCCTATGCAGGCAAATGGAACAAGGCGTCCCGAAACATGGCCCTTAAGCAGTTTATTGCACAGAGTGGAACCAAATCCGACTCCGATCGAGAATACCACCAAAAATAGGGTTGAAACTTGCTCATTGCCGCCAAGAATGTCTTTGGAAAATGTTGGAAACTGAGACAGAAAGACAGAACCAAGAAACCAGAACCAGCTTATGCCGAGTATCGCACGAAATACTGTCTTCTGAGGCAGTACGTAGGATATTATCTGCCACGTTGCCCGCGGAATGCAGAGGTCTATTTTCATATCCGGCGCAGGGGCTTCCGCTTTAGGAATAAAGCAGCTTGATATGTAGCCGAGTACTGCTACTCCTATAATTCCGACTGAGATGAGAATTCGTCCATGCTCATGCAGTATGAAAAGACCTCCGCAGAGGGTACCTGTTAATATCGCAATGTATGTTCCGGCGCTTACAAGACCGTTTCCGGCCACAAGCTCATCCTTATGAAGATGCTGAGGCAGTATGCTGAATTTCAGCGGGCCAAAAAATGTGGACTGAGCCCCCATAAAAAAAAGAAGTGCAACCAATCCCCAAAGGCTCATAAAGTGAAAAGCTGCTGCGGTCATAACCATAAGCACTATTTCGACAAATTTTATTATTTTAATGAGAAAAGATTTTTCATACTTATCCGCAAGCTGGCCAGCTGTAGCGGAAAAAAGGAAAAACGGAAGTATAAACAGCCCTGCTACGACAGTTATTAAGATTTGCGCATTTAACCCGTTTGCTTCGGCAAGGCGGAAGGTTATCAAGATTACAAGGGCATTCTTAAACAAGTTGTCATTGAAGGCTCCGAAAAACTGAGTCAGAAATAGAGGAAGAAATCTTCTTACTTTAAAAAGTTCAAATTGTGTCTTTATGACAAAAACCTCCCTGAAAATAAGTACGGAAGATCAAAAAAATAAAGGCGGGAAAGGCATAGGCTGTTCCCGCTGAGTTACTGCTGAAAATTACTTGCTTTTAGAAACATCGTCCAGGGAAATGCTCCTTGTGTGTTCCGTCTTGACCCAAGTGCTCTGGTCTGCGGCAAGAAACGCGGCTTTGAAGAGTATCGGTATCCACGTGAGGCCGAACCAGAAATATATGAAGGTATCTTTGACATATCTCAATGTAAATTTTTTCTCATGCATCGAAGGCCCAACTATGACGCATATCAGAGCAAAGAGTATGATGAAGAATATCGGCATTCCGAAAAATAGAGTCCAGTCGATCATCGTCTGAGGCGTGCTCTCCGAGATAGTCGGGAAGAGTATCATGTTGTTTATTAGAGTATACGCCATACCTGCAAACATAACTATCAGGCCGAGACACGATTTCGCCGGTGCCAATAGGTAGAGAAAGAGGTCAAGGTACTGGAGCTTTCTTGTGACAAAGAAGGTCTTTAGCGCATCCATCCCATACTTCCAGAATACCCAATAGTGACCCTGCATCCAGCGTGTGCGCTGACGGCGAGATATGGCTATGTCCTGCGGCTTCTCGTCATATATTACCGCGGCATCGTTCCAATGCACCTTGCTGCCAGAAAGTATCAGTCTTGTAGACATTTCGAGGTCTTCTGTAAGGCTTTCCAGATTCCAGCCAATGCGTTCGAGAGTAGCGGCTCTTATGACAAGGCCAGTGCCTCCCAGAGTGCAGGAAAGTCCCCAAAGTCCGCGCGCAAGCTGCCAAAAACGGTTTGAGAACCAGTAAGCAAGGGCGTAGGAGCGTGTCAGCCAGTTATCGTCAGGGTTTTTAACGTCAAGCACTCCCTGAATGGCTTCAGCTTCGGGGTGGAGTTCCATGTAGTTGTTCATGTGGAAGAGGAAGTTTCTGTCGGCAAGGTTGTCGGCATCGAACATTGTGAGTGCATCGGCCTCGTCGAGAGGAAGCTGAGTCAGTGCCCAGCGCACATTCCACGTCTTGCCGTTGTGCTCTTTGTCAAAGCGCTCAAGAGCAACAGCTCCGTGCTCTCTTGCTATCTCCGCAGTGTTGTCTGTGCAGTTGTCGCATGAAGCAAAGACTTTATAGCAATTTTTGGGGTAATTCTGCCCCGCGAGGCTGTCCAGCAGAGGCGCTATAACCTGTGCTTCATTGTGTGCGGGGACGAGGACGACAAATTTGCGGTAACGCTTCGCATTGGGCATCGCTTTTTGATTTCCGAAACCTCTCAAGCTCACAAGGATCTGATATACACCATCGCACATCAGCATACCCAGCAGAGTGTATAGAATAAATTGAATTATCCACCATCCCCACCATATCACCCAATAAAAGAGCACCGACAAATATTCATGACCAATTTCCATTTTTTAAATTCCTCCCGCACACAGAAAAACAGCAACACCGCAATAACGGCGCAGTCCTCAATATAATACACTCTCACAGCATCAAACACAATAACCTTCTATTTGCGTAGTACAGATTTAATGAGATTTTTTTCCAATATAAGATCGCTGTACCTGAGCCTTCTGGCAGCTTCTTCCGTTATTTTTGCAAAGGAGGAAAATGGCAGGGATTCGCCGCTTTCGACATACGCGGCCCTTTCTGTTCCCGGCTCGACAAAAACGCCTTTGTACATATATGATCCGTTTCTGAATATAGCGGGCTGGGGCTCCTTGCCGGATAATAGATCTTGACCGAAAGCGGCAGGAAAATTAAAGCCCATAAGCCCCGCAACTGTTGGTGCGACATCCATTATTCCCGTGTCTGCAGAGCTTTCTCCCGTGATTCCTTTGGATGCGGGAAGCCTGAACATCAAGGGAACTCTTCTTGTTCTCTTCCAGCTTACAGGGTCATCAAGATTCTCTTTAAGCATTGCAGCCATCTCATCCTTGTAGGCAATAGGCAGAGCCGGATGGTCACCGTAGAGCACTATGAGGCTTTTCTCAAGAAGTCCGTTTTTTTTCAGCCCTTCAGCGAATATTCCAAACTGCCTGTCAAAGTAGTGCATTGAGATAAGATACTTGCCCACTGCGCTCTCACGGATTTCAGGAGGCAGAACCAAAGAACCGTCGTCAAGACCTTCAAAATCATAAGGATGGTGTCCGCTGAGTGTTACTATAAAACCGTAAAAGGGAGATTTAAAGTGTCCGAATATTTTAAGAGCCTCAGTAAATATTGTTTTGTCGCTCAGCCCTAGACCTATTATCTCACCGTCTTTAAATGTGTTGCGGCTATACTGCTTTTCAAACTTTAGCTTGGGGTGCATACGGTGGCAGTTCCAAAAAGAGCTCTGAGTTCCCTGTACAACTACGGCATGATAGCCTTTCTTCCTCAGGGCTGCCGCTATAGAGTTGTAATCGTTGTTTGAGAATCTCGTATATGCTGCGCCCGAAGGTGCTGGAAATAACCCGGTGTTTGCCATAAACTCAGCATCGGAGCTCAGACCGCCGGCTGTCTGATCCCATGCGTTCCTAAAATAGAGGCACTCGCGTCTGAATTTATTAAGATTAGGCGTTATCTCCACGCCATTTATTTTTAAATCCACTACAAAATACTGCAGAGCCTCACACTGTACTATTATTAAATTGAGTCCTGCAGCTGGACTTTTGCCGCATGGCTCGGAGTGAGCCGAAAACCAGCTTCTAAGTTCATCAATGGTTTCCTTAGGCACTTCATCAGACTTCAGGCTTCCCGCTGTGAGAGTGATTATATCCCCCCAGTGAAAAGGAGCTGTGCCGACCCATGCGCAGACAGAGAGGCGGTCATACATAGCGCTGATTATTTTGGGGCGCGCCTCCTTGAGCATAAAAAGAGTTCCAAGCTGTACGGCTACGGCAAAAAATAATAGTCCAGCCGTAAATATAGCTCTTTTTTTATTGATGAGGTTAACACATATTGATATATTTTTTTTCTTCCATAAAATCAAAAAGAGGACAATGTCCGTGAAGAGCAGAACATCTTTGATTTTAAGCAAAGACCATATAGATTTCACAATAAGGCCTGTCTGAGGTATGAGCATTATGTCGTGAAATATGAATATATCTGTGTAATATCTTATGAAAAGCATGTCTGTAACAACAAGGACAGACAGGAGAAAATCCAGAGTTATAAGAGATGCCGCTCTTATCCGAGAAGGCAGCAGAGATACTGGTGCGACAAGACACAATATCGCGCATAGTGACGGCAAAGAGACTGCAAGAGCACGGAGAATATGTCCGACTGTGTTTCCGCCTACGAGCAATGGGATTGGCCAGTCAAGCACTGCCGCAATGTTATAGTCGACCGCAAAAAATTTAAGCCATATCAGAACGGTTACAATTACAAATAGACGAAGTTCTTTTTTTTCGCATGACATATCGCCGCCCGGCAAAAAATTCATTCAGTATACCTGCCTCTCATTTTATTATTTTGCCAATAAGGTCATGTTCGAGAATTTTATCGCTGGTTTTAAGTCTTTTTTTGACTTCAGAAGTTGCCGCTGAGTATGAAGCATAATCCATGGACATTCCTTTTGCAATATCCGTTGCTTTTAGAAGCGACGGTTCGACAAAGGTGTTTCCCAAAATGTAAGAGCCGTTTCTGAATATGACAGGCTCGCGTCTGTCTCCGGCAAAGATGTCGCTGCCGAATCCAAATGGGAATTCAACTCCAAACAGGTTTGCTGCTGTTGTGGGCACATCTACAAGCCCCACCGGAGTTATCTTGTCCTTAACTTTTTTGTGTTTACCAGGAATTCTTAGCACAAGGGGAACTTTCTGCATCTCTCTCCACTGAGTACTGTCGCTCAGGCTTCTGCCTATAAGTTTTTCAAGGTTGGCTCTGTCCCAAACCGGGATTGCCGTGTGGTCTCCGTAAACTATGATAACAGAGGAGTCTAAGAGCCCCCTTGCCTTTAGGCCCTTTATGAACATGCCGAACTGAGTGTCAAAGTACCTCATGGAGATAAGGTAATTGCCCATAAGAGTTCCGCTGAATTTTCCCGCGTCAAAGGGCGTCTGCGCCAGTGTCCCTTGAAAATTAAAAGGGTAATGGCTTGTCAGAGTTATTAAGAAAGCGTAGAAAGGATTATGTTCTTTTGAGAGTATTTCAAGAGACTGTCTAAAGAAACTCTTGTCGCTTAGGCCCATGCCGATATTTTCGTCAACTACAAAATCATTCTTGCTCACAAAGCGGCCGAAGCCAATCGAAGGATAGATGTGCTGCCTGTTCCAAAATCCGGGTCTGTCTCCGTGAAGTGCCAGAGTTGTGTAGCCGTTCTGTGCCAAAATCTCTGGAAGAGCGTGATACTTATTGGCTGCAAAGCGAGTGTAGGCAACACCGGAACGTGCAGGATAAAGCCCTGTATTTACAAGAAATTCCGCATCGGAGCTGTTGCCCAGAGCTGTCTGATTATAGGCTCTCGAAAAGTAAGAGGATTCTTTTACAAATTTATTGAGGTTGGGAGTGATTTCTTCGCCGTTATATTTAAGACCTACAACAAACTCCTGGAGAGACTCTACCTGAATGATGATAAGATTCTTGCCCTTTGCTGCGCCTCTGTAAGCCTCGCTGCGCTTTACATTTAAGTTTCTCTCAGCCATCCATTCAGAGACTTCTTTTATCTCCGATTCCGGAACATGCTTTTTCATATAGGCGGTGTTTGCAACATTCCACGCGTCCACAGCATGGTATGTGAGAGCACCGATATTGTTGCAGACGGCAGGTCTGTCCCACATGGAAGAAAGAACTCCAGGCACTTTAGCTTGATACGAAATTATTCTCAATGCAAGAAGCGAGGCTCCGAATACAAAAATGAGGAGAGAGACAAACATTCTGCAAAAATTGACTTTTTTAAAGAAACTCTTTACAGATAATTTTCGTGCCGCAATTATATAAATTATTAGCAGGGGAAAATCGATAAAGTAGAGTATGTCAGAAATTTTAACAAGAGATATGACTGATTCTGCGATTTCTGTGACCTGAGACGAAAGCCCAATATTAGCGAATGTAAAGAGATCAGAATAATATCTCATGTGCAGAAGGTCTGTCATCATAAGAGCTGTCAGAGCAAAGTCCGCCAAGATAGCACAAAATGCTCTGATACGCCTCCATAAGAGGATTATCGGAGCAAAGATCATAAGTATTATTCCTAATGACGAAAAAACCGAAAAAGTATATCTTGCCGCAGTTGATGAAACGGTAAATTCAAGACAGTAAAATTTAAGATATATTGAAAGTATTATAAATACAAAAAAGAAAAACTCCCTGAAATCTCTTCCGCTTCGTCTGTAGATACTTCCATGTTTATTAATTTTCATTAATAATTCCCCTTGATCTTAATCAGCCGCAAAATCTGCCGTATAGTGTGTTCTTTTCTCTGTATAGCATAGACAGAGGAGATTTTTCGGCGGTCGCTCTGCGGAAATCCTCATCGCTCATGCGCCACACCCAATTACCCGAAGCTGTACCGGGAATGTTCATTCGGGATTCTCCTCCCAGCCCCAGTATGTCCTGCATGGGAATGACGGCAAGGTCGGAGCTGGACATCAGCGCTAATGTTACCATAGCCGAAGCTGCTTCGCTACCTGAACAGTTGTGTCCGCAGTAAGTTTTGAACGCAAGGCGCTCCCCTGCCGAAGACTCACTGCACCACCAGCCTAGGACTGTGTTGTTGTCATGAGTTCCCGTATATGTAACGCTATTTCTGTCTATGTTGTGAGGTGCATAAGGATTTTTTCCCACGTCGCCTCCGAAGGCGAAGAGGAGGACTTTCATTCCTGGAAGCTTAAAGTCATCCATAAGAGCTGTGACATCATCTGTGATTACTCCCAAATCTTCAGCTACCAGAGGCAGGTTATGTCCTTCTTCACAGAGAGATTCTCTGAGGTATTCCAAAAGAGCGCGTCCGGGCGCACTTATCCATCTGCCATTGACTGCAGTCTCTTCGTTTGACGGTATAGACCAGTATGCACAAAATCCCCTGAAATGGTCAATTCTGATAATGTCGAAATTATTTAAAGCAGAGGAGATCCTCACCTTCCACCACTCAAAGAGCTCGCTCTTCCTAGAATTCCATAGATAGACTGGATTGCCCCACCTCTGCCCCGTAGTGCTGAAATAATCGGGAGGCACACCAGCAACGGAAGACGGCAGCCCTTCAGAGTCAAGGTCAAAAAGCTCTGGGTGAGCCCAGACATCGGCACTGTCAGACGCGGTAAACATAGGCATATCGCCCATTATTTCGATGCCCAAAGATTTGCAGTGCATACGAAGGGATTTCCACTGCTCCGCAAATATAAATTGAACAAAGACAACAAAATCAATTTTATCTCTCTCTTCTTCAATCAAAGAGAGTGTCTCCTCAGAAAAGTTTCTGTGCTTCACATCACCGGGCCATTTTTGCCATTCGATGCCCTCGAATTTTTTCTTAAAAAATGAAAAGAGGGCGTAATCCTCAAGCCAAAACTTCTCTCTTGAACGAAATTCATCACATTCAGAGCGAAGCTGCGCACAAGACTTCTCCGATTTAAATCTCTTCCATGCCTTTGCAAGAAGCTCAATACGAATTTCAGATGCACGCTCATAGTCCGCGTGTGAGTTCGAAAATACAGAGAGAGGCCAAATATCATCTTTTGACAAAAGTCCTATAGAGTAAAGCTTGTCAGGACTGATAAACAAAAAATTCCCCGCAAATGCTGACGAGCTGCAGTAAGGTGAGTTGCCAAACACAGGTGCGACAGGAGTTGTGGGAAGCACCTGCCAAACGGAAAAACCGGATTTTTTTATAAAAGCCGCAAACTTTTCGGCTTCATAGCCTAAATCACCTATTGCATAGGAACCGGGTAAACTTGCTATGTGCAAAAGAACACCGCTGCTTCGAGTCAAAGAAATGCCTCCGTTACAATTCGTATAAAGAGAGATTATAACTCTTTATTGTCGGATATAGGAAGAGCGGGGCCTTCTTGGGCTCTCATCAGGACAAGAACCGCAAGAGGAGGCAGAGAGAGCATCAGAGAATAGGCGCGTCCGTGATAGGATACGGGATCCGATTTAATACGTCCAAGATTACCGATATTTGAGCCGCCGTAGCAGGAGGCGTCGCTGTTGAGAACTTCAGCCCAAGTTCCGCCGGCGGGTACTCCTATGCGATACTTGGTACGAACAACGGGAGTAAAGTTATAGATAAAGATGATATCGGTCCCGTCGGAGTCTTTCCGCAAAAATGAAACTATGCTAGCCGCGGCATCGCCGCAGTCAATCCATTCAAAACCTGCTCTGTTATAGTCATTCTGCC
This sequence comes from uncultured Synergistaceae bacterium, assembly GCA_964422205.1. Classification (GTDB taxonomy): domain Bacteria; phylum Synergistota; class Synergistia; order Synergistales; family Synergistaceae; genus CAZNYN01. The sequence continues at coordinate 15,782 of CAYRAI010000010.1, read as the reverse complement.
AAAGAGCCTTGGTTTTTTTGTAAAATTTATTCAGATCTTTGAACCACAGATGCAAATCCTCATGGCGCTTTTCCTTCAGCAGATGCCAGTCGAGGCTCTCGTCATGATTCCATTCCCTCTCCTGCCCGAATTCTCCCCCCATAAATATGAGCTTTTTGCCGGGATGACCTATCATCCATGCAAAGAGCAGACGCAGGTTTGCGCTCTTCTGCCACATGTCTCCCGGCATACGAGACCAGAGTGAGCCTTTGCCGTGCACTACTTCGTCGTGCGAGAGGGGAAGAACGAAGTTCTCGGAGTAAGCGTACCACATGCCAAAAGTCAAGGACGTGTGGTGATACTGTCTGAATATCGGATCGCGCCCCATATATTTTAGGATATCGTGCATCCAGCCCATATTCCATTTGTAGCCAAAACCTAGCCCTCCAAGCCATGTGGGCTTGCTTACCATAGCCCATGAAGTGGATTCTTCCGCAGTTGTCTGAACGGCGGGATAATCCATATAAAGAGCTTCATTAAGTTTTTTTAGGAAATCTACGGCCTCTAAATTTTCCTTGCCTCCGTAAATATTCGGAGACCACTCGCCCTGTCTGCGCGAGTAATCCAGATAGAGCATGGACGCAACAGCATCTACTCTTATTCCGTCGACATGATATCTGTCAAGCCAGAAGCGCGCGGACGATATAAGAAAACTGCGCACTTCTCCGCGTCCGTAGTCAAAAACATAGCTCTTCCAGTCCGGATGAAAGCCCTTGCGGCTGTCGGATGATTCATAAAGAGGAGTACCATCAAACCTGCCAAGGCCGAAAGAGTCTGTGGCAAAATGGGACGGAACCCAGTCCAATATTACAGCTATTCCAGCTCTGTGAAGAGATTCAACCATAATCATAAAATCGTCAGGTGTGCCGTAGCGGGCGGTAGGAGCAAAATAGCCTGTCAGCTGATATCCCCATGAGGCATAGTAAGGATGTTCCATAACAGGCATAAATTCAACATGAGTAAAACCGTTTTCTACTAGGTAAGGGGGAAGCTCTTCGGCAAGTCCGAGCCACGATATTGGCTTATTATTTTCATCACGTCTCCAAGAGCCTGCGTGGATCTCATATACGGACTGAGGACGGTCCGTTTTGTTTATCTCCGAGCGCGATGCCATCCACTCTTCATCATGCCATATGTGCATAGATATGGGCATGACCCTTGAGGCGCTGTTGGGAGGGCACTCACAGAAAGCAGCCAGTGGATCGGCTTTTTCAAGCAGGTCTCCGTTCTTCGCTGATATGCTGTACTTGTAGCAGGAGTAGAGAGGGACTCCGGGCACGAAGCCTTCCCAGATTCCTGAAGAGTCCTCCCGTGGAGCTAGTTTATGACTCTCGCGGTTCCAGCCGTTAAAATCACCTATTACGGATACTTCTTGAGCATTGGGAGCCCATACAGCAAAAAGAACACCCTCTGTTCCTTCATGTTCCATAGCGTGAGAGCCGAGAAAATCATATATCCTCGTGTGGCTGCCCTCTCGGAAGAGATAAATATCAGTCTCTCCTGCCAATGAAACACCGTGAATAACATTTTTATCAGCCATTGGGAATCACCCCCTGTTAGTGCTATTATATCCGAAATCAGGCAGAAACAGCTATATTTTCATGCCTCAAGAATCAATCACATTATGAATAAATGATTTAACATGATAAAATAACATATTATTTTTTGGGAGGGATTTGATGAAGAAATTGTTTTCTTACGGCAAAGTGACAGACGACATTACAGCAGAGTTAAAAACGGCAATCGGCGAAAACAACGTGTCATGCGACATTGAGAAGATAGAGAGCTACTCTCACGATGAAGTTCCCTCCTCATATTACGGGAAAGAATACACTGCGGAAGTTCTGGCCTTTCCGGAAACTACCGAACACGTTTCCTTAATAATGAAAATCGCGTCGGCTCACAATATACCTGTAACGCCGCGCGGAGCCGGAACAGGCCTTTCAGGCGGTGCTTTGCCGGTATACGGCGGCATTGTGATGAGCTTCGAAAAAATGAATAAAATACTTGAGCTTGACGAGGACAACCTATCCGTAACAGTTGAGCCTGGAGTTGTCACCGCGGAAATAAGCAGGCTGGCAGCATCTCACGGGCTGCTATATGCGGGAGACCCCTGCAGCGGAGACGCTTCATACATAGGAGGCAACATTGCGGAGAACGCAGGAGGCAATAAGGTTATCAAATACGGAGCTACCGGCGCACAGCTTTTGGCTTTGGAGGCTGTTCTGGCCGACGGCTCTGTAACATGGTTCGGAGGCAAAAGACGCAAGGATGTCACAGGTTTTGATTTCGTACACCTCATGGCAGGTTCAGAGGGTATGCTTGCGATAGTGACAAAAGCCATTTTAAAACTTTTGCCTCTTCCCAAATACTCCGTCGACCTGCTTGCCGCATTCAAAGATACGGAAAGCGCGATAGCATTTGTTCCGCGAATCGTTACAGAAGGAGGAATAATACCAACTTCCGTAGAATTTATGGACGAAAAAGCTATAAAGCTCTCTGAAAGATTCCTGAACACGCCTGTTCCTGCAAGAGAAGCAGGAGCAGTCTTGATTATTCAGCTTGAGGAGAATGACTGCGATAAACTCGAAAGCATTTACGAAAATATAGGAAAACTTTCGCAGAAACACGGAGCGTATGAAGTCTATGTAGCGGACACAAGGAGCACAAAAGACAGAATATGGCAGTCGCGCAAAGCTGTGCCGGAAGCGACAGCCTCATTCTACACAAGATACACAAAAGAGGATATTGTCGTTCCTACAGACAAAGTTCCTCTAATACTTGAGACGATTAAACAGATATGCAAAGAGCGAGAGCTTGAATATGTCGCATATGGACATGCCGGAGACGGCAACATGCACTGCACCGTCATAGCACCTGATACGGAAAAGTGGCATGAGTGCCTGCACGAAGCACAAATAGAAATATACCAGAAATTACTGCCTATGGGAGGAACTCTATCGGGAGAGCACGGCATAGGCTTCAAACGAAAAGATTATATGAAATTTTTTCTGGACAAAGAACAGATAGAGCTGATAAAGAGAGTAAAATTGGCCTTTGACCCAAAGAACATACTAAACCCCGGCAAGCTGGTGGAGTGGGACTAATAAAAAAACGACGCCTTAATCAGGCGCCGTTTTTTTATTTTTCTATTTTCATCCTGCGCAGCTCTCTGCGAAGAATTTTTCCTGTCGGAGAGAGTGGAAACTCCGTTACAAAGCCTATTTTGCGCGGGACTTTGTAGTGAGCAAGTCTCTCTTTGCAGTAAAGCATAAGCTCCTTCTGTGTTACTGAAGAACCCTCTTTCAGAATTATAAAGGCTTTTACAAGCTCTCCCGCCACTTTGTTTGCCTCTCCAACAGCGACTGCGGCACTGACTCCCGGATGCTCGCACAAAACAGCCTCGACCTCCTGCGGATACACGTTAAAACCGCTGACTATTATAATGTCCGTTGCCCTGTCAACAATCTTTATGTAGCCGTCGCCGTCTATCTGCACCACGTCACCGGTGTTAAACCATCCGTCTTCAAAACGCTCCGCAGTGTTAGCCTCGTCTCTGAAGTAGCCGGGTGCAACGGATCCTCCTTTAAGCCACAGAACCCCTTCTTCATGGAGTCCTATGTCTCTGCCCTCTCTGTCCCTTATGCGGAATTTGTAACTGTCAAGAAGAGTTCCGACGGTACCGAGTTTTTTTGTCTCTTCGCAGCTTGAAACAGCTACTACGGGAGAGCACTCTGTAAGGCCGTAGCCTTCCAAAATTCCCACACCGAGATATTCTTTAGAGCGGGCGTCCATCTGGATATTGAGTCTGTCTCCGCCTGTAACTACGAAGCGTATTCCTTCCAAGCGCTCTTTCTTTTTATCGAGAGCTCCCAAGAGAAACGCCATAACTGTAGGGACTGCGATTATTGCGTTTACTTTTGATTTTTTTATAGCTTCTATCGTATTGTCTACAGGGACAAAGTTGGGAACAACAGCCTGTCTCACACCTGAAAGCAGAGGGAGGAGTCCTGCCACATTATTTCCAAAGGTGTGAAAATTTGGGAGAACGTTGAGAAAGATAGATTCTTTGTCTATTAAGCCGGGAATATGAGATGGTATGTTTTCTATGTTGTCAAGCAGGTTGGAATGAAGGCACCCCACGGCTTTCGGATTTCCCGATGTTCCCGAGGTGGAGAAAATAATGGAGTAATCGCGTGTTTCGGGTTTACCTACCCGCCCCGTAAAATCGGGCAGAGGGCCATCCAGCTTCACACCGACTACAGGGACTCCTATCGCTCTTGCAGGTTCTGTCGATTTTGTCAGAGCTTCCTCCGTTACAATGATTGAGTGAGCGTCAAGCATTTTTATCGTGCTTGTCAGGTTTACAATTCCAGTTCTCGCGTTCAGAGGTGCGACACACCCGCCAATGCGCCATGCCGCGACGGATAGGGCAAAAACCATAGGGGAATTGGGAAGAAGGGTCACTATTCTCTGGCCTTTTTCAAAACCGGAACGAAGAAGCTTAACCTCGCAGTCTAGGGCCAGGCTGTTAAGCCTGTTCCACGACCACCATTCGCCGTTCCACCACAGACAATCGTCATTCTCCGCACCTTTCCATGAGGAGACAAAAATATCTTCAAGACGCACATCCTGATAATTAGACACAACCTACCAGCTCTCTTTCCATAAAACTGTTCCTGTTAATATAAAGTCAAGAATATTTTACACACATTGTCTTTTTTCGACAAACACAAAATAAGACTGCCTCAAAGCAGTCTTATTTTAAAAATTTGTCAGTCTTTTATGGCTCTTATTCTCTTTTGGAATATTCCCTTATTGCTGTCGCAGTATATAAGAGTCATTGACTTGTTGAGAGGAGCGTGACTCCTCGGGTCTATCGAAAGTGTAGCGTGTGTCATTTGGAAGTTGCGCGTGGCAAGAAGAGCATGGCGAATAGCCTCTCCTCTGTAGCCAGGCGCATTTGCGAGGGAGTTGGCAATCCACTTAACACCATCATAGGCCAAAACAACGGATTTTACATCCTCATTCTGGCAATTGTCGTTGTAGAGGCTTCTGTAGTCCTTTAAAACCGAACGGATCTGAGGGTCCAGAGAGCTCAGCTCGTTTATCCACCAGCTGTTTGCGACATAGACATTCTGGTGGTTCTCAGATGAAAATTCTGTGTAGTCCTCGGCAAGGATAGGCCCGTTGAAACCTGCCGACCTGATTTGAGCCAAGACACCAGGTATACGAGCAATGGCGCCTGGTATAATGAGCTGTTCTGCCCCGCTTTCAGATATGGCTCCTCCAGCGTTGGAATAATTCGAGCCTTCGGCGGAAGTCTTGCCTATGTCAGCTTTGACCGTACCGCCGAATATCTTTATCCAGCGAAGCAGTTCATCGTGCTCGGCGACATCAAGCGGATTTTCTGAGTCGTAGATTATTCCTATTGTCTTTCCTGCCAGTCCCTGCATTGCAAAATAAGCAAGCATCTTAGCTCTGGCCGAAATATCATTGACAATGGAGAAAACGTACAAAAGAGGTTTGTTGCCATCTATTATTGAATCATTGATAAAATCCTTTGTTGTCACGACAAGAGGGACTTCTATCTCATCGGCTATAGGAGCTATCTTTTCTACAATTTCATTATCCATGCCGGTCATCATAACAAGGATACTTTTGTCTTTCATAACATTTCTGACATAGTTAGCAGCTTCATCCGGTTTATCGGGAGTATCAAAACCTACAATCTTAAGTTTGTAGCCTCTTATCCCCCCCTGCTTGTTAATGAGCTCTACGGCAAGCTGGGCGGCTCTGAGCCTGTTGTGTCCTTCCTGGGCTTTTGGCCCGTCAAGGTGTTCGAAAAATGCTATTCTGAACTCGTCTCCAAGCGGAGTGCGCTGACCTCCAATTTGGAAAAAGAGGACTGTTATGGCTATCAGAGATACAACGAGAATAAGACCGTTGTAAAAGGATTTACGCCTCATCCACATTGTACGGGGCTTGTTTGATATTCCGCCCGATATCCTCTTTAAATTTCCCGGAGTGGCGGCAAATACATTGTTATCAGAAAAACTGTCGGAGTGCAGAAAAGTGACTTCGTTAAGTATCGACATTATCTCTTCCGCATCGGATTTTTTAAAGCTGAGGTTCTTGCAAAGCATTGTTACATACTTCGCCGTACCTGCTGAGGATAAGTGGGTGTGTGGAGACCAGCCATACTTTACAAGATGACCGAGTGCAAAGGTGAGACGAAAAATTCCGGTGCGGCATGACGGACAACGATCCTCCATAAACTGAGACAAACGGTCGGGGTCGTCCAGTATCCCAATACCGTAATCATCTATCAGCTCTTTGAGAATTTTCTTAAGTAATCCATCCATGATTCTCAGCCCCTTATGCCATTGTTAAGTATAGCTTGCCTCAGCCCTCAGGGCAAGAGGAGTTTATACCGGGACTGATCTCGCAGAGAAAAGACGCTTCGTTTTTGCCGTCTCCGCACGAACAGAAGAGGAGTTATTTTCAGGCAAAAAAATCCTGTTCCAAGTCAGAGAAATTGTTTCGGCTGACTTGGAACAGGATTCTGAGAACATGTCAGACAACGCCCGTTGTTTTGTTTAAGTAATTGCGCGGTATCGGACTTATATCTTTAAAACTCCCGGCAGCTTAGCAAATTACGCTTTCAAGGTCTCTCGGGAACTTATTGAGAGCCTCTCCCGTGCCGTCTTCGCGTACCGCTACCAAGTTCTCAATGCGTATGCCGAATTTTCCAGGCATATATATACCGGGCTCAACGCTGAATACATTACCAGGCTTCAAAGGAACGTTGTTCCCTTCAATCATGTATGGGCTCTCATGCACGGCTATTCCTATGCCGTGCCCAACTCTGTTGAAGAAGAAGTTGCCATAGCCGGCGTCTATTATAACTTTGCGCGCAGCTCTGTCCACGTCCTGCCCGGTAGCGCCAGGCTGCACAGCAGCTTCGCCCGCCGCCTGAGCTTCGCGGACTATTTCATAGACTTTTTTCTGCTCATCAGTCGGAGTTCCCAGGAAGAGTGTGCGGGTTGTATCGGAGCAATAGCTCTTGTAACGTCCGCCGAGGTCAAAGATTATCACATCCTCTTTTTCGAATACACGCTGGTCTCCGCCGTAGTGAGGCATTGAACCGTTAGGGCCGCTTGCAACTATCGGATTGAAGGACATTTGATTAACTCCTAGTTCCTCAAAGAACTCGGGAATTTTTTTGACTATGTCGCGTTCTTTCATGCCGGGCTTTATATATGCTTTGATTTTTCCTACAACCGCGTCGACTATGCGAGATGATTCTCTCATAAGGCCAAGCTCTTCCTCATCTTTGCATGAACGAAGAGGGTCTAGAACGTCAAAACCGTTGCAGAGTACGACATCCATGGAATCGCGAATGGCAAGCATGTCAACAGCGCGAACGCCGTCATTGAATGCAATTCTTCCGCCTACGACCCCCAGCTTCTCACAGCCGCGCTTAAAAGCGCCTGTAAAGCCTTCATGATCGTTCCATTCAGAGTAGAAGGGGACGTCACCGAATGCGTTAACCATTTCTTCTTTATAGAGCAGAGGTGTCATTGCAAAGCATTTTCCGTCCTTTGCCACCATAAGGCCGCGCACTCTCTCATCAGGGTGTGTATCGAGCTCGCCTATGTACTCGAGGTCTGTTGAGGGACCAAGGTATATGGCATCCAAATTTCTTTTTTTAAGTTCTTTCGCAAGTCTTTCGATACGTTTTGCTTTTATCATTACAATTCCTCCTGCTGTATTGTTTGTTGCGGCAACTCATAACACATAAGATTATTTGTTATTATACAGCAAAGTTATATCTTATGCATTCGTGCTTACATTTCATGGTTCTATAAGGTTTTTCCTTGATTTGCCCGCACATAAGTGGTAGTGTATTTAGAAGTACATTAAAGATAGGAGTGAGCACTTTGCATCCTTATAAAAATATCTTCCTTATGATAGCATCACTTCCCTTTCTGCTGTTTATAGCTCTTGCAGGATGGAGAGTAGACTATATAAAGATCCTGGATACGGAGAAAAATGTAATTTTTTCTGCTCCAACCGCACTTCGCCATACTTTTACCACAAGGTACATACACTCAGTGGAACTTACTCCTGTGGAGGACGAGTACAGAATCATAGCGGGAAGGCTCTGGACATGGGAGGAAAGAGTGCGTTCGACAAATGCGGGGCTTCCTTTTGACAGACCGGAAAACGGGCGTTTTATAGAGTCCGGCAACTGGATGGTCTTTCAGGGGGGAAGAATCTCATGGAAAGAATATTACTACAGGATAGGCAACAAACACCTTGGGTTGAACCAAGTAAAGCTGGCCCCATTCGGAAGGCGAAATTTCTTTGAGCTTTTCCCAGGTCAGAGACTCACTGTCGCAATAGAGAGAGCACCTTTTATGTATAGTAAAGTCTACAGGAGCAGCGAGCTGCGAAACGCTCCGACAAATGTTCCCCTTGTGAATAAAAACAACAGAGATTAGCTATAGATACAGATCCGCTATCAGAAAAGCGGCCCCTAAGGCTCCCATAACCAATACAATCAGAAGCTTCATTCCCGACGGCAGTTTAGCTCTAAGTCTGACATAGACTTTTCTTACTGCTGGAATGATGATTACTTGGAGTATGAAGACTTTGAGCCAAAACAGAGCAAAGTCCAATATGTACATGGGCAAAGCTATGAGACCTAGCTGGAGCCCAATATTCCAAGGGAGGAAGATGGCCGCTATTATAGCAGGACATATTGTGGAGCGGGCTGCGTCAAATATTTCCGGAAGAGGTACATTATCCTTCCGATATGAACTTGTTATCTTGCGGCACGGAGATGTCACTGAGAGCAACAAAAAGAAAAAAATTATTCCCATTCTGCCAAGTATTGTCGAAACATTCCAGATTAAAGCGACATTATATGTCTCTATGCTGAAGATGCTTCCGGGAATGCCTCTGTTGAGAATGTACCACGAAAACGCTCCACCTATGGTCAAAAGCGCTACTGTAAACTTAAAGAGCAAATTAACATCAGTTCTGTCCAACGACTGATAAAGATCTATTGAAAATTTTTTAATGCCTCTTATGTAAAATCCCTGAGCTGAGAGTAAAAGGAAAAATACTATGAAGAGATCAGCTTCAGTTGATACAAACTGCGGCAGAGACCCCATTGGGATGAGCAGGAAGATTAAAAGTAAAGAGAGGCACGAAAAGTACAGCGACGACGGAGTGCAGGTTCTGTTATCCCCGCACCTTCCCGTTAGGAGGCGTGCGAAGGGCTGAAGAAGGTTGCCGTTGCTACACTCTATATTAAAAATGATGTTTTCCGCACCAAAGAAGAGCAGAGATATTATAAGGACAAAAATCAGCAGTGCCATCCCCGACACTATCGTAAGCAAAGTATTTATAATCAGGACAAGTCCCCCCATACACATCGAGTAAATATATTATACTATATTTATGAAGTAAGTCTCTTCTCTCTCATAACATTCATTATAGGTATCTCGATAGAGGATAGACCTTTAAACATAAAGTATGCGAGCATGAGTGCCCCGCCTCCGAAGAGCAGTCCGGCAAATGTTCCTCCGAAAATATCGGCAACTGCTCCGGCAGTAAGAGAACCTATAGGCCCAACACCTATGCTTCCTACCGTGTATATGCTCATAACGCGTCCTCTCTTGCTCTCGTCTATTATGCTCTGGACAAGTGTATTAAAACACACCAATCCGGTAGACATGCCAAACCCGAGAAGGGTAAGAGCCGCACACGAGAACTTAACGGAGCGGGAGCATGCAAAAAGAGCAATACCCAAACCATAGACAGCAATGCTGTATATCACATGACGGTGAAGCTTTGTGACGGGAACCATACTGGCCTGATATATGACTCCGACAATGGCTCCGCAGCCCACAGAGCCGAGAAACATACCTAAAGTTGAAGCGTTTGAATGAAATATATTCTTCGCAAAGAAGGGCAGCAGAGTGCTGAAAGGGTAGCAGAGAAAGCAGAACGCAGCAGATGCAAGTATAACTTTTCTCAGTGCCATAAATTTTACTGTGTAAGCCACACCCTCTTTAAAGCTTTTAAGAGCGCTCTCTTTTGCAGTCATGGGAACTTTTTTTATTTTAAGTTTGGTAAGAGAATAAATGACAGCCATAAATGACAGAGCGTTCAGGGCGAAACACGCAGCCTCTCCGACAGCCTGGAGTGCAAAACCTGCAAGAGCCGGGCCTATAAGACGAGCAAGGTTGAAAATGACAGAGTTGATTGTTAATGCGCTGTTTATCTGATCAGGTCTGTCAAGCATCCTGACTACGCAGGCCTGTCGGGCAGGCAGATCGACAGAGGTGACTATGCCCAACATGAGACTCAGCAGAAGCACCTGCACATACCTTATGCTCCCGGAAAAGTCCAGAACAGCCAAAGCTAAAGCCTGCACAAGACACAAAGTCTGAGTTATGATAAGTATCTTTTTCATATCATAGCGGTCCAGTATGCTCCCCGCCACGAATCCAGTTATGAGAATCGGAGCCTGGTTTGACATTTCAACAAGACCGAGTCCCGCTGCGGAGCCTGTTATGCGAAGAACAAGCCAGCTCATAGCAAGACGCTGCATCCACGTGCCGACCAAAGAAACAGTCTGCCCGAATATAAATATGCGAAAATTTCTGGCACCAAGAGCTGAAAAGGCCTTCATTTCATAGAGTCTATCAATCATCCAGGCACCTCCTCCAACTGTGTGTCTATATATTACTATAATTTTCAGAAAAAATACCAGCCATAAAAAAAGACCCCGTTTGGTGACGGGGTCTTTCATATAGGTAATTTGCTTAAATATCTTACTTAATGAGTCCCTTTTCTTTGTAGAACTTAGCTGCACCGGGGTGGAGAGGTGCTGTAAGTCCGTCAAGAGCTCCCTTAAGTGTGATTTCCTTGCCCTTCGCATGGGCTGTCTTTATGTCGTTGAGGTTCTTAAACATTGAGCTTACAAAATTGTAAACGTCTGCTTCGGGAACATCAGCGTGTGTGATAAGGATTGCCATAACGGCAGGTGTCTTAACAGACTGTTTGATTCCGCTGTATGTGTTGGCGGGAATTGTGCTGGAGATGAAGAACGGATATGCCGCGTGGAGCTTCTTGAGAAATGCGTCATCAAAGCTGTAAAGTGTTACGTTATCTTTTGTTGTTGTCAGGTCCATAAGAGCTGCTGTCGGGTAACCGGCAACGACGAATCCTGCATCAATTTGGTCATCCTTAAAACGGCCCGCTGTTGCTGCAAAGTCGAGGAAGTCAGCCTTTGCAAGATCTTTGTATGTAAGGCCGGCAATCTTGAAGAGTGCCTGAACGTCGCCTTCGACACCTGAACCAGGTGCTCCGACTCCGACTCTCTTGCCCTTAAGGTCTGTGAACTTTTTGATTCCGGCTGTCTTTGTCACGACCATCTGGACGTGTTCCGGATAGAGGGAGGCAACTGCACGGATATTCTTAAGGGGTTTGCCCTGGAACATGAGCTGTCCATTTACCGCCCAGTAGGTGATGTCGTTCTGTACAAAAGCAATTTCGATACCCTTTGTTGCGATAAGGTTCGCGTTGGCGACTGATGCGTTTCCTGTCTCCGCTGTGCACTGTACTTTGCCGTCTTTTGTTACTGCGGCTGCGAGAGCGCCGCCGACTGCATAGTATGTACCCGATGTGCCGCCTGTTGCGACTGACATATATGTCGCCGCTGATGCCATTGCTGTGAATGAAAACGCTGCCATTACTGCTACAAGTGCTACTATGATTACTTTCTTCATTTCTGTTCCTCCTCTTATATTATATTTCTGTGAGGATCCCTAAATCCCCATACAGCCTAAATAGATTGCGGTTAACTTATACCGTTTTATTATCAGTCATTATACTATATTCTGATTTTTTTAAAAGAGAGAATAGCTACAAAGAACGCTTTTCCTTATCAGCTTCCGTCAGTGGAATTCCGGCCGCGATCATCTTCTTCGCTTTTGCCGTCTGAAGAAGGTATATTATGACGAGTACGCCAAGTCCGCCCAAGTCCGTCATTGTTCCGGGAATAAGCAGCCCCAAAGCTCCCGCGAATGCGATAATGCGCAGATACCATGCCATCGGTGCCTTAAAGTATCCTATTGTAGACATAGAGAGCAGGAATACTCCCAGCAGAGCCGTGCATATTGCCTGCACCATGGCGACAGGTTCCACATCTATAAATAGCAGCATTGGATTATAGACATAAATGTACGGTACAAGGAAACCCGCCAAAGCGAGCTTAAATGCAGTTACTCCCGTCTTCATAGGATCGGAGCCTGCAATGCCTGAACCGGCATAAGCTGCGAGAGCCACGGGAGGAGTAAGGTCGGCGGCAATTCCGAAGTAGAAGACAAACATATATGCGGCCTTTGCCGGCACTCCGAGCAGGAATAGCGCCGGAGCTGCCATTGTGCTGGTTACTATGAAGTTTGCCGTTGTCGGAAGTCCCATGCCAAGCAGAAGGCTTGCAAGCATTGTGAAGAAAAGAGTGAGGATTTTGCTTCCACCGGCAAGAGCGACTATTGCGTTTGCTATGCGAAGGGCAAGACCGGTAAGTGTTCCCATTCCGACTATCATGCCGACAGTGGCGCATGCGCATGCCACGCCGATCGCGCCGCGCGCTCCGGATTCAAAGGCTTCTATTATTCTTGTCGGGGTCAGGCGTGTCTCTTTGTTAAGCCATGAGAGCACAAAGCTGACAAGTATGCCGTTGAATGCAGCTTTAAGAGGAGTGAAGCCCGCCAGCAGGAAGTAAATGATAGCTATAAGCGGAATAAGCAGGAATCCCTTTGACTTAAGCAGCGGGAAGAGGGGCGGAAGCTGTGAGAAAGGAAGACCTTTGAGTCCCAGCCTTGTAGCCTCGAAGTGTACCTGAACCATAACCGCAAAATAGTAAAGCAGTGCCGGCACAACGGCAGCGAGTACCACTTCCATATAGGGGACTCCCAATATCTGAGCCATAATGAATGCCGCGGCTCCCATGACTGGCGGCATTATCTGTCCGCCCGTAGATGCGACAGCTTCGACAGCTCCTGCAAAATGAGGTTCATATCCGACGCTTTTCATAAGAGGAATGGTGAACATTCCAGTTGTGCAGACATTCGCGACAGAAGAACCTGAAACAGTTCCCATAAGTCCTGAGCTTACTACTGCGACTTTAGCGGGACCGCCTGTCGACCAGCCTGCCAGAGCTAGAGAGAGGTCGATAATGAACTTTCCGAGCCCTGTTTTTTCCAAAACAGAACCGAATAGTATAAACATAAAAACAAATGTTGACGACACTTCAAGAGGAGTTCCGAAGATTCCCTCTGTGCCGAGATACATATGGTTTACTATGCGGGCGATGGAAAAGCCTCTGTGCGCCAACATATCAGGCATGCTGCGGCCAAAATAGCAGTAAAGCAGAGCGATAATGGCAAGCCCGGGAAGGATAGGATTTGAGATGCGCCTTGTAGCCTCAAGCAGAGAGGCTATAAGAAGAAAACCCATAATGAGGTCTGTCGTTGTGGGCAGTCCTGAACGAGTTACAAGTTCGTCGAAAAAGAATACTATATAAAGGGCGGAAGCCGCTCCTATAACTGCACAGATAAAATCATAAAATGGGATACCGTTTGTTTTTGACTGCTTAGAAGAAAATGGATATAAAAGAAAGACGAGTCCTAATGTGAAGGCGAGGTGAACCGCCCCTTGTTTCTGTGCCAGAAGAAGCCCAAAGCCCGATGTGTAAAAATGAAAACATGACATAAGGATAGCAAGAAGCGAGACAAGCTTTCCCTGCAGCCCTGTCAGGACTCTGAAGCGCGCTTCTGTGTCATATTTCCGCATAAGGTCTTCAATATCGATTTTTGCACTCTCCGTCTGCGGCACTGTTGTTTTTACATCTGATTCACTCACTGAAAAATCCCCCTTTGCACGCAATGCCGAACATAGCGAGAATATAATTTCGGCAGAGGCGTTAAATATTTTATTTGAAGCTCCTCCTCCCTATATAATATATAAGTCTTAACGATATAGATATAAGTCTTAACGACATATATCTATCGATTTTGATGTGCCGAGCCTATCGGCTCCTGCATTAAGCATCTCTTCCGCTGCGGCTCTGTCTCTTATTCCGCCGGAAGCTTTAACTCCCATACTCTCTCCAACAGTTTTACGCATGAGCCTGACATCAGATGCAAGCGCGCCTCCCTTTGAAAAGCCTGTAGATGTTTTTACAAAATGAGCGCCTGCTTCCCTTGCAAGAAGACATGCTCTGATTTTTTCTTCATCGCTCAAGAGACATGTCTCGATAATAACTTTAACGATGCACTTTGGGACAGCTTTTACAACAGAAGATATCTCGTCTCTTACTCTGGCGTCCAATCCGTCTTTCAGCCATGAAATATTAATAACCATATCTATCTCGGAAGCGCCGTGCGATGCGGCACAGGATGCCTCAAAGACCTTGCTCTCGGTACAGCATGAGCCAAGAGGAAAACCGACTACGGAACAGACTTTTACTCCGCATCCATTAAGAATGGAGTAAGCCAGTTCGGTGTATGACGAATTGACACAGACAGAGGCAAAAGCAAACTCCTTAGCCTCTTCGCAAAGTTTTCTGATATCTTCGGCAGAAGCATCCGGAGCTAAATTTGTATGATCAATAACAGAAGCAATATCCATATTAAAACCTCACTGTATTTAGTTAAATCCTCGTTTTGAGGAGATGTCGCCGAATATGGCAAGTCCTAAAACGGAACTTACCTTTGGAGTGATATGAGTCAATTTGTAATATACCAGATTTGGGGCAGGTTGCGCCATATTCTGAAAAATAGCGCCGCGCCCCTCTCTTTCAAACAAACACTTAGCCGAGATAGGGATGACGCACCATTGCCCTTCTTCGGACATCATGGATGCAGCCAGAGTGACAGAGTCCAGCCTAAGCGCGTTGCTGTCGGAAGGAGACAAAAAATGGTCGTGCCAAAGCCTGTAAGCTGCGCTCCACTCAATATAACACTCCAGTTCGGGCTGCAGCAGATCGGAAGAGACATATTCTGAGGGATTCTCTCTATCTGAGGGGATACGGGCAACCGTCATAGGCTCGCTGAAAAACCTCTCGGTTTGGACATACCTGTTCTTTTCCTCATGGAGGACTATAGCAGTATCCAGCTCCATACTCTCCACATACTGATACATTCTGTCCGAAGAATCGGAAGTTACTTTAAGGCTGACGGGAGGATTGTGTGACATCAAATCACGATACACACCCGTCATAAGGCGGCAGTTGACATAATCCGAGCCTCCAACTGACAATGTGCAGGCTGAGCCAGGATTTTTAGCATCGGAAATTTCACGGCTTACATCCTGCCACTTAAGGGCAAGGGGCAGAAAACTCTCGCCATCAGGCGTTAAGTGAACCGACTTCATACCTTTTTGTCTTTCTACCAGAATCATGCCCATCTCGGATTCCAACTCACTTAAATTGTAGCTTATTGTGGACTGTGTAACATTAAGAAGATCAGCAGCCTTGCCAAGAGTTCTGGACATCGCGACAGCTAAAAAAGTTTCTATACCCTTCTCATGCACAGTCACACACCTCAGCTTTGTTTGCAAAATATAAGTTCCTTTTACATTTTAAATTTCGAAATTTTACATATATTATTATATCTCTTTTTCTCTACTGTGCGCAACATCTGCATATCTAAAAAAAT
>CAYRAI010000009.1:0-60187 GCA_964422205.1 uncultured Synergistaceae bacterium | reverse complement strand
AATGATTCTGACAGGCGCTCTTAAATGGAAAGATGTCGACAACAGCTTCATGGGCGGACTTGAAATAATGGGGCTTATCGCATTTGTAATGCTTATCGCCGCCGGCTACGGCAATGTGCTCCGCGAGACAAAGGCCGTTGATCAGCTTGTAAGCAGCGTCGTCGGACTTGTCGGAGGCAGCCCGTTCTGGGGAGCTTTCCTTATGCTTATGGTCGGACTTCTCGTAACAATGGGAATAGGCACATCATTCGGAACGATACCGGTAATAGCCGCAATTTACTGCCCCCTCTCAATGGAACTTGGCTTCTCTGTAGGAGCTACAGTATGCCTTATAGCGGCCGCAGCGGCTCTCGGTGACGCCGGTTCCCCCGCGTCCGATACAACGCTTGGGCCGACGGCGGGACTTAACGCGGACGGACAGCATAATCACATTTGGGACACATGCGTTCCAACGTTCCTTCATTACAACATTCCCATTTTTATAGCCGCAATGATAGGAGCTCTTGTTCTTTATTAAAATTAAATTTTTAACAAAATAACATTGAATCACAAAATGAAACGGCTCTTTTTCCGTAAAATCGGCGAAGAGCCGTTTTGTTTATTTTATTTTTGTAAATATATTGCAAAACTCATATATAATGGTCTGCGTGACTTAAAAAAAATCTTGAAGGGACAGGAGATTTATGAATAATTATTGGAGAGGGGTAGTTTACAGCCTCGCCGCCGCGGTTTTCTGGGCTGTTATGAGCCCTATAGCGAAATATCTTGCCGCAGGCGGAATAAATCTTTTATCCGCCATGGCGTTTCGTGCGTTTTTTGTCGCTGCCGTATTAGGACCTTGGCTTCTTATCTCAAAAGGCAAGGAAGTGTTTTTTCCTAAGCCTTCTATCTTAAAATTTTATTTTATCTCAGGTTCCCTCTCAGTCGCATGTGCCGGAGGCGGTTTTCTTATGTCTCTTGAATACCTCTCCGTTGCCGAGGCTTTGATTCTTCATTACACTTTTCCCCTTGTCGCAATGCTCGGTTCTCTTTATGTAACTCACGAGAAGCCAGACAGAAGGCAGGTTGCGGCGGGTTTTATGATAGTTTTCGGTGTCTACTGCGGTATGGTGGGCGGCAAGCCCCTTTCAGGAATGTCACTGCCGGGAGTTCTCTGGGGGCTGCTCGCTGTGTTTGGCATATCGGGGCAGGCTCTTATAGGCAGGCGCATATCAAAAACAGAAAAGATAGATTCCATCGTTATGCTTTTCTTTACTCACACATTCGGGTTTTTTATATTGCTGCTCGGAAAGAGCGTTTTTATAGGCTGGGCTGATATTGCCAACTTTACTCCCTTTCTTTTCTCCATACTTCTGCTGCAGGCCATTTCCGGAAGCCTCATAGCCTATGGACTTTTTTACAGTGCCCTCAAATATATTCCCGCAGCTACAGTCAGTCTGCTCTGCACATTGGAAATGGTTCTTGCCGTGGCTCTTACTGCAGTCACATTGGGCACAGTCCCTACACTACGCGAAGTTGTCGGCTGTGCTGTTATAATATCGGCAATTGTCATATCCACAATTAAGAAAAAATAGACGGAATTTTTTTGACTTTAAATAGTTATACTATTTTTATTTATTTTGGTGTAGAATAGTTTCGCCTTATTTAGTAATAAGCCATGATATTTTAAACAGTTGAATTTGAGGAGGAGATATGTATGGCAGCACAGTCTAAAAGAGATGGATTCAGTACGACTCTTGCCGCTTTAATGGTCGCTCTGGGATCTGCAGTAGGTCTTGGCAACATATGGAAATTCCCGTATATGACGGGAACAGGAGGGGGCGGAGCTTTTCTTGTAATATATCTCTTCTTTGTCTTTGTTGTAGCCCTGCCAGTAATGATAAGCGAATTTGTAATAGGACGCCGCTCAAGGCTCAACGCAGTAGGCTCTTTCAGAAAACTCGACAAAAATCCTAAAACTCCATGGGCCGGAATAGGCTTCATGGGAGCTCTCTCGTCATACCTGATAATGTTTTTCTACAGCAGTGTGGCAGGCTGGGTCTATTTCTACACATATAAGGCAGCTGTGGGCGCATTCTCAGGTGTTACTGCCGAATCCGCCGGCGCCATGTTCGGAAGCGCGATAGGAGCCGGTGCGGCAGGAGGTTCTTTCTTCTCTGCGGCCGTTCTTTCTCCTGTTTTCTGGCAGTTCCTTGTGCTTGCCGTCATAGGCACAATTATCTCTTTAGGTGTTTCAAGCGGCATAGAGAAGGCTATCAGAGTCATGATGCCAGCTCTCTTTATTTTGCTTATTATATGCGTCATACGCGCTCTCACACTTCCAGGGGCTGCAGACGGACTTAAATTTCTCTTCCATGTCGATTTCTCGCAGATAACCCCTCCGATAATTCTTGCCGCGATGGGACTTGCCTTCTTTAAGCTCTCTCTCGGTATGGGAACTATGATTACCTATGGTTCGTATTTTACGGACAGCTCTGATCTTTCTACTGCGCCTCTGAAGATAGCAGTAGCAGACATATGTGTCTCTATGCTCGCAGGTCTTGCCATATTCCCGACGGTTTTCTCATTCGGACTTGAACCCGGTGCCGGACCTGGCCTGCTCTTTGTTACCATTCCTCTTGTATTCTCTCAGATGCCTTTCGGACAGGTGCTTCTTTTCGCATTTTTCCTTCTCACCGCCTTCGCGGCAAACGGAGCTATGCTCTCTCTTGTTGAAGTGCCTACACTGTGGATGTCCGAAGAATTTAATATGCCGCGCAAAAAGGCGGCTCTCATTAACTGCGTGCTTATAGGCGCGGTCGGAATATTGGCCTCCTGCTCCGCAGACGGGACAAGCTTCTTCGGCGGAATAAAGCTCTTCGGTCGCGGTTTCTTCGACCTCTTCGACTTCTTGTCGTCAAACATACTCATGCCTCTGGGCGGACTTTTGATAACTCTTTACACAGGCTATAAGATGAAGTCCGATGACTTTAAGGATGAGCTTACAAACCACGGAGCTCTCTCAAACGACGGCAAAGTCGCCCTCATACGCATGCTTTGCCGCTATGTGACACCGCTCCTTGTCGCACTGATATTCCTAAACTCCATCGGTATCTTCAAACTTTAATCAAGATACGCAGGAAAACATATAAAAACAGGTGCCGCAGAAAACAGCGGCACCTGTTTTTATATGACAGACTTAGAATTTTATTCTAGGAGGTTATTTTCTTTTCTATCAGCTTGTCGTCCTCAGGGCTTGGGGTGAAAGTTTTTCTAAGCCACGCAATTAATTTCTTTTCTTTGCATTTTGCCTGATCCAGCTCATGCTTCTTTCTTATAAAATCGGCTGTGGCTCTGTTAGGCAGCAGCTTTTCGTTTGCTTTAAGAGATTTCAGTACTGTGCAAATTTCGTCAACATCGCTCACGCTCAGTGTTTCAAATTTATTGAGCTGCTGTATAACAAAGTCTATGTGAGGGCTGATTCTGCGCTCTCTGAGAGTGCCTGTCTGCATCATTCTTCCTGCGATAACGCCGGTCAGCATACTGATGCATGAAAGTCCTATGACCATTAGGAACATTCCCACGAGGCGCCCTTCGGGAGTTTTTGGCACAACATCCCCGAACCCTGTTGTGCTGGCAGTTACAAAAGCCCACCATATCCCGTCGGAGTAGCTTCTGTGTTCAAAGCTCGAAAAGAGTACAGCCGCTACAACAAGAGCCGTCATAGATACTGCCGCGGCGTAGTGTAGCTCATTTGTCTTTATGAATCTTCTTTGCATTATAAAAGTTCTTGTTAGGTAAGCGAAAAACTTGATTATAAAAATAGTATTTAATATGGTATCGGCAATGTCACTCATGTGAATAGAGTAAAGCCACTCCGATATTAAAATTATAGGCATGATTGGCAGTATTGAGATGAGTTCGGCCAAATGGCTTGTGACAAAGTGCCCTCTGTCCGAAGAGAGAGCCGCCCTTGCCGAAAAATCAAAGAAGAATATCAGCCATATAATATTGTTGACAATAAAAAGCGGAAAAGGCTGGCTTCCAGGGTGAAAGTATGAAGCTCCCAGTGTCATAAGTATAAAAAGAGCCCAAAGTGACAATATCGGAAGAGCTATTTCATATAAGTGCACCATATATTTTCTTCTATTTTTGTTCAAAAAGAGCACCTCTTTCGTATGAGGCAGGAATTAATGTTAGCTATGTCCCAAGCAGCGGGCAAAAGCTTTTTGTAAGTATAGCAGAAAAGAGAATATCTCAGTATAAATAGTGTCACATTTGTTGTTGAATAGTGTTATTATTATGGGATAATTATTACTGTGATGTTCCATTTTAGGAGGTATTTTTTTATGAATATTAAAAAATCGGAAGACGGTTTTTCCGCAGAATCTGCAGAGGTAATAGGCATACTGGTTTTGGAATCCGAGCCTGAGAGTATTTCTATTGACCCGCTTCGCGGCGAGATGAGAGACTTCTGCCGCAGAAATATAATTAATGAGGGCTTCAGGGGCAAAGCAGGAACATCTCTTGTGATGGCTGTTGCCGATAAGAAGGTTAAGAGCGTCGTTATCTGCGGTATAGGCAAAGATGACTCTTCCTGTGAGGACAGAGTGCGTGAGGCAATGTTCAAAGTTGTCCGTTCCGCAGCCGAAAAGGGCTATTCAAGCATAGCCGCAAATGTCCCCGGATCATCATGCTCCGTTCGCGCTTCATCAGCGGCGGAAGGCGCCATTCTGGGCTGCTACCGTTTTGACAAATACAAAACACGCGGTGAGGATGAAAAATTTAAAATCCCCTCAGAGCTTACCGTCATTGACGCGGATGAGGAAGGTCTTGCAAGAGGTACTGTCTTCGCAAAGGCTCAATGCTATGCCCGTGACATAGCAAACGAGCCGGGAAATGTGATAACTCCTATAACTCTTGCCTCAAAAGCTGTCTCTCTCGCAGAGGAATTCGGACTTGAGTGCGAGATATGGGACGAAGACAGAATTATAAAAGAAAAGATGGATGCATACTACTCAGTGGCAAAAGGTTCGGCAAACGCTCCGCGCTTTATACATCTCACGTGGAACCCCGAAGGCGAGGCCAAAGGACACATAGCCCTTGTAGGCAAAGGTCTTACCTTTGACAGCGGCGGTCTTGACATCAAGCCTGCCGACTTTATGACCACCATGAAAGGCGACAAAAGCGGAGCCTGCTCTGTATTAGGAGCAGTGAGAGCGGCGGCGGAACTCAAAGTTTCCTGGAAAGTATCTGTTATAATAGCCGCTGCGGAGAATATGCCGAGCGGCACAGCTTACAGACCGGACGACATCATAAGGGCGCGCAGCGGAAAGACAATAGAGGTCAACAATACAGATGCCGAAGGCAGACTCACACTTGCCGATGCCCTCTGCTATGCTTCGGAGCTTAAACCGGACATGATAATAGATATAGCTACATTGACCGGCGCATGCGCTGTGGCACTAGGTTCCACAACAGCGGGGCTATTTACGAATAATGACGAATTGGGTGAGAAAGTGCTTGCGGCAAGCAATGCATCGGGAGAGAGATTCTGGAAGCTTCCTATGACTGACCCCAACCTGAGAAAGATGATTAAGTCCCCAAATGCCGACCTTCTGAACTCTGCGGGGCGCTACGGCGGAGCTATAACAGCTGCTATGTTCCTCGAGGAATTTGTAGGCAAGGACATTCCATGGGCTCACCTTGACATAGCCGCAGCAGACTATGCAAAGAGCTGCTTCAGCTACTATGCGGATGGGGCTACCGGATTTGGAGCAAGAACATTAGCCTCTTTAATATACAACTTATAAATTAGGAAGTGTTGCAATGACAGCAGAGCCAAGAAACGATTCAATAGCCCTTATAAACGGCGAAATATATCCAATGGCCGCACCTGGCAGAGCCGACGCTCTTTTTGCCCGCGGAGGAATAATAAAAGCCATGGGGACGGACAGAGATATACTCTCCCTGTGCGACTCAAAAACAATTGTCCTTGACATGAAGGGCAAGGCTTTGCTGCCCGGATTTACCGATACACACAACCACCTTTTGGCGACGGGACGCAGCATAGAGACTCTAAATTTAAGAGACTCTGTCTCAGTAGAGGATATCATCTTAAAAGGCCGAAAGTATCTTAACGAGAACAGCATCGGCAAAGACGAATGGTTCTTTGCCAGAGGATGGGATCAGGACTATCTTGCAGAGAAACGCTTTCCCAACAAAAATGACCTTGACGCCATATCAAAAGACCTTCCTCTGTTTTTTGAGCGTTCCTGCGGGCACATAGCGGTTCTAAATTCCAGAGCTCTTGAGATACTCGGAGTAAAGTCGGGCTTTAAAATCTCGGGAGGCGTTGTCCAGTCCGATGAAAAAGGCGAGCCTACGGGAGTGATAAGCGAAGCCGCTGTCAGCTGGGCACGCCTTAATATACCGGAATGTTCGGAAGATACTCTTGCACGATGGTATAAAAGAGCTGCAGACGAAATGGCCCGTCTAGGAATAACTTCCGTTCAGACGGATGACATAGAGCTTGCGGGAAGCATAGAGAGAGTATTTGGACTCTATGAACAGATGGAACTTATGGACAATATGCCCCTTCGCATCTCGGAGCAGTGGCATCTGAGAGATGAAGATACATTGCGCTCTTTCATAGAGGCAGGCAGCCACAAGAGGCACGGAGAAACTTTCTTCAAATCAGGAGCTCTCAAAATTCATGTAGACGGCACTTTAGGAGCAAGGACAGCGGCTCTAAGAGAAGAATACTCGGACGACCCTGGCAACAGGGGAATATATGCTCACTCTCAGGGAGCTCTCAACAAACTTGTCTCGATAGCTCAGGAAGCCGGCATGCAGGTAGCTTTTTACGCCATAGGGGACGGAGCAATAGAAAGATGTCTCAATGCGGTAGAAGAAGCCCAAAATACCGTCCCTTCCTCCTCCATACGTCACAGAATAGTCCACTGTCAGGTCGGAGCAAGCGATATATACAAGAGAATGGCATCGCTTGGAGTAATGGCCGATATTCAGCCGGCATTCGTCACATCTGACTGGCCCATTGTAATGTCGCGCCTAGGAGCGGAGCGTTCCAGATGGAGCTATGCATGGAAATCGCTTATAATGCACGGAATAACAATAGGGGCAGGCTCAGACTCCCCGACGGAAAAGCTCAATCCATTCATAGGCATAAGGGCGGCCATATTGCGGCAGGATGTGAACAATGAGCCGGAATACGGTTGGATGCCTTCACAGAGACTCGACAGAATAGAGGCTTTCTCCATGTACACCTTGGGAGGGGCAGCAGTATGCGGAGAGGGTGAAAAGAGAGGTACACTTGAAGTTGGAAAAGCCGCAGATATCGTGGCTTTTATGGAAAACCCCTTTATCGTCTCCGAAAACGAGCTTCTTAAAATGACTGTCGGACTGACCGTTGTTGACGGCAAAATAAAATATATCAGATAACGAAATGGAAAAAGAAGAGATAAATCCGCAAGAGACTCAATCCGTTCAGCTTGCCGGACAGATTGAAAGAATAACGTACACAAATGCGGAGAGCGGCTATACCGTTCTCCGCCTTCGCGTGAAAGGCCGCCCTGAGCTTGTCACGGCAGTTGGCTCTATAGCTCTGCCCGCGGTCGGAGAAGAACTCTTCATGGTCGGAGGCTGGCAGTACCACCCTAAGTTTGGTGAGCAGTTCAGAATAGACACATGCAGGACATCAGCCCCTTCAACAAAATCGGGAATAGAAAAATACCTAGCCTCGGGACTAATAAAGGGAGTCGGCCCATCAATGGCGGAAAAGATAGTCGCAAGATTCGGCTCCGACACTTTGAGTGTCCTTGACAACGAACCAGAGCGCCTTGCTGAAATTCCCGGAATAGGCGGCAAAAAGATTGAGTCAATACAGAAATCATGGATGGAACAGAGAGAGATAAGAGATTTAATGATCTTTCTGCAGAAATACGGGATTGGAACAGGCTATGCTGTAAGAGTTTTTAAACAGTATGGTTCTGCATCTCTTGAAGTCCTGACAGAAAATCCATACAGACTCGCGATAGACATATTCGGTATAGGCTTTGTCTCGGCGGACAAGATAGCATCCAGCATGGGCTTTGCAAAAGAATCACATCTGCGCATAAGGGCCGGTGTCCTCCATGTAATGAGCCAATTTGTATCAGAAGGACACATATATGTGCCTATTGAGGAACTCTCAGAAAAGGCCGCGGAAATCCTATCCGTCTCTGTCGAATTGGCGGAAAAAGGAGTAGAAGACGCGCGTCTTGCAGAAGAACTCATAACCGAATGGTACAAAGATGAGGACGGTGAGGATGACTGCGCTGTCTACCTTCCAGCTTTCCACTATGCAGAGGCAAATTCGGCGAAAAATCTGCTCAAATTAATGTCCGCTCCATTTAACGGCCAATACGTGAATCCTGATATTGCAATACCGTGGGTGCAGGAAGAGCTGAAAATAGAGCTTGCAGAGCAGCAAAAAGAGGCCCTTAAAACGGCAGTAAGCTCCCAGGTTATGGTCATAACCGGAGGTCCCGGAACCGGCAAGACAACCTTAATACGTGCCATACTCAAAATAAGAGAGGCGCGCGGCTACACTGTCATGCTTGCCGCTCCTACCGGCAGAGCCGCCAAACGCATGACCGAAGCCACTGGACACGAAGCTAAAACCATACACAGAATGCTCGAATATGTCGGCAGAGGCGGAATGTCTGGAGACTTCATGAGAGACGAGACAAATCCTCTTGCCTGTGACCTGCTCATAGTTGATGAAGCCTCGATGATAGACCAGATACTTTTGCACCATCTCTTAAAAGCCATACCTAAAGGAGCCTCCCTGATACTTGTCGGGGACGTCAACCAGCTTCCCTCCGTAGGGCCGGGAAATGTGCTTAAAGATATAATAGACTCCGGTGTCTGTCCCACAGTGAGCCTCAACGAAATCTTCAGACAGGCGCGCGAGAGCAGAATAGTGGTAAACGCCCATAAAATAAACGCGGGAGAGATGCCCGATTTTGACGAAGACTACGCAAGCGGCTTAAAGGACTTCTACTTCATACAGCAGGAAGACCCCGATAAAGCTCTTGAAGTAATAAAGTCCCTCGTGACAGACAGAATACCCAAGAGCTTCGGTTTTGACCCAATGGATGGGATACAGGTTCTGACCCCTATGCACAGAGGCTCGGTAGGAACTATGAAATTAAACGCCGAACTGCAGAAAGTTCTTAACACTGCACAGGGAGCAAAACTCCAGCGTCTCGGCCGAGTTCTCCAAGAGGGAGACAAAGTCATGCAGATAAAAAATAACTATGACAAAGACGTTTACAATGGAGATATCGGCACTATCTTCAGAATAGACGGAGAAGAAATGAAACTCATAGTAAAAATGGACAACGGCCTTGTCTCATATGACTTTGCAGAGTCAGACGAACTTGTCCATGCTTACGCAGTCTCAATACATAAATCTCAGGGCTCAGAATATCCCGCTGTTGTCATACCGATACTGACACAGCACTACGTGATGCTCCAGCGCAACCTTCTATATACGGGAATAACGCGAGGAAAAAAACTCGTAGTAATAGTGGGCACAAAAAAAGCCCTGGCAATCGCAGTAAAAAATGACAAAACGAGAAGAAGATGGACAAGACTCTCAGCAAGACTCTCCGCAGGAAAATAAAATAAAACAATATGCATTGACAATAATAAATTATTGTTTGTAAAAACAGTGACTATAATATGAAATAAGAAGCCTAATCATAATAACTTTGGGGCTTCTTATTTTTTTATATATTTAGAAAGTTTATTATGATACTTTAAGACACAAAATTGTTTTATAACTTCCGAATATTTATAATATTGATTTGTTCTGTTGACTAACAAAAAAATTAAAATTGTACAATTAATGAGAACGGTGGTATCATCTGACCCGTTTGTTTCTGAACTTTGTAGGCTGATTCTCTGTATTTAGGGCCTCTCTTCCGTCGAGTTCGGATAAAATATTTTGAAAGCTGAGTGAGTTAGATGTATTTCCTTTTGTCATTCGCACTATTTGCGGCTTCCATAGCCGCATCTCTGATCTATGGCTTTTCTATGGCATACGCCATGCTGTTGGGCTACTTTATGCTTTCGGCAGCAGCATTATCAAGAGGGTGCCGGTTATCTACAGTGTTAAGGGCTTCCGCGTTGGGCATTAAAGATGCACTTATTGTTATCGAGATACTGCTTCTTATAGGCACTCTCACCGCGGCGTGGCGCATGAGCGGAGTTATAGCATTTTTTGTCTATTACGGAGTCGGTTTTATAACGCCAAAACTTTTTATAATAGTCGCGTTTTTGCTGACCTGCATCATATCCTATGCTCTGGGCACAAGCGTAGGAGTTGCCGGAACTGCAGGTGTAATCCTCATGGCTATAGCACGTTCCGGCGGAATCAACGACCTTCTTGCAGCCGGAGCAATTTTGTCGGGGGTCTATTTCGGCGACAGGTGCTCTCCCACTGCTTCAAGCGCAAATCTTGTAGCTGCTCTGACTAAGACAGATCTCTATCAAAACGTGAGACGCATGCTGGCTTCGGCTCTTTTGCCCACTCTGCTCTGTATTTTAATTTACTGCGCTCTCTCATTTATGAATCCCCTTGCCGTCTCTCATTCGGGGTATATGCAGGACATAAAGGAAGATTTCACAATAAGCCTGTGGGCTTTTCTGCCTGTCTCTGTTATGTTTGTATTTCCCTTGATGAAGATAAAGGTTAAGTATGCTCTGGCTGTCAGCTCTCTCTCCGCCTGCGCCATAGCTTTTTATGTACAGGGACTTCCTCTCTCATATATTGTAAAATCCGCCGTCTTTGGCTACTATCCGCAAAACGCTGTTATGGGAGATATTTGGAACGGAGGCGGACTTTCCTCAATGGTGAGCATCATCTGCATTCTCTCCATTTCCAGCACATACTCAAAAATCTTGTCTGTCTCCGGGCTTCTTCGCAGACTGAATGAGATTATAGACGCAATGACTATGCGTGTCGGAGAGTCTCTCACTATCATAATATCGAGCTTCTTCACGTCAGGAATATTCTGCAGCCAAATAAGTTCCTGCATAATGACAGCGGCTCTTCTTAAACGCTCATACTCAAAACACGGACATTCGCGGGAAGATTTTGCTCTCGATATTGAGAACTCGCTTGTTACCATAGCCCCCATGGTTCCATGGTGCCTTTCCTGTTCTGTGCCTCTGAAGCTTCTCGGAGTGGGAGCCGAGGCGATAAAGTGGGATTTTTACATATTCCTGCTGCCGATTTTGTATTTTATGAGCAAGGAGCTGAAGTCGCGCAGAGGCGTAACGTACAGACACATCGTAAAGCGCAGAATAACACGCATTATGCCTTCATGGTGCCGCTGAGACATTTATACTTATTGCTCCGATTTTAGAGATGTATCGGTTTTCAGCTACAGTATCTTTGCGGCAGATTACGTTTCTTGCCTATGGTTATACCGGCTGATTGATGTTAAAATTTACCAAGCGGTTAAAATTTACGCGGGGGTATCAAAATGAGAAAATTCGCGATGCTTATGCTCGCAGTAGGAGTGATTGTGTTGACATGTATGGCAGGAAATGAGGCAACTGAGGCCGAAGCAAAAGCAAAACGCCAGGTTGCGACTTTCGAGACGTCTATGGGTAATTTTAAGATTGAGCTTTATAACGA
Source organism: uncultured Synergistaceae bacterium (assembly GCA_964422205.1). GTDB lineage: Bacteria > Synergistota > Synergistia > Synergistales > Synergistaceae > CAZNYN01. The sequence continues at coordinate 48,498 of CAYRAI010000009.1, read as the reverse complement.
CCTTGCTCCCAAGACGGTGAAAAACTTCACAGACCTTATCGGCAAGAAATACTATGACGGAATTATCTTCCACCGCGTCATAGACCAGTTTATGATTCAGGGCGGATGCCCCCTCGGCAGAGGCACAGGCGGCCCGGGCTACACAATCCCCGATGAATTCGGCAAAGGACTCAAGCACGACAAGCCAGGAATACTTTCCATGGCTAACGCAGGCCCCAACACAGGCGGCTCGCAGTTCTTCATTACACTTGTTCCCTGCCCCTGGCTCGACGGCAAACATGCGATATTCGGACATGTTATCGAAGGCATGAATGTCATAGAAGCGATAGGCAAAGTCCCGACAGATTCACAGGACAGACCCCTTAAGAAGGTAGTAATGGAGAAAGTCACAGTAAAGTAATATCTCCGCTATATTTTCAATAAAAAAATCGGAGCGGTTTCTCAGCAGAGAAGCCGCTCCGATTTTTTATTGTGCATATTATCCCAGGCCGAGGCGTTCTTTTATTGGCAGCAGGGTTTCTGATTTATCCGCTGTTATCATCAGTTTGTCTCCTTGCAGGAGTGTTGTCGTTCCTGCTGGGGTTATGCTTGTCTCTTCTCTCTGTATTATGAGTATCCTTGCGCATGGAGGAAATTTCAGGTCTTTAATCTGCATTCCGCATGCATGAGAGGAGGGAAGAACTCTCATCTCATAAAGAGCTCCGTTTATTTCGTCGGCATAGTCTGTGAATGTCCTTGCGACAAGGCTCTTGTCGTCTTTATCGAGCTGGTCGAGAAATTTTGCTATAGGGCGCAGCATAGAGCCTTGTATTATTACAGATGTCAGAGAGATGAAGAATACTATGTTGAATATGGTATTCCCTGCCGGTATCCCGGCATTAAGGGCATATACTGCGAATACTATTGACGATGCTCCTCTGAATCCTACCCATGATACGAGCAGCTTGCCTTTGAACGAGTAGTCGAAAAAGTGAAGTATTGGAAATACGGCAAGCGGCCTTACGACGAAAATCAATGCCGCGGAGATAATGAGAGCAGGCACCATTACCGATGGGAGCTGAGAGGGGAATACCAGAAGCCCCAGAGTAAGGAATGCCGTTATCTGCATTATCCAGGAAAATCCGTCAAAGAAGCGTATTGTCCCGCGTTTTTCCTTCATAGGCCTGTTTCCCATGACTATTCCGGCCGTGTATATTCCGAGAAAGCCGTTGCCGCCGGTTATCTGAACCAGTGAGTATATAAAAGCGGCTATAATTACAGCTACAACCGGGTAAAGGCCTTCGCTTCCGAGGCGTACTCTCTTCATCAGCTCCGAACCCATGCGTCCCAAAACATAGCCTAAAGTCAGTCCGATTGAGCCCTGCAGTACAAGCATCTTTACAAGGTATGAGAAATTTTTCTCGGGGGGGAGCATGAGGGAGAGCACAGCAACGGTCATCATATATGCGGCAGGATCGTTTGCGCTGCTTTCAAGCTCAAGAAGAGGCGCGAGAGTGCCTTTGAGGTTTAGTCCGTTTGAACGCAGAATGGAGAAGACGGAAGCCGCATCCGTACATGAGACGACAGATCCCAGCAGAAGGCCCTCAAGCAATGTGAGTCCTGTTAGAAAATGTGCCGCAGCTCCTACGAGAATGGCCGTTATTACCACTCCCAAGGTGGCAAGCAGAACCCCAGGCGTAAGTATCTCTTTTATCGAATCCCAGCGTGTCGCCATGCCTCCCGCAAAAAGGATGTAGCATATAGCTATATTGCCTATGGTACCGGCAATTTCCGCCTCGTCAAAGTAAACTCCTCCCACTCCTTCGGATCCGATGAACATTCCGGCAAATATGAAGAATACAAGTATCGGTATCCCAACTCGTGCCAAGAAACGGCTGAATATTATGCAGAATAGAAGTATGGACGAAAAAAATAAGATGAAATTGTCGGCTGTAACCATTTGCAGACCGCCTTTCAAGTTACTGTGTTTATCAGGCAGATACTTAATTATATTTTATCCCAGGTGCTGTAAATATGCCTGATTTTTTAAAAAACGTCCTTTGAAAATTTCTCAAAGGACGTATCCGTTGAAAATTTCTCAAAGGACGTATCCGTGCTTTTTATTATTTAGCTTTGCCTTGGTTTGCCACGGCTTTCTGCGCCGCCGCTATGGCTTCCATGTCTCCCAAGTAGTAGTGCTTTATGGGTTTAAGCTCCTCATCCAGCTCGTAGACGAGAGGAACTCCGGTAGGAATGTTAAGCGGGATTATATCTTCTTCGGACATATTGTCAAGATATTTTACAAGGGCACGCAGGCTGTTGCCGTGAGCCGCTATTATTATTCTCTTGCCGGCCTTGATTTCGGGAGCTATGACATTCTGCCAGTATGGGAGTACTCTTGCGACTGTGTCTTCAAGGCATTCGCCTCCCGGGACTTCGCACTCTTTAAGAGACGAGTAGCGCCGGTCTTTCGCAGGGTAGCGCTCGTCATCTTTTTCAAGCATAGGAGGCCTTGTGGAGTAGCTTCTGCGCCAGAGCTTGACCTGTTCTTCTCCGTACTTTTCCGCTGTCTCCGCTTTGTTGAGTCCCTGCAGGGCTCCGTAGTGACGTTCGTTGAGACGCCATGTTTTTTCAACGGGAATCCACATGAGATCCATCTCTTCGAGGACGCAGGCAAGAGTCTTTATCGCGCGCTTAAGCACGGAAGTAAAGGCTTTGTCGAAGATGTATCCCTCTTTTTTGAGAAGGGCTCCGGCGGAATGAGCTTCCGCAAGCCCCTTATCCGAAAGAGGAACGTCCGTCCATCCCGTAAACCTATTTTCCTTGTTCCAAGCGCTTTCTCCGTGTCTTACCAGTATGACTTTATACAATTCATACACCCCTTAAGAATTTTAGTGTGAAATTTTATTCTATTGTAATCTTATCACCGTTGTTGAGGTTTTTGCCGCCGAAAATTATTACTTTGTCCCCAGTTTTAAGGCCTTTTGTTATTTCAACAAGGCTGTCCTGGCGTATTCCGACAGATATTACGCGCTGTTTGGCTTTGCCGCTCTCCGCAACGAGAACGTAAAAGCCGCTTTCGCTGCTGTGCAGAGACGATTCCGGAATGGCTATGACGTTCTTTGCTTCCCGCTCCGTTATGGAGGCCTGGCCGAACATTCCCGGGCGCAGTTTTCCTCCCGCAGCTTTGTTGTCGAGCTCTATTTCCACATTGCTTGTGCGTGTCGAAGGTTCAACATACTGGTCTGTCGCAGTCACATAGCCTTTAAACTCTTCGTTGGGCAGAGCGTCAAAACGTATTGTCACAGGCATTCCCTTTTTTACAGTAAATATTTTTGACTCAGGTATTTTCAAGGTCGCCTTCAGCCGGCTTAAATCAGCTATGTCAAGTATCGGTGACGATGGGGATATCATAGCTCCTGCGCTTATAGAGTAATCGTTAAGGACTGTGCCGTTCAGCGGAGCTTTGATGATGTAGTCGTCTTTTGAGGATTTGCTCCTTTTCAGCTCTGACTGAGCCTGCCTCTCTTTGGCAAGAGCGGCATTGTATGAGGCTTTCGCACTGGCGTATGAGGTGCTTGCGGCGTCATACTGCTGCATTGTGCTGAATCCGGCATCAAGAAGCCTCTTGTACCTTTCGAGGTTTGTCTTTTCGTTCATCATCTCTGCTTTTGCTTTTTCTGAATCTGCCATTGCCGATGCCTTTTGAGCTTCGGCCGCTCCAATTAAGGCATCCTGCTGTTCGTGCTCAAGATAAGCAACTGGCTCGCCTTCATGTACAATATCTCCGCGCTTTACAAATATTTTTTCGAGGCGTCCCGTCACACGGGGAGTCAGCTTTACTCTATTTACCGCCTCTATCGATGTGTTCTGGACTATGTTTTCGCTTATGTTGGAGTTTGTTTCCGCTGTCTGAACTTTTACTATCGCAGGCTGCGGTTCGCTGATTTTGACCTTTTTTGCAAACAGCATCTCTCTTCTGCTGTAGACTCCAATCAGTGTCAGCAGAAGCACGAACGAGAGAATTATTATGATAGTTTTTTTGTCTTTGATTTTTTTCATTTGAAGTCACTTTCCTTTGCCCAATCTATTATAGTTCCCTCTGTCATTTTAAGAGCTACTATCGTCATAAATCTGTTGTACTGAGCATTCAGAAAATTAAGGTTGGCAAGTGTAAGGGCCGACTGAGCGCTCAGCAGGTCAAGCTGAGGTGTGACTCCCTCCCTGTATCCCACTTCCGAGAGGCGCAGTGTCTCTTTTGCAAGTTCGAGGGCTTTTTCCGATGCGGCCAGGCGATCCTTTGCGCTCTCTATCTCTGCCCAGGATGTTTCAACCTCCGATTTTACGTCTATTTCTTTCTGTTTGACTGCTATCTTATCCTGTTCAAGAATGGCTCTGTTCTTTATTAAGGCGCTTTGTGCCGCATTTTTGTCAAATATCGGGAGCTTTACGGAGAGTTCCGCGCGCCACGTATCCTCGGATCTGTCATCGCCTTTGTAGGGATTTGAAATTCCGCTTGTCGCTCCGAAGGTTATTTTGGGTCTCAATGCGCTTTTTTCTATCTCTATCTGATTTAGCTGATATGAGTGCTCTTCCTTGAGTTTCTGCAAGTCCGCTCTGTATTTTTCCGCAAAGGCAAGGGATTCTGCTCTGCTGCCCTTTATCTCCCACGATGAGATTGAGCCTTTTACCGCTCTGCGACTTTCGGGAGGTATAGCCATGTAGCTCATCAAAGATATGTGAGCCGCTTTAAAGGAGCCCTGAGCAGTGCTCAATTCCGCATAGTTAGAGGCGAGTTTCTGCGCGGCTCTTATGACTTCAAGCCTGTTTGCAAGGCCCAGCTCGTTCATCTTTTTTACTTCTTTGAGGTGCATCTCGGAGGTTTTTACCGCGGCTTCCTCGGTTTTTATTTTTTCCTGCTGGAGAATGACATTATAAAATCTAGCAAAGAGCTCTCCTATAATTCTGTTCTCTCCGTCTCTCAAGGCAGCGTCCGCTATGTTGGCAGCCTGGGGTGACTGACGGCGCAGAGCGCTGTCCCTTCCGCCCGAATATATTGTCTGTTCAAGAGTCACTTTTGCCGACTTTGAGGAATCTTTGTCTGTTCCGTCTGAAGTTTGGGGCTCTCTTTGCTTGTCGATATTGACTGATGCTGATATCGATGGCAGCAGAGTCCCGTCCGCCTGAACCTTAAAGGCGGCTGCTTTTATAATTTCCTGTTTCAGAGATAAAAGGGACGCATTGTTTTCAAGTGTCAAATTGATGCTCTCTTTTATGCCCACTGCAGCTGGTGATTCCGCACCGGCCTGCTGTGGAACAATGAGCAGGGCTATAAGCAATGGTATTATTTTCAGCTTATTTCTCATTAACGCATCCTCCCAAATTGCTTTTTTGCTCTTTCAGTCTTGAATATGCTCTGTATCTTGCTATTCGCCTCTTAAGCTTGTCCGCTGCGTCGTCAAATATCAGATAGACAACCGGTATGACAAGAAGAGTGAGGAGAGTTGATGTAAAAAGTCCTCCTATTACCGCCACAGACATAGGCTGGCGAAATTCGCCTCCCTCGCTCAAGGCAAGAGCCACAGGCAGCGAGCCTATCATTGTGGAGGTTGTTGTCATCAATATTGCGCGAAGGCGCAGAGGTCCCGCTTTGAGCACCGCAGAAACTTTATCCATGCCCGACGCGCGGAGCTGGTTTATAAAGTCTACAAGGAGTATTGCGTTATTTACGACAACACCGACAAGAAGTATTATTCCCATGAAGCTCATAACGCTGAGTCTGAGGTTGGCTAAAGCAAGAAGTCCGAAAGAGCCGACTGTCATAAGGGGCAGAGAGAACATTACTGTGAATGGGTGCAGGAAAGATTCAAACTGTATCGCCATTACCATATAGACCAGCAGTATGGCGAAAGTCAGAGCTATCATCATATATCTGAAGCTTTCCTTCATATCCTCCGAGTCTCCAGACGGAAGCATGGTGAATGTTCCCACCTCGGCATATTTGCGGAATACTTCCTCCATTATGGCTATGCCTTCACCCGGGGATATCCCCTCGACGTTGGCTCCTATTTCAAGGGATCGCTGTCTGTTGTATCTGTTAATGACATTGGGAGCCATACCGAGGGATGACGTTACGAGTCCCTCAGCTCTTATGGTCTGTCCGCTCATTGTTGTTACAAGAGTGTTAAGTACCTTGGCAGGGTTATCTCGTCCGCTTCCTTCGGCGCGAAGGCGTATGTCATACCTGTAGCCGTCAGAGTTGAAAGAGCCGCTGTTGTCTCCTCCGAACCAGGTCAGGAGTTCATCGGAGAGGTCTCTTATGTTTATGTTAAGGTCATCTGCCAAAGCTCTGTTAAGTGACAGGTTAATCCTGGGCTTGTTCATCTGAAGGTCTGTCGTTATGTCAACAAGGCCGCGGGCGTTTTCTGCCAGATCTTTTTTTATCATATCTCCGAGTTCGGCCAGAGCTTCACTTGTCGGGCCCTGTATTACGAGGGTTATGTCGGAACCGCCCCATGTGCCCATCTTTAAGTCGGCATCTTTGAATGCCGAAAGTTTTTCGCGAAGCGCCTTCATTATAATTGATGCTTTGGGACGCTTTGTTCTGCCTATAAGTTCGATATTGATTGTGGCTTTGTAAACTTCCTGTCCGCTTCCGCTGCCTGCCACTCCGTATGTGTACGCCACACGCGGATCTTTTTGTATCATTTTCACCATATCTTTTGTGACTCGCTCCGTAGTCTCAAGAGAAGAGTCCGCTGGGAGTTCTATTCTGACAGTCAGACGTCCCTGGTCTTCACTTGGGAAAAATTCCGAACCTAAGATTTTTGTCAGTCCCATTCCTATGATAAAGAGTGCAAGAGCCGATATCATCACAACTTTTCTGTGAGATACGGAGTATTCAAGGGTGCTGCGGTATTTACCTTCAAGCCATATAAATGGACGCTCCATCTTTATCTGAAGGGGCGTTACCTTCTGTCTGCCGAGTATTCTCGAACATAGAAACGGAGTGAGAGTTATGGATATGAGCAGTGATATTGCTATTGTTGTAGATACAGTGACACCGAAGGAATTAAAAAATCTTCCCATCATTCCTCCCATAAATGCTACAGGTACAAAGACCGCGAGTGTTGTCGCTGCTCCTGCAATAACAGCGAAAGCCACTTCCCCGGTGCCTTCCGCAGAGGCTTTGTAAGGACTCTTGCCCATGTCTCTGTGTCTTGTGATGTTCTCCATGACGACTGTGGTCGCGTCTACAACCATTCCTACCGCTAAGGAGAGCCCCATCATGGACATGTTGTTGATCGTTATCCCCATCCAGTAAAGAACGGACAAACTGCCTAAAAGGCAGACCGGGATTGTAATAACAGCTATGAAGGTCGCTCTCAGAGTTCGGAGAAAGACAAACATGATAAGAGCTGTGAGACAGACGGAGACGATTATATCCCAAAACACTCCGTTCATAGATTTTAATATAAACTTCGCGTTGTCCTGAACCACTACCAGCTTTGTCCCTACCGGGGCATTATTGTTGAGCTCTTCTATTCTCTGACGGACAAGGCGCGAAAGGAGCACTTCGTTTGCTCCCTTCTGTTTCCTTATCTGAACCATTATTGTAGGGTTGCCCTCGTACATTGAGGAGCTTCTTTTATCCTCAAAACCGTCCTCTATGCGTGCTACATCGCGGAGGCGTATTACAGCTCCGTTTCGCGACGCTACGGGAAGATATCCGAGCTCCGCGACAGATTCATATTCACCGTTTAATCTTATGCCGTATTCTTTGTTTCCTGTCTCAACTCTGCCTGCGGGAAGCTCCACATGCTTGTTGTAAATGGCGTTTTTAATTTCTTTTGTAGTTATCCCATATGATTCGAGGCTGTCGGTGTTGAGCCAGACTCGTATCTCCCTGTCGCGAAATCCGGCAAGCTGAACTCCTCCTACTCCTTTTACAGTCTGAATGCGCTCTGTGACTGTCTTGTCAACGTACCTTGCTAGAGTTTTAAGGTCTGTGCGTCCGTCGTTTCTGACAGCGATGTTCATTATCGGTCTGTCTGACGGGTCATATTTATCAACTTGAGGGTCCTTGCAGTCGTCCGGCAGAGAGCCAGATGCCATGCTCACTTTGCCTCGCACGTCGGCCGCTGCGTTGTCTATATCTCTGCCCAGTTCAAATTCCACCACTATTACGGATCGTCCCTCATAGCTGCTGGAGCTGAGGCTTTTGATGCCTTCTATGGTGTTTATGCGTGCTTCGAGAATGTCGGTTACGTCATTGTCTATTATGGCGGGGCTTGCGCCTTCCATAGTTGTTCTCACTACTACTATGGGAAATTCGACATTTGGCATGCGTTCTACTCCCATATTAAGGTAAGAATATATGCCGAAGACCACAAGAGCTATCGTTATGATAAGCACTGTTACAGGGCGGCGCAGTGAGATATCCGTAATTTTCATTTTTGCAAGACCCTTCTTGTTTCTATTTTATAAACACAGCATCCGGAGTTTTGAGCCACTTTATGAGCCTTCTTAAGAAAAGATAGGCAAGCACGCATCCGAGCGCGTCTCCCAAGGGAAACGAAATCCAAACTCCAAGCATACCGAATATGCGCGGAAGTATTATCATCGGCAGAAACATAAAAGCCATGTGCCTTATGAGAGAGAGAATCAAGGACTCTTTTGCTTTTCCCAGACCCTGAAGCGCCGAATTTGTTATTATAGTCACTCCGAAAAAGACTATGCCTATATATCCTATTCTCATACCCGGAACTCCTATCTCCAGCAGTGCCGGGTCGCTGGTGAAGAGCATCATGAGATTTTCCGCGAATATTTCCGCAAAGGCTGCGCTCAATATGTAGAAGGCTGTTACAAGAGCCAGAGCTTTTTTAATAGTTTCTATTACTCGCTGAGGCTTTCCCGCTCCGTAGTTGTATCCGACTATGGGCTGCATTGCCTCTCCTATAGCCATTGCCGGCATGAAGAAGAGAGAGTCGAGACTGAAAAATATTCCCATAGCCGAAAGGCCGTTGTTTCCGCCGTATTTATAAATTGTCTGGTTCATAAGAGTCATGAATACGACAAATGATATTTCGACGAGAAAAGGCGCGCTTCCGACAGCGCAGATTTTCTTTATGACTTTTATGCGCGGTCTGAGAATAAAGTGCAGCCTGATGCGAAGTGGGCTCTCTTTAAGGAAGAAAAATATTATTCCCATGATAGTGGCCATACCCTGAGCTATAACAGTGCCAAGGGCGGCACCCATTACTCCCATGTCCATTCCCACTATAAAAATTGCGTCCAACATAACATTGCCGGCCGCTCCGACAATCTGAGTGGCCATTGCATATCTTGGACTTCCGCATGCCCTTATTAGAGAGTTTATACCCTGTCCCACAAGAGCAAAAGGTCCGCCGAGAAGAATTATCTTAAGATATACGGCTGCTATGGGCAGAATGGAATCGCCGGCTCCCGATATGCGCAGCAGAGGTTCGACAGCGAACATGCTCAGCAGCATTCCTATAACTCCCACAAGCATAAGGAGAGTCAGAGTTGTCGCCAGGGCCTGCTCGGCCGGGCGGTGCTTCTTCGCCCCGCGCAGAATTGCCACTCGAGAAGATCCTCCGACTCCGATCAGAAGCGAGAAGGCGAACATCAGTATCATAGTAGGGAAGGCCGTGCTTATCGCTGCAAGACCGGCAGAACCTACGAACTGTCCTACGAATATTCTGTCTACAATATTGTAAACGGCTCCGGCTATCATGCCGAGCATTGCCGGAATGGCGAAAGAGAGCAGAAGCTTAGAGACTTTTTCCTCCCCCATATTCAATGTCGGTGCGGAATCCGTATTTTTTTCGGTCAAAATAGTAATGGCAGTACCTCTTTTCCGTTACTGCTGCACGCTGAGTGAGCATTTTGCAGCCTTTAATTATTTTTCTTACTTAACTCTTAGATAGAAAAATTCCTCTGTTCCGTAAACTTCTTCTCCGTGCCTGTCATATCCTGCGGCCCTCACCGTAACAATTCTGCCTTTCATGGATGGCGGAAGGTCAAATGTGTGGCGGAATTCATATATTGAGTCCGAACTTTTTCTTTCTCCGTTAGTATTATATATTCTTCTCATCGTAACATCTCTTTTATCCCTGTAGATAATGCCGCATATCATATCTTCAAAAGTATAGTTTATGTATGCTATTCTGTTGCCTGTTTTGAAAGTACCGTCGCCGTTTTCGGTAACTTCCGAAAGAAGCGGCTGTATCGGAGTTACCGCGCCGTAGAGTGTGAGAGTTTCTCCCTCTTCGACTGTCACTGAGTCATATATATTTTTATCAATTCTTCCTGCTGTTTCGAATGGCGCATAGTCACTCGGAGCGTTAAATTCGGCTCTTGTAAAGTGCAGCCTGTCATCTTTTTCAAATGGGACTATAGAACCTGAAAGTTTTCTTCTCCCGTCATAATCTGTGTAATTCAAAAATGGTTCTCCAATGTCATAAAAATAGTAAGTTATCTCGTCAGAGTCAAGCCATCCGTCAAAGGCTATCTTCCCAATCTCCACAGTCTGACATGTACTTCTTTCCTCAGTGATGTTATAGATTATCGCATGAACGTGACCGGCAGTGTATTCAAGAGAATCGTTGGCGCGCCATCTAAGAGGTATTTCGTAAGTCTGTCCCATAAGGCCTAAGTTCCAATAGCCGGGGAAAGATTCTATATATATCCTGTAGCCGCGTTCATCGGCAAAATTTTTCACCGAGTCAAAATGCTCTTTGGGAGAGAATCGGGTAAGCACTTTGTCCTTAGACGAACCGAATACTACGTCCAAGTAACTGCTGTCAAGCACTGTATCTCCCGACAGGGCGGAGACTATAATCCTGTAAACCTTCCATTCCAAATCGCCTGAATATATTTTTGAATAGTCAGTGTCAAAATCTTTTGTACAGCCACCCTGTATGAGTGCCGCAAAAGTATTTTCCGTTACAGCCGCCTTAAGTCTGGGGTCGTTGAAAGAATCAGGGTCTCCGTGGCGGTAAATAATATCCGGAGGCGGAGACTTTACAAGATGCTCGCGCGGTATGTTTACCCAAGGAGCTTTGCCTTCATAACGGAAGTAAATATCTCTTTCGGGAGTTATTCCGCTTACTTTATCAACATTGCTTCTTACCGTTCTCAGTGGTTTTATAATTCCCTCTCTTGCAAGTCCTGTTTCAACGACTTCGACTTTAATGTCAATCGGAAGCTTATCGGCGCTGATTCCCTCTCTGTCCAAAGTGCCTATGACATAAAAATCCCGCCCCGACTCAAAGACCTGTTCCCGCAAAGACGGTGCTGTGACAGATATTTTTATTGCTTCAGCATCGTTTGTGCAGAGGCATACGGCTATTGAGACAAAAATAAATACTGCCCTCTTCAGTCGACTGAAATCCATTTGTGAAGCTCCTCATAAGTTTATTTGTAACCTGCGGTATATTTTTCCGCTTAATGTTATAATATATTGTCGGGTATTGTTAAATATATTTTAAACTAACCGGAAATTACAAAAGAGGTCATGCCGATGAAAAGAAAAGTAATAAAAATAATTCTCTCTTTGTTTCTGACACTCCTCATATCTCAGGCTGCATACGCAGGAAGAGAATTTCTCTCTCATTATACACAGACTGCTTATAATGTCGACAACGGAATGGAAGCAAATGAAGGAAGCGCAGTCATACAGACAGAGGATGGCTATATATGGATAGCAAGCTACAGCGGTCTTATCAGATATGACGGCAGCAATTTTGTCCGTTTTTCGGGAGACAAAGTTTCGGGCTTCACAGGCAAAAGCGCAACAGCTCTTTTTGAGGACAGCAAAGGCTGTTTTTGGATAGGGACAAATGAGAGCGGGCTCTTCCGAAGAGAAGGCGGAAAATTTATACAGGTCAAAAGCGTGGCAACCGAGGCCTTTAACTCAATTAGATCGATAACGGAAGACAGTAAGGGGCATATATACGTAGGATCGGGCAGCGGAGTCGGAATCCTTAAGAACGATGCCATAGAGCAGATAGACATAGGCTACTTTAACACTTCATTTATACTCGGACTTGCATGCGATAACGACAAAAGAATATGGGGGGTCACGAGAAACGGAGCTCTTTTTATAATAAAAGACAACAAGCTGCTTGCTTCATATAAAGAGGGAGAACTTATCGGCCGCTGCCCAATAAGCATAATAAAAAGAAAAAACGGAACAATATTCGCAGGCATGGCCGACGGCGGAGTCGTGGCATTCACAATGAACGCCGGTGTTATTGATATAAAATACTCCGATACTCCCGGCATCAATAGCGTGAACTCCATGTATGAGGACAGAGAGGGACGTTTGTGGGTTTGCGGTGACAACGGGGTAGGCTTTTTCGACAAAAGACAAGTTTTTACTAAAGCAGACGGCTCTCTGTTAGACAGCTCCGTTGAAAAGATGTGCCAGGACTACGAAAACGGCTATTGGTTCGCCTCCTCAAGACAGGGAGTGCTCCATGTTGCTCAAAATAAATTTATGGACATCAACTTTGCTGCTCTTCTAGATAATACAGTCGTAAACAGCACTCTGATGCACAAAGGAACATTTTATGTAGCTGCGGATGACGGTCTCTTTATGATGGATAGCTCATGGAATAAAGAAAAGACAAAACTTACAGATATGCTGGCTGGAGTGCGGGTTCGCTGCCTTATGGCCGACTCAAAGGGAAATATATGGATCAGCACATACAAAAACTACGGAGTCATAAAAGTAGAAGAAGACGGAAGCATAAAGAATTATTCGGATAAAGAAGGACTGCCTGATAAAAAGGTCCGCCTTACCTTTGAATGTGCTAACGGTGACATAGCGGTAGGCACAAATGCGGGAGTCGCCCTTATAAGAAACGGAAAAATAGAAAAGACAATTACCGCATCCGACGGCTTGAAAAATACAACTGTGCTGAGCCTCTGCGAAGATCCCGAAGGTGCCTTATATATAGGTACTGACGGAGGAGGAATATATAAATATCACAATAAAAAGCTGTCATGCTATACAAATAAAGATGGGCTAAGCTCAGGCATCATACTGAGAATGCTCTATGACGAAGCAAACAGGGGAATATGGATAAGCACCGGAAGCAACCTTAATTTTTATGATATGAAAACATTTCGGAATGTAAAATTTGATGTTCCGGTAAACAGCGGTATATTTGATTTGAAAAAAGACAAGAAAGGCAACCTTATAGTATTGTCAGACACGGGAATTCACATTGCCGACCCGTCCAAGCTGCTTAAAGGGGAAGATAAAGAGATAAAATCCTACATGAAAAAAGAAGGGCTTCCTTCTACTATAACAGCAAATTCATGGAGCTATTTTGACAATGCCGGCAACTTGTATCTCTGCTGTTCAAACGGGACATGGCACATAAATCTTTACAAAACCTTCATCAACAAAGCACGTCCCAAAATAGCGATTAACAAAGCGGAAATAGACGGCAAGGTATATCTCTGTCCCAAAGACCTTAAAATTCCCAAGGATGCTCAAAGGCTGACGCTTGAACTTGCTGTCCTCAGCTTTACCAATCCTCAATTTAACAAAGTGGAATATCTTCTTGACGGATTTGATAAAAACAGAACATCGGCATCGGCAAAAAACCTCGGCAGTATAAGCTATACAAACATCAGGGGCGGAAACTATACCTTTAGCTTCACTGGGACTAACAGCGACGGAGTAATAAGCCCTGTACCACTGACAATAGAAGTGGAAAAAGAGATGAAGATATACGAAGAACCTTTCTTTATATTTATTCTCCTCGTACTGTCCTCATTCACCATCTTCTATGCGACAAAACTTTACTACCAAAAAAGAAATGAAAAACTGCTGCAAAGGCAGAGAGAGCTGCGAACAATTACGGCTCAGGCTATGACAGCCATAGCGAATACAATCGACGCTAAGGACACTTATACAAAAGGACACTCAAGCAGAGTTGCCAGATACTCGGTTAAAATAGCCGAAAAGCTGGGAATGAGCAAAGACAAAATAGATAATCTCTACTACACAGCACTGCTCCATGATATAGGAAAGATAGGAGTGCCTGATGAAATTTTAAACAAACCGGGACCTCTGACGGACGAAGAATACTCCATAATGAAGGAGCACCCTGCTACAGGCGGCAAAATACTCAAAGTCGTAACGGTAATAGACGATATCAAAGACGGAGCCGCGTACCACCATGAGAGATACGACGGCAAAGGCTATAACAGCGGGCTCGAAGGCAATGATATTCCCCTTACCGCTCGTATTATCGGTGTCGCCGACGCAGTCGACGCAATGGGCTCGACAAGACCCTACAGAGCCAAAAGAACCGTGGAGTATGTCATATCTGAACTTGAGAAGGGCAAAGGCAGACAATTTGACCCCAAGATAGCGGACATTTTCATATCCCTGCTCAGAAGCGGAGAGGTACAGATTGATGATACAGACGAATCCTCTGATCACATATCGGATTAGTAAGAACAGTAAAAATATTTTTAAGATATAATATAAAGAGGCGATTTGTAGAAATAGAAAAACGTAAATTGGAGTGTTGTACTTGCCTCATACATATGACGAGAACTTAATATACGACTCCCTCTCATCTCTGAAAGATCTCGCAGAACCTGCGGGAGCAGGGTCGCTCCGCAGGTCTCTCGAGGCTAAGGGATATACCATAGCGGAGGCGACAGCTGGGCGGCTGCTCCGCGACTTGGATGAGCTTGGCTTCACAGAGAAACAGAGCAATCAGGGCAGGCGTCTCTCCGAAAACGGCGAGAAGAGACTCAGAGAGCTCAAAGAGCGTAAGTGGCAGGGGCAGTGGACGGAAGATTTCATGGGGACCCTTGAAAAATGTGATAAGAGCCGCCTCGTCGACCTCCTTGCCGCAAGGTGTCCTGTAGAGACCGAAGTCGTGAAGCTTGCCGCCGTAAACGCCACGGAAAAAGAGATAGAGGAACTTCGATCCGTTGTGGAGGAGCAGGAGCGCCTTGCTCAGAAAGGCGAAAAAATTGCCGGGCTTGATACAAGGTTTCACCGCATCCTTGCCAAAGCCAGCCATAATCCGATATTGGAATCCCTTGTCGTACTGCTCAGAAAAAAACAGGAGTACGCTCAGGAGTTTGAATTCATAAGACGCATGTCAGGTCAGCTATTTAATAACGAACACAGAAAAATATTGGAAGCTATAGAGATGAGAGATCAGGATATGGCGGTGCTCTCCATGAAGCGCCATTTGGAAAGCCTCATGAAAATGCTGGAAAAAAGCTCCGATGCGGAGTCTAGGGAATAAAGGCGGTTAGGATAATTCAAGCAGATACAGCCTGCCTGAATATATGAAATGGCGGAAGAGTATCTCTTGCTTGCCGCACGATAAGTGTATCGGAGGGATTAGTTTGGAGCTTCGCAATATAAAAGGACACACTTGGGCAGCGGAAGGGCCTGTCAATATCGGACTTTATGAGAGGGACGGGCAAGCCGTGCTCATAGACAGCGGCAACGACTCCTCCTTCGGACGCAAGCTCCTAAAGCTTGCCGAGTCGCATGGGTTCGCGATTAAATGGATAATTAATACTCACTTTCACGCCGACCACATAGGAGGCAATGCTTTTATACAGAAGCGCAGTAACTGCAAAATAGCATCTTCCGCAAAAGAAGTCCCTTTTATAAATATGCCGGAAGGAGAACCGGAGCATCTCTGGTCAGCCGCAGCGCCAAAGGCGATACGCAATAAATTCTTTCAAGCCGAACCGTCCGAAGCTACAGCCCTGCTTTATGACGGAGATGAGCTTGAAAAGTGGGGACTCAAAGCCATAGCTCTGCCAGGCCACTCACATGGCCAGATAGGAATTATGACTGATGACTCGGTGCTTTTCTGCGCCGATTCGGTTATATCCCCTTTGATACTTAAAAAGTACGGCATTCCTTTTATCTCGGATTTTGACATGGCAATGGAGACTTTTGTCCTGCTTGAAAATTTTAAAGCTGATTATTTTGTCCCTTCGCACGGTGAAATATGCAGCGATATTCTGCCTCTTGTTAATGCGAACAGAGAGTGTCTCTTAAATTTATCAAAAGAGATTACCGAGATATGCAAAGAGCCCTTGAGCAGAGATGAGATAGTTGCCCGTCTCGCTCAGAATAGCGCTATTGAGATGAATATGGGACAATACGTTCTCGCTCACGCCTCGGTAGCTGCTATTTTAACGCCGCTGATTGACAAGGGAGTTCTTGTCCCTGATTTTTCAGAGGGGACACTGAAAATCGTAAAAGCGTAAATATAATTTTATAAAAAAAGTGCCGCTGCGAATATATCCGCAGCGGCACTTTTTTGTAGGCAAATTTAGTGATCTTTGCGCTTGAGCAGAAGCTTCAAAGGTTTCTGTACGCCTTTGGCCGGAACAGTCACAGGTTCGCGGGATGAGTCGGATTTTTCCGTGCTGTTGCCTTCCGCAGGAGCTGCTGCCTTTTCGTCTTCCTTGCGGTAGAGAACCTGAACGGATTTTGATCCGTCGCGGTAGATTGTGATTCCTTTGCAGCCCTGCTGCCATGCGAGTTTGTATGAATCAAGAACATCCTTAACCGTGCACTCGTGAGGCAGGTTTATTGTCTTTGAAACGGCCAGGTCAGTATATTTCTGGAAAGCTCCCTGCGCGCGGACGTGGGCGAGAGGGGCCACCTCATGAGACGTAACGAATACCGAACGAATGGTGCTGCTGGGAAGCTCATTTTTAAGGGCTTCGGCATAGTAGCGGTTAGCCTGCTTCATAACGACCTTTGAACCGTCAAACTGAGTGCGCACACGTGTGTGCTCCAAAGCGAAGAGCGGTTCTATACCGGAAGAGCAGTCAGCCAGAAGGGCTATTGTGCCTGTAGGAGCTATGCAGGTCAAAGTAGCGTTGCGGCGTCCCAAGTGCTCAAGGTCTTTGGGAATGCCCTTTTCCTTGCCGAGTTCTATAGATGTCTCAACAGCTGTATCCCTTACTGTCTTCATAATGCTTTCCGCAAGTTCGAGAGCCTCGGGGCTGTCATAAGGGATAAGAAGCTGGAAGAGCAGGTCGGCCCATCCCATGATTCCAAGGCCTATCTTGCGTGTATGTGTCACAGCTTCCGCTATTTCGGGCAGAGGGTAGTGGTTGACATCTATGACGCTGTCAAGGAAACGCGTAGCTGTGGCGGCAACTTCTTTTAAAAGCTTAAAGTCAAAATTGCCGTCTTTAACCATCCTTGCCAGGTTTATCGAGCCTAAATTGCATGCCTCGTTCGGATAAAGAGGGGACTCTCCGCACGGATTTGTACTCATCAGCTCTCCAAGATTCGGTGTTGTGTTGCCCCTGTTTATTGCATCCAGGAATATTATCCCAGGGTCGCCTGTGCGCCATGCGCAGTCGGCTATATCGAGGAGCAGCTTAGCCTCTTCTCCGTCCGGAGCGGCTTCTGCTCTCTTCATAAAATCGTCAAAGATGCCGACAGAAATATTAAAGTTGGATATCGTACCGTCCTTGTCTTTGCAGTGTATAAATTCGCGTATATCTGGGTGGTCAATGTTCAGGATGCCCATATTGGCTCCGCGTCTCATGCCGCCCTGCTGTACCGTCTCAGTTGCCTTGTCAAAAAGACCCATGAAAGATATAGGCCCAGATGCGCGTCCGTTTGTGCTCTTAACCTTTGATCCGGCGCTGCGCAGATTTGAGAAGTTGAAACCCGTTCCGCCGCCGCTCTTGTGTATAAGCATCTGTTTGCGTATAGCTTCGCAGATACTCTCCATTGAATCTTCTATTCCTATGACAAAGCACGCCGCAAGCTGACCGTGAGGTGCAGGACGTCCCGCGTTCATTATTGTCGGGCTGTTAGGAAGGAAGAGCAGTTTTGCCATAACCTCGTAATATTCATCAGCCCATTTGTACTGAAGCGGAGTTGTAGCCTCTGCCGATGCTATGCAGTTGGCTATGCGAAGAAGCATCTGCTCCGCATTCTCTGTAGGGAGTCCGTTCTCATCTTTCCAGAAGTAACGGTCTTTCAGAATATCTTGAGCAGATTTATTAAATGAAGGTTTGAGTATCATATAAAGCGCTCCTCCTTATAAGGGCAAAAAAATTCATGGCAAAAATAATTTTACCATCGCCATGCAGACATATATTATCCAATATTTTTGATTCTGTAAAGAGTATAGGCACTATATATATTGCATAGTTGTTCGCAAACACTGTATATTGTGTGCTTATCTTTGTGGATATATGTGGACAATGTATTTGTGAAAAATTGTATTATTGCGCTTAAACATTGGCAGGTACAAGTTTTATGAAAAAAGTGGATATGTTTATAAGTTTTTTTAATATATAAGAGAAGCAGCGAAAAATTTTTCGGCAAAAAAAACGCCCACAAGGGGGCGTTAGGATATTTGTTAATCAATGGGAGAGAGAATGTACTTTTATCTCTTCCACGCGTCTTTTGTGAAGAGCACGAGAACAGTATAGAGTTCGAGGCGTCCTGTCAGCATGCAGAAGCTATATATCCACTTAGCCGCGAAGTGCTCGTCAGCGAAATTATTTACAGGGCCGACATTTCCGAGCCCGGGGCCGACATTTCCAAGAGTTGCGGCTACCGCCGTAATTGAGGTCAGTATGTCATCTCCCGTAGCCGCCACTCCCACTGCTGCGGCAAAAAATATAAGCATGTAAAGGGCTACAAAGGTGACGGCGGAATGCACCATCTCTGCATTGACGGAATGGCTGCCTATTCTTACCGGAACAGTGGCGTGGGGATGAATGCAGCGCTTAAGTTCCGCCGATATCTGCTTCAGCAAAACTTGAATTCTTACGCACTTAACGGCTCCGGATGTGGAACCGGCGCATCCTCCCAATATCATAAGCAGAACAAGCAGAAGCTGTGTGAATGGAGGCCACAGAGAGTAGTCCGCTGTGACAAATCCTGTTGTCGTCATAAGGCTCACCACCTGAAAAGCGGCAAAGCGCAGAGCGTCGGGGACAGTCGAGTATATGCCGTTAAAATATATAAACGCCGCAATGGCAAAAGATGCGAGCAGAGTTATCTTTGTGTAAAATTTAAATTCCGGGTCTCTGTAAGGTGTCAGATTTTTTTTCATTATGAACAGAAAGTGCAGGTTGAAGTTTGCTCCCGAGAGGAACATAACGAAAGTCAAAACCCAGTCAAACCATGCGGAATTATACTCTCCGACACTGCCGTTTTTAGGAGAGAAGCCTCCCGTGGACACGGCTGTGAAAGTGTGGGATATAGATTCGTAAAGGTTCATGCCTCCGCACATCAAAAGCAGCACTCCCAAGACAGTGAGCCCCATATATACCTGCCAGAGCATTGTCGCCATATCCTGTATTCTGGGGCTTATTTTCTCAAGTACGGGCCCTGGGGATTCGGCTTTGAAGAGGTTTGTCATTGTGACTCCAAGCATAGGAAGCAGGGCTATGGTGAGAACAACTATTCCCATTCCTCCCAGCCACTGAGTCTGTGCTCTCCACATGAGAATGCCGCGCGGATTTGCCGCAATGTCCTTGATAATTGTCGCACCTGTTGTAGTGAATCCCGACATTGCTTCAAAATAAGCATCAGTAAAGGATGTTATGTATCCTCCGAAAAGATACGGCAGACTTCCCTGCAGCGACGCAAATACCCATGCCAGAGTAACTGCGGCAAAAGCTTCTCTGCTTCCCATATCTTGAGGCTTTGCTCCTTTACCGGCATAGAAGAGCAGACCGGACATGACAAATCCCACTCCCATAGACAGGACAAAGGAGTTAGAATCGTCTGTTCCGTCCTTAAGAGCCCAAAAGAGGGGAAAGAGCATGCTGCATGATATGACAACGGATATGAGCGCCAAAAATCTGAAAACTATTTTAAGTCTCATTGGTGGTGCTCGCCGAGTATGCGCATAACAGCGGGCATTGCCTCTGTCGAAGCAAAGATGGCAATTTTATCTCCCGCTCCCAAGACTGTGGTTCCAGTAGGTATGAAAAGCTCCTTATTTCTCTCAAGCAGCCCTATTACAGAGCCTGCCGGCATCTTTAGGTCTGCAAGCTTCTGTCCGGCTGCGGAGGAGTCCGCAGACAGTGTTATTTCCAGTGCTTCCGCGCTTATCTCCTCAAGCACGGTTAATACTTTCGAAGAACCGGGGTATCTGACACTTTTTATTATGACTTCCGCAAGAGTCTGGTTTCTGTTTACAATTGCGTCAACCGGGATATGGCTTGTCATGCCGATGTAGTTTGAGCGTTTTACGACAGAGATGCTCTTGGATGCTCCCATGGTCTTTCCTAGTACAGCAAGCATAAGATTTTTTTCATCCTGGTCTGTTGCCGCGACAAAGCCGTCAGCAAGTTCTATGCCTTCCGAAGAGAGAAGAGCCGCATCTGATCCGTCCCCGCATATTACAAGAGCCAGAGGAATTTCGGCGGCGATTCTTTCGCTCTTTACTTTATCCTCTTCAAAAATGCGGACATCTATGCCAGGTGATCTTGATATGAGCCTGCGCGCAGTCTGGAAGCCTATCTTGCCGCCTCCTATGATAAAAACCCTTTTAAGTTTTTTGCGCAGTGAGGGCTGGAATATCGCTTCCATATCATGAACCTGGTTTCTGTAACACATTGTGTAGCAGATGTCACCTGTTTCAAGCACATCGTTAGCCTTCGGGACAAAGCTTCTCTCTCCGCGCTTGATGCAGACAATAAGAGTTATAAGGTCAGGATTCTGTTTGCGAACTTCAAAGAGGGGGAGTCCTCTTACGGGAGAATCGTTAGCCATCCTAAAGACGTAAATTCCGGCCTTTCCTCCGGCTATCTCTGTAGCGTGCATAGCTCCTCTGACTTCAAGAAGCTCTTCAATTTCTTTCGCTACGGAGCGTTCGGGAGATATCAGCATATCAATGCCTAAATCATTGGCCCATCTTTCGTTGTCTGTAAATTCGAGTCCGACTGCTCGAGCTATGACATGAGGAACACCCATTCTCTTTGCGATCCAGCACGCCATAATGTTGACTTCATCTTTGTTGGTGCAGGCTATGAGCATGGAGGTATCATCATTGTCTGCTGTTATGCCTGCTTTAGCAAGTATACTTGGTCTTGCCGCGTTTCCTCTGACCATGATAACATCAAGGTCATTTTCTACCCTGGCCGCTCTGTTGTCATCTTCTTCAACTATGACAATGTCGTGTCCGTCATCCGATAAATTCTTAGCAACGCTGGAGCCAACTTCTCCCGCTCCAACTATGACGATTCGCAATATTATTCCACCTTCCGGGAGGATTAAAAATATTATTGTACCGCTTGCAAGAAGTATATGGTATCACAGCGTCGAGGTCAAATTATAAAAATTTTGGAGAGCACTTTGCGGAAAATCGGGAAAGAGCTTTTAGCTCCTCCCCGATTTTGAGTATTTTTCACAGTTTAAGACAAAATTACGCGCGAGCTGAGGATTTCCTGCCAGGTGCATGTGCAGATAGGAGGCAAGTATGGAGTCTTTTGCGTAACCTGCCTTGTACTCTTCTCCAGTTCGTGTTTTTCTGAAGAGGAAGGAGTGAGGAAAGGTGTCTTTGTCGTCCGGAACCGATGAAGAAAAGTGAAATTCATGCCCTCTTATGAGAGTTCCTTTTTTGCATATGACGTTGTCGTCAAGGGCCTCCGCCTCAACGTAGCCTACAGTTCTGAGCTTGCCGTTCATTTGGCACGAAGCGGGGACTATACCGACCATCTCATGTCTTATTCCGTCAAAATCGGTTATGCTTTGCGTCAGGTACATAAACCCTCCGCATTCTGCATATATTGGCATGTTTTTGAGTGCCGCATCCGATATTGCCATTTTCATTGAAGTGTTGGAGGAGAGCTCTTCCGCGAACATTTCGGGGAATCCTCCGCCGAAGATAAGCCCGTCGGCATGGGGAAGCTCCTTATCGTGAAGAGGGCTGAAAAATACTATCTCGGCTCCTGCTCTTTCAAGCTCCCTCAGACTTTCCGGGTAGTAGAATGAGAATGCTTCATCCTTGGCTGCCGCTATCCTTACTTTAGCTTCGCTCTTTTCTTCTCCGAATGGAGATATTTCAAAAGGTTCAGCCCCAGCAGCAAGTTCTATTATTTTATCAAGGTCTATATTTTTCTCGGCCTCTCTCTCAATTTCGGCAAAAAGATCTTTGTCGGAGTTCTCTTCGGCAGGCAGAAGTCCCAGATGGCGTTCCGGTATTTTGAAGCTTTCGCTGCGGAATATCGTTCCAACCACAGGAATCCCTATTTTTGCCATGGCATCGCAGATAATATTTTTATGATTTTCGGAGCCGAGCCTGTTAAGTATAACTCCGCATAGATTTACATCTTTATCATAGTCTCGAAAGCCCGCCGCTATTGCAGCCGCGCTCTCTCCCATGGATTTAGAGTCTATAACTAGCAGCACCGGGGAGTGAAGCAGTTTCGCTATTTGAGCTGTACTGCTTATGCCGCCTCTGCCTCCGTCGTAAAGTCCCATTACCCCCTCTATCACGGATATTTCTGCATTTGCCGCGCTCTCTGCAAAGATTTTTTTCATAGTATCTTCGCCTGTCAGCCACGTGTCGAGGTTGTGGGACGTTCGCCCCGCTGCCGCAGTGTGGTATCCGGGGTCTATATAGTCCGGCCCTATCTTATAGGACTGCACCGAGATTCCGCGCTTCTTAAATGCGGCAAGGAGTCCGCAGGTGATTGTCGTCTTGCCCGAACCGCTGGATGATGCCGCTATTAGGATTCTCGGAGGGTTGATGCTTAGCGTTGGTTTCGTCATTTTTTTACGAGTCCCATAATATCTTCTGTTATATATGTCATATCAAGATTTTTGAGAGCTTCCCCTGCGAGAATATCGTATGCTTCTTCTTTTGCTTTTGTCGTGTCGAAAGGCTCTCTTGTCTCAAGTCCTTTGGCTCTGCGCAGCCTGTTCAGCCACTCATTTCTGAAAATGTCGTTGTGAAAGGCGTTGTGCAGATATGTCCCTGCGGACTTGAGCTCCGAGTCCGCAGCTCCGTCAATTTTTCCGTCCAATTCAAAGAGAGGGGCGAAGGAGTCTTTTTCCTCTGTGAAAGTTGTCTCTCCGAAGTGTATCTCGTAGCCCTCCACATTAATATCTTTTGCGAAGGAGCTGTGTATAATCCTGCCTTTGCGTTTTTTTGTCACTTTTTCGTCGGCGAAGGATGTGGTTACAGGCAGAAGCCCCAGTCCGTCTATTTCGGCCAGTCTGTCATTGTCGCGGAACTCGCCGTCATAGATTTTGCGCCCCATCATCTGGTAGCCGCCGCAAAGGCCGAAGACAGTTCCTCCCTCTTGGCTGAAATTCTTTATCTTATCGGCAAGTCCCGAATCCCAAAGGTGCTTCATGTCGAGCACAGTGCTCTTTGTGCCGGGCAGGATAACCGCGTCCAGCACGGTGAAGTCGGTGGCTTCTGTCACCTCGCAGAGCGATACGTCCGGCTCAAAGCGGAAGGCCTCCATGTCAGTGTGGTTTGAGACGCGCGGAAATTTTATAACACCTATTCTGAGCTTTCCTCTTCCTTCCGAAGCGCCGCGCATCCAGTTGATGCTCATAACGTCCTCGCCCTCTATTACCACATCATTAAGCCAAGGCATTACTCCGACGACTTTGACTCCTGTCTTTTCTTCCGTGAATTTCACTGCGTCCTCAAAGAGGGATATGTCTCCGCGAAATTTGTTGAAAATTATCCCTTTGACTCTCTTTCTGTCCTCTCCGAGAAGCTCCAATGTGCCTACGACGGATGCAATCGCTCCGCCTCTGTCTACGTCAGCAACGAGCAGAACAGGAATATCGGCCTCGCGCGCGACTCTCATATTGACTATTTCAGCCGCGTTTAAGTTCACCTCTGCCGGGCTGCCGGCCCCTTCGGAGACTATGAGGTCGAAGTTTTCTTCTATGTGTGACAGTGCGGTTCTCAGAGCTTTCAGCCCTTCTGTCATGGTAAAGTTTCTGTAATAATTTTTGTCGCACGGAGCGTCAAAGACTTTTCCCATAAGGACTATCTCGGAAGATGTGTCCTTGCGCGGCTTCAGCAGTATTGGGTTCATAAAGACCTCGGGCGCAAGCCTCGCAGCCTCCGCCTGAACTCCCTGAGCCCGTCCCATCTCAAGTTCGTCCGATGTTACGCACGAATTGTTCGACATATTCTGTGATTTAAAGGGGCAGACTTTGTATCCCATATCGGAAAATACTCGGCATAGCGCTGTGACGATAAAGCTCTTGCCGCTGTCGCTGCTTGTCCCTTGTACCATTATTCCTCTCATGGAAACCACTCCTATATTGCTCTAATATTCAATTCCCT
Source organism: uncultured Synergistaceae bacterium (assembly GCA_964422205.1). Lineage (GTDB taxonomy): Bacteria > Synergistota > Synergistia > Synergistales > Synergistaceae > CAZNYN01. The sequence continues at coordinate 24,181 of CAYRAI010000009.1, read as the reverse complement.
CTCGTGCTTTAAGTCCGTCTTTAAAATAGTGTTTGATTGGTTCCATAGATGTGACAAGGTCAGCCGCCTCTATAAGTTCGTCGGGAGCGTCCCTTCCCGTCATGATTATCTCTGTACCGTGAGGGCGCAGCTCTGTTATCTCAAGCGCTTCTTCCGTCGAGACGCACCCGCGTCTGATTGCTGCCATAATTTCATCCAGCACCAAGATATCGGGCTCTTCGTCTGCAAGAATCTCTTTTATCTTTGTGACGAGAGGGCATGGAGAGTGGCATGGATCGCTTCCGCGTCCGCAGCCGCACTGTATTATCGGCAGACCTATTCTTTCAGCCTCAATGTGTTCCCCGCATGTCTGACCCTTTTGAAACTGAAAGACAAATACGGACATGTCATGGCCCAAGGCGCGGAAACAGAGCCCCAAGGCTGCTGTAGTCTTGCCCTTGCCTTTGCCGGTATAGATCTGCACTTTGCCCTCTTTCATGCCCTCACCTCTGAAATTAAAAATCTTTTTCTCCTGCGATTTCTTTAACGGACTTGAGAAAATATTCTATGTCCTCTTCCGTGTGAGACGCGGATATGAAGAGAGCTTCAAACTGTGACGGGGCGACAAGTATGCCTCTGTCGAGAAGTCCGTTGAAGTATCTGGCATACCGTGCCGTGTCGCTTCTCTTTGCGTCGTCGTAGCTTTCAACTTTTCCGTCTGTAAAGAAGAGAGTTCCGAGTGAGCCTATTCCCTGAGCCTGAGCCACTATTTCCGCTTCTTTAAATATTAGGGAGAGTCCGTCGCTCAGTTTGGTGCGCAGTTTTTCCGTCCTTGCGTAAATTTCTGGGCTGTCTTTTAATATCCCAAGAGCCGTTAGTCCAGCCGCCATAGCTATGGGGTTGCCTGAAAGAGTGCCTGCCTGATAGACAGGGCCCAACGGAGCGATGCAGGACATGATGTCCCTTCTTCCTCCGTAAGCTCCCACTGGGAGCCCTCCTCCTATTATCTTGCCGAAAGTAGAGAGGTCCGGTGTGATGCCGAAGTATGACGAGGCGCAGTTTACGGAGAGCCTGAATCCTGTTATCACTTCATCAAATATAAGCAGAGCTCCGTGTTTTTCCGTTATTGTGCGGACACCGCTTAGGAAGCCCTCTTTCGGAGGGACAACTCCCATATTTGCCGCTACGGGCTCGAGTATTACCGCCGCTATTTTGTCTCCGAAATTTTTAAAGATTTCTTCTAGGGATTCGAGGTCGTTGTAGCGGCATGTCAATGTGAGGGAAGCCGTGTCCTTTGTGACTCCCGCGCTGTCGGGCTGTCCCGCAGTAGCAAGCCCCGAGCCTGCTTTTACCAGCATACTGTCGGAGTGGCCGTGGTAGCAGCCCTCAAATTTCACTATCATCTCTCTGCCTGTGAAGCCTCTGGCCGCTCTGACAGCGCTTAATACAGCCTCAGTTCCTGACGATACCATGCGAACCATATCCACAGACGGGACAAGAGATGTGACAAGCTCCGCCATCTCGACTTCCGGCTCTGTGGGCAGACCGTAGCTTGTGCCGAGGGATGCCGCTTTCTGCACGGCTTCTACAACAGCAGGGTGGGAATGTCCGAGGAACATGGGCCCCCACGAGCCTATGTAGTCCGTATATCTTTTGCCGTCAGCATCCCATACGGAGCTGCCTTCGGCTTTCTCTATGAATATCGGAGTTCTGCCCACGCTGCGGAAGGCTCTTACCGGGCTGTTCACTCCTCCGGGAATAACTTTTTCCGCGCGTGCGAATAATTCTGAAGATCTGCTCATTATAGAGTTCCCTCCTTCATCCACTTTGCAAGTTCGAGCGAAGAGTATGTCACTATTATGTCCGCTCCCGCTCTCGCAAGGCATATCGCCGTTTCCGAAACGACTCTTTTTTCGTCTATCCATCCGTTTTGAGCCGCGGCCTTTATCATTGAGTACTCTCCGCTCACGCAGTACGCGCCAACAGGCACTGGGCTTATCTCCTTAACCGCGCTTAATACATCGAGGTAGGGCATGCCGGGCTTTACCATAATCATGTCCGCTCCTTCCTCTATATCCAGCTCCGCTTCCTTTATCGCTTCGCGGACGTTGCGCGGGTCCATCTGGTAGCTCCTGCGGTCGCCGAAAGATGGCGCGGAGCCTGCCGCTTCGCGGAATGGGCCGTAAAAGGCGGAGGCGTACTTGACTGCGTAGGAGAAGATGATTTTATCCTCCATGCCGGCGTTATCAAGAGCTTCTCTTATAGCTCCGACTCTGCCGTCCATCATGTCGGAGGGTGCTACAATGTCCGCTCCAGCCTGAGCTTGGGAGAGAGCAGTCTTAGCCAAAAGCTCCAAAGTCGGGTCGTTGTCCACAGTGTCGCCCTTTAATACTCCGCAGTGACCGTGTGATGTGTACTCGCACATGCAGACGTCCCCTATGAATGTCAGTTCCGGAAAATTTTTCTTTCCTATGCGCAGCGCCTGCTGTATGACGCCGTTTTCGTTGTAGGCTTCGCTTCCGCACTCGTCCTTATGTTCGGGGATTCCGAAAAGAAGAACGGACTTGACACCGGCCTTGGCTGTCTCTTCCAGTATGCGAGGGAATGTGTCTGGACTGTACCTCTTCTGCCCAGGCATTGCGGGAATATCCTCTATGATATTGCTGCCCTCTCTTATAAATATAGGATAGACGAGCATTGAAGGAGACATGCGCGTCTCAGCCGTCATATTTCTTATTGCCTCGCTGCTTCTCAGTCTTCTCGGTCTTATCAACATATTAATCTTCCTCCACACTCTTTATAAGATATTCCAGCTCCGCTTTCTCGGCTGTTTTTATATTTTTAAAACCTGCTTCTCTTGCTGCCTTTGCCGTCTGTCTGCCGATGCAGCAGACTTTCGCCGTCTTAAAGCCGTCAAATGCTCCGACAAAGCCTCTAACCGTGGATGCACTGGTAAAGACTATGCAGTTTATGTCTTTCGGAACGAATCGCGGTTTTTCATACTCGGTGCGGTACAGAGATATTTCCGTAAAGTCGCACCCACGTGATTTAAGCTGCTCCGTAAGTTCGGGAGAGCCGTCCTCAGCTCGCAGCATCAGTATTTTCTCTCTGCCTGCAAGCTGTGCAAGCCCCACAGCCATATTTTCGCCGTCGTAGATATCAGGCACAAAGTCCGCTGTGAGCCCTCTTGACCTCAAAGCCTCCGCTGTTACCGAGCCTATTGCCGCTATTTTTGCGTTTCCTATGGTTCTTACGTCTCTTTTATTCTTCGCAAGAAGCTCAAAAAAACTTTCGACTCCTGCTGCGCTTGTGAAGCCTATCCACCCATAGCCGTCAAGATTCGGAAGCTCCTGATCAATTAAAGAGGTTGAGATGCAGGGAATCTCTACGACTTCCGCTCCCTCGGCGCGCAGCATCTTTGAAAGTCTGCCGGCTCTTGAACGGGGGCGAGTTACAACAATTTTATATCCGGAAAGGGGAAGATATTTTTTGAAATCAAATTTTTCTCCCAGAGCCGCGCACTCTCCGACCATAATTATTGCGGGGGAGTGCAGCTTTTCTTCTTCGCACTTCTTTTCAAATTCCGAAAGAGGAGCGGTTATTCTTCTCTGAGATGCAGTTGTTCCGTTTTCCACTGCTGCGGCGGGAGTGTCCGGCGACATCCCGTTTGCCATTAGGGCACGGCATATTTCGCGGACGGAGGACGCTCCCATGAGGAAGAGCAGGGTTCCTCCTAACTTTGCAAGAGCTTCGTAATCCGTCTCCGCAATCCCGCCGCTCTTCGTGTGAGCGGTTATTATGTGAAGGGATGCGGCAAGGCCTCTGTGGGTGACAGGTATGCCCGCCGATGATGGAGCCGCAATGGCTGAGGTTATGCCAGGCACAACTTCGTAAGGGATGTTGTTTGCGATGAGAGCTTCAATTTCTTCTCCGCCCCTTCCGAATACGAATGGATCTCCGCCTTTGAGTCTGACCACTTTTTTGCCGAGCAGGGCCTCGCGTACGATAATATTTTCTATCTCGCTCTGAGGAACAGGGTGATTTCCGCCCTCCTTGCCCACGTCGATCATTTCAGCCGAAGGCGGAATGTATGAGAGCACTCCATCTCCGACAAGCCTGTCAAAGACAACGCAGTCGGCATCATCGAGAACTTCTTTGCCTCGCAGTGTAAGAAGTCCGGGATTGCCGGGCCCGGCTCCGACAAGCCATACCCTACCTATTTTCATAGTGCGTCCCTCCGTTTCTAAGTCTGTCCGCCAGCTCAGCTCCTATCTGTGCCGCATCTTTTGCTTTGCCTGAGATGCTTCCTTTTGCAAATATCGTTTTTGCCTCATCAGCGTAGAAGCCCCTGAGAAATATGGTATCTTGGCATATCTCGGCGTAAGCTCCCACCGGAGCTGTGCAGCCTCCGCCCAAAGCTGCGGAAAAAGCTCTCTCCGCCTTTGCACAGGCTGTGACATTATCGTCCTCTATGGCTTTTAGATATGAATAATCTTCGTCAGCACGTCCTTGGCATGCCAAAATTCCCTGACCCGGAGCAGGTATCATCTCGTCACATGAGAAGCAGCGGAATATTCTCTTTTCCATTCCTATTCTGTTAAGCCCCGCCGCCGCAAGAACCAGCATTGAGAACTGACCTTCGTCAAGCTTTCGGAGCCTTGTTATCACGTTGCCTCTTACCGGCTCCACTGTGATATCTGGGAATAATTCACGAAGCTGAAGCCTGCGCCTTGCGGAGGAGCAGCCGGCGATGTGTCCCGATAGCGTATCCGTCCCGATGGGAAGGACGAGTGCGTCTCTGGGATCTTCTCTCTTTGAGAAAGCCACTGTCGGCAGAGCCTCGTTTTTGTACATTGGCATATCTTTCAGGCTGTGGACTGCTATGTCAATGCGCCCATCCAGCAGAGCCTCCTCAAGTTCCTTTGTAAAAAGTCCTTTTATGCCGAATTTGTCTGATGCCTCAGAAAAAGGCTTCATATTGATGTCGCCTGTGGTCTCCATTGTCACAAGCTCTGTCTCAAACTCGGGGTGAGCTCTTCTCACTGCTTCTATCACTGTATTTGTCTGTGCTACGGCCAGAAGGCTTTTCCTGCTGCCGAAGCGTATTATCTTCTTCATTGTGATTGGAGCTCCTTTGTACTTTCAGTTATTTTTTCCCGTTCCGACGAGACCCAGAGAGGCAAAACTTCCCTCACTCTGTCGGCAAGGAGGCGGACAAGCTTTGGTGAGAGTCCTGCGGCAGATATTGAGACTGATACTTCCTCCTCTGTTACGAGAGAGGGAAAAAAGAAAGTCGATTCTCCTGCGGCATCGGCAACGCTCACAGCTATTCCGGCTCTCTTCGCGTCCTCTGCCAGCTTTTTATTAGCATTTCTGTCATTTGTTGCGGCAACAGCAAGGAACGCTCCGTCCAAATCTGAGCTTTCATATTTTTTTTCAACTAGCTCAAAGCCCAAATCTTTTATTTTGTCACAAAAAGATGGGCTGATGATTTTTACGTGAGCACCGCATTTTTGCAAAGTCATGGCACGCCTAAGTGCAATCTTGCCTCCGCCGGCTATGACGGTTTTTTTATTTTCTATGTCGGTCAGCAGAGGAAAGAGGGGAGGCCTTGAAAGTCCCAGCTCACGTCTTGCCCATAGCAGGGCTTCTTCCGTGCTGTGTCCTCTCTCTTCGTGCCGTGTCACCAGAATGACCTTTATGCCTCTCTTTGCGGCAGCTGCGAATTTCTCCGCAGTTCCTCCCGCAGTGCCTCCGTCCTTTGTGACTATAACTTTGGCTTTGGTCATATCTATCATATCAATGTTCATACTTTCGGAAAAAGGCCCCTGCATCGCTATAATGTGTCCAGCATCGAAACCCAAGGCCTCGCAGGATGCTATTACGGAAGACGAAGGCAGGACACGGGGAAAAAGTCTCTCTTTATAATTATTTACCGAAGTGAATGAGGCAAGTTCCTTGCTTCCGACTGTGAGCAGAACATTGCAGTCCATGGAGTTAAGCAGCTCCGCCGCCTCCGCACAGGAGGAAACTTTTATAATGTCTCCCGACAGAGGCGTGCTTTCGCGCAGCACTCTCATAAGGGGAGTCCCTGTAATCTCACATGCGCTCTTTATATTTGCCGTAGCTTCGACGGCATAAGGATGAGTGGCATCTATAGCGCATGTGACGCCCCTCTCCTTTATAAATTTTACTATGGCATCCCTGTCCATGCGTCCCGTTACGACTTCGGCTCCGCACTCTCCGTCCGCTTGTTTGGCTCCGTAATCGGTCACGACAGAGTATATTGCGGGCAGACCGTGCTCCAGCAGCTTTCTGGCCTCTGTTGTGCCCCCGAATAAGAGCAGCTTTCCAGTCATATCTATATCCTGTAGCCTCTGGGTGTCACAATGCGCCCGCCTATCAGGCGAGTCGAACTGTTGCCCACTATCACTGTGCAGAACATATCTATCTTTTCGTCAGCCAGCTTCTCCAGAGTTGTCACTCCGTAGGACTCTCCGTCTCTTCCCGCATTGCGCACCCATCCTGCAGGAGTGTCCGCGCTTTTGTTTTTCATAAGAAGGGCACATGCTCTGCGCAGATGCTCCGGACGTCCTTTGCTTGACGGGTTGTAAATGCAGACAATGAAATCTGCGCTTCCCGCAGCCAAAAGCCGTTTCTCTATGAGTTCCCAAGGTGTCAGCAGGTCGCTCAAGCTGATAACCGCGAAGTCGTGCATGAGAGGAGCTCCCAATATTGCGGCGGCCGTGCATGCTGCTGTCATGCCGGGTACTATCTCGACATCAGTCCTGCCGTTGGCTGTCTCAAGCATAATGCCAGCCATTCCGTAGACTCCAGGGTCTCCGCTCGATACAAGGCCGACAGTCTGCCCCGCCTCGGAACGCGCCAGAGCATCGGCGCACCTTGCAGCTTCGCCCTTCATAGGGGAGGCGATAAGCTCTTTTCTTCCTTCAAAATCTTCTCTGATGAGGTCTACATAGGCTTTGTAGCCTATTATTACGTCACACTTTTCAAGAGCTTCCTTTGCACGCTCCGTCATTTGGTCCTTTTTGCCGGGACCGAGACCTACGACATATATCATCCTCTCGCCGCCTTTGCCAGTGCAGTGTAGCAATTCTTAGCCATATCGCTGTCAACCTTTTCTTTCATAGTGAAGAGAAGCTTTCCGACCATATTTCGTGCAGCTTCCTTTATTTTTATTCTCTCGCTCATATCGGAAGGGGAGAGCTCCGAGAGCATCTCACGCTCCGCAAAAGAGCATACGTCCTCAATCATAGGCATACACTCCCTCACATTCTGCCATTCATTGAATCTGCTTCTGTGCCTTTTTAATATTTCCTCCGTTATTTTGAATAGTTCGGAACTTATTGCGCTCTGACCGAGTCTGTCCATGTCAAAGAGTGATACTCCGTCAAAATTTTTAATATTGGGGTCTATATCACGAGGAACAGCCAAATCCAATATGACTGTTTTTTTTGAAGGCCGCGCAAAATGTTCTTCTGTCAGTACAAAGTGAGGGCTTGACGTAGCTCCTATTATTACCGAGCAGTCCTTCGCCGCATCGTATCTGGAATCGTATGAAATTACACTCACGCATGGCGGGGGCAGAAGTCCGTCCTCTCTCTTTCTGCGTATTGTCATTGTCACGTCCGAACCTTCGTCGGAAAAGAGCTGCGCACAGAGCATTCCAATCTCTCCGCTCCCTATAATGAGAGTCTTTTCGCCTTGAAGTGAGCCCAATTCGGCTTTGGCCTTGGCACATGCTATATGAGCCGCAGACGCAGCGTGCTTGTCGGGGCTTTTCTTTACTTCTGTGCGTATCTCTTTTCCGGCGGTTATAGCGCTTTGAAAGAGCTGGCTTAGAACCGGCCCGCAGCACTTTGCCTCTCTTGAGAGTGCAAGTGCGGTCTTCATCTGTCCCAATATCTGATCTTCAAACGGAACCTGAGAGCATAGTCCTGCTGCCAGCTCATATATATGGCTGACGGCATCATTTCCGCTCAGAGAGAAGAAATGAGCATCTCCCCTTGTCCTGCGCAGAAACTCCGATGGCTGAGTATCGGATATCACACAGAGTTCAGTCCTGTTGCACGTGGATATGAGTATGCACTCATCGCTCTCTTCTTTTATTTTTTCGAGAAAGTCCGAAACAGCGGAAGCTGTAAAGGAAAATTTCTCTCTTATCTCTATTGGTGTCTTTTGATAATCGACTCCGGCTATCTCTATCTTCATGGAAGAGTCCTCCCGTTTTTTGCCAAGGCGAAAGTTATACCCTTATATAATGTTTTGCTGCGGAGCAGAGGCCCTTCTGCTTTGAGAACAGCGGCTCTCTCACAGACATTGTCTACTCCTGTGACACTTTTTACTTTCTCGGAAGATGAAAATTTTCCTTCCAGCTCTGCAAGTTCCTCGGCTTTGTATGTAACAAAGGGAACACCGTACTCCTCCGCCAGCTCCTTAATAGCTTTTTCGTCCTTTTTCAAGTCTATTGATGCCAAAGCTGAAAGGGAGAGAGGTGATACTCCCGCGTTTTTCAAAAAGTCGGAGGCTGATTCTTTGAGCAGCATAAAATCCGTATCTTTTTTGCATCCGATTCCGAGGACAAGGTTTTTAGGACGGAGCCACAGAGTGACGGGCCACGGCGCAGGCTGCAGAAGCTCTGTCACAGCAACTCCAACTCTATGTCCGTCAAGAATCTCGGAAGATACCTCTTTTGCCGCTTTTATGTTCTCTATTGAGCAGTTGTTCTTTATCGCCCATTCGTCCACAGCGGTGAGATTTCTCACGTCGGTAGCAGTTGTCACAACTGCGTTTCCTCCCGTTATCTCCGCAATGCGGCGCGCCAATCCGTTTGCTCCTCCTATGTGTCCAGAGAGCAGGGATATTACATTTTTCCCCGCCTCGTCGAGAACCACAACAGCAGGGTCTTCCGTCTTGCTCTTTATAAAAGGAGCTATTGTCCGTACCGCTATTCCGCAGGCAGATACAAAGACCAGAGCCTCCGAGGCAAAGTGAGCTTTAGTCCACTCTGCAAGAGATGGCTCTATCGCAAGAACTTCGTCCGAAGCAAATTTTTCCGGTGCCCACGCCCTGCCTTTTGTCTCAGACGCTATAAGAGATGCCAGCTTCGCACCTTCACGCGAAAAAGCGAGAACTTCTATCATTCCGTGCCTTTGCGGAAAGCGTGAGTAAAAGTTTTATCATAGAGCTTTGAAAGTTCGTACTCATCACCCAAGAAATCTCCCACCAGAATAAGAGCAGTGTTCTTTATGCCGGCCTCTTTTGCCTGAGACGGCAGAGTCTCGAGAGTTCCGCGTATGATTTTCTGTTCTGGCCACGATGCCTTGTAAACCATAGCTGTCTTTGTCTTTGAGGAATAGCCTCCCTCTATCAAAGCAGTGCATGACTCGCTGATAAGCCCGCTTGAGAGGAAGAGCACTATAGAAGCTCCGTGAGAGGCAAGAGAGCGCAGGTTCTCCTTAACAGGCACGGGGGTGCGCCCCTCCATCCTCGTTATTATCACAGTCTGGCTTACTCCCGGCAGTGTGTACTCTGCCTCTGCGGCTGCCGCGGCGGCGCAGAAGGAGCTTACTCCCGGCGTGATGTCATACTCTATGCCAAGCTCTTTGAGCCTGTCCATCTGCTCTCTGATAGCTCCGTATATGGACGGGTCTCCGGTATGGAGGCGCACTGCTGAGAGATTTCTCTCGTTTGCGCTGCGCATCTTCTCTATGACTTCTTCGAGTGTCATATTGGCGCTGTTGTAAATCTCACAGCCCTCAGGCGTCATTTTTAAGAGCTCCGGATTGACAAGGGAGCCGGCATATATCACCATGCCAGCAGTGCGGAGGTGTTCCGCTCCTCTTAATGTTATGAGGTCGGGTGCTCCCGGCCCGGCTCCTACGAAATGTATCATCTCTTATCACCTTTATCCTTTGTGACGGCGGACATTATCATTATGGGATTCTGAGCCGCCATTATTGTACTTGAACCTATTTTTTTAGCTCTGCTGACATTGAGCTGAATACAGTCAAAGTCGGAATAGTTCCCGCCGGAGAGGAGCTCCGATGCGTTTGCTATTGTCCTTAGCGTCACGCCCGAGACTACAATTCTTATGCCGCCTTGTAATGACGAAATGTGACTTAATATATTGCAAAGCTCTCTGCCGCTTCCTCCGATAAATACGTGAGAGGGGAGAGGCAGATTTTTTATAACTTCCGCAGCCATGCCCTCGTGAACTTTTATATTGAAAATATGAAATTTATCTATATTGAGCTTTTCAAGCTCCGATGCCTCGTGCAGACATTCGACGGAATGAACTTCTCCCATGGGGCACTCGAGAGCGGCGGCTATGGAGATGGAGCCTGTGCCGGAGCCTATGTCCCAAATTACGGAATCTTTTTTGAGGCGCAGCTTATCAATTATGACGGAGCGAACTTCTTCTCGTGTCATCGGCACGTCAGTTCTTATAAAATCGCAGTCCCTCGGACGCCCTTCCTCTCTTACATAGGGATTTTCGTTAATAATAAGAGCAATTGAGAGGGAGTCAAAATTTTTATCCTTCAAATCTGCGGGAGAGCCGCATGTGATTCTCTCATTTTCGTAGCTCAGATTTTCCCCGACTGTAACTTTGACGTGAGGAAGCTTTTCTGCGAGCAGAGAGCAGAGCCATGACGGATTTTTGTCATTGCCGCAGAAGAATACTGTGCTCCTGTTACTGTCCGCAGTTTCAAGTATCACAGACTCTCTTATCTCTTTTCCGTGTCCTGAGAGGATGGCAGATCCGTTCCATGTCTCGGATGCGGATGCACAGAGGCATTGCAGTGAGCTTATGCCAGGCAGAACATCTATTCTGCGCGAAGGGAATTTTACCTTAAGCAGGGGGAGGAGGCTGTATATCCCGGGGTCTCCCGATACGAGAAATGAGACAGAACCCTTTTCAAGTTCTCTCTCAGCCTTCTTCATCGTCTCCTCAAAATTTTTGAGAAGTATAACATTGCTGTGCCACGATACCAGAGGAAGATGGCGCTCCGCGGCGACAACACAGTCAGAGGCGCGCAGCACATCCTTCGCAGCCTCTGTCATATATGACTGATTTCCGGGACCAGCTCCCACCACAAAGAGTTTATTGCTCATGTCTCAATTCCTCCGCAAATTTCGGAGCTTCTGTGCTTGAGCCTAATATAGCTCCGCTGTTGTCTATGTATGACGCTTCAACTTTAATGTCTCCGAAAGCTCTATCTGTACAGCGTTTTGCCGTAACCTGAGCCAGTACGCTCCATATATTCTGAAGCCCGGCTGCGTTTATAATCCCCATCGCGGCTTCCGTTGTCGGACTTTCATATATTTTTTTTATAAGCGAACGGTCAAATCCTTCCAGAGCCGCGTGAGTGCAGAGAGCCTCTTTTCTTCCGTCGCCAGTTCTGTTGTGGGTGTTGAAAGTTCCCGCTGCGACTTTAAGAAGTTTGCCGGGATGACCGCAGAGCAGTATTCTTTCAAACTCAAATCTTACAGCTTCGTCAAGCACGTAGCCTATGTAGTTGCCGGTCTGGACTACGCATCTGCCTTTTATGTTCCATGCTTTTCTCAAAGACTCTTCGCCCGTGTTGCCGAAAGTGACGGCCAAAATTTTTCTTCCCTGAGCCTTGTGCGTCGAAAGTTCCAATGTCAGAGAGTCAAAGATAGACTGCTCGTTCATGGGGCGGACTATGCCGCTCGTTCCCAATATAGATATGCCTCCCGTCACTCCGAGACGCGGGTTGAATGTGTGCAGAGCCGTCTTTTCCCCTCCCGGAACGGATATTGTCACCTTGACTCCTCCGTCCTTCAGGACACTTCTTACAGCATCCTCTATCATCAGTCTTGGCACTGGGTTTATCGCTGGTTCTCCAACGGGAACTTTAAGGCCTGGAAGAGTTACCGTGCCGACTCCCTCTCCCGCCGCGAAAATTATTTCCGAACTTTGTGGAAGTATTTCAACCTGTGCCGTTACAGTGAGGCCGTTTGTTGCATCAGGGTCGTCTCCTGCGTCTTTAACCACGCCGCAGACTCCCTCGCCGATTCGTACCGTCTCCAAAGAGAGCTCCCTGCCGGACGGAGTTGTGACAGTCACAAATTTAGGCATAGTTCCGCTCACAGCCCATATAGCAGAAGCTTTTGCGGCCGCCGCGGCGCATGAGCCTGTGGATACTCCATCTCTGAGTCCGTTTGGGTTAGGCAATTCCGTACATAAGGGCGTTTACTATGGCAGATGCCACTGTGGAGCCGCCCTTTCGCCCCATTGCTGCTATAAAGGGAACATCGGTGCGGGTTAGAATTTCTTTTGACTCGACAACATTTACAAATCCCACGGGAACACCTATGACGAGAGAGGGCGAAGCCTTCCCCTCTTCGATAAGCTCGCAGAGCCTCATAAGAGCGGTAGGCGCGTTGCCTATGGCAAATATGGCGTTAGGTGTCTGTCTGACAGCCTCCTCCATGCTGACGACAGCTCGTGTTACCTGCCGTTTTGCCGCCTCTTCCCTTATTTCCGGATTCGACATTCTGCATACAACCTCTATGCCAAAACGCTTTGCCGCAATTTTATTTATTCCCGCAGCTGCCATTTGAGTGTCTGTGACGACAGTCACTCCCGATGAGAGCGCCTCTCTTGCTTTTTGCACAGCCTTCTCTGAAAATACCATCTTGTCTTTGAAATCAAAGTCCGCTGTGGTATGTATGACTCTTTTAATTACGGTAAGGTTATCCTGTTCCCCGCTGTAGGCACCCATCTCTTCGCCTATTATTCTCATACTTTCCCGTTCTATCTCTTCAGGTCTCATAAAAACACCGCCTTGCATAATTTATTTTTCTTAAAAAAATAGCGGAATTGCCGCAAGCAAAATTGTTAAAATCGACAGAGGTGCGGTAGTCCCTAAATTCCAAATAAGCATGGACTTTGCAAGTCTTCCGGGAAATAATCCGAAGTAGTAGCCTGCATTTGCGCGAACCATGCGTGACACAATTCCAAAACTGTTTCCGAGCAGCAGAGCAAAAACAGCCTGAGCGACATTTAAATCTCCGGCCGCAAGACTTCCGCCGGCGAGAGCGAGAGCCGCAGATACGTGCGCTATTGATGCCGCAGCAACTGCAAGTCCTGCAAGAGGCAGAAATTTTCCTCCCATCAGCCAATCTTTCATGGCATCCTCGGCCCATGGAACCAAGGCAAAAGCCACAGCGTAGAAAAACCATGCCAGAGGCAGGGTTTTGAGAATCTTTGAAGCGAATTTTACCCCTCTCGCTGAGTTTCCGCTTCTTTCGCTCTCCTCTGTCAAATCATTGTGCTCTCCGTGTCTGTATATGAATATCAGCAGTACAAAGCGCAGAGCCGTCCTCATAAGAATAACAGCGGCGAATATTGCCCCAGAAAGTCCTGCCATGCTTGCCGCCATAACCATAGTCGAAGGCCATCTGTGCAAATAGGCGGGGAAGGATAGCATAAGAGTGCCCCATTTTGCCGTTCTCTCGCTTATCCTGCCGTCGTCGTAAGCTGTTGCTATCAAAGCTGCTCCGGCTTTTGCCGAACCTAAGCTTACTGTGAGAGCCATTCCCAATACAGAGCCTATTCCCGCTTTTCTAAGATAAGGCATAAGGTGCTTCATCAGCTTGTCGGCAAGCCCGGTCCTCAAAATGAGAGTGCCGAGCATAAATCCGGCCGCTATGCTTATTGTAAGTTCAATCTCTCCTTTAAGAAGACTTGTCCAATCCATAAAAAAGAGCTATCTCCAAAGAAGAAGTATTGAAAGATACTCCTGAGCAGGTTCAAGAGCGCTCTCGCCTTCGTAGATTTTCTCGTCTTCAAGGCCGGCCCTGTCTATTCTGACCATCCTCTTCCATGGCCCGGACTCTGTTACCGCTTCGCGCAGCCCGTCTTTCAGCGCGCATGGCTTGTAAAGCGCTGCGGAATCGGCTTTTGCCAGAGCATCTTTAATGTGCTGCGGGCTGTCCGTGCCAGGGATGATTGACAGAATATCTTCCCCCATAGCAAGGAAAACTGATGCGCGGGAAGCTGCCAAAGAGTGCGCCGATATTCCAGGAATGAGGCCAAGTTCAAGTTCAGGGACAAATTCCTTCCAGACATCGTACAAATATGAGCCTGTCGCATAGAGGGCGGAATCTCCTATTACAGGCAGTACAACAGTCTCCGCTTCCTTCCACAGCTCTTTTGTCTCCGAAAGCTGAGAGCGGAGTATCTCGTCTCTCTTCTCTCCGTCCGAAACCATTGGGAATACAATTGGCATAGTTTTAATGTCTTTAAGATGAGATCTCACAATCTGCTCCGCTATGCTTGCCTTGCCGTCTTTTGAGTGCGGTGTCAGAATAACGTCGGCTTTCTCTATAGTCTTTAATGCTTTTACCGTTATGAGCTCGGGATCTCCCGGTCCCACTCCCGCTACTATAAATTTCAAAAGCTTCACTCCTCGTAAAATATTTTTATAAGCATCTTTCCGCCTTGCTCAAGTCCGAGAAGTGAGGGGCGGCTGAGATAAGATTCCCGTATAACCGAAACTTTTACATTTTTGAAAGCTGCGCTCCACGGACGTTTCATAAAAGTCTCTCTGTCTGACGCATTCATTACTCCGTTCTGTATAAGATAAATGTTAAGCCCTGATGCCGCAAGCTTTAAAGCCTTTTCCGCACCCCAGGGAGCTATGGAACTGCCCTTTCTTGAGGAAACAGCTGATTTTGCCGCGTTCTCTCCTCCCGCAAGCTCTATTAAGTGAGCCGCCCAAGAGTCTGGTGCGCATGTGTGAATCTCTTTTTCCGTAGCCTCGATAAAAACGCTCGGGGTCTTATTTCCGTTTTTCCTCTTTGCATTTGCTGTTTTCGCTATTATAACGCTCCTGAGATTGTTCAGCTTCTTCTGAGCTTTCTGAGGTGAAGATCCGACTAAAGGAGCCAGTTTCATCAGATACTCGTCAAAGCCGTTCCACGACGGGGGGTCTATCACTTCAACTCTGACTCCCGAGCGAGTTAAAACCTTTTTCAGTTCCGGATTTTGCTGCTCCACGAGAGTTCTTATTATCACAAGGTCGGGACGCAGAGCGAGAATTTTTTCCGCTCCCGTCTTCATAGTAAGCCTCGGAAGGTTCGGCAGCACTTCGGGCGCGTCATTTTTTGATATTGCCACAAGGCGCCCGCCTCCTCCGAGAGCTATTATATTGTCAGTATGTCCCGGGTATAGTGAGACAATCCTTTTATATGAGGCAGCATCCGACGTTCCGCAGAATATAATAAATGTAAAAATAGCAGCCGCAAAAATCAGCACCTTTTTGGATGCCATGCCGTATCGCCTCCGTCAGATGTGTACTGTACAAATGAAGTTTCATAAAGCTCGTTCAGAATATTTTCGTCAAGGGATGATGCCTCTCCCTCGGCTATTATCTCTCCTCCGCGCAGAGATATATATCTGTTTGAAAAAGGAATAGACATATTAATGTCATGAGCCGCGACTATGACGCTCTTTCCCTCTTCCGTCAGCTCCTTCAAAATTGAGAATATGCGTATGGAACTGCTTGGATCAAGGGCAGATGTCGGCTCATCGAGAAGATATACATCGGGATTCTGTGCCAGAACCATCGCAAAAAGAACCCTCTGCTTTTCTCCTCCGGAAAGCTCCGTCACTCTGCGGCATAGAAGGTGAGCCACGTCAGCTCTTTCCGCCGAATCCGCAATGATATCATCGTCCGTGTTTGACGGAGCAAAAAAGCTTTGGTATGGAAGACGTCCCAGGGCAATGACTTCGTAAACCGAAAACGGAGTTTTTAAGTTCATTTGCTGAGGCACTATGCCGACAGTGCGTCCAAAGTCGCGCCGCGGGAGAGTTTTTAAATCTCTGCCGTTGAGCTTAAGCACACCGTCATACTTTTGAAGTCCGGCGAGAGTGCGGAGCATAGTGCTTTTTCCGCTTCCGTTCGGCCCTATCAGAGAGGTTAAAGTTCCCTCATATATAGAAGAAGAAATATTTTTTAAAACAGTTTTTTTGCCATAACAGCATTTTAAATTGCTGAAAGTAAAGACAGGTGTCATCTTGAGCCGCCCTTTCTGCCTGCCAGAATCCAACAGAAGAATGGGCCGCCTATTATAGCGGTAAGCACTCCAACAGGAAGTTCTCCCATTGCTTGGGCAACTCCGTCGGCTATTGCCAAAAGAGTGCCTCCGGCGAGAAAGCTGAAGATAATTAAGGCTCTGTGAGAAGGGCCTATCGCGGCTCTGATAAGATGAGGAATGACGAGCCCGACAAAACCGATAATGCCAAAACTGCTGACAGTAAGAGCTGTGCCGAAAGATGCAAAGGAAAGAAGAATAATTCGGAGCTTTTTTTCATTTACTCCCAGACGCTCTCCCTGTTCCTCTCCCAGAGATACCGCATCAAGCTCGCGTCCGTAAATCAGTGCGGGGATCAAAAGAGCAAGAGCTCCGACCCATACAGTGACAGATGTCCTTGCCGATGCTCCCGAAAAACTTCCCATAAGCCAAAGAACTATAGCGGCAAGCCTGTCGTCCGCAATGGCTTTTAAGAATGTCACTCCCGCAGAGAGCACGGCGTTTGTAATAATTCCCGCAAGCACGAGATATGTGCCGCTGCCTCCGTCTCCGCGCCATGCAATCGCACTCACCATCCACAGAGCTCCGAGAGCCCCTATAAAGGCGAAAGGAGTGACCATAGCGGAGTTAAAGAAAAAACCTAAAGCGCCCCCGAATGCTGCCCCTGCCGCTATGCCCAGTGTGTAAGGTTCAGCCAATGGGTTTGAAAGCAGACCTTGGAGTACAACTCCGGCCATTGCAAGCATTCCGCCCGCTCCTACAGCGGCAAAAAACCTCGGAAGCCTCACAGAGCGCACAACTATTGCTTCGGGAGAATTAAGGTCTGGATTTGAGGCATAAGAGAAAAGAATTTCAAAAACATGGGAGAGCGGAATGCTCCACTCTCCCTGCGTGATTCTAATTACCGCCGTAACCAGCAAAAAGGCAAGCAAAAGCAGTCCAAGGCGCATGCGCTTTTGGCGGAGCCGTATTCTGTGTGTGGTGATATCAGCTGCCGGACTGCTCATTTGCTCTGCCTGTGTTATTTCATCATATCTTTAATTTCGTTAACAAAGACTGCTGCCATCTGAGGGTCTTCTCCGAGTCCCACCAAATATGAGGATATATCGGCAAAACCTGCCTTCTTCAACATGCTGTACCAGGATTCGGGGTCGTCCTTGTCCGCCAAATCGTTATTGGCGTGGTCTCCCGCAACTATCATAAGAGGAGACAGAAGCAGCTTTTGAGCATGCTGCTTTTTAAGAGATGTTATGACATCTTCTATCGTAGGAGCGGCCTCAACGGTTCCTACAAAAAAGCGTCCCGGCGCCTTTTTCTCAAGAGAGAGCTGAAGCTGGCTGTAGAGCGCGTTTGCAATGTGATGCGGCGTGCCGTGTCCCATAAGGACTATAGATGTCTTTTTATCGGCGAGCTGCTTTTCAAAGCGCTTCATAAGAATTGAAGCCATTCTGTCAGATGCGGGAACATCCGCGATAAAAGGTCTTCCGAGCTTTATTTCCCTGAAGCTGTACTTGCCCTTTATGGACGCAGCCGCTTCGGTAAGGCTCTTAATGTCATCGTACTCCTCTCCGGGAATTATGTGCATAGGCATTACATAGACATGTGTAAAGCCGTCGTCATTCATTTCGGCAAGAGCTTCCATCGGTGTGGGGATAAGAAGGTTCTGCTCTTTGGCAATCTTTTTGCGGATTATGTTTGAAGTGTATGAAAGCCTCACTTCGATATCGGGAAAAGCCTTCTTTGTTGAATTCACAAGATTGTCTATTGCCTTTTTTGCCTCGGGCATAGAGGTTCCGAAAGAAGCTATAAGTATGCCCTTCTTATCCTGCTTCGCAGGAGCTGCGCTGCATACCGAGGCAGTAAAGACAAGAGCCGCGGCAAGAAGCAGTATGGTTATAACCTTCGACATAATCAAAATATCTTCCTTTCCGTTTCGCACATATTGTGCGCATCCATAAGAGCCTAAGGCTCCGCGCCAAAAAAAATAAGACTCCGACAAAATTTGCCGTGTCTTATCCGTTTACAGCATAAGCGCTATGTCAGCTGTAAAGGAGTTCGCCCACGCAAACATACCCCCTTCAAGCTCTTTGTACGGTATCCTGACTTCTCTTCATCCTCATCCGAGCCTTCCCGACAAAAGTCAGTGGCATACATCGGAATCGTCAGAGCTACAGTGGCGGGGCCGTGTCGGATTTTAACCGACTTCCCGAACAGAGAGACATCAAATTCAATTATGTCAATTATAGCACATAGATAAAAATACTTACAAGGAACAAAATATAAAGTTTAGAGATATTAAAAAATATAAAACAGCGGCTTTGTGACATTGACTTTGCCTCTGCTATAATCTTCATGCGAAGACTATTGTCGGCTTTGCCTGTTTCTCAGCCGAAAATCGGAGTGATATCAATGATTATTTTTGCAATGCCGGGACAAGGCACCTGCGGCCCGGTTCCTCTGGACTTTATGTGTGAAAATCTGCCTGTCTTCGCCTGTTATGTTGCGGAAGCCGAAGAATATTTTTATAATAAAAAAATTTCCGTGAAGAAACTTCTTAAGAAAGGCAAACCGGAAAACACAAAAGAAGAACACATTTCGTCCTTTGTCTTTTCCGTGGGACTTGCGAATGAATTTATATCTCGTGGAGTTATTCCGGACTGCATTGTGGGACACTCTCTTGGCGAAATATCAGCACTCTGCACGGCAGAAGCCATAAATTACACAAACTCTCTTAAATTTGTATATGAGCGCGCGTCTCTGATGGACAATATCGAATACTCCGGAGCAATGGCGGCTGTCAGAGAGGACGAAGAGAAGCTCAGAGAAATTATAGCCCCCTATGCAGAGCATGTATCAATAGCGGCGCTGAATGGCCCTAAAACATCGGTTATAAGCGGCAGAACAGCCGAAGTCCGCAAAGTCGAAAAGATACTTGACCTATCGTCAATAAGGCACAAAAGACTTAAAGTTCCGTTTGCCGCTCATTCTCCGGCTGCCGATACAATACTCAGTTTTATAGAAAATGCAGCTCCCGACATAACGGGAGAGCTTGCGTATAAAGTATTCTCAACCGTAACAGGCGGCAAGCTTGAATCATCAGAACTTCAGAAAAACTTTTGGCGCAGACACTGCCGAGGTACGGTTCTCTTTGCCGAGGCCCTTGCCTCGGCGCGCTCCTATTCCAAATGCGCGGAGGACGATATAACGGCTGTGGAATTTGGGGTACACAGAGTCCTTGCCTCCGGAGGATTAGCTCTTTTTCCAAAAAGCAAATGGTACGGAGCCTGCACAATGCCCTCATGGGAGGATGGCAGAAGTCAGGAATACTGCTTTGCCAAAGGAATAGAAAACACACTCTCCTCGCTGAAAAGTCACACATCAAAATAAGAGCGGGCGGAAATACCGCACGCTCTCCACAATATCTATACTAAATACATTCCTCCGTCTCTGCAAAGAGAACGGAGCTGCTTCTCGGATGTATCGTTATCTTATAGCCTATCATGCCGGCTTCTATAGCCTTTTTTTGCCCTTTTAAATCCTTGTATCCTATAGAGACATTCTTGTCTGTTCTGATAGCATAATTTGGAGAGAACTCCTTTTCCAGGACATAGCGCAGATATCCGCCATATGCGTCCTTTATTCCGACAATATTGTATCCGCTGGCTATCACATTTGTAAGACTGTACATATTGTGAGGCGAAACAGTCGTAACAATCGTATCGTGAGTCTTTGTAAGAATACTTTCCGCATAATACTGAGTCAGAAACTGAAGGTTATTGCCTCTGAATTCGGGGTCAACAATACAAAAGCCGGTAAATGCCATATTCTTCTCCCTTGTTGGGAAATATCCCAGCTCTGATATGGACTTATCCACCCAACTCTTCCCCGTCTTTACAGTCCTTATCGATATAAGTTTATTGTCATGCCATACACCTACAGCGATACCTTCGTCAGTAAAGAAATTTTTTATCTCATCCTCCTGCATCTTGGCAAAAATCTCTCTGCTCACTGTTCCCAGTATATGTTTGTACAAGTTAGATATCTCCGTCATACTTCTTTCCGAAAGCATTGTGAAAAGACACGGAACAACCATAATATTTTCGTTATGAAGGTGTCTGCGCAGCGAAACTTGAGCATTATACTTTGCATTAAACATACGAATTCCCCCTTGCGGACAGATAAAACTATATGAATAATTCTATTATCCGCAGGTATTTTCACGGTAGGGAAAACGACGCAGAAGATTATTCATCAGATACTGATTTTTTTTATAAAAGCCAAATATCTTATTGCCGCGATTTTTGGCTAGTGACAAAATATACACGTCTGCTATATAGTAGTAAAATTATATAAGCTACAGTGTTTAAGAAAGGTTTGGTCTTGTAATGTATCGTTATGCCGCTCCGATAGTACTTCTCTTCATATCAAACATCTTCATGACATATGCGTGGTACGGACACTTAAAGCACCTTGGTACAAAACCCCTCTTTTTAGCAATACTCCTAAGCTGGTGCGTGGCTTTTTTCGAATACTGCTTTCAAGTTCCGGCAAACAGACTCGGGCATGAGGTATACACACTCTCTCAGCTCAAAATAATTCAGGAAGTCATAACAATGACAATTTTTGCCGCCTTTTCATTTTTCGTGATGAAAGAAAAACTCACAATTAACTACCTATGGGCATCATTCTGCATGGTGGGAGCAGTCTTCTTTATGTTCAGAGGAAACTGAACCAAACATTGGAAATTAATAGGGTCGTGAAAGGGGAGGCGTAACGGTGCCTCCACTTTGCGTATCTCCCCCCCATTTACATTCTTCAAAACAGATACCCATACTTCGTTATAAAATTTATAAAATTCCAATCAATGAATTTATCTAAACAAAAGTATATACAAATCAAATCTTCGAAGTATAATAAACAGCTATCTTGTTAATACAACTTTGTTGCATATGGAGGTCTTGTACGATGAAAAAGATATTTGCAAAAAAGTCATTTGCCTCTCTCGTTTTAGCGGCATTTTTGATTGCCGGTGCGGCTTTAGGCGGAGCGGAAGCGGCCGGCAGAGTTATAGTTGACCAGCTCGGACGCAGTGTCGAAATACCGCAGAAACCTCAGCGGGTTGTCTGTCTTATGCACCACGCTCTTGATATTACCCTCGAGCTTCAAGCGGGAGATCGTCTAGTCGGAGTTCTCAAAGACTGGGAAAAACTTCTCTTCCCTGCGATAAAGGACATATATCCGCCCCTTGCAAAACTTCCGACACCCGGCACACTAACGGAAGTGAATATGGAGGAACTGCTAAAGCTAAATCCCGACCTTGTGATAGTGACACACTACTTCCCGGCCGACACAATGAAGAAAATCGAAAAAGCGGGAATCCCGGTAGTTGCCATATCTCTCTACGTTGCGGACTTTGAACAGGCCTCCCGCCTCAACCCGAAACTTAAAAATCCCGATAAAGCATACACTGTGGGAATGAAGCAGGGAGTTACACTCCTCGGCGAAATATACGGCAAAGAGGAAATGGCCAAGAAGCTCAACGATTTCGTCCAGACAAAACGCTATCTTGTCGGCGATAAACTTTCAAAGATAGATGACAGCAAAAAAATCACCTGCTACATGGCCAACCCCGATCTCCAAACATACGGAAGCGGAAAGTATGTCGGAGTAATTATGGATAAGGCTGGCGGAATAAACGTTGCAAGAGATATCTCCGGCTACAAAGCCGTCAACATGGAACAGATAATAGCGTGGAATCCGCAGGTCATATTTATCCAGGACCGCTACGCACAGAAAGTATATCCCGAAATAACAAAGAGCCCGCTTTGGGCAGGCATAAGCGCGGTAAAAAATAAAAAAATCTACATCACGCCGGAATATGTCAAGCCATGGGGACATCCCTGCCCGGAATCAATGGCGCTCGGAGAGCTCTGGATGGCGAAAAAACTCTATCCGAATTTGTTCAAAGAGATTGACATGAACAAAGAAGTACAGGGATTTTACAGAACATTCTACGGTGTGCCGTATAAAGGAACACATTAGTCTGCATTATTTACAGGGCGTGCTTGTGATTTACGGGCACGTCCGAGTTTGTTATTAAGGGGTTTGTTAAGTTGCTGCGCAATGAAAAAAATAGCACCGCTTTAAATATATGCCTAATACTATCCGTACCGGCCGCTATGATAATCTCTCTCTCGATAGGGAGATACTCCATACCTCTTGAAACACTTCTCTGCCTCGTTTTATCAATCTTCACCGATATGGATAAAACATGGAGCGACGCAGTGGAAACAGTTTTTTTCCAAATACGCATGCCGCGCATAATAGCAGCATTCTTCGTAGGAGCCTCGCTCTCCGCCTCGGGTGCGGTCTTTCAGGGAATATTCAAAAATCCACTCATATCTCCCGACATCCTCGGAGTATCATACGGAGCGGGGTTCGGCGCAGCTCTTGCAATCTTGCTGACCAACGGAGGCATATATCTGCATCTCTCCGCGGCATTTTTCGGCTTGCTTGCAGTGGGAACGGCATGTCTCATGGCGAAAATGTTCAAAGGTATACCGGTGCTTGTTCTCGTTCTCTCGGGAATCATCGTGGGGGCTTTTTTTCAGGCACTCTTGTCATGTCTTAAATATATAGCTGACCCATACGACAAACTGCCTTCAATAATATTCTGGCTCATGGGATCTCTTGCAAAGGTCAGCTCAGATGAACTCTACTGGAGTGTTCCGATACTGAGTGCAGGTCTCATTGTGCTTTGCATGTGCAGGTGGCGCATAAACATACTATCCATGGGGGAGGAAGAGGCAATGTCTCTCGGTGTCAGCATAGCCACTGAAAGAGGGGCGGTTATACTTCTCTGCACGGTAGTATCCTGCATTGCCGTCTGCCTTGCCGGAACAATAAGCTGGGTCGGGCTTGTCATACCTCACGTTGCCCGTCTTATCACAGGATCCGACTACAGACGCCTGCTTCCCGCCTCAATCTGTCTTGGGGGAACTTATGTAATACTGATCGACAACATTGCCCGCACCATTTCCATGAACGAAATTCCTCTGGGCATTCTCACATCTCTGATAGGAGCGCCGTTCTTTGCTCTGCTGCTCATAAAAAGAAAAGCGGGGTGGCAGGGATGAGGCTTGCAGCGGAAAAAATATCATTCTCGTATGGAGGATCGTCCGTACTCGAAGAGATCAGCTTCGAACTTTGCTCCGGTCAAGTTCTCTGTGTCCTCGGTCCCAACGGCGCAGGAAAATCCACTCTCATAAAGTGCCTTGCAAACATACACCCCCCCACGTCGGGGCGCATTACAATAGACTCCGTCGACATCAAAAATATCTTAAGAAAAGAATTCGCAAAAAAATTGGCATACATCCCCCAAAACAGCCTGCCGGCATTTCCGTTTGCCGTAAAAGACATAGCCGTAATGGGGCGCAATCCATACAAAAACTTCTTCTCCGAGCCGAACTCCAACGACTACAAAATAGTGGAGAACGTACTGGAAAGCTTAGGTATATCTCACTTGGCAGAAAAAAACTGCACAGAAATAAGCGGCGGAGAGAGGCAGCTTGTACATTTTGCCGCCGCATTAGTCCAAGAACCGCAAATATTGATATTGGATGAACCCACATCGCACCTCGACTTCGGAAACCAAATAACGGTGCTGAAAATAATAAAAAAACTCGCCTCAGAGGGAATAAGCATAGTAATGGCGACACATACACCGGAACACGCCTTCTTTGCAGGAACGTCAGCCTGCATACTCCAAAGCGGAAAAATAACAAAATGGGGAAAGCCATCGGAAATAATAACGGAAGAAAACATCAACAAAGCTTTCTCCACAGAAATAAAAATAATAACCGACAAAGACGGAATAAAAGCATGTGTGCCCACAATATAGCAAGAGCGGCAAAAATCATAGTCAAAAAACACACAAATTATACAAAAATCTAACTGCAAAACAAGCAAAAATATAAAGGCAAAAAGCTGTAATGACGTAAATAATTCATCTAAATTTATACACTAACCCGTGTGTCCTAATACAAAAAGCACAAAAAAAGCTAAAAAAAGTAGTTGACGAAGTTCCAAAAGGGTAGTATACTTCCCCCTGTTGCGC
>CAYRAI010000008.1:0-60957 GCA_964422205.1 uncultured Synergistaceae bacterium | reverse complement strand
CAAATCGCCTATCCTGCGATTTGTGTGATTCGCTTAGTTTTTCCACCCAGAGTAGGTCGTTGCCGGAATTAATTTAAAGAAAGAGCCTTTGTCTTACGACAGAGGCTCTTTTTCGTATCCGGAAGCGGAAATAACAGCAAGAAAAAGATTACCAATAGTAAGTAAATAATGAATAGTATTGTCTATTAGTCTTTTGTGTGTTATTATGACCGTGAATGGTGCTGTATGGGATGAAAACCTTACATTTACTCAAAGCAAAAAATTCTAGGTGTACCGAAAACATGAATGCTCCGTGTCGTGCTTTTTGTTTTGCACGGCGGACGTTCGCGGCAAGGTACAGCAGGATTGTATCGCTATATCTCATAAATATAGTGATAGAACGCATTTATGAAAAAATATAAGAGCTTCATTTTTGAATTTCAGAAGTCTCAAAAAAGACACAAAACACTCCCTAAACAGCCGTCTTTCTGCTCCAAAAGTGCAAAATTAACCAACGGAAGTATAACAAAAATGAAAATTTATGGTGTTACATTTATGATATTAAGAGGTAATTGTAAGCGCATGAGTGAAATGCGGAAGTAAAGTCGTGCAGGTTGCTTTGCGTAATACAGTAAAATGCCAGCTTTTCATTGCGTAAAGTATTGCGAAACAGAACATAACTCTCACGTGCACATGTATTGCGGGAAACCTCCTGTGTGGGGCACAGCACCGCTGCTCTTATCTATAATTTCTCAAAACCAACGCCGCTTTACCTCGCACCGAAGATTTGCAAAGAGACGATTAAAAAAACAGTCAAGATTTAGCCGATGTTTCTGTTCTTTATCGTCTCCCAGCATAAGCATAGAATCTAATCGCAGCTTTTGCTATTTGTGTGATACGTAAGGCAGAAAATTTATGATTTTCGTGCCCAAACTTGGTTTTATCATCAGTCGCTTATTTTTTTAACCGGGAGTATGTTGCTTCTGGAATTAACATACAAAACAAGCGTCGCATCGAAAGATGCGGCGCTTGTTTTGTATATACAGCCTTATCGGCAATAGTTTGCTGATACTCCACCGCTAAATCTGGGTTTAGTACTTAATTGTCACCCAGGGCTGTTCAGTGCGTGATGTGCCGGCGCTGCAGTTGATTTTAAAATCTTTTAAAAATAGAGATCTTGAGCTCCCTCTTCAAGCTTTGTCAGGCGTTCCTTTGTCAGTTCTTTGATTTTGTCACTTGGAATTTTCTCTATTTCATCCTCAATCACTTTCAAGCCAAGCTCCTTTAAGTGGGCGGAGCCATACCCGAGCAGATATTCCTTAAATGTAAGCAGTGCATTAGGCTGACAGATGTTGCGGATTTGCCCGGACTTTGCAAGAGACATAAAGCGGTCGCCTGTGCGGCCCTGGCGGTAACAGGCGGTGCAATAGCTTGGGATGTATCCGTCCTCGCAGAGCCAGGTGAGAACTTCGTCAGGGGTTCGTTCGTCTGAGACCTTAAACTGAGCTGTGTCGGGCTGGTGTTGGCCAATTTCCTTGTGATAGCCGCCAATACCTGTGCAGGAGCCTGCGCTCACCTGAGATATGCCGAGGTCAAGCGCTTTGCGGCGCGTCTCGGGTGTCTCACGTGTAGAGAGAATCATTCCCGTGTATGGAGTGGCGACGCGAATGACTGCGATTATGCGCAGAAATTGTTCGTCTGTAGGGATGTAGGGAAATTTTTGCATATCGACACCCTCTGCCTCGCGCAGACGAGGAACGGAGATTGTGTGCGGCCCTACGCCGCACATTTTCTCCATAGATTCAGCAAATAGAAGCTGAGCGACTGCCTCATACTTATAATCGTAAAGTCCGTAAAGCACGCCTGTTCCAACGTCGTCAATCCCTCCTTCCTGTGCGCGGTGCAGCGCCGTGGTGTGCCAGTCGTAATTGCTCTTCGGCCCTGTTGGGTGCATCTTTGCATAGGTTGGACGGTGAAAGGTCTCCTGAAAAAGTATGAATGTTCCGATATCCGCCGCTTTGAGGCGCTTGTATTCTTCCACTGTAGTGGCTGCAATATTGACGTTAATGCGCCGAATGGAGTCGCCGCGGCTGTTTTTGTAGGCGTAGACGCGTTTCATACACTCAATGATGTAATCGAGAGGAATATTTGCCGGATCCTCGCCGGCCTCCATAGCAATGCGCTTATGGCCAAGCGCAAGAATCGCATCAGCCTCAAGGTCAATCTCCTCCATCGTCAGCTTCTTGCGGCACATAGATGCATTGCCGGCATGAAAGCCGCAATATACGCAGCCATTTATACAGTGGTTGGCTACATAGAGCGGCGCGAAGAGGACAATGCGCCTGCCGTAGATACGTTCCTTGATTTCCTTTGCGAGCGCATAAAGTTCATGTTCAAGCTGCTGGTCGTTTACCTCCAGCAGAACAGCCGCTTCGCGGTGGGTGAGCCCGTTACACCGCCGTGCCTTATCCAAAATGGCACGAACTGCGGCAGAATCTCCGGCGAGATGCTTTGCCTCCTCAAGAGAACTTAATATCTCCGCATCATCGATGAATGAAGAATCCTGGAACTCATTTTTACTGTACATTATGAATCATCCTTCCCTCCGCACGGAATCTCCCCGCGGACAGTAATGTGATTGTGGTTTTCCCCCGGCTTCAGGTAATCCCCGAAGCAAGCGGTCTTTTTGTGGAACAATTTTATTCTAACAGCAATGTTTGGCAAGGACAAGCGTAAATGCCTAGGCACGTCCTCTTTCATTGCCACGGCTGTATCAGCACAAATACTGCCTATATATCGATACGGTATAGTTCTTTGATTGTTGTTTGTGTATCTCTTGTGGTCATTCCTTTTGCATGTAAGACCATCACAGCCTCGTCCAATGGATCGACTCTGTGCAGACGCTTGAAACCTATCTGAGGCGGAAATGTGCTTTTGTGGTCGCGCAGTGTCTCTGTTTCCATTTCACCTAAGCCGCATTTTATTGTCTTATGTCCTTTCCCATTGCGGGAGTTGCCTGAATCGTCCTGTTTTTTTGTCCGCAGGTCTCCCCAGAAATAAACGACATTCCTTGTCAAGGGAACTTTGAGTTTTATTTTTCAATTAGAAGTGTGTGGCAAAGGTAGGGCATAAGCTGGCTTCAGCTTGGTGTGGTTTTTAGCAGTGACCTGGTGAACAGGTGTTTTGAATTTAAAAAATTACAGTGTGAGTGTCAGCATGTCGTTCCACATTTTTCTCCTCTCTTCATCTCTGCCTGCGCAGGCGGGGCTTGTTGAGAGGAGTTTTTTGTATGGGAGGGGCGGGGTGCCTAGGTGCTTTTTGTATTTATTAAAAGCGCAGGCCCCGTTAAATGCCATGAAATTAATATTGGGGTGTTCTTTTAGAAAGCCCGGGATGTCGTTAGGTATCTCGTCTTTTATGTTTGTGTCGAGGCTGCCCTTGCGTTCCGCACTTTTGATTACATCCCATAGCGCAATATTGTGAGCCAAGAGTATGATGCGCTTTGTTTCGTAGTCTGACGTAAAGGGCTCGTTGATTGCGGCAAGGATTATTTTCCAGAAGCTGTTTTGAGGATGAGCGTAATATTGGCTCTCATTCAAGGATTTGATGCCAGGCAATGAGCCTAATATTAACAATTTAGATTTTTCATCTGCTATGGGTGCAAAGCTATAATCCAAATTTTTCCTCTCCGTTCTTTTCTTTTATTATACACTCATCTTTTAGCCTGATATTTTATGCAACCGATTGAACTATTGGTAATTCAACTAAAACTGGTCGAGTGACTACTTGACTTATTGAGAAGAACCGCTATAATACTCAAGAACTTTGAACAGTAGGTAAAATATAAAAATAAACAAAACTTATATTTAGGTTTATTTATTTGTATGATATCGACTAAATTTAAACCATATTTCCCGCTTTTGGGACAGAAGGAGATATATAAAAAATGAAGAGCCGCGTATTTTTGACTTTGGCAGACGGCACTGTTTGGAAGGGAATGGGAGTTCTCAAGGAAGCTGTTGAAGGTGAAGTTGTCTTTACTACAGCCTCATGCGGCTATCCCCAGACTCTTACAGACCCATCCTATTGCGGACAGATTGTTGTCTTCGCTTTTCCGCCTATTGGTATCTACGGAGTGGATAAGGAGAGGCTGGAAGGACGACGCGTGTGGCTCTCTGCCGCTGTTGCGGCAAAGCTTGATGAAACTGAAAATGGACGTTTTGAACATTTGAGTTCATGGATGGATGCAAACGAAACTCCTTTTATCGAAGGTATTGACACGAGACAGCTTATTTTGAAGGTTAGGGAGAAAGGTTCGATAATGGGACGTCTTGATTTTGAGCCCGTGCTTCCGAAGATTGCCGAGCTTCCTCATGATATGGTTACGAAGGTTTCCTGCAAAGAGGTTGAGGTGATAGGTGAGGGGGATGTTGCTGTGGCTCTCATGGATTACGGTGTTAAGGAGAATATTATACGCAGTTTTACTTCGCGCGGCTGTAAGGTTATACGCTTTCCGAACCTTACCAAAGCGGAGGATGTTCTGGCCTGCGGAGCGGACGGCGTTATTTTAAGCAACGGGCCTGGTGACCCTGCCGTGTTGGATTTTGAAGCCGCTGAGATAAAAAAAATGCTTGGGTATGTTCCGATTTTAGGGGTGTGTCTCGGCAATCAGCTTCTTGCGCGCTCCTGCGGAGCATCCACTATGAAGCTTGCTTTCGGGCACAGAGGGGCGAATCAGCCTGTTTTGGACACTAAGACGGGGCGCGGGATTATTACCAGCCAGAATCACCAATATGCGGTGGATGAGGCAACTCTCTGCGGAACAGGGCTTGAAGTTGCATATCGCCATTTGGGAGACGGTACCGTTGAAGGTCTGCGCCACAAAAAGTATGATGCTTTGAGCGTTCAGTTTCATCCTGAGGCATCGCCCGGGCCTGAGGACGCTTCTTATATTTTTGATAATTTTACCGCTAAGCTGAAAGCCGCAAAGGAGGCATAGGGATGAAGGATATAAGCATTAAAACAGTTCTTGTGCTTGGCTCTGGCCCCATAAGGATAGGACAGGCTGCGGAATTTGACTATGCGGGAACTCAGGCGTGCCGCGCACTCAAAGAGGAAGGGTGCCGTGTCATACTATTAAACAGTAATCCTGCGACGATACAGACTGACTTATCTGTAGCTGATGTCGTCTGTATAAGGCCTCTTACCGTGGATGTTGTCGAGGAAATTTTAATTAAGCACCGTCCCGACGGAGTTGTCGCTACTCTGGGAGGACAGACTGGGCTTAATCTCTGCATGGAGTGCCACAAGCTCGGCATGTGGAAGAAGTACGGCTGCAAAGTTTTGGGAACTCAGCCTGCGGCCATAGAGAGAGCAGAGGGGCGCGAACCTTTCCGCAGGGCAATGATCGAATCTCATCAGCCTATAATCGCAAGCAAGGGTATAGGCTCTGTCGCTGAAGCTCAGGATTTTCTTCTGAGCAATCCTCTTCCTTTGATACTTAGACCGGATTTTACTCTGGGCGGTTCCGGAAATTCCGTTGTGCGCCATATTGAAGACTTTGTAGTTCAGACTGAAGACGCGCTTACCGCCTCACCTGTTGGGCGCGCCCTCATTGAGCGCTATCTTGAGGGGTGGCACGAGGTTGAAGTTGAAGTTGTCAGAGACGGAGCCGGTAATTCTCTTGCTGTATGCAGTATGGAAAACATAGATCCGATGGGGGTTCACACCGGCGACTCGATAGTTGTATCTCCCGTCCTTACTCTGACTGATAAGGAGTGGCAGATGCTGCGCACCGCCGCTCTGAAAATTGTCAATGTGTTGGACATAAGGGGAGCATGCAATGTTCAGTTCGCTTTGGCACCTGACGGTTCCGAGTACAATGTAATAGAGGTTAATCCGCGCGCCAGCCGCTCAAGCGCTCTTGCAAGCAAGGCGACGGGATATCCCATAGCCCGTATGGCGGCAAAGATAGCTTTGGGCATGAACCTGACAGAGATGGCAAATCCTGTTACCGGAGCCGGAAGCGCCTTATCAGAGCCTGCTCTTGACTATGTGGCGGTTAAGGTTCCATCGTGGCCCTTTGACAGTTTTCCTCAGGCGGATTCCTCTTTAGGCCCGCGTATGAAGGCGACTGGAGAGGTGCTTTCTATTGCCTCCACCTTTGCTCAGGGGCTTGTTAAAGCCTGCCGTTCGCTTGAAAGGGGCAGAATGATTCCCGATAAGAGAATGCGCCCCTGGACAACTCACAAACTGTGGGAGCAGGTTATGGCCCCGACTCATCTTCGTCTTGAGGCTATTACGGAGCTTTTGAGAAGAAGCTCTGCAACTGTTGATGAAATTGCCGCGCGTACTCACATACGCAGATACTTTATTGAGCAGCTCAATGAGATACAGATAGCAGAGAAGTATCTCGAAGAGGACGGGGCCGTCAGGGATAATATAGTTTCGGGACGTATGCATGGTTTTGCTGTCTCTCGGATAGCGGAGTCGGCAGGCATTACTTTGGATGAGACACTGAGAATACTTGAAGAAGAGGGATGTACGACAGGCTACCGCGAAGTTGACGGCTGTGCCGGCGAAGCTCCTTCGGGCTCTGGCTATTATTACGGAACTTACGGAGTCGGCAGCGATCCTTGGTGTGAGGCTGAAGGAGGAATAGCTGTGCTTGGCTCCGGAGCCATCAGGATCGCTCAGGGGGTAGAGTTTGACTACTGCTGTGTCAAAGCAGTGGAGGCAATACGCAGAAGGGGCATAAGGGCGATAATGATAAACGTCAACCCCGAGACAGTAAGCACTGACCATGATATATCGGATGCTCTCTACCTTGAGCCTCTGACTCTTGACGACACGATGCCTATATTGAAGAGAGAAAAGGCTCTGGGCGTGTTTTCCTGCTTCGGCGGGCAGACATCATTAAGGTTAGGTCTTGATCTGTCTGAAGCAGGAGTAAAGCTCTTCGGCCCATGTGCCGATGTTGTTGACGCTGCAGAGGACAGAGGCAAATTTTCGCGCCTCCTTGCCAAATTGGGAATAGCGGAGCCGGAAGGCGGCGATGTAGCCTCTATAGAGGAAGCCCAAGATATGGCAGGAAGGATGGGTTTCCCTCTGATGGTTCGCCCTAGTTTTGTAATAGGCGGAGTGGCAATGAAGGTGGTCTACAGCGAAACGGAGCTTTTAGGCGTTTTGAAGGAGGCCTTTGAAGCTGTTCCTGGGCAGAAAGTTATGGTGGACAGATTCCTTTCCGGCAGAGAATTTGAGTGTGACGCTCTCTGTGACGGGGAGGACGTAATGATACCTGGAATATTTGAGCATATAGATCCGTCGGGTATACATTCAGGAGACTCAATGGCGGTTTTCCCAAGTTTCTCCCTTACGGACGAGCAGCATGAGGAGATTTTAGAGGCGGTAAAAAAGATATCAAAAGAGCTTGATATACACGGTCTTTTGAATATACAGTTCGTTCTTAGGGACGGAATCTTCTGGATAATAGAGGCGAATCCCAGAGCGAGCCGCACAGTACCTATAGCGAGCAAAATATCCGGAATACCGATGGTTGATATAGCTGTGGGACTTGCCCTGGGTGAAAAATTGTCTGATATGGGGTACGGTACGGGGTTATGTGCTAACAACAACCTGTGGGGTGTCAAAGTGCCGGTATTCTCAAATGACAAACTGCCGGGAATAGATTCCAAACTGGGGCCTCGTATGATGTCCACGGGAGAAAGTCTGGGACTCGGCAGCAATCTTTCTGATGCCATCACCGACGCTCTGCGCGGGGCAGGGTGGAACCCGCCTAAGAACGGGAGAATCCTGATAAGCGTGGCTGACTCTCATAAAGCCGAGGTTATGACTGCCGCGTCTCAGTTCGCGGCTCTGGGCTGGACGATAGATGCCACGGAAGGAACGGCAGCTTACCTGAAAAGATGGGGCATAGATGTTACTCCCGTTCCTCTTGACGACTTGGTGGATAGGCTCAGAAGCGGGGAGTGGAATATGGTTCTTAACATTCCAGGAGGCAACGAGCGTCACATAACGAGCGGAGCTGCTTTAAGAAAGAGTGCGACATCTGCGGGAATACCCTGCCTACACTCAATACCTGCGGCATGGGCCGTTGCAAGCAGCCTTGCAAAAAACCATAAAAAGCAATAGACCTGCCGACGAAATGGTGCATAAGTGCGGCCTTTGATTATATTCTGTGAATTGATATGGCGGATAAATAAATTGTAAATAAAACAATAGAGCTCTTCCAATTTTGCCTAAAATGCTTTACTATATCATAGTTAAAATGTGAAACAGTTTTTTTATATAGGAGATTGGAGGAATCAATATGCTTAGCAGTAAATTGCTTGATGATATTGGCAGACAGATACTCAGAATTCTTCAGGAAGACGGAAGAATTTCATTCAACGAGCTTGGAAGACGGGTCGGTCTTTCATCGCCGGCAGTGGCGGAGAGAGTTCGCCGCATGGAAGAAGCCGGAATTATATTAGGATACAGAGCTGTCGTAAACCAGTCCAGAGTCGGCTATCCGATAATGGCTTTTATAAGACTTTCTATCCCTGTCGCTCACTTGGCTCAGGCAGATGAACTCGCAAAGGCCATTCCCGAAGTGCTGGAATGCCACCACTTAACGGGAAGTGACGGAGTTATTCTGAAGGTTGTCGTCTCCTCCGTAGGACACCTTGAAGATGTAATAAGCCAGATGGGCTCATGCGGCATGACTACAACGGCAATAGTTCTCTCTTCTCCTGTTGTAGGACGTCCGATAGATCCTATAAAGCTTATGAACGGAGAGAGCGCGTTTTAATGCCCGACAGAGGCAAAAATGCAATAGATGTCATACTGGGACGCAGGAGTGTACGTAAATTTATTTCCGATATTCCCGTGCCCAAAGAAGATATAGAATTAATTCTCTCCTGCGCATGCGCCGCTCCAAGTGCTGCAAACCGCAGACCATGGCACTTTATATTGATGGATGACAGAGAGACATTAAAAAAAATATCAGAACTACACCCATACTCCAAGATGCTTGGTGACGCAGCTTTTGCGATAGTTGTCTGCGGAGAAAAGGAACGCGGCGGCAAGGAGCTTCTTTGGTGGGAAGAGGAATGCTCCGCAGCGATGCAGAACATTCTCCTTTCGTGCGAGGCTTTGGGACTCGGAGCCGTATGGCTGGGAGTGAGACACGGCGCTGACTCTCTCGAAGAAAGAATCAAAGCTCTCCTAGAAATTCCCGACTTCGCTGCAGTGCTGGGCATAGCCGCGGCAGGATGGCCGGCAGAGACAAAAGACCCTCACAGCGGAATAGACCCTGCCTCACTTCACATTAACAAGTGGTGATTCCTCTCCTTATACGTGGTACAATATAAAGGCTGTGACGAGAGCGGCGGATAACCGCCGCTCATTTTGAAGTTAATGCAGTTGGAGGTTTTAATATGGATCACAACAGTAAACAGGCCAACCTGTTTGAGATTAATAAGGTTCGTTCTCTCCCTCTCGAGGACGAGATAAAGCAAAGCTATCTTAACTATGCAATGAGCGTTATAGTGGGCAGAGCCCTTCCCGATGCAAGGGATGGACTTAAGCCTGTACAGCGCAGAATACTTTATGCTATGCTCGAAATGGGAGTGCGGCATAATCAGGCTTTTAAAAAATCAGCCCGCATAGTCGGAGACGCAATGGGTAAGTACCATCCCCACGGAGATTCCGCTATATACGACACAATGGC
The DNA here is from genome assembly GCA_964422205.1 of uncultured Synergistaceae bacterium. Classification (GTDB taxonomy): domain Bacteria; phylum Synergistota; class Synergistia; order Synergistales; family Synergistaceae; genus CAZNYN01. The sequence continues at coordinate 51,248 of CAYRAI010000008.1, read as the reverse complement.
TCGCATGTCGCAAGACTTCAGCATGAGATATCCGCTTGTCGACGGTCAGGGAAACTTCGGATCAATAGACGGAGATTCCCCCGCCGCAATGCGTTATACAGAGGCGAGGCTTGACGCTATAGGCGAAGAGATGCTTGCCGATATAAACGAAGAAACGGTAGACTGGGGTCCCAACTACGATGAATCGCTTGTTGAGCCTCTTTCACTTCCTTCAAGAATTCCAAACCTTCTTGTAAACGGAAGCACCGGCATAGCTGTCGGAATGGCGACCAATATGCCGCCTCACAACCTAGGCGAAGCTGTGGATGTATGCTGTGCCATGCTTGACAATCCCGATGCTGAGCTCGGAGAGCTGATGACATTAATGCCAGGCCCGGACTTCCCGACAGGAGGAATAATTCTCGGGCGCGAAGGCATAATCGACGCGTACAGAACCGGCAGAGGCAAAATCATCGTAAGGGGAAGAGTCGACGTCGAAGACGGGCGCAAGGGCAAGCGCTGCATTATAATCACCGAGATCCCCTATATGGTGAACAAGACAAATTTCATCGAGACTATAGCAAAAGGCGTTCAGACAGGAATAATCGACGGAGTCTCGGATTTGCGCGACGAATCGGACAGAGAGGGCATGAGAATAGTCATAGACCTTCAGCGCGATGCGGATCCCAACCTTGTTCTGAGACAGCTTTACAACAGAACACAGCTTCAGAGCACATTCGGCGTTATAAACCTTGCCATAGTCGAGGGCGCTACAAAGGAACTATCCCTTAAAGAGATGGTAATGGTATTCCTCAACCACCGCAGAGAAGTTATTCGCAGGCGCACGGAATACCGTCTGCGCAAAGCGGAGGAGCGCGCTCACATAGTCGAAGGACTGCTCCGCGCTCTCGATGTGATAAATGAAGTCATAAAGATAATCAGAGCTTCGGAGAACGCTTCTGTCGCAAGGGCGAACCTTGTCGACTCTCTTGGATTTACGGAGATACAGGCTCAGGCAATACTCGACATGAGACTCCAGAGGCTCACAGGACTCGAGCGCGAGAAGCTTGATTCGGAGCTTCGCCAGCTTCTCATGGATATCGAACGCTACAGAAGCATACTCGGCAGCGCCGCAATTCTCGACTCGGTTGTAAAAGAAGAACTGACAGAGATACGCCGCCTCTACTCCGACAAACGGCGCACAGATATAGAAAACTCTGCGGACGAAGTGGCGGACGAAGACCTCATCCCGGAAGAGGACATAGTTGTGGCTCTGAGCCACGACGGTTATATACGCCGCATGCCGCTTCAGGACTATCGCGTTCAGTCGCGCGGAGGCAAGGGAGTCAAAGGTGTAGCCACAAAGTCGGAAGATGAAATAGCTCTTCTTGCCGTCACAAATACACACCGCACTCTCTACCTTTTCACGACAAGGGGAAGAGTATTCGGAGTAAAGGGATTCACACTCCCTGAGCCTAAAACAGGAAAGGGAAAACTAATCAACACGATAATAACTCTTGAAAAAGACGAGAGAGTCGTAGCCATAAAAGACAGTCAGCTTGAAGACGCTAAATTTGTATTCTTCATCACGAAAAACGGCACGGCGAAGCGTCTTCCAGTGGAAGAGCTTGACGGACTTACAAGAGCCGGGCGCAGAGTACTGGGCCTTGCCGACGACGATATTATTTCACGAGTGAGAGTAACGAACGGCAATGATGAAATACTCCTGACCACTGCCCAAGGACAGACTTTAAGAGTCGAGGAAGAAGAATTCAGACCTCTCGGCAGACAGGCTCAGGGCGTGCGCGGAATACGCCTTGACGAAGGAGACACTGTTGTCGGATGCGATATTGTCACAAAAGGCAAGCAAGTGCTCGTCATAAGCGAACGCGGTATAGGCAAGAGAACTCCTTACGATGAATTTACCCAGCGCCACCGCGCCGGCTACGGAGTCAGAGCCATGAAGCTCTCCGAAAAGACAGGTCTGCTTGTAGGGGCATGGGGAGTCGCCGATGATGAGGAAATAGTGGTAATAAGCAGCAAAGGCAGAATGGTCAGAATACACACCAGCGAAGTTTCCAGCTTAAGCCGTACAGCCACCGGCTACACAGTGGTAAGGCTTGATGACGGCGACACTGTTGCGGATGTCAGTATAGTCCGCAATGATGAAGGGGAATAGAATAATATGAAGCTGGCCCGTGAAGGATTCCCGACAGTAGGCGGTCTTTTATGCATGATAGTCGGAGGCTGGTTTATCTCCCCCGTTATCTCGGCGGTGCTGCTCGTTCCTATGGGAATAGTGCTCTGGTTCTTCCGTGACCCGGAAAGGACTCCCTCCTCAGATGAGGGGTTCATCTCTCCTGCTGACGGTAAAGTCGTTGAAATAGAAGAGTCACACCACGAATTCACCGGAAAGGCTGTAAAGATAGGAATTTTTATGAATGCTTTTGACGTTCATGTAAACCGTTTCCCCACAGCAGGAAAAGTAGCTTATACGAAATATGTACCTGGCAAAAAATGGTTTGCCATAGCTCCAAAGGCTTCCGAGATAAATGAAAGATTTTACGTGGGAGCCGAGTGCGAATACGGACGCTTTGTGCTTACCCAAATAGCTGGAATACTTGCAAGAAGAATAGTCTGCAAAGTTCATATCGGAGATGCTCTGGACAGGGGACAGCGATATGGTATGATAAAACTGGGCTCAAAGGTGGACATCTACTTGCCCCCGGCAATAGTTCCTTCTGTAAAGATAGGCGATAAGGTAACGGCCGGGGAGACTGTGATAGGAGTGTTAAAAAAATGAGAAAAAGAGACAGACGAGTTCGCAATATACCCATAAGAATGATAATTCCAAACATGATAACAAGCGGCAGTGTCTTCTGCGGAGTGACATCGCTTATTATGACATACCACGACAAACTCATACCAGCCGCGGTGCTGATATGCTTCGCTGTATTCTTTGATGTTATGGACGGCAGAGTTGCCAGAAGCCTCGGCGGAAGCAGCACCTTCGGCGAAGAACTTGACAGCCTTGCTGATGCAATAAGCTTTGGAGTCGCGCCGGCTTTTCTTATGTACGTAACCTATATCGGCATTGACGGAGGAATATTCGGAGCTCTTGCTGCATCCTTCTTTGCTCTCTGCGGAGTGCTCAGGCTTGCACGCTTTAATGTATCCCACGTACCTGCAGGACCGTTCCAGGGACTTCCTATCCCGGCGGGCGGACTTCTGCTTGCGTCCTTTGTCATAGCTAAAGCTCCTCTGACTCCTCTAATAGCCATGTCCGCCATGGTGTTTGTCGGAGGCTTGATGGTCAGTTCGGTTCCTTACTGCAATGCTAAGAAGCTGAAAAAGCAAAATATTAACAAAATTAAGTTTTACGGGCTCACCGGCTTCATCTTCCTCTGCTTCGCACTGCTCAGGGAGAAAGCCTTCCTGCTTGTGGGGCTTATGTACATAGCCAGCGGACTTGTCCACTTTGACGGCGCGCAGTGGCTCCTCGATGAGGAACACACTGTGCACGAAAAAGATTAGTCCTTTTCGGCACATCTTGTTCTGTTGAGTGCAATAAAGCGATATATCCCGACTTTGCCTGCGAAAGCAGCCGAAGCCGGGTTTTTTTCCAAAGGGAGGCAGTATAAATGAAGAAGATAATGACAGGCAACGAGGCTATAGCGCGCGGTGCTTGGGAAGCCGGTCTGCATGTGGCCGCGGCTTATCCTGGAACGCCGTCTACCGAGATACTTGAAAATCTCTCCTGCTATAAAGAAGTCTACTCGGAGTGGTCAACAAACGAAAAAGTAGCTCTGGAAGTTGCCGCAGGGGCTTCAATCGCTGGGGCAAGGGCTCTTGCAGCTATGAAGCACGTGGGACTTAACGTGGCTGCAGACCCGCTCTTTACTCTGGCATATACCGGAGTCAACGGAGGACTTGTGGTAGTAACTGCTGATGACCCTGGGCTTTTCAGCTCTCAGAACGAACAGGACAACAGGTACTACTCTCAGCACGCGAAGCTTGCTATGGTTGAGCCGTCCGACAGTCAGGAAGCGCTCGACTACGTAAAGGAAGCTTTTGAAATATCCGAAAAATTTGACACCCCCGTACTCTTCCGTGTAACAACAAGAGTCTGTCACAGCAAGACACTTGTTGCGGCAGGCGAAAGAGAAGAGAGAGAAGTCAAAGAATATGCGAAAAATCCCGGCAAATATGTCATGGCACCAGCTGCGGCCAAAAAGCGCAAATTCCTAATGGAAGAGCGCATTGCCGCAATGAAAGAGTACAGTGAAAAAACCCCTCTTAACCGCACTGAGTACAACGGCAAAGAGATAGGCATTATAACGAGCGGAATAGCATACAACCACGCCAAAGAAGTATTCGGCGACAGCGCTTCATACCTTAAGCTGGGCTTTACTTGGCCTTTGCCCGAAAATAAGATAAAAGACTTTGCCTCATCGGTCAAAAAATTATACGTCATAGAAGAAAATGAGCCATACCTTGAAGACTTCATCAAGGCTCTCGGGATAAAGTGTGTTGGGCGCGAAAAACTGCCATGGGTAGACGAGCTTACGCCGGAAGTTATAAGAGGTGCGTTCTTCCCCGAAAGCATCGAGCAGGGCGGATATAAAATAGAGGCGGAAGTTCCTCCTCGTCCTCCAGTCCTCTGCGCTGGCTGCACTCACAGAGGCTTCTTCTACGAAATAGGAAAATACAAGGATGTCATCGTAACGGGAGACATAGGCTGCTACACACTGGGAATGGTTCCTCCCCTTTCTGCCATTGACACAGTAATATGCATGGGAGCAAGCGTATCCGCCGGAGTAGGTTTCCGCAAAGCTGTTGAGAAATCTGGCAGAAAACAGAAAATATTTGCCGTAATAGGAGACTCAACCTTCTTCCATTCAGGGATAACAGGGCTGATTGACGCAGTTGTCAACAAAGCTCCTATAGTGGTAAATATACTGGATAACAGAATAACAGCTATGACGGGGCACCAGGAAAATCCAGGAACGGGACGCACCTTGATGGGAGAGCCCACCCATCAGGTAGACCTCAAAGCTCTCTGCACAGCCTGCGGAGTAAAACCGGAAAATATCAGACTTATTGACCCATATATGCTAGATGAGACAAAAGCGGCTATAAGGGACGGATATGAGGCTGATGAGCCATTCGTAATAATAACGACATCACCCTGTGCTCTTATAAAAGAAGTGATAAAGGCGCGCGCAGAGATGAAGTGCTATGTTGACCAGAACAAGTGCATCAAGTGCAAAATGTGCCTTAAGGCGGGGTGCCCGGCTCTTAACTTCCGTGACGGGAAAATATTTATAGACAGAGCCACCTGCAATGGCTGCACCGTATGCGCTCAGATATGCCCTAAAAAAGCTATTTCGAGGGAGGAATAAAATCATGACAAACGATACAAAGAGCATCCTTCTTGTCGGAGTAGGAGGACAGGGTACAATACTGGCCTCAAAGATTCTTACTGAAGGACTTGTCCGCAAAGGCTATGATGTCAAAATGTCGGAAATTCACGGCATGTCACAGCGCGGAGGAAGTGTAACAACTCATGTTCGCTACGGCACAAAAGTGGCCTCTCCCGTTGTACCTATGGGTGAGGCGGATGTCCTTGTTGCATTTGAAAAAGTCGAGGCCGTACGCTGGCTTGCTTACCTTAAAAAGAGCGGGACTCTGGTAGTCAATAATTTTGAAATATACTCGCTTCCAGTCCTTATCGGAGCGGCTAAGTATCCTGACGAAGTAATTGAAAAATTAAAAGCGGAAGTTACAAACATCAAAGAGTTCAACGCAGGCAAAATAGCGGAAGAACTCGGCAACATAAAAGCGCAGAATGTAGTCCTTCTGGGAGCACTGGTAAAGGCGATGAATCTCGAGGACTTGGACTGGGAATCGGTAATAAGAGACACAGTTCCGCCTAAACTCCTGAACCTGAACATAGAAGCATTCAAAGCAGGTTTGGCACAATAAAAAAAGAGCCTCTTCCAATTTTGGAAGAGGCTCTTTTTTATTTTATCAGCACGGAAAGACAGGCAGTTTGTCTATGTAAATCAGATCTGCTCCGTCACAGCCGCCCTCTTCGAGCAGCACAGCGGCTTTTGCCGTAACTTTGCATCCTGTCTTTGCAAGCAGGCTCTCAAGAGACTTCAAAGAACCTCCTGTGGATACAACATCATCAATTATACAGACCTTAGCACCCTTCAACCGAGCGGCATCATTCTCGTCTATCACTATTATCTGGGGCTCGTTTGTAGTGATGGACTTCACTTCGGATATAATGGGATTCTCCATATAGCCTTTTACAGACTTTCTCGCCACAACGTAGTCTAAACCAAGACGGACTGCCAGTGCGTGTGTAAGGGGAATTCCCTTGGCTTCGGGACATACGAGTATGTCAATCTGTCCGATATTTTTGATTTTCTGATAGAGAAAGTCGGCGCATTTTTCTATAAGCTCAGTGTCTCCGAGCATTACAAATGAAGCTATTATAAGGTTTGGTGCTACCTTTACTTTTTTAAGCTCTCTTTTGATTCCGCATATTTGCAGTGTGTAGTACTCGCTCATAAAAACACTCCTAAAGTCCGAATATAAGTTTGAGAGATACTCCGGCTAATAGGCCGAAGAAGGGATTCCATCTTGCCGATGTAAGTATTGTAGCTCCTATGACCATGCCCCACGGAGAGAAACCGAATGGCCCGTTGACGGCAGGGACTGACGCTATTGCTCCCTGAGCGTTTGTTATGAAAGTGACAAAAGTTCCCAGTACAAAGAGAAATCCTGCTATTGACGCGCTGTGGACATATTTCCCTATTGTTGGAAGAAGCTTGAATACCAGTATTGCTGCCATTATAAGCATCATCATTACGGAGGAGCGCAGAGGGTTGGGGGCTGTAGCTGTTCCCGATATTATAGCCTCTACGGGGCCGCCTCCGAAGAAAGATGAGACCATATCAGCCAGTGAAGAATATACTGCCAGGTGGTCTATGTTCGCGTCCACTCCCGCTATGCTGCCTGTTATCTTGCCGAAGCTGATGTTAGCTCCGATATTGAGGCACGAGAGGGCGAGGGCGTTTACTACTATCATAGGATGCTCCCAGAGTTTCCACTCTATATTTCCGAATGTGAACTTTTCCCTTGAAAGGTCGTGGACGAGATTCTGCTCCTCCACTTTCCCCTGTTTCTTTAAAACATTATAGACAATGGTGGATACAAGGACGGAAATAATAATTGTCTCTGCAAGATCCAGAGTAATAAGCCATACGACAAGACCGGTAATCATTGATACTGTTCCTGAATATCTTTCCGAATTGAGAAGGTCTATGGCAACGTAGGCGAGCATTATGCCTACTCCTGCCATCATAGAGCTGACTATAACCGGGCCGATGAAGCTGACGATTCTCTCATTCAGACCCAGGGCGGAAGGGATAACTAAGAATAAGCCTCCCCAGAATACAAGGCTGAGTCTCTCCTTAATATTTTTCCCCATTTTGCCTGCAAGTGTGATTGTCTCGGCCTGAAATGATATTGTCGCGACAGAGTTAAATGCAAGCGATCCGGCTGCTCCTATAAGAAAAGCAGCGCTTGTCGGAAAAGCGGCGAAGCCGAAGCTCAATGCCAAAAGTCCCTGAGGTATCCCGTTGACAACAACAGCAAGTGCTGCAAGCAGGTCTGTCATAAATGTTTCCATAATATTCCTCCAGTGTTATATTTTTAAACAACATTGTTAAAAATACTCCGGAGCCATTATTTTGTCAACTAAGTATGTGTATTTTTTGACATTATGTGGATTAATGTCAGGTGTTATGTGGCAACAATAGAAGCATATATGTTGACATAAAAAGCAGGCCCCTCCGTAAGGAGTGGCCTGCGCGATCTTTAAAGCTTCAGCTTACATTTACCACTTAAGTTCTGTCTCTGTTACTTCTCCGTCTCCCCATGTTGTGGTGAGAGTCAGGGCGCCTTTCTTTGCCGCCAGTTTACCGTTGTCCTGCATTAGAATCTGATATGATTTTGTGCCGTTGACAGTTATCTTGACAGTTCCGTTTGCGGCATTGAGCATTTTGCTGCCCTGACGTACGCCGAGAATCCACCTGCCGTTGTTGGAGGGGAGTGTGTCCCATCCTCTTCCGTCGGAAGCTGCAAGAACCATGGCTGTTATTGTGCCTTTGCCTGTTATCTGTATGTTGAGAGCTGTATCTTTTGCTCCGCTCGCGCCCTTCTTCTTGCTCTTCCCAACGAGGTCAACATTTACGACAGAGGGCTTTGCGGATGTAAACTTAACAGCTCTGTCGGCCTTTGTAACGCTTGATTCTGTCTTTACTGCCGCCGTCGAGCCTGTTGTAGTCTCCATGAGCTGTCCGTTGTCAAGGACGAACGTAACTTGGTATGGGCCTGTGTTCTTGTCATTCTCTTCGTCAAAGCCGATATGGAGCTCTGTTGTCCCTTTGACTGGAATTGAGACAGTTCCGTCCGCTTTGTTGAGTTTCGTGCCCTTTAAATCCATGACTACAGCGAGAGGATATTTATTTGAAGGAATCGTGTCCCAGATGTTTCCGCTCTTTGTATCTTTTATTCTCACGCCCGTGATTGTGCCTGTCGCATTTACTGCGGCGCTGATAAATCTGTCGGGATTCATATTTGACTCCATTTTCTCACTCTGTCCGACGAAGTCATACTTGCCTGTCCCTTTGTACTCTGCCTGAATGGCATTGTCTCCGAGAATTTTCTTGCCCTTTACAGCTTCCTTTTCAACCATGCGTCCGTCGGACAGAGTCATTGTGATTTTTGTCTTAACATTGGGGGCATTCAGGATTCCGTCCTTATCGTGGACAAGAAGGGAGTAGAATGCCTCTCCGCTGCCTGTGAACGTCACGGAGCCGTCAGCCTTGTTTACGATATTTTTGGATGCATCTATCATTACGACAAGGGGGATCTTGTTGCCCGGCACTGTGTCCCACTCGGCTTTTTTGCTGCCTGCCGAGGCTGTGAGCTTAAGTCCCTTTACCGTCAGATCCTTGAAGGAGAATTTAATGTCAAACTGGAAATCGTTTTTGCCGTTTCCGCCTATTTTCTCCCCGTCTCCGGCAAGGTCAAAGTCGCTCGTGCCTCTTGTCTCAAATGAGGCTATGGGGTCTGACGCGGAAGTCTGAGCTGCCGGAGTCTGTGTCGTAGTGGGTGCGGGCTTTGTCGTCTGATTTGAGGCAACTGCCTTGGCTGTGGTTTTGGCAGTTACCGTTTTGTTGTCGATAAGAGTTACAGTGACTGCGAAAGATGAGTCTTTGGGAATAGATGACACTGCATCATTGATGAAGAGCTTGAAGCTGGCGGCAAGAAGTACTGGGGTTACCGGCATCCTTGAGCTCTTGTTTATGACAGCTCCATTTGCATCCTGAACGAGCAATAGCTCGGCAGATCCGGAAGGAGATGTGCTCCAAGACTTGCCGGTTGTCTCGTTCTTTAGAGATATTTCCTTTATTGCCTGAGCTCCGCTGACATCGATAGTGAAGGACGCGTCATACTTGCCGTCAGGCGTTCTTGAACTTGTCATGCCGAGAAGATCTTGCTTATCATCCGCATTGTATGCCAGAGAATCGATGTTAAGCGTTATAGACGCCGCCATAGATGCCGTTGCCAGAAATATTGTCATTAGAGACAGAATCAACATTGCCAAAAGTTTTTTCATTGCGACCACTCCTAAAATATTATCGTTGAGACTTCTTATAGTTTACAGAATAAATGAAAAAAGTCTAATTCTAATCTAATATCTGTGGTATAAATATGTCAGCGGAAATTGTTTTTTATTAAAGATATCTTTACTGAGGAGTGTAATTATGTCTGTTTTTGAACATGGTCACGGTGACGTATTATTTGTAGATTGTTTTGCGGGAATAGCTGGAGATATGTTTCTCTCCTCTCTTACCGACATTTCAAGCGGAGAAGAGCATTTGAAATCCGAGCTTGCCAAGCTGAACCTCATCGGTTACGGACTTGAATTTACAAGAACTGCCAGAGGAGGAATATCGGGGCTTAAATTGGACGTTACTTTTAATGACGAACACTGCCATCGGCATTTGGGCGATATCGAACAGATAATAAATCAGAGCTCTCTCTCCGACAGAGTAAAAGAGACAGCAGTAAGGACGTTCAGAGTGCTTGCAGAGGCAGAGGCAAAGGTTCACGGAGAACCTATAGATCATGTGCATTTTCACGAGGTCGGAGCAGTTGACGCGATAGTGGATATAACGGGAGCGGCCATAATGCTTGAGTACATAGGCTGGCCAAAAGTCTGTTTTTCAAAATTAAATGTCGGCTCCGGAACTGTGAACTGCGCTCACGGCACTCTGCCTGTTCCTGCTCCCGCAACGCTTCAGCTGCTTGAGGGAATGGAAGTCTACAGCGCCGGAGACCCGATGGAACGAGTCACCCCGACAGGAGCGGCCTTAGTTCGGGCCCTTGCGGGAGGAACTTCCTCCAACCCCGGAGGCACTGTCATAAAGAGCGGAGTCGGCTTAGGCAGCCGCAGCGGAGCTCTGCCGAACCTTCTGCGTTCAACTTTAATGAGGGGCGGAGCTTATTTGAATAAAGAGCGCTGTTCCGAACTCTGCGCCAATATAGACGATATGACCGCGGAAGATCTGTCATTCGCTTCGGATGTCCTCTTCGGAGCCGGAGCTCTTGATGTCTGGTTTGAATCAATATATATGAAAAAAAACAGACCTGCGGTAAAAATGTCTCTTTTATGCAGGGAGTGTGACTCAGAACTAATGTCCGAGCTTATGCTTAAACACACTTCCACTTTCGGGGTAAGATGCTTTTCGTCCGACAGGACTTCCTACGAGCGCAGGATAGATACATTTTCCACATCGCTCGGAGAGGTAAGGATAAAGAGCGCAACAGACAGAGGTGAGGTTGTAAAGCAGAGCGCAGAATTTGAGGATGTTAGCAGAATAGCAATATCCAGGGGAATGACATTGAGCGAAGTGAGAGCTCACTTGGCTTCAGAAAAATTTGTCCTTCCCGTGGCTGACGAAGCTTGTGATATAAGCGCCTCTAATGAACATACACATGCCCATGAGCACGAACATGTCCAAGAGCACGCTCACAGCCATACGCATGAGCACATCCATACACACGAACACAGCCACATACATGAGCCTTCAGCTCTGCACAGACACAAAGAAGAGGAACAGAACTAAAATTCTCGGCAAATTAACACGGGAGTGATGATATTATGACAATAATCCTTGACGGAAGAGCCGCTTCTCACGCCATACGAACTTGGACTGCCGAATCTGTTAAGTCTTTAAAAGAGAAGCATGGCTGGACACCGGTGCTTGTTACCGTGCAGATAGGCGACAACCCGGCATCGGAGCGCTATGTCAGAAATCAGATAAAAGCCTGTCACGACGTAGGAATCAGCGCACGGCTTGAAAAATTTCCGGCCGATACGGAAAAGTGCGAATTCCTGAAAACAGTGGCATCTCTGGGGAGAGACAATGAAGTTGACGGCATAATACTGCAGACCCCTTTTCCTAAAGGGTGGTCTGTTGATGAGACAGTTAACGCAGTCCCATCATCAAAGGATGTGGAAGGAGTTCACCCAGAAAATCTGGGACATCTGTATCTCGGTGACAATGACACTCCTCTGCCCTGTACGGCTTGGGCCGCTATGGCTCTTCTTGAATGGTATGGCAGAAGCTCCTTTGAGGGGAAAAGGTGCGCTGTAGTGGGCAGAAGTCCCAATGTGGGGCGTGCCGCGGCTCTTATGATGCTTCACAGAAATGCCACTGTGACAGTGTGTCATACGAGGACATCTCCTGAACAGATGAGAGAGACTCTCTCAGGCTCGGACATAATCATAGTTGCAGCGGGAGCAGCAGGAATAATAAAGCCCGAGGAGCTGCCGAAACATGCTTGGATTGTGGATGTGGGAACAAACGTCACACCAGACGGGAAACTTGTCGGAGACGTAGCGCCTGCGCCCGACGGAGCAGTGGCGGCAATAAGCCCTGTCCCGGGCGGAGTCGGCCCTATAACTGTATCCATGCTTCTTGCGAACCTGCTTATGTGTGCAACAAGACGCAGGCTCGGAGTTACAATGCGCCTTCCCGACCTTATGGAACTTAGAAAGAGGACGGAAGCATGAGAACTTTCAGACACTACAAGGGCGGCCTTTACGAATATATATGCGAGGCGCGCCACTCCGAGACTGAAGAAGAGCTGGTAGTATACCGCCCTCTTTATAATGACAGCGGAGTGTGGGTGCGGCCTAAAAAAATGTTCTTTGAAGATGTCACTGTAAACGGAGAGAGAGTTCCCCGTTTTTCAGAAATTATCGATTAGACTGGGGTGACGTAATTTGGATGTAAACGACGGAGCAAGGCAGCTTGCCGAAAGGATTAAAAAGGGTAATGTCACTATATTCAGCGGAGCTGGACTCAGCACCGAGTCTGGACTTCTTGACTTTCGCTCCAAAGACGGAATATGGTCTAAAGTTGACCCAATGGAGCTTGCATCGATAGGCGCACTCGAATGCAGATACGGAGAGTTTCTCGAGTTCTACAAAGACCGCCTATATGTGCCGGAGAGCGTAAAGCCGAACATAGGACATGAGCTCATTGCGAAGTGGGAAAAAGAGGGTTTAATAAAGGGCATAATAACTCAGAATGTGGACAGGCTTCACCAAAAAGCCGGCTCGGTAAACGTGGCTGAGCTTCACGGAAGCCTAGAACCGGTAAAGTGCCACTCATGCGGACGTATCGGAGACAAAGAGGACTTTCTGAATGGGAAGCCTTGCACCTTCTGCGGAGGAAGGCTGCGCCCGAGCGTAGTTCTGTTTGGAGAAATGCTCCCGTCTCTGCCTCTGGATCTTGCTGACGAGTGGAGCGAGGCGTGCGACACCTTTATAGTCTTAGGATCGTCTCTTGTAGTATCTCCCGCCAACTTCTTCCCGAGACAGGCAAAGAGCGCAGGCGCATGGCTTGCCATAATAAACAGAGACGAGACTCCTCTGGACTCAATCGCCAACCTCACGGTTCATGATGGAATAGGCTCATTCCTGCAAAAAGTGGACAAAGAAATAGATAAACTGTAAGACAAAAAAGAGCGGCGTCCGCAATCATCAGACTGCAGACGCCGCTCTTTTTAAATTTAATTTGAAAAACGCATCTCGGCTTTAAGAGGCCTTGCAAAAAGCTCTCTTAATATCTTGTCGGGGTTCTCTCCTCCGTAAAGTATCCGGTAAACTCCCTCGGCCAGAGGCATCTCAACGTCAAATTTTTTGCTGTTCTCGACGACTGCGCGGACAGTGTAAGCTCCCTCCGCGACCTGACCTAAGGCCTGAGCCGCCTCATCAAGGGTTCTGCCTTCGCCTATTGCGAGTCCCAGTCTGAAGTTGCGCGAGTGCATGCTGTAGCATGTGACCATAAGGTCGCCCACTCCCGCAAGTCCCGAAAGTGTAAGGGGGCTTGCTCCCATCTTGTGACCGAACCTCATTATCTCGGCAAGTCCTCTGCAGGCTATGGCTGCCAAAGCGTTGTCTCCGAGCTTCATAGCTTTGGATATTCCCGCCGCTACGGCGTAAATATTTTTTGTTGCTCCGCCGACCTCAAGACCTATTACATCGTCGGAAGTATATACACGGAAATTATTCCCGGTAAGAATCTTCTGCCAGCTCTCAGCTTCTCCCTCTGTGAAAGAGGCGAGAGCAACTGCTGTGGGGCATCCGATGAGAACTTCTTCGGCGTGGCTCGGGCCGGAAAGTGCCGAATAGATGAAATCGGGGCAAATCTCGGCGTGAATTTTGTGAAGCAGACTGCCAGAAGCTATTTCGATACCTTTGGCAAGGTTCAACATGTGTCCGCTGTTGAAGCCTGATTTTGCTATTTTGATGCAGACCTCACGCTCAAACTGTGTCGGTATTGCCATAATTACTCTATCCGAAAAAGTTAGTGCCTCGTCGATATCAAGAGTACACTTTATCTTCCCGTCAAGCACCGTCTCGGTAAAGCAGAAAGTATTGCGTCCGCAGGTGTTTATAGAATCTGACTGTTCTTTGTCTATCGTCCACATCAGGACGGAATGACCCAAGTCAGAAAGATGTGACGCCATTGCGGTTCCAAAACTGCCTGCTCCCAAAATTGTAATATTCATCAATGGAGCCTCCGATCGATTTTTGTAAAAAATACTCTGCTATTATAGCCTCTGCAGTGTATAATACCAACGTTGTTTTCAGCAAATGGAAGGGGTTAACCGATGATTCACAGAATTGTATATTCCGCGGCTATCGCGGCTCTCTACGCAGCACTGACAATGGTCATGGCACCGATATCCTTCGGCCCGGTTCAGTTTCGTGTGGCCGAAGCTATGACGCTTTTGCCTTTCTTCATGCCCGAGGCCGTGCCCGGGCTCTTTATAGGATGTCTTTTTGCAAACTTTCTCGGAGGCTTCGGCCTCATAGATGTCGTTTTGGGAAGCGCAGCCACTCTTGCCGCCGCATGGCTGACGCTTAAGTCTCGCAACATATGGCTTGCCGCTCTTCCGCCTGTAGTCATAAACGCCCTTGTTGTGGGAGGTTATGTGGCCGTTATCACAGAGACTCCAATTCTTATCTCAATGCTCTACATAGGAGCCAGTCAGGCTGTAATATGCTTTGGGCTTGGCATTCCGCTTTGCCGTCTGCTGAACCGCTCCAGAGTCTTTGACGCCTCTTTGCTTTCAAAGAAGGAGAAAACGCCCGGCCACTGGGTTGGTAAGTAGCTAAACAATTTTATGTTTTGCAGATAAGAAGAGAGCTGCCGGGTTAGATACAGATCCGGCAGCTCTCTTTGTAATTATATTCAGCTCGCGGCTTAACCGCCGCTGATGTTGTGAATTACCTGCACGACAGCGCCGTCGGGAACAAGCTTTGTGTCATAGTCGCTCTTATCTACTACGCTGTCATTTATCCATACAGCCAACATCTTGAAAGTAAATCTTTCCCTGGCCAAAAGAGCGCTGACGGTAAGATTTTCTTCCCACTGCGACTCTGTTCCGTTGACGGTGATCATTGAGGCATTCTCCTTGTTTAATGCTTAATCTGTAAACTCATCCTCGGGCTTAAGGTTCTTCTCAAGAAGAGCCACAACATCGGGATAGTCAATGCCGAGACGCTTCACTGTCGCCATTGTCGGAATTCCGTTCTTATTCCAGCCGCGGCGCTTGTAAACTGCCATCTTAAGCTCTTCCCACTGACTGCGGCGGTGCTTCTGCAGCAGGTCGATCTTCTCTTTGACAGACTTGCCCTCTATTGTCTCGCCGAACTCCTTGAGCTTCTCGTCAAAGTACTCGGGGCGCGCGTTCCATTCGTCTTCCCACACAGGGCCGAGGCCGCGGTCGGGAGCGTGGTGGAACTCGGATGTGCCTTTGCCCATACGGAGGTTAAAGATACGCTCAAAGTTATAAACCTTCTCGGACTGCAGAATCATGCCTTCGCGTGAAAGCGGCTTGCCCGTGATGGCTTCGAAGATATCGAGGTAATTCTTGAGGTGCTCGGGCACTCTTGCTGCTTCTATGCCCTTATACTTCAGTCCGTTGTCCACGGGTTCGATATCATTCCAAGGCAGCTTGCAAAGTCCCTGGAGTGAGAACCAAAGGCGGAAGCATGGGAAGAAGAATAGGGCCTCTGCCTTGTCGGCGTATGTCGGAAGCTGCTTGTTGACCATATCCATGAAGATAAGCCATGCTTCGTCATGCTGAGGACCTTTAAGTGTGAGGAAGTAGCCGCCCCACTGAGCGATAGATTCCTGGCAGCGGTACTCGGAAGCTTCGAGTCCCTGGCAGACCATTCCTATCTTCTTCATTGTTTCAAGGTCAGAACCGTAATGCTCGGCAAAATAGCCGCGCGCGAACTCGATGCCCTTGCCGCATGCGACTGCGAACTCATCCTTGCCGTATGCGATACGGTGAAGAAGCTCCATAATGTCGTCCTTGCGTCCGAAATTCAGATCAAGTCCGTGGGTATTTTCCTTATTGATAAGTCCGAGTTCATAGCATTCGCAGACAAAAGCCATGCCTGTGCCGAGGGAAATTGTATCAAGACCGTAATGGTCTGCGTAGAAGTTCGCCTCTATTGTCCAGAGGGGATCAAATATGCCGAGGTTTGAGGCAAGTCCAGCCGCTGTTTCATATTCGGGGCCGTCTACAATAACTTCTTTGTCCTTCCAGGGGCCTGTCTTAAGCTTGAAATGGTCAACAGCCTTCGCGCAGGCGAGTGAGCATCCGTACCAGCAGCCGTCAGCCATTCCCTGAGAGAAGAGCTTGATATACTTGTCGGAGCTGATTTTGTCGATATCGGGGTGGCAGCCAAACTTGTAGTTATTGACCGGGAGAAGAACATAGTCGTTCATAATCTCTGTAAGGTGGGCTGTACCTGCCGAACGCATCTTGCACTGCTTGTCGTCGTTGTCGTGGATGCGCTTGTGGATGCTGGCTCCGGCCTTCTGAATCGTGGCAAGGTCTGCGACATTATTCTCGTTGCCTGTAAAGTGTGTGCGCTTAACTACGAGAGCGACAACATTCTTATTGCAGAGAACCGTACCGCCGCCGCCGCGTCCAGCCTGCTTGAGGCGCACTGCCTTGCGGCGCACGTCAAAGAAGCTGAAATTCATGCCTGCCCAGTAGCTTGTCTTTGCTCCTACGCCCGATGAAACGACAGAAATAGTATTCTTGTCATTTTCATCCTTTGCAAAATATTCGTGAAGCTCTTCGGATACATAGTAAGCATTGATATCCTCAAGAGTGGATTCAAAAACCTGAACCTTGTAATTATCTCCGTCGATAAAGACAACAACCGGTCTGTCGGCTTTGCCCTGTATCTCAAGAGCATCAAAGCCCGAGAACTTCAGGAACGGAGCAAAATATCCGCCTGCATTGCTGTTATAAGTCTGCTTTGTGGCAGGGGAGAGGAATACAGAGTAGCACTTACCTGCGCCGGGATACTGAGTGATTCCGCAGAAAGGGCCGCCGGCTATGACTATTTCATTTTCTGGGTCATCCCATTTTGTCTTTTCAGTTACAGCGTCCCAAAGCAGCTTCAGTCCGAAACCGCGTCCGCCCGTAAACTTCTCGACCATGTCGTCGGATACAGGGCGTTTTTCAAATTTATAATTGCCGTCATTATTGCCGAGACCGACGTAGAGAGTCTCTCTTGAATAACCGCGTTCTATTTTCTTAGGCTCGTAAGACCATTCGCTGAGAAGCTTCATTTCCTTCATATCCATTGCAGTCACTCCTTACTTCGCTTCCAGAATTTGAAGAGCGCCAGTGGGGCACTTCCTTGCGCAAATTCCGCATGCGATGCACTTGAAAGGCTCTGTCTGCTTATCGGCATTAAAGAACATGCTTGCAGACGGACAGAAACCGACGCACATAAGGCATGATGTGCACTTATCCTTGCGCACTTGCACCACGCCGTTTGCATCACGCACAAGAGCCTGAGTAGGACAAACTCCTATACAGGCGCCGCACTGAGAGCAGATATTGATATTTGCAAAACCTGTCATCTCAACAATTTTGACCCTTGAAAGTTCAGGCGATTCTTCCTTGAACCACGCTTTCGAGCAGGCGGATTCGCATTCTCTGCACATCACGCACTTCTCTGAATTAACCTGCATTATCTTCACTCAAAATCCCTCCCGGTAAAAATAAAATATTTTCAGACTGTTTCACCAAAAAACGGTGGCGGTCTGCCCCAATATCTGAATTTTACCATAACATGAAGACAATTGTGTGCTTTTTAGACGTCTTTTATTTTCAATAAGGAGTTTAGTTCACTTTTGTTCACGAGAAAATAGAGAAAAAGCCAAATTGCACTTGCAGCATAGAAAGATTGGGGCCTGACAATTAAGAGATAAACGGAGATTTAACGCAGTGTATTTGCCCCTTCTCGTCTCCCCGCAAATTTTCTGTGCGGGGTAAAGCGGCTTTGGTTTTAAGCTCCTAAAGATTCAAAACCAACGACACTTTACCCCGCACAGAGGCATTGCGGGGAGACGATTAAAAAGCTAAACCTAGATTTAGTCTATGTTTTTGCTCTTTCTCGTCTCCCCGCAAATTTTCTGTGCGGGGTAAAGCGGCTTTGGTTTTAAGCCCATAAAGATTCAAAACCAACGACACTTTACCCCGCACAGACCCATTGCGGGGATACGAGAAAAAAGCTAAACCGAGATTTAGCATCTCACAACATTTCACGCAATGCGAAGCGAGCATTTCACCATGTTTCACGCGAAGCGACTTCCGCAAAGCGACTGCCGTGAAGCAAAGCAAACGACGTCCGCGAAGTGCAAAGCCAATGCTGCCTGCCTCTGCCCCTGACAACCGTTCGACAACTGCTGAACCATCGCTCAACGCCCCTGCACTCACCCCTCTTCCTCAGCCTTTTCAGTAGTATGTATTGATCTTCGATAAAATTTTCCCTTGCCTTTTTTTGTTATCCGTTGTAGTCTTTTTTTATAAGTGCAGATTATGTTATAATAGCAACCATAGTGGACTTTTGTTTCCACTATTTTTTATATGTATAGAAGCGGAGGGTTCGGATTTGTGGAGACTAATAGTTAGGTTTATTCTCAGACTCTTTTTCCGAGTGGAGGTGAAGGGTTGGGATAATTGGAAGAATGCCGGTGAAGGAGTTCTTATAGCTCCCAATTACGTCTCTTTTATAGATCCTCTGATTTTGGCGGTTTTTCTTCCGGAGAAAGTTCCCTTCGCTATTGAACGGAGGCTTACCAAAAAGCGTTTTGCCGGGATGTTTCTCTCTTTAGCTGACACGCATATTCTGGATTCTGACGCGCCTCTTACACTAAAATATTTTTTAAGCCAGTTAAAAAACGGCGGCAGATGTGTCATATTTCCGGAACTTCAGCCTACAACCATAGGCAACGCAATGAAGGTTTCTCAGGGTGTCGCAATGATAGCCGACCACACTCAGGCGAAGATTCTTCCGATACACATAGAGGGCACTCAGCGCACACCGTTTTCGCGCATTCAGCATAAAAGAGGGCTTCGCTTTTTCTCAAAGGTTACAATTTCGGTCTTTCCCGTTAAGACACTGGACATCCCAGAAGAACTGAAAGGCTCAAAGAGAAACGCGGCTGCAGGACGTGCTCTTGAGAGAATCATGAACGAGGCCGCCATGTATGCAAGGCGCA
Source organism: uncultured Synergistaceae bacterium (assembly GCA_964422205.1). Classification (GTDB taxonomy): domain Bacteria; phylum Synergistota; class Synergistia; order Synergistales; family Synergistaceae; genus CAZNYN01. The sequence continues at coordinate 32,070 of CAYRAI010000008.1, read as the reverse complement.
GGCATAAGCCTTTTTGGGACGTCCTTATCGACGCGCGCAACGAGTACGGCGGAAAAACGCGCCTTTTCTGCGACTACCAGCAGAAGCCCGTAACTTACAACGGCTTTATAACCAGAGTACTGCTTATAGAGGAAGTTCTTAAAAATCAGAACATAGAAGGAGATAATGTCGGCATACTGCTTCCCACTTCACTTGGCGGAGTCGTTGCTATCTATGCCGTGCAGAAGATGGGCAAGATACCGGCAATGCTCAATTTCTCTCTCGGAGGCAGATCTTTGGTCAACTGCTGCCGTACCGCATGTGTGAAGACTGTCATTACTTCTCATAAATTTATAGAGTTGGGCAAGCTTGAGTTTCTTACAAAAGCGGTTGAAGAGGACGGACTGCGCATTATATGGCTTGAGGATGCGGCTAAATCTATAACGACCGGCAAAAAAATGTCTGCCGCTATCAAAACTCACTTTGTAAAATCCAATCCCGTCATTCCTGGAGAAGCTGACAAGCCCGCAGTGGTTTTATTCACGTCAGGTTCGGAGGGTGCGCCTAAGGGCGTTATGCTCAGCTACAAGAATCTGCACACCAACCACGCCCAGATGTACACGAGAGTGGATTTTTACCGTTCTGACAGAATCTTAAATGCGATGCCGATATTCCACTCCTTCGGCCTTTGCGGCGTATTTATGCCGGTAACTTTAGGTGTCTTTGTCTATCTTTATCCATCACCGCTGCACTACAAGACGATATCGACAATATGCTATGACGAGAGAATCACGCTTCTTTTCGCTACAGATACCTTCCTTAACGGCTTTGCCAAAGCCGCTTCCGACAATTACGACTTTGCGACAATGCGCCTGCTGGTTCAGGGCGGAGAGAAGCTGAAACCCTCCACTCAGCAGACATGGTTTGAACGCTTTAACATTAGAATAACAGAGGGCTACGGAGTGACAGAAGCCGCCCCAGTCGTATCGAATAACTACTTTGCCCACCACAAGACAGGCACAGTAGGCATGCTTTGTGAGGGTATAGAACACAGAATAGAGCCTGTCGACGGAGTTCACAGAGGCGGCAGACTGTGGCTAAAGGGCGATAATATAATGCTGGGATACTTGCGCATAACCAATCCCGGTGTTCTGGAGCCACCCAAGGACGGATGGTATGATACAGGGGATATTGTCGATATGGACGAAGAGGGCTATATCACGATACTTGGACGTGCAAAGCGTTTTGCCAAGATAGGCGGAGAGATGATATCTCTCGTGTCCATAGAAGAAGTCCTTTGCGAAGTATGGCCCGATGACAAGCACGCTGTTGTTATGCTGCACGGCGGTCCGCGCGGAGAAACTTTGGCCCTCATATCCACAAGGCCGGAGCTGAAGCGTGACGAAGTACGCCAAAAGCTTTCGGATTTTGGAGTTGCGGAAATAGCCATACCGAAACGAGTTGTATTTATGGAGGAAGTCCCGCTTCTTTCAACGGGCAAAATTGACTATGTATCTCTTGAGGAGCTTCTTAAGGAGCGCGGCGAGGAGAACTAAGCAATCTTAATTCTAGTTTTTGCATGGGACAGTAAGATTAAAAAAGACTATAATGTCAGCCAGATATGAATACTTGGAGGTGTTTTTATGAGAAGAGAAGGAAAAGGTGCTGTAAGAAGGCACAGCGGCTTTACTCTCATCGAAATAATGGTTGTCGTTGTAATTATAGGTCTGCTCTCTGCTCTTGTCGGCCCTAAGCTCATAGGTCAGAGCGATGATGCAAAACGCAAAACTACAGCCACACAGATAGCACAGCTTGAGCAGGTTCTGGGGCTCTTTCAGCTTGACAACGGTTTCTATCCCACGACAGATCAGGGGCTTGAAGCTCTTGTGAAGGCTCCAACAATGCCTCCCGAACCTCTTAATTATAAGAGCGGCGGATACATGAAGAAGATGCCCAAAGACGCATGGGGCAGGCCCTTTGTATATGAATGCCCGGGACAGCACGGTGATTTTGATATATACTCCTACGGCCCGGACGGTCAAGAGGGCGGAGAGGGAAAGAACGCAGACATCACGAACTGGGAATAGTACAAGTTCTGCATATAAAATAATAAAAAATATGACGGAGCATAGAGCTCCGTCATATTTTTTATCTTGCTAAAATTCGGCATTGTATCTATAATTTGATTCTGATTCTCAATTCTATATTGGGGCTGATTTAATGTACACAAAGAGTTATGAGACAGAGCCCAGAAAGCTCATTCGTGAATATATTTCCAAAACAAAGGGAGCGCATCTTACCGCCGACGACGTATTTGACGCTCTGAAAAAAGAGGGCTTCCGAGTAGGAAAGGCAACTATATACAGGTACTTTGAAAAGCTCGCGGAAGAGGGGACTCTCAGAAAGTATTCGCCTGTTGACGGTTCCAGTGCATGTTATGAATATGTCGGCAGCAGCGAATCCTGCAAAAATCACTACCACCTTAAGTGTGATGTCTGCGGCTCTCTTTTCCATCTAGAATGCTCTCTTCTCGATAAAATATCGGAGCATATAGAGGAAGAACATGATTTTGAGATAAATAAGTTTAAGACTGTCTTTTACGGAACTTGCGCCCTTTGCCGCGATGCGCAGAGAAGGAGCGGTGCGAAATGAAGAAATTACTAGCCGCAGCTGCAGCGGTTCTGATTCTTTTATGCTGTTATATTTTTTTGAATCAGGAGAGCAAAAGCGAAAAAACCACTGAACTCTCCGAGCACAAGGGTATTAAAATCGTAGCCACACTCTTTCCTCAGTATGATTTTGCACGTCAGATAGCGGGAAACCATGCCGAAGTTCTTCTGCTCCTTCCGCCGGGTGCCGAAAGCCATACTTATGAGCCGTCGCCGTCCGACATAATGAAGATAGAAAAGGCGGATGTTTTTCTGTACACGGGAAAGTATATGGAGCCTTGGGCTGAGAGAATAATAGCCTCGTCTGAGAACGGACATATTAAGGCTGCGGATCTCTCGTGCAACGTTAAGCTCTCGGGAGAAGATGAAGATCATGACCATGACGAAGCTCACTCCCATGAGGAACAGAACTCTTCTCACCACATGCACGGTCTTGACCCTCATATATGGACAGACCCCAACAATGCCGCTGTAATGACGGATAATATTGTGCAGGCTCTCTGCGAAGCAGACCCGGCAAATGCTTATGATTACAGGAAGAACGGAGAATCTTACAAAAAGGAGCTTGCCTCTCTTGACGCCGATTTTAAAAAAGCTGTGAAATCCGGTGTCAGGCGCGAAGTTGTGCTTGGAGGGCGCAACGCTTTTCACTATTTTATGGAAAGGTATGGTCTTACAGCCTATGCCGCCCATGACTCCTGTGCGGCGGAGTCCGACCCGAGTGCCAAAAAGGTGGCGTTTCTTATAGATGAAATAAGGGAGAAGAAAATCCCGGTAATATATTATGAGGAGCTGACTGCGCCTAAGGTGGCGAAGCTTATAAGTTCGGAGACAGGAGCTAAAATGCTGCCATTCCGTTCCTGCCATAACCTCAGCAAGGAAGATTTCACCGGAAACACTACCTATCTGATTATGATGAGAGAAAATCTTGCCAACTTAAAAGAGGGGCTCAAATGACAATTTTAAAGCTTAGCAATGCCGTAGTCTCTTATGACGGCTATGATGTCGTTTCAAATGTCTCTTTTGATTTAGAGGAAGGGGACTTTCTTGCAGTTGTAGGTGAAAATGGCTCGGGCAAAAGCACTCTTATAAAGGCGATTCTTGGCCTTGTGCCTCTCTCTGCCGGGAGCGTATCTCTTTTGGGCGGTCTTTCCCGCAGCGATATCGGCTATCTGCCTCAGCAGAGCCAGTCGCAGAAGGATTTTCCCGCAAGCGTAGAGGAAGTTGTGCTTTCCGGGTGCGCGGCATCTTTGGGCATAGTGCCTTTTTACACAAAATCAGCCAGACTTCTTGCCGACAAGTGCATGGACGAGCTTTCTGTCGCAAATATAAGAAAACATTCGTACAGAGATTTATCGGGAGGGCAGCAGCAGAGAGTTCTGCTGGCGCGTGCCTTATGCGCGGCAAAGAAACTTCTTGTCCTGGACGAACCTGCGGCTGGGCTTGACCCTGTAATAAGCTCGGAGTTCGCTTCTGTGCTCCTCTCTCTGAATAAAAAGAGATCTCTTACGACTATAATGGTCTCTCATAATATTAGATTTGCAGCGGAGAACGCCGGCAAAATACTTCACATGGGACGAAGCGCACTTTTTTTCGGAACATCCGAAATGTATCTCAAATCAGAGATAGGGAGGAAGTTTGCGGAGTATGACTGCTATAATTGCTGAAATATTTTCATACCAGTTTATAGTCAGAGCTATTGTGGTTGGAGCCTCTGTATCTCTCTGCGCCGCTCTGCTCGGAGTAAGCCTCGTCCTTAAAAGATATTCCATGATAGGGGACGGGCTTGGCCACGTAGGCTTCGGCTCTCTCTGCATAGCCATAGTAATTGGAGCTGCGCCTCTTGCGGTATCAGTTCCGGTGATGATTCTTGCAGCACTGATGCTGCTTAAGATAAGCGAGAAGAGCAGAATAAAGGGAGATGCCGCCATTGCCGTAATATCAAGCTCGGCTCTTGCTGCGGGAATAATAGCGGCCTCTCTTTCAAACGGACTTAATGTTGATGTTTTTAATTACATGTTCGGAAGCATTCTTGCCATGGATAAGGGAGATGTCTACTTGAGCCTCACACTCTCCGCATCAGTGCTTACAATGTTTATACTGTTTTATAACAAAGTATTCGCAGTGACCTTTGACGAGAGCTTTGCCAAAGCTTCAGGGGTAAATGTGAGCCTTTACAACACCCTTATCGCTGTACTTACAGCAGTGACAATCGTTGTCGGAATGAGAATAATGGGCACAATGCTGATATCAAGCCTTATAGTCTTTCCCGCGCTCTCAGCCATGAGGTGCTGCCGCAGCTTTAAAAGCGTTGTGATATGCTCTGGCGCAGTCTCTGTGGTTTGCTTCTTTATCGGCATGGTCTTTTCCTACGCACTCTCCATACCTGCCGGAGCAAGCATCATAGCTGTGAATTTGGCGGTATTCGCGTTGTTCTTCTGCATAGGCTCGGCAGCGGAAAGAGGAATACATCTCCCCGTCAGCAAATGACATTCAAGCTATACAAAAGCTGCCGTTGAAGGCTGCAACATGGATGTAATGAATGAGCAATACCGGAACTCACAGATACTACAGGATCTCTTGGTCGAATTTCGAAGAAGAAAACGATATAACTCAAAGGAGGCCGTTTTTTGAATAACGAACCAAACACTGCCATAGTCATCTACACTACATATGACGGCATGACAAAAGTCGAAGCAACCTTTGATAATGATACTGTTTGGCTGTCCATTGACCAGATGGCTGAATTGTTTCAACGTGACCGAAGTGTTATCGGAAAGCACGTTCGTAATGTTTTTAAAGAGAGCGAGCTTGTGAAAGATTCAGTGTGGGCAAAATTTGCCTATACTGCCGCTGATGGAAAAGATTATAATGTTGATTACTACAATCTTGACGTTATCATTTCCGTGGGTTACCGTGTGAAATCTGTCCGCGGCACGCAGTTCCGTATCTGGGCAACAAGTGTTCTGAAAGAATATATGAAAAAAGGTTTTGCAATGGATGACGAACGTCTTAAAGGCAATGGCGGCGGCAGTTACTGGAAAGAATTGCTCGACCGTATCAGAGATATTCGTTCCTCTGAAAAAGTGCTTTACAGACAGGTTCTTGACCTTTATGCAACCAGTGTGGATTACAATCCTCACTGTGAAGATTCAGTCCGATTTTTCAAAATAGTGCAGAATAAACTCCATTTTGCCGCACATGGACATACTGCTGCGGAAGTCATATATCAGAGAGCTGATGCAGAAAAGCCTTTCATGGGATTAACATCGTTTTCAGGTGAGCTTCCTGCATTAAAGGATATCGGTATAGCAAAGAACTACTTAGAAGAAAACGAACTGCGAGTGCTGAACAACCTTGTATCCGGTTACTTTGATTTGGCAGAAATCAATGCCATTGAACACAAGCCAATGTATATGAATGATTATGTGAATCAGTTAGACTCTGTTCTTACCTCCGGTAACAGAAAGCTTTTACATAGTAGTGGTTCAATAAGTCATACTCAGGCGGTAGAAAAAGCTAAATCAGAATATCGAAAATATCAAGAAAAAATAATCGCTCCGGTGGAAAAAGCATACCTTGATACTATAAAGGGACTTGAAAAAGAAGCGAAAGAAAAAAGCAGAAAATAGTAGCGTAAGACTTACTGACAATCTGAATTCAGCCGCACGAGGCTAAAATTCAACAGCCTCATTTTGCATCTTTGGCCGGTTTACACAAAACTTAGGATAGACCCCACACCAAAGGTTTTATCCTTCAGTGTGCCTTTTATCGTTGTTGTTCCGCTTGAAGAGTACCTGTCAAAAATTACTTGCCGTGAGTTATCCATTTGACCAATGCCCTTTATTGGGAGATTCTTTTTACATTGTTCTTGCATCCGGGACACCCGCCGCCGCAGCTTCCGCCGCATCCGCAGGAACTTTTGCCGTCCGCCTTGCTCTTTATAACGAAATATAGAGCTGCGCCCAGAGCTGTAAAAATTATCATTGCAGTAATAAATGTTCCCATCTTTCATCAACCTTTCTAAAATATCCTGATTCCTATCTGGTAGATGAGAAGAGCCAGTATGTATGCGCTTCCCGTCTGCCATGCCATAGCGAATAAAGTCCATTTCCACGAACCCATTTCGCTTTTTATTGCGCCGAGTGCTGCGAAGCATGGGGATGCCAAGAGTGTGAAGACCATAAAAGCATATGCGCTGACGGGGGTGAACATCTGCGATATGTGGGAGATAAGATGCGGGTCTTCTTCCGAAATCTCACCGAGCCCGAAAAGGACGCCGTAAGTTGCAACGACCGCTTCTTTTGCAAGAAACCCCGTGATTACCGCCATTGCCGACTGCCATGTACCAAAGCCGAGCGGCGCGAAAATCGGAGCAATCATTCCGCCGAGAGATGCGAGTATACTCTTATCCGCATCCACAAGCTTGAGTGACCAGTTGAAAGCCTGAAGAAACCAGATAAGCCCGGCGGCGAGAAAAATTATCGTTCCCGCTTTGATAATAAAGGCCTTGGCACGCTCCCACATGTGTATCAGTACGCTCTTGCCCCTTGGCATTCTGTAGCTGGGAAGCTCCATAACAAAAGGTGCAGGCTCTCCCATGAATAATTGAGTTTTCTTTAGAATTATTCCGGAAATAATCACCATCGAAATGCCCAATATGTACATAGATGGCCCTATCCAACTCTGAGTGGGGAAAAAAGTCGCCGCAAAGAGGGCAAAAACCGGAAGCTTGGCACCGCACGGAATAAAGGGAGTGAGCATAATCGTAAGTTTTCTGTCCATATCATTTTCAATGGTGCGTGATGCCATAATGCCAGGTACAGAACATCCTGTCCCAACAAGCATCGGAATAAAAGATTTGCCCGAAAGCCCGAACTGGCGGAAAATCCTGTCCATAATAAAAGCGACTCTTGCCATATAGCCGCAGTCCTCAAGAAAAGATATAAAGAAAAACAGAATCATAAGCTGCGGAACAAATCCCATGACAGCTCCGACTCCTCCTATAACTCCGTCTGTTACCATAGACTGAAGCCAAGGTGCAACGCTGTTCGCTTCCATCCAGGCAGAGGCATTGCCGCCTATAATCTCTCCGAAAAGAACTTCCGTCCAGCCTATAGTGTAATCACCCAAGGTCTGAATTGAGATGTAATATACAGCCCACATAATTAAGAAGAAAATGGGGAGCCCCAGAAGCCTGTTTGTAACAATCCTGTCTATCTTGTCCGAAGAAGAGAGCGAGGCGGCATTTTTTCTCACGACGCATTTTTTAACCACCTTGTCAATCGCGCCGTACCTCTCATTGGCTATAATGCTCTCAGAGTCGTCATCCAGCTCTTTTTCGCATTCGCAGATAACCTTGTCTATTTCAAAAAGAGTCATTGTGTCGAGGGGAAGATGCTCCCTTAAGACTGGATCGCGGCTGAAAAGATTTACCGCAGTCCACCTAAGGCTGTGTCCGCACGCCGCCTTAGAAGCTATTGCTTCGATTTTAAGCAGAGCTTTCTCCACACTGCCGCAGAATGTTACGGGACTCTTCTTAGCTTCGTATGCAGAGGCGAAATCCACAGTCTTCTTTAAAAGCTCCTTAAGTCCCATGCCTTCCGCAGCGGATGTCTTTACGACAGGACAGTCAAGCTCTGCCGAGAGCTTTTCCGCATCTATAATGTCTCCGGCCTTTTCAACAACATCAGTCATGTTTAGAGCAAGCACTACCGGAAGGTTAAGCTCCGTTAGCTGTGTAGTGAGGTAGAGGCTGCGCTCTATGTTTGTGGAATCTACAATATTAATAATGGCGTCGGGCTTATCGTCTGTCAGGTAATCTCTGGTTATTCTCTCCTCAAGAGTGTAAGGCGAGAGAGAGTATATACCCGGAAGGTCGACAAGCAGGGCGTTCTTCATGTCCTTTATCACACCCTCCTTTTTCTCCACGGTAACGCCGGGCCAGTTTCCCACATACTGTGTACTGCCGGTTAAAGCATTGTACATAGTAGTCTTTCCGCAGTTCGGATTTCCGATTAATGCTATTTTTAAAGTCAAAATAAACCCTCCTGAATTAGCATAAGCTAACTATAGTGCCGTAAAAAAAGAGCCCCGAGGACTCAGTATCGTTAATCAACTTCTATGTTTTCCGCGTCGTTCTTTCTGAGAGAAAGCTCATAGCCTCTTACATTAATCTCCACCGGGTCGCCTAGCGGAGCCACCTTGCGTACTTTTATTTCTGTCCCTTTTGTAATTCCCATATCCATAATTCTGCGTTTCAAAGCGCCGACGGCATGAATGCGCGCGACCTTTGCGCTTTCTCCGCATGGAATATCATTAAGTGTCCTCACGTCCGAACCCCTCTTTCCTTTAGTTATACATGTATTCTCTGAGCCATGGATTTATCTATTGCCACCCTTGTGCCCCTTATACCGATAATTATATTGCTGCCCATAGACGAAATCATAGTAACTTTGCCGCCTGCGACAAACCCCAGGCTTTCGAGAAGGCGGCGTACATCGTCACGGCCGCTTACCCTCTTAATCATTCCTTCTGTACCCGGTGTCATAAAAGTTAAAGGCATCAGACTTCCCCTCCTATAAAATTAGCATAGACTAATTAGCCATAGCTAACTGTGTGCGAGAGTGTAGCATTTAATAAAATCTGTGTCAAGCTAGTTTTCTAATTTGTAATGCTTATTATAAAATATTTAATAATAAAGAGAAGCAGTGTGCGTCTGACTTTTCGCACACTGCTTCTCTTTATTAGATTTAATGTTTAGGCTATCTTACTGAATTTTTGTTCTTAAAAAAGAGCCCTAGGGCTGCGGCTGCTATCAGTGTGAGCAGTGCGCCTAAAACTCCGGAGAGGGACGTACCAGTTGTCTCAGAATGAGGCGAAGGGCCGGCTATAGAGTAGTCGGGAAGAAAAGCAGTTTTGCTCTGTATTTCGGCTGCTATGGAGTATAGGACGTTTTTCGGCGTTTCAAGTTCCGTCGAGCCTGTTACCTGTGCTATTGACCATTCAAGTCCGTCTGGGTTTGATGAAGCGTACCATGAGAACATTCCGCCTATAAGAATAGCAGCTGCCATAAATACAGCCGCCGTCTTTTTTGTCTTTGAGCCCATTTTATTTTCGCCTGTGTGCGGCATTGCCTCCGGAGCGTTAGAGTAGATAAATGTTACAACAAGAGCTGTTGCTAAACCCTCTGCTATTCCTATAGCAAGGTGTATAGGCATCATAAAAAGCACGAACATATCAAAGGGAAGTGTCGTTATTCCTGACATTATCGTTTCCGTAACGACAGCGAAAGCTCCCATTTCAAGCCCTGCAGCGACAGAGACGAGAGAGCCCCAGAAAACGCCTTTTTTACCGGGCAGAATATTTGTTATTTTTTTGTAAATCAGAGGGTATGCTATGAAACATGGAAAGAATCCCATGTTAAAGATGTTGCATCCCAGAGCCAAAAGGCCTCCGTCCGCAAAGAAAAGGGCCTGTACAGCAAGAATCGAAATCATTGAGATAAACGCCTGTTCTGGGCCCAGGAAAACGGCAAGGAGAAGCCCTCCGCCTATATGTCCGCTGGAACCTGTGCCGGGTATGGCGAAATTAATCATCTGAGAAGCAAAGACAAAAGCGGAGAGCACCCCCATAAGGGCGGTATCCGAACTGTTTCCTCTTTCGTGAATTCTCTTTGCGCAGACGGCGGTGAGATATCCGCTTGCCGCCCACATAGTCCCCCCCACGGCAGGGGAGATAAGAGCATCAGCCATGTGCATTATAAAAACACTCCTTAAAATTATAATTCAACCGTGAAGATATCATTAGGCAGGAATAATGTCAAACAAGGCATAAGCAGGTGGTATCCATATCATAACGGAGAAGGGACAATGGGATATTTACAGATATGGCATTTATTCGTCTTATGGTGTAGAATCACTGATGTAAATTTTATAACGATGTCATCTTAAAGGGGGAATCCGGTGCGAGACCGGAACAGCCCCGCTACTGTAACCGCCGGAGCAAGGCGGAAGTCAGATTACCCTTGAGATGTCTTTGTAGGTGTCGCGGGGGCGAAGATCTGCTTTATTGAGGACTTCCTTGCGAGGTCCTCTTTTTTTGTATCTGCCGGAGGTATATTTATGAAAAATTTTGTTACGACTATTTTTTTTATCTGTTTTATGGCTTTGCCGCCTGCCTGCGCGGCGCCTCAGCGTATAGTTTCTTTTTCTCCTGTCGGAACAGAAATACTGTTCGCTCTTGGGCAGAAAGAGAGAATTGCTGCAGTTACAGATTTCTGCGACTATCCCCCTGAAGCCTTGAAGAAGCCCAAAGTAGGGGGTTTTGCTTCGATTAATTATGAAATGCTTATCCTAATGAAAGCCGATTTAGTTGTGCTTCAGGATATGCACAGCCAGCTTGTCCCGCAGCTTAAGAGTCTAAAAATACCATATGTGATTTTAAAGCAGGAAAGTATTGAGGGTATCTGTAAATCCATCACGGAGCTGGGAAGAATTTGCGGGTCAGAAGCAATTGCTGAGAGGATGGTCAAGAATATACTTTCTGAAGTAGGCAGCCTGCGCGCCAAGGTAAAGGGCAAAGCTCGGCCAAGTGTCATGGTTTGTGTCTCGCGCGAGCTTTCAGAGCCTGTCATAAGCACTATCTATATTGCAGGACAGAATAATTTTTACAATGAGCTTATAGATATTGCAGGAGGTGTCAATGTATCGAAGGAAAGACGCATAGCATATCCCCAAGTATCGCCAGACGGCATAAGTAAAATGAATCCTAACATCATCATAGATCTTGTGGGGGATAAATCCTATTATCACTCAAAAGACAAGATTGATTTGGAGACCATATTCAGCACAAAATATCTGAAAAACCAGTGGATGCGCAGTGTAAGCGCAGACGCCGTCAAAAGAGGGCGCATTGCTGTGATGAACGGAACTGTTTATCTGAGGCCAGGCCCCAGAGTCGGAGAAGTGCTCCGCTCTTTTGCGGAAGCAATTCACCCAGAAATCAAGAGGTAGAAAATATGAGCTTTATATCTGTTGAGAATCTATCTCTCTGTTACGGAGATAAAAAAATATTGGACTCCGTCTCTTTGGAAATTTCAAAAGGAGACTTTTTTGCTCTAATAGGTCCCAACGGAGCGGGAAAAAGTTCTCTGCTGAAATGCGTTGGAGGGCTTAACAAAAAATTTTCCGGTTCTGTAAAGCTTGAGGGTCGGAATGTATATGAGATGTCGGAAAAAGCGGCAGCCAGGAGAATAGCGTGGGTACACCAGTCTGTCTCGGAGACTTTGCCTTTTACGGTAAGGGAGTTTGCAATAATGTCGCGCTATCCATGGCACAGCGGCTTTTCCGGCTCTGGAAAGGGCGATTCCGAAGCTGTAGATAAGGCGATAGAGACAGCATCTGTAGAAGATATTGCCGACAGGAGGCTGGACACACTCTCGGGAGGGGAGAGGCAGAAGGCCCTTATTGCCGCCGCTCTTGCACAGTCTACAGATATCCTATTTCTCGATGAACCTGCCAGCTTTCTTGACTACAGACATCAGGCCGAGACTCTGTCACTTATCGAAAAAATTAACCAAAAGGAGAATATCACGGTGCTGCTTGTGACTCATGATATAAATTTCGCTCTGCATGGTGCAAACAAGTGCGCCGCTTTAAAAAAAGGGCGGGTTGTATGGCAGGGAGAGAGCATGGGCCTGCTCAATAAGAATGTACTGGACGATATCTTTGACACCGGTTTTGAGTTATTCCTGCAAGAGGGCAAATCCGTTCCCTATGCCGCTCCGAAAGGGCTTGTCAGATGAAGAATTTGGGAATGATGCCTATTATTATCTTCTCTGTCGCTGTTATATCTCTTTCTCCATTTTTGGGAATGATGAATATCCCATTCTGTGAGATATTCGGCGGAAGCGAGAGTGCTTTATCAAAAGTTCTCTTTGAACTTCGCATACCGAGAGTTTTGCTTGCATGGCTTACAGGCTCGACTTTAGCTCTGTGCGGGCTCATATTCCAGGCCTTGTTCCGCAACTCTCTGGCCTCTCCGGATATGCTGGGAGTCTCTGCCGGTGCGGCTTTCGGCGCGGTCCTATATATAAAGCTGGGAGTTGTCTTTTCTCTTTTCGGAGTGATGTCCGGGCTCTCTTTGTCAGCCTTTGCCGGAGCTATGGCAGCGACATTGGCTATTTACGCCGCAGGAAGGATAAAAAGGGAGACATTATCTGAAAGCTCTTTGCTGCTGGCGGGAGTCGCCATGAGTTTTCTCTTTGGAAGTCTTAATATGATAATACAGTACAGCAGCGGATATGTTGATACTTTTAGGATGATGAGATGGTCAATGGGTGGAATACAAATTGTGGGCTTCTATCCTGTGATAGCTTCGCTGCCTGCCTTTGTGCTGGTTTTTGTCGTGGCTTTCACCGCAGGGCCGGAACTTGACCTGCTGATCTGCGGAGAAGATATCGCTTTAGGCAGAGGCGTCTCCGTCGCTCGTCTGCGAAAAATTCTCTTCTTCTCCGTATCGGCGGCGATAGGGCTGAGCGTTGCGATATGCGGCCCTATCGGTTTCATAGGCCTGATGGTTCCGCATATTTGCAGAAAGATTTCCGGAGGAGGACACAGGCGTCTTGCAGTGGCGTCTGCTTTTTTCGGAGGCGGATTTCTCGTGCTTTGCGATACGGCAGCAAGAATTATATTAGCTCCCGCAGAACTGCCTGTCGGAGTTCTCACCTCATGTATCGGTTCAGTGTTCTTTCTTTCACTGCTTATAAAGGGAAAAAGATAGGAGTGTGCGCAATGTTGGAATATATGAAACTTGGCGGTGCAATAATGTGGGTAATAGCCGGGCTTTCGGTAATAGCCCTGGCTATTGTGATTGAAAGAGTTATCTTTTTCAAAAGAGCGTCAACAGATGCCGAAGCTCTTGAGATGTCTTTCGGCAAAGCTCTCTCAGAGCGAGATATTGCCTGTGCGAAAGAGCTGGTTTCTTCTTCGGGAAGCTCTATGCATAGGCTATTTTTTGCATCTTTCGCCCACTGGGCTGTTGACAGAGAGTCTATGAAAATGCTCGTGGAGCAGCAGGTACGCAGGGAAATATTCAGATGGGAAAAGAATCTTTTCATACTTGAGATAATAGGAAAGACGGCCCCCTTGCTGGGACTCTTGGGCACTGTGCTGGGCATGGTAGAAATGTTCCAATCCCTTCACATCGGTGGGCAGATAAATTCCGCCACAGTCACGGGAGGTATATGGAAAGCTCTCTTTACCACTGTGGCAGGTCTTGCCGTTGCAATACCCACAGTTTTTGCCCACGGTCTCTTAATCTCCGCCATAGACAACGAGGAGGAGACTCTTAACAGAGGCGCGGACTACCTCATAAGAGAACATTTTACAAGCGGCAGTGACGCAAAATGAGAAAAACCAGACCGCGCGGTTCTGTAAGCCTTGATATAACACCACTTATCGATGTGCTTTTTATGCTCATAATATTCTTTGTACTGACGGCATCTTTTGTTCAGGGCAAGCTCGACGTAACTTTGCCGAATGCCAACGGAAAGAGCGCTGAAGCTGATAAAGCAGTAACAGTGACAGTTGACAGAGACGGTTTGATTTATTGGAGCGGGAGAAAAGTCTCAAAAGCAGAGCTTTCTTCTCTGGCGTTTGCATCAAAGACGCGGGAAGTGGCCGTCGCAGGCGATGAAAAGGCCTCTTACGGAGATGTTGCGGAAGTCCTTGCGATATTGCGCGCCGCCGGAATAGAATCGGCCGGTCTGCTGACTCAGGGCGAAAAATAATGAGATTCGCTTACGACACTCCAAGAAGCCTATTTGCTTCGGCACTTCTCATTAGCCTGCTTATTCACGCTCTCTTTATAATCTTCCTGCCAATAGCCCATCAGCAGAACCTGCCAGACAAAATAATGCAGGTAAGATTTATAGAGAGCAAATACGAAGCGAAAGCAGGCGGGCGGAAGGCCGAACAAGTGCCTTCTCAAGCCGCAGGGACACTTGCCAAAACAAAATCCGAAGTGTCCGGCAAGTCCTCAGAGCTTCGCAAGCCCAGCCTGCAAAAATCACAGCCCGAAAAGGAAATGACAAAACATGCAGGTAGTCAAGCCTTCCAAAAAGCTGATGCCGAGCGGTATGGCACAGCCGAATCAGGGGAAAGCTCCCGAGGCGAGTCATCAGGCTCGGAAAGCGGAACAGCTTTGGGAACAGCTTCGGGAGGCACATCAGAAGGGGGCGTCGGGGGCGGAAACTCGGGAGCAATAGTTGACGCCTATACGCTCAAAGTGACAAAAAAAGTAATACCGGACTATCCCTCTTTTTCCAGAAAACGCAGGGAGGAAGGTACTGTCACAATAATAGTGACAATAGAAAACAACATTGTGACAAAAACAGAGATAGAACAGTCATGCGGTTACAGCCGCTTAGACGCAGCCGCCCAAAAAGCCGCATCCCAATGGAACTTCGACAGCGAAAACAAAATCCGCGCCAGAATTCCCTTCGCGTTTAAGCTAAAGTAAAAGCTCCGAATCTTGCTGCAAATATTGGAAGAGAGTGTGTAAAAGAGACGTACCAATTTTATAGGGGTAGCTTTTTTCTGCATTACGGTGTAGAATCGCAAAATAATTAAATACGCTTTACAGAGATTTGGAAGGGAATCCGGTGAGAATCCGGAGCAGCCCCGCTACTGTAACCGAGACGAAACCGCCTTATGTCACTGTCGCAAGATGGGAAGACGCGGAAGTAGGATGAACGGGAGTCAGGATACCTGCCGAAACTCTGAGTTGTTGATATCGCGAGGGCGAGATGCGGCAGAGTTTTGTGTAATATACAAAACTTCGAGTTCATAATCCGTACAGCCCATGCATAAATTTTGCATGGGCTGTGTTTTTTAAGCTTTCCCCGTTGATACTCAGCCTATAAAAATTTTACTGTAGGAGTTGTGTTCAAATGAGAAAGCTTGTTTTGTGTTTGCTGGCTCTGCTTATCGCAGTGCCAAGGTGTTTCGCCAGCGAAATCACTCCTCTTCCGAAAGAGACAGTTATAGGGTACTCGGAAGAAGATGATGTCTCCATCCTGTCTCCCGGAACTGTCTCGGTTGTCAGACCCGACAAAATGCAGGGAGAACAAAAAAATCTTCCCGAACTTTTGAAAAGAGTCCCGGGGCTTCATGTCGTCGAAGCAAAGGGACGCGGAGCTTATACAGTGGCATCTGTCCGCGGCAGCACTGCGGCAGAGGTTTCGGTTTTTGTCGACGGAACTCTGATGAATCTCGGCAGCGAAGCGGCCGTTGACTTGTCTGCAATACCCGTTGATAACGTAGACCGCATCGAAGTATACCGGGGATATGTCCCTGCAAGATTTGCCGGAGCGTCAATGGGCGGCGTCATAAATATTATTACAAAAAAACCTGCGGAGGCTGGAAGTTCTATATCTTTCGGGACAGGTTCCTTCGGAAAATTTAAGACAAACTTATCTTCAAACATGCCGCTCGGAAGCGGAAATTTCTTGCTTGGAGTCAACTATGAGAGAACTGACGGGGACTTTAAATATAAAAATGACAACAATACCCCATATACTCCGGCAGATGACTACGAGACATACCGTCAAAACAATTCCTACAGAAATACAGACGTGCTTCTGAAATGGAACAACGATGAGTGGAGTCTGCGCGGCGGATGGAAACGCAATGACAGGGAACTTCCTTATGCTGCTCCCGGAGCAGATAAGCCCTCAAGTCTGAAAGGCGCGAATCTTGACACAGATCAGTTCGATTTCTCAGCCTCAAAAAGATGGAAAAGCGACAAATTTGAATTGGGGATAAAAGCCGACTACCTGCACCAGAATAAGAAATATGATGACCCGAATGATGTCCTCGGAGGCTGGGCGGAGCAGCACAATGAATACCGCACTGACAGGTTCGGTTTTGCCTTTGACGGCTCCTACTCGGCGGGAGAAAACCACCTTATAGAATTTCTCGGAGACTATGCAAATGAAAAGCTGAACGCCCGCGGAGACATAGTGACCTCTTTTGGAGGCATCACAGATTTTTCGCGCGAAGCGTACAACATCCAGCTTCAGGACACAATTAACCTTGATAAGACGGGAACTTTGACAATAACTCCGATAGTAAGGGGCAACTGGTGGGATGGAGACGGTAAATTTTCTGCCGCCCTTGCCGCGGCAAAGGATTTTGGAAACGGCTGGAGTGCAAAGATAACGGGAGGCACCTACAACAGAGCGCCTAATCTCTACGAGCTGTACGGAGACGGCGCATTTGTCCGCCCGAATCCTGCTTTGAAATGGGAAGACGGAACACAGTGGGACATAGGAGTCACATGGAAGGGAACAGTCAAAAGCGCCGATGTCACCGCGACTGTGACATACTTCGGCCGCCGCTCAAACAATCTCATTGAGTTTGTAATGATAAGCCCCAGGTACGGAAAGTACTTTAACATAGGGAAAGCAGATATTAACGGAATCGAGCTTGAGTCCTCAGCCGAATTTGACAAATGGCGTTTTGACCTTTCGGCAACATGGATGGACGCAAAAAATACAACATATGACTTCCGAGACGATAGTCCCCTGCCCAACAGACCTAAGTGGGAAGGACTCTTCCGCATGAGCAGAAAATTCGGAGCGGAAGATAAATCTTCTGTGTTCGCAGAACTGCACTGCATAGGGAGCAACTATTACGATACGGTCGGGACAATAAAAATGGACGATCTCTGTACTGTCGGCCTCGGAGTCAAATACCAGTTTGCCAAAGATGCCAAATTAATCTTGGGAGTTGATGATATTTTCGACAAATCCCCTGATACACAGATGTATGCCGTCTACAACGGTCCTGCCAGGACGATGTGGTACCCGCTTCAGGGCAGAACTCTCTATGCGACTCTTATATGGTCATTTTAAGCTTTGTTAAAAGAAAATAAATTACAAAAGGAGCAGTAAAATGATAATATCCAAAAAAAGTTCAATGTTTTTAATTTCGATAATTTTATCTCTTTTCGTTCATACAGGAGCTTATGCAGATATCCTGTATTCAGCAGCAAGCAATGGGTACAACAATGACAGAATAGGCCTAATCGAAGGTTTCAAAGCGCCGGCAAAAGATCTTGTGACAAACCTCGGAGGCACCATGGGGTCTAATGTATTCTCCTATAAAACGGCAGGGGGAGCTTCAAGAGCCGCCGTCAGTCAGTATACGGGAGGCGAGGATGTTATATGGATATACAACCCATACGACACTTCGTGGAAGGCCCCTCTTGCGGAGCTTGGAAGCAAAGAAAACCCAATCTGCAATATTCGTTCCATGGCTGCCTCGGGAAATTACCTCTACGGTATAGGCTACGATAAATCTCAGGTCGCTCGTTTTGACATGAAGGACAATAAGTATGTGAGAGATAAGTACTTTGCAGGGCTGGGGAACTATTGGCACGGAGAGGGGCTTGTTACGTACAAAGACCATGTTTACGGTGTATTCACATATTCCACAAATCCTTGGAGTCCAAGTGTCGGGTACGGACCGAACAGGCTTATAAAATTTGATAAGGATCTCAATATTGTCACAAGCATGGATTTAAACAGCCGAAATGTCGACGGAGGGAGCGTCAAGGGAGCCTGTACTCTTTACGGCGATACTTTGTACATTGCCGCAATAGGCGGGTATCAGCATTATGACGGGACTCCAAACGACGAATCTATGGTGGAGGCGGTAAATCTTGATACTATGACGGCAAAAGTTTTGGTCAAGAATACTGACCTATACAATAGATTTCCAGAAATAAAAAAATGGATATATGATTTTCGCTCAATATGCATCACACCTAGCAAAGATGTCTATATTCAGACAGGCGGCTGGAACTACGGCGGCGGGGGCAACGGCTGTCTCATATTTAAGACAACGCTTGATAAGCTGAAAGACGGCAACGTCGGCACGATAGTCAAGAATTTCTCTTGGACGTCTGCGTTTATCGTTTTCGGAATGGCTTACGACAAAGACACAGGGTGCCTCTACACAACGGGCGCCGAAGGGTCAAACCAGTACAACGGCTCTGTTTATAGGTATGACGGAAATAAATGGCTTACTCCTTATGACTCGAACTCTCTGGGCGGAAACATCTGTGCCTTTGACGTGCTTAAAAAGCCGAGCTTCACATTCTCTTCCGATGATGTGTCCGTAAAATCGGATGCCGGAGCAGTAAGTGCTGTAAACATAAAGCTTAACGACGAAGTCAGCGACCTTAGCGGACTCAGCGATTACAGTACCGTCATAAACGGGATAGACAGCAATTCCGTCGTTCGTTCCTGTACGGCCATAACTGTATCGCTGGACCACTCTCTAATCTCTGATATGGCTCCTGTTACATTTACAATAGAGAACTTTACTGCGGAGCTATCTTCCAACGGAAGGCTTATGGCCTTTATAAAGAAGCACGGAAGCGCAAAATATGACATGTTTGATGCTGCATATAACTCCGAGACCAAAAAGCTAACCTTTACTATAGAGCCAGTCGGTGACTACTTCACGGAAGGAACTGTCGTGATAGGTGAAGCGGCGGGCAGAATAGCTCCGGAACATTCATCATCAGGTTCGGGCGGCTGCAATGCGGGCTTTGGGTTGATATTGCTCTTTGCCGCTCTCCCTGTGGCTGTGAGGAAAGTAATATATTTTAATCGGAAGATGTAGCCTTACTTAAATTTTGTTTATGTGTTTGCCTCAAGCGAGAAGAAGTTTCCAGCCTAGGTGTCAATCGGCGGTTTTGCAAATGTCGGACATTTGCAAAACCGCCGATTTTTTCTCATCTATCAGATAACGGCTTAGTTTTATCTACCTTGTTATTTCAAGCAAGGCCCCGCTTTTAACGAACTCATACGCTTTCTGGATATCAGGTGATATGGGTCTGTCGTTTTCGTAGAGGGGGACAATTTTGCAGAATTTCTCAAAAGCTTTTGACGTGCCTTTGCCGAGAGGAATGTCTGAATTACGCTTTCTGAGCCTGATAGCC
Source organism: uncultured Synergistaceae bacterium (assembly GCA_964422205.1). Taxonomy (GTDB): domain Bacteria; phylum Synergistota; class Synergistia; order Synergistales; family Synergistaceae; genus CAZNYN01. The sequence goes on along the minus strand of CAYRAI010000008.1, from coordinate 12,409 downwards.
TGGCAGGAGTGTATCATTTCCATGCCGTATATGTATTTCATGTTATCGACGGCTTTTCTCAGCTTCTGCACGGCAAGAGGCGTGTTGTTGGCATGGTCTTCTATAGCTCCAGCCACTGCCATGAAGTCCGGTGAGCATGGGTTCGCAAGGTGGCGTATCTCCGTGTCCATGTATGTGAATGACTTTTGGAAAGCGCCGAAGCAGTGAGACTCTCCTCCGTCGTGGCTTAAGAATCTTGCCAGCTTTGTAAGTTCGGGGTTCGCAAGTTTTATCATTCTGTAGCATGACATTCTTGATACGTGGCAGAGGACTATCGATAGCAGTTCAAACGCTGTCGCCAAAGATGTTGTTTCAAAATTGGAGACTGATATCATGCGCCTTTCATCGATAAGGACGCATGGGTTGTCATCTGTTGTATTCATCTGTATCAAAAGATATTTTTCGGCGTAGTCTATGGCATCGCGCAGGCTTCCGTTGATGTAAGCTCCGCTCCTGTAGCAGAGAGGGTCTTGCACAGGCTTTGTCCATCTTATCCGCTGCGTTTCCGGCTTTCTTGAAAAACAGAAGGACAAATTATAATGCTGACATTGCCCTTATGGCGGAGAGAAACCCGTTTCTGATAGGAGAAATGATATCAAATCTTGTAGCAAAGCTCTCTCTTCACAGAAGAGTTATAATAGTTTTTGAGGACATACACTGGTTTGATACACATTCTTTGCAGCTTCTTACAACCTTCATGGAAGAGATGCCTCTTCAAATAACTCTTATAATATCAGCTCGTCCAGAATCGTCAAAGATAACTCTCAATATGCTGCGCAACATCAAGTCTGTACAGAGGTGGAAAATAGAACCTCTTGCACTGACTTCGTTAAGAAGAGACGAGATAACAGAGATATGCAGCCGCTCTCTGAGCGGTGATATTTTCAAAGACAAGGGAGAGGATTACTTTGTCCGGGAAAGCGAAGGTATTCCTCTGCTTCTGTTTGAGATGCTCAGAGCTCTGAACGAAAATCCATATTCGGATTGCACAAACGGCCTCGGTGGTTTGATAATGGCAAGAATAGGAGATCTGACAGAACTTCAAAAGGATATATTAAAAACACTTTCCGTATTCGGAGTCGGTGCCGAACCGGGGCAAGTTGCTGAGGCACTTTGCAGGACAGTTTCCGAAATAATGCCGGCGGCGGAAGAACTTATATCCAAAAACCTCGTTATGGAAAAATCAGAATCTGGAAAAGTGACTTGGCACTTTATACATGATAAAGTGAGAGTCTGCATATATGAGTCAATATCCCTTTCAAAAAGAGAGGAACTTCATGCGAAAGCGGCTGATGTGCTGAATAAAACCTATTCTGTCAGAAGCTGGAATCCTACTCTTAATGCCATGCTCTGCCACCACTACGTAAAATCGGGACAGAGAGTGAGGGAGCTGCGCCAATATATTCAGGAGCTCATATTTGATATAACTCTGAATCACGATATTTTCCCTGTTGTAGCGGATAAAGTTCTGCTCTCCTGCTCATCCCCGTTCAGCAGCAGGGAGGATAGCGAGGCGAAGATAAAGCGCACAGTTGAGATACTAGAAGAGATAAGCACGAGGCGGGACGTGAGCGCGGAGGAGTATGCCTCTCTTGAAGCTTCATGTTTTGAGCTTGCCGGAGGTTACCACGTCAGCTGGGGCGAATATGAAAAAGGTAAGATTTACATAAACAGAGCGATAAAACTGTCGGAAGCATACGGTTTTACTGAGACTCACATTCACTGCCTCAAACACAAGGCTTACATGTATATACAGACAGAAAACCCTGAAAAACTGCGCCTTGCGGCAAGGGAACTTATAAAACTGGCAAAAGCTGCGGACATGATGCACTATGTCGCCACATCTGTGCGCTTTGTCGGCATGAGCTTCTTGATGTCTGGCGAGATGGATATGGCTGAAAAGATGTTTGTACATACGATAAAGCTTTTTGAGAATCTTAAAATGACAGGCAGGAGCTACACTCTTGGCTCTCTTATAGCAAATTGCTACATAGGCGAAATATACCGCATGCGCGGAGAATACTCCAAAGCAATGTCATACTTTCTTTACTGCGTTGAGACAACCGAAAAGATGGGGCTTTACTGGGGAAGGAGCTACTTTCTGACTCACGCGGCAAACCTGGCCTTTGATATAGGTGATTACGGAATGATGGCTCTTTACATAGACAAGGCATCCTCCTTTTTTGAGAGCTGCCAGGGTGGCAGATGCGGCTCTATCTTGTACAGCCTGAAAGCTGTCTCCGAGGCTCATAAAGGAAGAATGGATCTTGCGATAGCGGCTCTCTCGGCAGGAGAGATATTCCTCAGATCTGTGGCGCGTAAAGAGTGGCTTGCCGCACAGTGTATGGCAAAGGCAATAGTCACATCCAAAATGACACCTTCCGAGCGCGCAGTATATCCTGACAGAGAGCTGATATCCCTTTCCCCCGAAGAGTGGGCTGAGACTGCCGCGTCGCTCTTTGAGAAATGCGGATATGCTGCTCGCGCCGAGCGGCTTATCAAAAATTTTGCAGATAAAGGTTAATTATGCCCTGTCTTTTGGTGCTTCATAGTGTATTATAGAAAAGAGGCACGTGTAAATCAGTATGTTCTTTGGAGGGCGCAATGTCAGTCAGAATTAATCTTTTAGGAGTTCCTTCAATAGAAGTGAACGGGATAAGACAGGATTTTTCTCTGAAAAAGACTGAGGCACTTTTGTACTATCTTGCAAAAGAGGGAAGTGTCCCGAGAGAAAAACTGGCATCCCTTCTCTGGGGAGATAAGGATGAAGAGTCCGCCAATAATAACCTCCGCAATGCCCTTTATTTTTTGCGCGGCCGCATGCCCAAAGGCTTCATAAAATCCGACAGGCGCACTGTCTCGCTGGGAGCTTTTGAATGTGACTTGAATAAGCTTGATGGAGCAGACCTGGGATATCTGTCCGTTTCATATGAGTTTTTAAAAGATTTTGAACTGCCAAACTGCCAAGAGTTTGGCGAATGGCTTGATTCTTCCCAAACTGAGATTAAAAATATAATATCCGAACTGCTAAAAAATAAAATATCGCTCTACTATGACGCGGAGGACAGAGAGTCTCTGACATCCGCCATGAAGCTTCTGCTCAAAATAGAGCCTTTTGACGAGGACTCTGTGCTTGAGCTTATGGAGATATATTTTTCATGCGGCAGTATAACAAAGGGGCGCTCCGTGTTCCTGGACTACAAGGCAAAATTAAGCAGGGAACTTAACCTTGCTCCGTCGAAAAGAGCGGAAGAGCTCTTCAACAAGATGCTTGTCTCATACAGCGGACAGGAGAAGAGTTCGGATACTCCTGAGTCATATTTTTTCGGCAGAGAATGCGAACAGAGCAAAGTAATAAGCAATATTGCTAAGAATGACCCCAAGAATGTAGTTTTTCTCATAGACGGAGAGCCTGGCATAGGCAAGACCTCTTTTGTCAACAGACTCATATCTGTCATCTCTTCCGAGACGGGACCTGTATTCTCCACAATGTCCTATGAAGCGGGGCACGACTATCCCTATTCGGCATGGAACAGCCTCGTCGCAAAACTCGGCTCAGTATGTTCGGAGAAAAATCTTGCCGAAGCGGAAGGACACATTCCCGTTCTCAGCGGAGTCTTTCCTAACTTCATGGCGAATACTCGTCTGAGCTACAACGCTGACTTTATGAAGATGGCGGAAGTAACTCCAGATGTAATAGCTCAGTCAATAATTCAGTTAATACTCCTTACCTCGTCTGGAAAGAGGCCCGTAATAACAGCGGAAGACCTCCAATGGTTTGATCCACAGTCTCTGCACCTGCTTGAAGCGTATCTCACTATGGATATAGCTCCTTCTATAGTATTTATTACGACAAGACCGGAAAAGAGGGAATATGCCCTCTCCATGCTGCGCCGACTTGAGAATTCCGGCGCTCTGAGATTTACAGACATTCATCTGCGCCCTTTTGACGAAGCTGAGACATCGTCGTTCTGCCGAAAGTTCCTCGACACTAAGCAGTTGGAGCAGAGAGAGAACGACTATGTATTTAAAGAGAGCGAAGGACTTCCTCTCCTTGTTGTGGAGCTAATACGAGCTCTGCGCGAGAATGCGGAGATGGAGCATATTAAGGGCGGACTGGGCGCTCTCATACTGGCTCGGTTCGGCGAAATTCCTGAAAGCCACAGAGAATTTATGCGTATACTCTCTGTTTTCACAAACGGAGCGGAAGTCTCGACGATAAGAAACATAATGAACATAGATGAGGACTTTGTAGGCACGATAGCGGAAGAACTTCTGCAGAAGCAGCTTATAAAAGAAACGGAGAATATTGACGGAGGAATTTCTGTAGACTTCATGCACTCGAAAGTCAGAGAGTGCGTCTACAAGACAATCCCAGGTTTCAAAAAGAGAGAGTACAACAAGAAAGCCGCAGAGGCTCTCGGCAAATTCTACTCTCCCCACACATGGAACCCGGCTTTAAGCTCCATGATATGCTACCACTACACAAATGCCGACCTTCCGCAAAAGGTAATGCAGCAGCATCTGCGTGAGATGATATTTGAGATAATATTAAACCATGATCTCTTCCCCCTTGTAGGAGACGAAGTTCTTCTGTCGTGCAAGCTCCCATTCAGCAGCAGCTCGGACACAGAAAAAAAGATGGACGAGATGCGCTCCCTGCTGGACACGATAAACCGCAGGTTTGACTCTGACAGAGATGTCTATCAAATGGAAGCAACCTACCTTGAACTCAGAGGCGCGTGTCTGATAAGCATAGGTGAATACAGGGAAGGACGGGTGTTTATAAACAACTCTCTGCAAATCGCGAAAGAGCACGGTTTTCATGAGACATACATTCACTGCCTGCAGCACATGGGGCACGAATATCTTCAGACGGACAACGGTGACGCTCTGCTGCGCTGCGCACGAGAGATGCTTGTTCTTGCTCACAGGGAGAAGAGAGAAATATTTGTGGGACTGGCTCTGCGGTTTATAGGAGTAGCATTTCAGATAAAGGGAGAGTTTGCCAAGTCCAATGCTGTCTTGGCTCGTTCAGCCGAAATATTTAAAGATCTGGCTCTCGTAAACAGACCCTACACCATAAGCCTCCTTGCCGCAAAATGCTACATAGGTGAAAATCACCATTGGCGCGGAGATTTTGCCGCAGCTAAAGAAATATTTGAACAGTGCATAGACGAGTGTGAATCAGGAGGATTTTTCTGGAGCTGCAGCCACTTTCATGCACAGATGGCAAACCTTGCTTTTGACATGGGAGATAGAGAACTGATGCAGCGACACATAAAAATCGGAGCAGAACTCTTTGAAAAGTGCAGGGGAGGCATATGCGGCTCAGCCTTATACAGCTTAAAAAGCATCGAAGAAGCAAGGGAGGGACGCTATTTTGATGCTCTGCGCTCAATAGAAATAAGTGAACTCATAAGCTCAATAAAGAAGAGGTCATGGCGTTCAGTTCACTTAATGGCAAAGGCGCACCTTGCGGAAATGAAAGAAAAAGACCTGCTTCCCAAAGAATTTGACACGGTACTTATAAAAAGCTCAAAAGAATATGCCAAAGAAGCCGCGTCCATGTGTAAAGAAATAGGAAACATGCACAGAGCCGAGTCAATAAAAAAGAGATTTTGCATATGATCTCTCGAAATTCATTTATATACCATTTTGTACATTTTTTGTCTTTTCTGTTAAAATGGTAAAGATAGATGAGGTAAGGAGATGAAACCGCCATGAATTGCAGTACACAGCCATCTGACTGCGGAGAATGCAGACCTTGGAGGTATTGCAGGATTGCGGCGTATTCGTCGTTCTTTGCTTACTTGTTGGCCTTTCTGTTTGAAGGTCACGTACTATACAGCATCGCCGATTTTTATGCTTATGAGGTCAACATATTGTTATTTCCCTCTGTGGGCGCTCACTTTCTCGGTCTTGCTGGCGGCTGCTTATTTATCCGCACTTCTGCCGCAGCGCGGAGGGCTCAGCCTCTTCTCTGCCTGCTCTCGGCAATACTCACACTGCCGTTCTTCTTTGCTCCTTCCGCCCTATGGCTGCCATGTATAACAATGGCTGCTTTCATTGCAGGTATTGTCGTTGCGTCATGGGGGTTTACTATAAGGGACAATGTGCCTGCCGACGAAAGGTTATTTGTCTGTGCCGACACTCTTATCTTCTCAAATTTGCTCATGATTGCTTTCAACGTTGCGGCAGTTCACATTTCAGCCAAAACGGGACTTGCCCTATCTGTAGCTGCCGCTCTTGTTCCCGCATTATTATCAATTCTTCCGATGCCGACAGCAGAGAGGCAGATGAGTGCTGACAGTCCTCCCCTTACTCGCCCTCTGATGCTTCTTTGCCTATTTGTATTCATAATAACAATAGATTCAGGACTAATGTACCAGGTCTTAAACCCAGCCTTTGCTCACCTTGGGTGGCTTGTAAGCTGGTATTGGGCTTTGCCCTATATCGCGGCTCTTGCTATTCTGCGCCGCCCGCCCCGAGGATTCCGCCGTTCATGGACGCTCTATCTCGGAATGGCTATGATTGTGCTCGCCTTTGCACTCTTCATGTTCATAGGGCGCGGCGCGGCAGGCTACCTTCTGGTAGATACCCTCATGCTCGGGGCGTGCGGTATATTCGACCTCTTTTGGTGGAGCCTTGCGGCATCCATCCTTGACTTTGCAAAAAATCCCGCTCGCGTGTTCGGCTTCTGCCTGGCGGCTAATGTTCTGGGAGTTCTCGCAGGAGGGCTTCTGGGAGCGGCTATGACCTCGCTCGGAGTATCAGAACACGCGACACCGCTTGCAGCCCTTGCCGTGGTCTGCGTCACAATAGCCATCCTTCCCATTCTCAACGGCAGACTGCTTGCATTGCTTGGTGAACACTCTTTCCTCCTCACATACTTTCGTATGCCGACCTGTGGTATGACGGCGGAATACGAAGACCTCACGGCAACACTGACGGAGAGAGAGCGTGAGCTGCTGCCCCTTCTGCTTTCGGGAAAGAAAAACAAAGAGATTGGTGAAGAGCTACACCTCAGCGAAAGCACGGTAAAATTCCACATCAATAATATCTATAAAAAATGCGGCGTAAATTCACGGACTGAACTTATTGTCAAATTATTGTAAAAAATATTTTAATACAAAAAACTAGACTGCTCTCACAAACACAGTCAGAAAGCGCATTCAGAGCCCCTGTCCAAAAGGACAGGGGCGTTTTTTATTCAAAACCGTCCCTTTGGGCAGGTTGCATCCCCATTTTGTTTTGCTATCTTCATCATATCAGCACAGAATAGCGCAGGTCTGTCGGAAGGAGGCAAAGCATGAAAAAAGGCTTCTCATTTTTCATAACATTCTTATTGCTCACCCTCTCTCCGATGCCGGCGGCGGCATCGTACACAAAGGTTGCTGCGGACAACGGTTTCCTGCAAGCCTGCAGGGTTGTTGCGGAGACATTGGCGGCAGCAGCTGTTATGTTATGGAGGTGGTGTACAGGGCCGTAATAATATTTCTGAGATTTACGGCAAACGCGGCGTAAAACGGCTTTTTAATTATCTCGGCATGAACATAACAAAATATAAAAGGAGGTAACAAAATGAAAAACAAATCAACAATGAAATGGGCGGCACTGGCGGCGGTTATCATGCTCGCGCTCTTCTGCACAACGGTGTTTGCGGAGAACGAGGAGAAATTCGCAGGCGGGAGTGAAAAAACAATAACTTCCATAGGTGCGGCAAGTATGGATACTGTTTACGGCGGAAGCTTGAATGGCGCAGTACAGTCAACCCGTCTGACTGTCGATAATGCTATACCTATAAGTAATGTATTTGGCGGCGGCAAGGCAAGTTTAGGAGACAACCCCGATAATGCGCAGCCATCGACTGCTTCTGTAAGTGGTGATACTCAGTTGTTCTTTGCATATGGGTATAAAGGGGGTTCGTATTCTTGGTGTGAGGTGTATGGCGGCGGATATGCAGCGGCTAAAGGGGTACATACCGTTGTCGGCAACACAAATATTGCGATGCAAAATCCATATGCAGCGGCAGGCTTGATCTACGGCGGCGGGCATTCCTATGGATTTGTTGATATGTATGCAGAATCAACAGTAAGAGGCAATACTTCCATTCTATTAACGCAAGGGAATGTAAAGGGAGGTCCACATTTTGCAATAGCTGGCGGCGGGAGAGCAGATAACTACGGTCATGCTAATGTTGAAGGTAATACGAGAATAGAGATTTCAGGGAATGTTACTGTCGGAAATCAAAATGAGCCAAGGAACATTTTTGGCGGCGGCATAGCAGAAGATCATTGTACTGCCAGTGTTGGCGGCAGTACCGGCATTACGATAGCAGGCGGAACGCTTGAGAATATCAACGCCGTATATGGAGGCGGCAGGGTTGGTTTTAACGGTAATGGATCACACGCTGATATCAGCGGCGACACTGTAATCACAATACAGGGCACAGCCGGCCTCAAGGCGATAGGCACGGTAAGCTCGCTGATCGGCGGCGGTCTCAATATGTCAACTACGGAGCGCACATCATGCACAGTCGATGTCAAGGGAACGAAGAGCCTTGTATTTGACAACACGGGAAGCGGCAGTGTCAGTGCGGGTATTGCAGATTTTGACGTCATAATATTCAAAGGCACAAGCGGGCTAACATTCACCAAAGCTCTCAGCAGTGATGTCAAATCTGTCAAGGCAGAAGGCGAGTTCGCAAACGGAACAGTAATATTGACACTTGTGAAGGGCAGCCACAAGCCCACAATAGTAGGAACAAACGCCCGTTGGGAGAACATGGAGCTCGTGGCAGGCGCGGAGAAGGAAACCCCTGCAGAGCCTGTGAAGCCCGTCTTTGAAGGTGATGTCAATAACGTAATATCAAAGGACGTAGAATCAGTGGCTCCTGCTGTCTCTATGGACATAACGGCAGTTGAAACAAAACTTGTAAGCACGGATATCAAATCGTCAGACCTTGACACGGACGCAAGCGGACAGGTCGTCTTAAAGAAGAGCGTAGTCGTTACGGCGGGCGGAGATTACTCAGATGCCTACATGCTGCCTATATTCACAGCTGTTAAAACGAATCCCAGCGCCGATATCGTCGCATGTTCCTTCAGCGTAAAGTCATCAGACCTTCTGGCGAAGACACCGCAGGAAGTCAAATTGCTGAAGATAAAGGGCAAGGCCTCAACACTAAGCTTCAAATACAGCGACAAAGCCGAAGATTTCCTCAAAGACGGCTACTTCACAATCCAGACCTCAGGCGACAACAAAATAGCAGACAAGGCCGCAGCATTCACAGCCGATGTTTACAAAGTAACAATGTTCATCAAAGACAACGGTGAATACGACCTTGACCCGACAGTAGAAAGCATCTTAGACCCTGCGGCGATAGTCAAAACATCAACAAAATCACCTGACAGCGGAAGCTCAGGCGGCTGCTCGGCAGGATTTGCCGCTATAGCTCTGCTGGCTATAGTTCCGATAGTTGTCAGGAGAAAGCGCAATAAGTAAGATAACCAGCATTGGATAAGAGTATAATTCTTAGATATCAAAAGTCGCACAATATGAAACGAGGAACTAATTGTAAAATTCTCATAAAAAAGGCACTTTGTTAAAATAATTAAGACACTTCACAAACGCGCTTGTAGTGCGCATTCGGGCATCCTATCCTTTCGGATAGGATGCTTTTTTGCAAGTCTGTCCTTTCGGTTAGGTTACGTGTGCGTTTTTTTTGCTAAGTTTATTACGGCAGAAAATTACGTCGCCGGTTTGCGGAGAGGAGAAGTGCAACCGAAAAATACTTTCTTCATATCCGCGGCGGCGTCATAGATAAATACAATTATCAATAGTGACTCCGTGCCGGATGTGGCGGCAATACGTTTTTTACGGCAGTCATAAACTTCCGGAGGTGGTTGCGGATATAAGACGCGGCGGGCGCATCGGCTTTTGCGCTGTTGGATTTCATTCACTGACAAAGGGGAGGAATACAGGATGAAAGCAAGACTTTGGAAGGCTTTATTGATAATAATGGTGTTTACTCTGGCAATACCGCTTTGCGCGTGTGCAGCGGAGCCTGAGAAGTCGGGTGACTATTACATGATAGGGACGAAGGCCGAGCTGGAATGGTTTAGGGACAGCGTCAATGTCGGATGTGCGAGCTACAACGCGAAGCTCACTGCGGATATTGACCTTGAAGGAAGCGAAAGCAGCAAGTGGACGCCGATAGGTAAGAATCTTAGGCCTTTTCAGGGGATTTTTGACGGGCAGGGCTATTCTGTGACTGGGCTATATATTAAAGACCATAGCAACTCTGTTGGGATCGGCGAAATAGGTTTTATAGGTAGGCTGGGAAATCCAGACGGTATATCAGTAGCAACAAGTGCCGAGGTCAAGAACCTCATAGTGTCGGGAGATGTGAGTGTAGTATACCAAGGCATAAGTCAAGTAGGTATTGTCGTAGGAAAGAATCTACAAGGAAAAGTGACGAACTGTGCTGCGATAGGGCGCGTAACTGCCACAGCTAATAAACAAGATGGCTATGACCGTGTGGAGGCTCCGGTCGGTGCTGTGGTCGGCTATAACGAGGGAGGTACGGTGGTGAACTGCTCGTCGACAGCAGATGTTACTGCCAAAGGAGCAAACGGTATTTTCGCAGGCGGCATCGTTGGCTGGAATGTTGCATCTGATAATGGTGTATCTGCTAAGGTTACTAACTGCGCCGCGTCGGGCGATGTTACCGCAGAAAATACCGACGCCAAGGACAGCTTCGCAGGCGGTATCGTCGGATGCAATTACCTCTCTACAGTTGAAAACTGCGCGGCAACATGCAATATCAGTGGAGACAAATACATAGGCGGCGTTGTCGGATATAACGCAGGAGCGGTTAAGAACTGCGGCTGGCTGGACGGGATTGCTGCGAAGGGCATAGGCAGTGACGATAAACCGGCCAGCGTTGATATAGCATCTTTCGACAAAGCGGCAAACGTTGTTACGGCATACACGATTGACCCTGCTGCGAGCCGCAGCCTGGCAGCGGGTGAGAGCTCACTCATCTTCCGTTCATGGCCCGGAATGAGGGCCGACGCAATCAGCGCATGGAATGGTGAGACACTTCCTGCTGCAGGCTTGACCGCTTCTCCGGACACTTATAGCAACACGAAGGTAACCGGCGCGGCTGGGGGAAACTACGCCGTCATGACAAGCTTGTCTCTTACCGCCACGAAGTTCGGCTCGGCTGCCGTAAATGTGCTTAAAATAGGATTAGACTCCATTCCTCCCCTTATGACGTTTGTAAAAGTAACGGGTACAACGCCTTCCCCTGTATCTGACGGGGGCTTTAAGGCGCTCAATCCCGCACTGACGGCCATTACCGACGTTGAGTCTGTCGCAGTATCCCCTATGTCAGGCGACAACAAAGGGAAAATAGCCGAAAGTATAGGTATCAGTTCGGGCGACATGAAAGCGGAAGATAATAGCGGAATGCTTGTTCCGACCGATGAATATGCCAAGGCAGCCGCCCAAGATGCCATCTCCGGCACAAGCAATGACGAGGAAGTGTCATGGATAGCCACGGCACCGATATGCTCAGTTGATATCACAAAAAGCGGCGACATTGCTACCTTCGCTTTTGAAATATCCGGCGACAAGCTCCGCGCCAAAAGCCCGGATGCCCTCAAGGTGGTCAATATACTTGCCGGTTCGAAAGGCGAACTCTTTAAGATCGCAGCCACTTCGGCGGACTATAAAGACGAGTACGCTGTGCTGCTAAAAGACGGGAAAATTTTCACAGGTACAATAGTGCCGACTGACACCTACACTCTCTGCGCATTCATAAAGGACGGAGGCAGTTTTGACCTAGACGGCAAAGCGAACGGCGAAGTCTGCGGTTCGATTGCCATAGCAGAAACAAAGAGCAAAAGCAAGGAAGCTCCCGGCGGAAGCTCAGGCGGCTGCTCGGCTGGATTTGCCGCACTGGCATTGGCGGCTGTTGTACCGGTAGTTGTCAGGAGAAAAAAGCAGGGCACGTCAAAATAAGTATTGCTATGCGGCGGAGGCAAAACCCTTCCGCGCAGGTCAAAAAAGTTTAGGATAAAGATGCAATGCTGATATCGCGGGGATATCCGAGAGTTTTGAGGATATCCCCTGTTTAGTGTGAATCTGATGACAATGTAAAACGATGATGTTTTTTGCGTTTATAATTTGTATTAAGACTGAAAAAAGATTCGGCATATATTCATGATAATTTTTATGCACATGTTGTATTATTGTCCGGAAGCACTGATATATGCTGCAAAAGGAGTGATAGATATGGATCTTAAGGAAGTAATGGAACAAAATGTTTTCGCAGTTGTAGGCAATACTGTGAACGAAGAAA